>DKUL01000032.1:25386-85416 GCA_002490665.1 Lachnospiraceae bacterium UBA7205 | reverse complement strand
ATTTGATTCAAAAAAGGCTGCAAAGGTTGGGCTTGACGCCTCGCTTAAAACTTCCATCGTCCCGGATGATGAAATCATCGGCCTGCGGAATCTGGTGCGCGACTACTATTACTACAAGGACATGCAGTCCGCAATTGTCCTGAAACTGAATGCGGAGCTTAAGGTGTCCTTTCCAGCATACCTGCAGGTATTCAGCAAAGTCACAGCGCTGACTTCCCTTAAGCTGCTTGAGGCTTATCCCCTTGCTGCGGACATGCTTGCCGCGCCAAAGGACGATGTGGTCAAAACCATCAGGGAAACTGCGCGTTTTGGTGAAAAATATGCCCTTTCAAAATATGATGCCCTGTATGCCGCCGCAGAAGATGCCGCCGTTTTCGGACGCGCACTCCCGAGCAATGCACTGCGGATCAAACTGTACATAGAAACTTACCGTGAGTATCAGAAACATCTTGATTCCATGCTTGAAGAGCTTCATAAAGCCGTGGACGAATTACAGGGAAAACCGGTCTATGACCAAATCTTCCTCGTCCAGTCCCTGCGGGGTGTGGTTTTCCTGAGCGCAGTTGTGCTGATTGCAGAAATGGGTTCCTTTGAACTGTTTTCTTCCCCCAAAAAACTCTATGCCTACTTTGGATTAGACCCTGCCGTAAAGCAGTCAGGCAAATTCAACGGCGACAAAGTACATATGTCCAAGAGGGGATCCAGCCTTGCCAGACGCATCCTGCATATGGTGGCGCTCAATAACCTTAAAGTTGATAAGGGTACGAAAATGCCCGTAAACCCGGTTATCCACGGCTACTATACCGACAAATGCAAAAGCAAGAGGAAAAATGTGGCTGTCGGGGCTGTAATGCATAAAATCTGCAATATCATTTTTGCCATGCTCCGGGATAACAAACCGTTTGAGGCCGTCACTCCACAGGAACACTGCAAACGGTATCTGGCAGCGCATCCTGACAAGGCACGGAATGCAGCCTGACAGATTCTCAAAATTTTAAAAATATCCACATGGGTGGCTTATTAAAGTTACCCTTTTTTACATCAACTGCTTGAAAAAAACTTTTTTATCATTTTTCAATTTACCTATTGACATTTCTTAGCTGGACTTCATACACATTGCCATTTGTAAAACTGCCTTTTCCATATCCGCTTCTCTCATCATTTTCCCAACTGCCTTCATATACCTCCCCGCTTTTCCATACAAGTTTTCCCTGCCCTTTTCGTTCATCATCCTGCCAGTCTCCTTCATATATTTGAAGCATACTTTGCGGATTATATATCATAACTCCATGCCCATTTCTCTTATCATCTTTCCACGCTCCCTCATATGAATCGCCATTTACATAATTCATAGTACCCTGTCCGTTCCGCCTGTCATCACTCCATGCACCTTTATAGGAATCGCCATTCACATAGTTAATCGCCCCCATCCCTGTCCTAATATTATGACTCCATTCCCCCTCATAAATATCACCATTTGCAAAGTGATAGGTACCTGTTCCTTCTCTTTCATCCTGATTCCATAGTCCTATGTAAATATCACCATTCGTATATGTAAATCTACCCTGTCCATTTCTTTTTCCGTCCTTGAAATATCCGTCATAAATACCACCATCATTATAGATGTAAGTATTGTATCCATCCTTGATTTTTCCCCTGTTTGGCATTCCAATGACTGCCATGACAACAATTATTATTACGGCTGCCGCCCCTCCTATAAAGATTCCCCTTTTCTTTCTTGGTGTTCCTTTTTGTAATTCAGTTGATGAATCATCCATTTCGTCTGACCTCTCGTCTGGCATTACAGGCTCTGGTATAGGATTTTGTCCAAACATTGCATGACGAAATTCGTCCATGCTCTGATATCTGTCCTCGGCGCGGACTTCAAGTGCCTTTAGAATTGCCTCCTCTGCCTTATCAGGCAGCTGCACGCCGCGTGCGCTGAGAGGCACAAGGTTATCCTCCTCCATACGGTCAAGCGATTCCGGCGGTAAAAATCCGCTTAATGCAGCGTAGAAACATGCCGCTGCTGAATACACATCGGTAAATGGTCCCTGCTTTCCGCGTCTTGTATATTGTTCCTTAGGAGCATAGCCTGCCTTCAGCACCACATCAAGGCTTTTGCTCCTGTCACCAAGGCTGTATCTTGCCGCACCAAAGTCAAGAAGCCTGACTCTGCCATCCTTTGAGATGTAGATGTTGTCAGGGGTCACATCCCTGTGTATTATTCCATTTTTATGTACGGTTTCAAGTGCATCCATAATGGGTAACATGATTTTGCACACTTCCTCCCATGGCAATTTCCCACCGTTTTGCTTAATATAGGTCTTAAAATCAATGCCTTCGATATAGTCCATGACAAAATACGCTGTGCCGTTTTCCTCAAAGTAAGTCTGCACGCCTACAATATGCGGATTTCCTTGAAAATGTGCCAGAACCTTTGCCTCTTCCAGAAAACAGTCCATTCCAAAACGGAAATTTTTGAGACGCTCATCCGTATAAGTTTTTATACTAAGTGTAGCTGTGCATCTCATTGCCATTGTTTCAGGAAAAAATTCTTTGATTGCGACCTTTATCCCTTTCTTGTAATCCTCGGCGAGATATGTAATTCCAAAACCGCCCTGCCCTAAGACATTTTTAATTATGTACTTTCCTGCAAGGATTGTGTCCTTTGGCAATGCCGCCGGATATTTTTCCCATGCGTTTTGCGTGTTGTCACTCATATAAATTTCCCCCATTTAATGGTATATTTGCATTAAAAAACCTGATATAAGTCTGTGTCATTGACATTTCATACTTATATCAGGTTTCTTATATTTGAATATTCAGTTTTAAACCATGAGCTTTTCCTCTTCGATAAACTTATCATAATAGTATTCTGCCCTGTCCCTGGAAAGCTCAAATCTCCTTTGTAGTTTTTCAATCACCCGTTCTCTTGGTATTCCTTCCTCTTCGTTGTCTAAGACAAATACCTTGATTCCTGTCTCAATCCCCGTCTCAATTCCGGCGTTCATCCAGACTTGTCCTATCCCCAACACTCTCTTCACCTCCTGCCTTAATTCCTCATTTTGGGAAAAATCAATATAATCCGACACAACATCCATGAAATCATCTCTGTGCGGATACATTATCGTGTTCAAAAAACGCATCAGGTCATAGCCTTCGTCACCTTTTTCTCCATTATACACCCTTTTGCCCAGTCTGATAATAATCAAAGTCAACAAATCGTAGTTTTCTTTCTCCGTAATGCAGTTTCCGATATTCCTGGTGTTTGTCATCTCATAAAACGATATGCTGTTCTGCTCTCCCCTGGGTATGTCTTCCAGACATATCCAGATACTGTAACATTTTTCCAGATGTCTGTAATCCGTCATTTCGGTGACGAGTGACAGCTGTGAGGAAAGCTCTCGCGCAAGATAGTACATCCCCCTCTTTTCAATCGGATATCCCGGGCGGTATGTCCTTTGCGGCTCTATGTCTATGTGCAGCTTAATTGTGATGTTTTCCCTTGACAGCCTCGGATTTTTTGCCTTTAGTCTGATATCGAACCTTGAAACCTTTTCATTCAGGCTCACGAACTCCTGGCTGTCTCCCTGCACCTGTGAATTTGTCCTCCCCGTTGACACTTCCCTGTCCGACTCGATGGAATCCGGCTCAATAAAACCGATTACTTCCTCCCTGCTGTAATCCCTGTATTCGGATACGGTATCCCTCAGTATCACTGCCAGTATCTCCCTGCTACGCAGCAGCTGCCTGCACTCCGCGTCAAGCCCATTCATGTCGGCGGTAAGCTGCATGCTGCTGAGCGTCTCCATGCTCCCATTCAGTTTATTCATATGGTTTCCTCCAAATATATGTTTGTACATGCCTTATTATACATTTCGACCATATGTTTGTCAAGTGCTTTAAAGAACATGCATTCTGTATTATCCATCCTCAACTAGCTTGAACGGCTTACCCTGCCTATTACTGGTAGAAACCCTGATATAAGTATGAATTTGTCAAGGTACAAAGATTTTTACTTATTCTACGCCCTTATACTCCCTGTCAGAACCTTATTGTTCACATCCCCGAGGTAAAAGCCTTCTCCCATTTTTAAGAAATAAAGCTTTCCGGGTATCAGCCGCATCCCATTATCCAGATATGTGCCATAGGATGAATTCATATCTGCCAGTACGAATTCCCGCCTTCCCGCATGCCATACCAGCGTACAGTGAACACGGCTGACTCCGGGCGTGCCGTCCTGATACAAAACCTGACACTGCACCGGGTCACGCCCAAAGCAAATCTGCCTGTCATCCAGCACGACTGCAGTTCCTGCCTGCTGCCCTGACAGCGGACAGGCTGCCGGTTTTTTCAGCAAAACACCCTTTTTCCGCAGATTTTCCATGCGCCTTTCCCATGCTATGTCGCATAGCGCCTGACGCAGCGTTCCATCCCCTGCCAGCTTGCTGACAAACGCATACAGCATACTGATGTCGGACTTCTCCGGTGACGCTGACGTATATAATATGTGCCCATGCCCGACCACCTCATTTCCGTATTCCTTCAAGAGATAATTGGCGCTTCTTTTTACATGCATAAAATCTTCTTCACTGTTGAGCAAATCAATCCTGTTGATGACATACACAACATTTCCGCCCAGTAAATCCTGTAGGTTTTCCAGTGTCATTTTCTCGCACCATGACCCAAACTTGTTTGCGTCAAATACGAGGATGGCAAGGTCGCAGCGTTCCAGCGCGTGCATTGTTATCTCCGTAAGCTCTGCCGTGTCTTCCAGCCCTGGCGTATCCCAGAATTCCATTTCCCCCGCCTCTCCCAAAAGCGGTGAATCACACCCGACAACAATCCCGGCTGACGGACTCTGTCCAGGATTATTTTCACCGAGAATCAGCTGGTTTCTTTCATCAGTTGCCAGTTTGGTTCTTGTTCCATCTTCCGTCTCCATGTAGGAACCATTTCCTTTTATAATCCGGGTGACAAGCCTTGTTGCCGTTACGGCCTGGACTGGAAGCTCGAGACCAAATAGCAGATTCAGCAGTGATGTCTTTCCGGATTTAAATTTGCCACAGACAGCGATTCTCATTGGTCTGTCCTGACACATATCACTTTCCCCTGAGTATGCCCGCAAGCTCTTTTCCCAGCCTTTCAATCTGCACGCGGTATTCATCCCCTGTCCTGTGCCATATTTCCTGTCTTTTGTTCTGGTACAGGTCATTAATTATGCCCGCTGTCATCAGTCCAAGGAAAACCGCTGCCAGCGGCATGACAATGCCTGCACTCAGGTATCTGCCGATGAAAGATCTGCTCGCAAGGATCAATCCGAAAAAAGCGCCTGCCAGACAGACGGCACACTCTGCTCCGATATATGGAATGACAGACGGCATTCTGGGTCTGGAAGCTTCCCTGAAGGCAAATCCTGTCAGCTTCTTCTGGAATGCATCAGCCAGTTTCAAATCCTCCCGCCGAACCCGTTTCACAAACTCATACTCTGCCGTGGGCGAATCCGACCATTTCCGCGCAACTGCATGGTACGCCTTCTGTAATTCCATACACGATATACCCTCCGGTTTCTTCTCCTGCTGTAGAATTGCTGACTCCATCTGCTTTTTTTGCTGTTCCCACAGCAACCCAAAGTCGCCTGCCAATCCCATATCCATTCCCCCGCTTTCTTTTTTTCACGATACGCTATGCGGATGCCTCCGCTTTCCTGCCCATTGCCGCAAGCTTGTCAAGGCGTTCCTCCGGGAGCGGCTTGTCATACACAAGGTGATATACCTGTGCCACGCACTGGAATAAATTTTTGTATATTGCCTCCCTGCGTATCGTCTCCTGTCTGCACACATTCTCTGACTGATTCCGCTGTCTGAGGATTTCCTGCATCTCTATCTTCTTGTCATCGAGCATGCTCAGCGCGGTTGCACACAGCCTGTCGCCCTGTCCGCTGAACTGTTCATTGATCGTGCACTCTATATCAGGTATCTTCTCCTCCACCTTCCTGCGAATCTCCGGAAAAACATTATCTGCTATATTGTCTAAAATCTGGTCTCTGCGTTTTCCTGAATTTGCCTGAATCTGTATCGCCTCCACAAGCAGCGCCACGACAATTGCCGCCCCGCCCGTAAACATGCTTGCAATGGTAATGTTGATAATCGCCTGCACCACGTATTTTTTGATAAAATCTGCCCAGCTGAAATTGCCGCCTGCGGCATTGTCAACCGCGACACTGAAATCTCCCTGTATCAGGCTGAGCGCAAGCTGGAGCTTGTTTGCCCCGCCGCCGGAGCCTGCACTTGCCCGCACGCCTGTAAACTGTGACAGGATATTGTCCATTTTCACACTGAATTCCTGCGTGCGCGAGTCCAGCTCCGCCTCCATGTCGTCCAAGTCTTCCTGAATCAGGATGTTCACCGTCTTTCCCCACTGGCTCATTTCATCCTCGATAAAATTGTTGACAAATTCCACCAGCGGGTGGAGAATTTCTGCACGCTTCTTCTCATTTCTCGTGACTGCAACCTTAATCATGTCAAACATCCCGAATTTCTTGTCACAGGCTGCCAGCGCCGCAGGCCATGCCGCAGGAATATCCGTACTGACAAACTGCCGCAGGCTGTTCACAATTTTCATTTTCACATTATTGCTGGTCTTCATAATCACGCCGCGCATTCTATCCAAATCCGCCTCAAGACCGTTTAATTCCTGCTCAGCCGCCGCGTAATTACGGTTCAGCTCCTCAAATGGAACCCTCATCGCCTGCTCCTGAAGCTGGTTTTTTCTGCGCACCTCAAGGCAGTTTGCCGCCATACAGGAAATCACGGGCTGGTAGCGTGCCGTAATCCGGTCTTCCGAAGTCAGGAATTCCTCAAGTGATTCCTGAAATTCCACCATCCCTGTGTTGTACGGAATCCTGCCTGCCTTTCTATCCTGCAGTGCCTGATATGCATTGATATAAAAGACCCTTTTTTCCATCAGCCCTGCATCAAAATATCCATTATCATCCGTAAATACCGGTTTTAAATGGGCAGTTGCAGACTTTCTGACCAGCTCCTGATCCTGCGCCGTATTTAGCTGGTTGAAACGGTTCACCAGAAAAAACACATTCCTCGGCACTTCCTGCGCATATTCAAAATGCGTTTTCACAAAATGTTTTTCCTTTTCCGAGAAAAGCTTTGTCGCATCCAGCAGGAAAATAATCGCGTTTGCCTTTGGCAGGAACTTGTCGGTCGTCTTTGTCCTTGCCGAAGCCTCTTCCAGCCCCGGCGAGTCAATGAACTGCACACCGTCCCGGAACAGGGCAAGGCTGCTCTGCATCTCAACGTATTCTATGTCTGAAAAACGGTCAAGCTCCCCGGTATTCTCGATAATTTTCTCGTCCTCCTCTGTAAGCTGATACTGCTGGAAAAATTCATCCAGGGACAGTATCTGCGGCTCATTTTTGCCCATGCGGAAGATTTTGACATGGCTGCTGTCCTTTCCATAGCTTACCTGACTGATGACGGCTGTCGCCGCCGTCGCCTTTGCCGGAAGCATCTCTTCCCCCAGAATCGCATTGATTGTGGTACTTTTTCCGTTTTTGAAGGTTCCCATAAAAAGGGTACGGAACATGCTGTCGCCCAGCCGCTGGGATTCCTCCCGCATTGCCTGCGACTCTGTCTCCATCCCCTCAATTCCGGCTTCAATGCCATCCACCATACTCCCCGTTTTCTTTCCGATTAACACTGCGCTTTTCTTTGCAAGCTCCTGAATTTTCAGAGCCTTCTCTTGTTCTTCATGAAATCCCATTGGTCTTTCCTCCCAGCCATCATATGTTTTTTACAATTTTGTTTCTATGTCTTCCTTTTCCGACAATAACGTATTTTTATGCAGTACCAGCTTCTCGCAATATGTCTTGACGGCATCACTGATTCGAATAAACTGCATATGTGTCCATTGGTTTATTTTACCGTCCATTTTTTTCAGCTCCGCATCAACGTCTTCCTTCATGCGCTTTAAAAGCTGTCTCTCCTGGAGCAGTGCATGTTCCAGAATCTCCTTCCTGAATTGCTCCTTTTCCTCCTCCTGATTCATTTTGCTTTTTACCCCGATTGCAGCGAACGCCAGCCCCGGCAGCAGGGCGCCTGCAATCCCCGCAATGGCGCCCGCCGCGATAAATACAACCGGCAGCGCCTCGCTGTCAAGAAGTCCCTTATCCTGTCTTACCACACTGTCGGGGATGTCCGGCAGGGACTCTGTCAGATGAATCGCCTCAACAATTTCACGCAAATCTTCTACAATATCCGAATCCATCTTTAAATTCGCATCCTGGCTCATCAGTTCCATGACCTTCTGCTTCCATTCTGCCCACAGCTTTTGGTTCAGCAAGTCCGTTTCCATTGCAATCCACTCCGTAAAAGCGCCGCCAAGGTATGTTTCCCATTCCTTTGTGAGAAATGGAGTAACATTTTCAGCCAGTATGGACAGATTCACTTCCTCGCGGACATACCCTGTCAGCTTTTGCTGGAGCGAAGTATCAAATCCCTCCAGGTTACGGTGAATCTTCTGTTGCAGCTCCCTCAAATGGTAAATCCGTATCTGCCTGCAAAAGTCAGTTTCCATCTGTCCAATATGCGCACTTAGAAGTTGTAATCTGCCAATGGTTTCCTCCTGCTTCCCAATCTGGACTGAAATTTCCCCAAGTCTTTTCTGAAGAAATTCCTTTAGCTTCAAAAAACGCAGCAGTGTTTTGCGCTCATCACGCCTTTCGTGCAACGTCTCTGCTTCCCCACATCCCCCAAAAAGGTTTTTACGCACTTCGTCCGCCTGATATCCAACACGAATCCCATCCGGAAACTGCCCTGCAAATGCATCCATGCTGCCTTCTATGTGTCTTTTGTCCTCCTCCGTCAGAATCTGCTCCAGATCGCCCAGATAAAATGAGTAGTCCTCCTTATTGTAATACTCCCTTATTCTGGTACAGAACTCCTTTTCAGCAGCATTCAACAGCTTTGTTGCCGACAAGGCAAGACACCACCTGTCAGTCCGCCAAAACGCATCCTCCCACTTCCGGGCATCCTTATCCTCCCCGAGCGATTCCAGCCGGACATCTGCATTCTTCAGCAATTCGCACGGACACTCCACTTTTGCCTCAAGCAGCGAATCAACAATACCTTTCTCCGTCACCCCCGAAATACATTCATTCCATATTTCCTCCGTCACTGCCTTCCAGACACCGCTGTCCTCTTTGATAAAAATGGTTATCTTTTCTCCGTAAGACAGTAATATATTGTATGGACGCCCCGATATCCCTCCCGAAAATGCATCAATTGAAAACAGTTTTCCTGCAAGCCGTATGGGTGCCATCATCATTCCTGTGATGCCAACCTGACAGACCTCGCCATCGTCTGCATATTCCAGACCATACTCTGTTAAGAGCCTCTTTTTTTCGCCTAAATCCATATTTCCTCCTTCCTGACAGTCTCACAACACCATTCCCTTCACGCCATGTACTTTTCGTGCCAAAAAGTGTACTTTTCGTGCCAAAAAGTGTACTTTTTGGCATAAAAAATACATGGCGTGAGACAATTACTTTGTCAGCCATGTATAAGCATTTGATATTGACAAATTGGTGATTCTGTTAAAAATTTCAGATAATTTCCAAAAATTATGTACAAATTTTCTCCCTTATGTTATACTAATATAATACATCCCATCATTGTTTTCTTTTTACAATTTCGTGCCAAAAAGTACACTTTTAGGCATGATTTTGTTTTTTTCTCTTTGTCGCCTTCCGGTAAAATGTCGAGTGCGTCATGCCACAGCTGTTTGCCGCCATATCGACTGTCACATCCCCATGCACCCACATATCATAGACCTCCTCAAAGTTGTCCGGCAGTTTTGTCTCAGGCCTGCCAAACCGGACTCCGTTTGACTTTGCAATTCGTATTCCCTCACTTTGGCGCTTTCTGATATTGTCGCGCTCATTCTCCGCGACGAAGCTTAGAACCTGCAGCACAATGTCACTTAGGAACGTCCCCATCAAATCCTTACCCCGCCTTGTGTCCAGCAGCGGCATGTCCAGCACGACAATATCCGCGCCTATCTCTTTTGTAATCTTCCTCCACTGTTCCAGCACTTCATCATAATCCCGCCCCAGCCTGTCAATTGATTTCACATACACAAGGGAGTGGTCATCCAGCCTGGTTATCAGTTCCTTGTACTTTGGTCTCTCAAAATCCTTTCCGGACTGCTTGTCAAGGTAAATCTGTTCCGGCAGGATTCCCGCCGACTTCATTGCAGCAAGCTGCCTGCCCTCATTCTGGTCCCTGTGGGATACCCGCACGTACCCATATTTTTTGATTTTACCGTCCATGTCTCCTCCTTACATCTTTCATTCCTGCCACCCATGCACAAAAACAGGGCGCTTATGGTCTTATTAATACCATAAACGCCCTGTCCTATTCCATCTCTATTCTTTTATCTCAGCACCGCTCCGTGCGTTCCCTTTCCAAATTTCCCTACTCTTCCCAGTTATGGTACACTGCCTGCACATCGTCATCCTCGTCGAGCATGTCGAGCGTCCTGTTCAGGTTTTTTACGGCAGTCTCATCCGTGAGCGACACATAGTTCTGGGGAATCATGGTCACCTCAGCGCTTGCCATGGCAATATTGTTGTCCTGCAAAGCCTTGTACACCGCATTGAAATCGTCCGGCATCGTGATAATCTCGAAGCTGTCATCCTCCTCGGAAAAATCCTCCGCGCCCGCGTCAAGCGCAATCATCATCAGGTCGTCCGCACCCATGTCGCACTCTTCCTTGTCAATGATAATCTGCCCTTTTTCGTCAAACATAAAGGAAACACATCCCTGCGTTCCAATGCTTCCGTTTCCCTTGGTAAACGCACTCCTGACATTTGCCGCTGTCCTGTTCTTGTTGTCTGTCAGCGCCTCCACAATGATGGCGATGCCATTCGGACCATAGCCCTCATATGTAACATGCTCATAATTGACTGCATTGCCGTCACCGGCAGCCTTCTTGATGCCGCGGTCAATCGTGTCGTTTGGCATATTGTTCGCTTTTGCTTTTGCTATCACCTGTGCAAGCTTAAAGTTGTTGGCAGGATCCGGACCGCCTTCCTTGACCGCAACGGCAATCTCACGCCCGATAATGGTAAAGATTTTTCCCTTTGCCGCATCGTTTTTTTCTTTTTTGTGCTTAATGTTCGCAAATTTTGAATGTCCTGACATGTTCTAATTCTCCTTTATCCTCATATATTTATATATTTTCAGAGGGCTCGATATCCTGTTCGGATTCCGGCTGCCCTTGTTCCACTTTTTTGACAAGAACGGACTGTATCACATTCTTTTCCACCTTTACGATCTGAAAAGTATATCCGTCAACCTCAACCTCTGAATTTTCATCCTCGTCCGGTATGCGGTCAAGCTTTGATATCAGATAGCCGTTGAGGGTCTCAAATTCTGTCTCTCCAAAGGAAATCCCGAAACGCTCCTTCAGATCCTCAAGCCTTGTCATCCCTTCGATAACATACTCATTCTCACCCTTCTCCTCGATATGGTTTTCCTCGGGGTCGTACTCATCCATGATGTTTCCTACGATTTCCTCAAGGATATCCTCCATCGTGACAAGACCCGATGTCTGACCATACTCGTCCATGACAATCACCATCTGGTTCTTTTCGGACTGCATGCTGCGGAACAAGTCGTCAATATTTTTGGTTTCCGGAACATACACTGCTTCACGCAGAAGCCCGTCCACTGTCCCGACTGGCTGGTTCAGGCTCTCGTCGGAGGTATGTATGCGCATGGCGTCTTTCAAGTACAGCACACCTATAATATGGTCAAGCGTCTCCTCAAATACAGGGTATCTGCTATTGCTCTCCTTCAGCATAAAATTGAGCGCATCCTTGAACGGCATACTGCTGTCAATCGCCATGATGTTATTGCGGTGCGTCATGATATCGCTTGCTTCCTTGTCACCAAACTCAAATATATTTGTAATCATCTCCACCTCGCCTGCCTCGAGGACACCAAGCTCATGTCCCTCATTTACCATGGAAATGATTTCTTCCTCCGTCACATCCGCCTGTTCATCCGCGTTCCGCAGACCAAATACCCGAAGGAGGGCATTTGCCGATACGGCGATAATGCCTGTCAGTGGATAAAGCGCCGTCCTCAAAAACTGGATCGGACGGATAAAGCGGTACGCCCATGCATCCGGGTACTTCTGTGCAATCTTCTTTGGAAAAAGAATACCGAACGTAAGCAGGATATACATCAGCACAACTGCCGCCAGTACCAGCGCAGTCCAGTGCTGTGCCACATCGCTCATTCCCTGAAAAAGCGCCAGCTGACCAAGCCATCTCCCAAACGCAGCTGACCACCGCGGAAGGAAAAAATACCCCATCACAAGCTCGACCAGCGTCGTTATCATCTGGATAGAATTCACATAGATTGTAGAACGTTCGATAATCTGGTAAAGCAGGATGGATTTCTTGTCTTTTTCCTCGACTGCCCTGCGTTCAATCTCCTTTTCGTTCAAAAAAGGTATCGCTTTGTTAAATCCAGTCAAAATAGCCTCGATAGTAAGCAAAGCGAAAAAAATAAATATACTACAGGCCGAAGCCCCTCCATCATCCATTTCTGTTTCTCCTTTATTCTTTAGAATTCATTGCGTTTGGTACGCAAGAAAGGTGTAAGCCGCATTTTTGCGGGTTACACCTTTCTAATATATCATTCCTGACCCCAAACGTCAATATCCAAAGCCTTTACATTTATGTATCAAGCTCAAGGCTGATTTGCAAGGCTCTGTTTACCCTCTGCATAATCGGTGTATCAAGGTGGCACACCTTATCCTTCAGACGCTTTTTGTCAATTGTCCTTAACTGTTCAAGCAATATCACCGAATCCTTTACCATGTCATAATTTCCTGCGTTCAGTTCAATATGCGTCGGAAGGTTTGCCTTGTTCAGCTTGGACGTGATTGCCGCACAGATTACCGTCGGGCTGTGCTTGTTTCCCACATCATTTTGTATAATCAGCACCGGTCTGACGCCTCCCTGCTCGGAACCCACTACCGGTCTTAAATCTGCATAATAAATATCTCCTCTTTTCATTCTCATACACCCCTGTTTCGCAAATCTATATGTTGTATGATACTATTTTTGCCATCAGAGAAATTTTTATACAGCTGCTACATTATAAAATATAAAATTTATTCATATAACAATGTATCGTCCAATTTGTAAATCCGGGGAATCCTTTTCCCAATGTCACAGGCAAGCTCGTAATTGAACCTGCCGGACAGCTCCCCGAGCTCCTCCATGGTGATGCATTCATCCCCATCCGTCCCTATCAGGGTCACCCTGTCACCCACACAGATATCCGCATCGATATCACTCACGTCTATCATAAACTGGTCCATGCACACGCGTCCCAGTATCGGCGCACGTTGCCCCTTCAGCAGCACATATCCGACATTGGAGAGACTTCTGGGATATCCGTCCCCATAGCCAATACAGATTGTCGCAACCCTGGTGTCCTTCGTCGTGGTATAGGTTCCTCCGTAACTAATCTCCTGCCCCTGCGGAACCGTCTTCACATACACGATTCTTGATTTGAGCGAGAGCGCCGGCTTTAGCTGAATTTTCTCATCCGCCTTTACCTCCTGTGACGGCCACAGTCCATATAGAATAATGCCCGCACGCACGGCATCCATATTTGCTTCAGGCATCTCGACAATCCCCGCACTGTTTGAACAGTGCTTCATGGGAATCTCAGCCTTTAGCTCCCTGCAAATCCTGTCCGTATAATCCTGGAAAAGCTTCATCTGCTGGTATGTCTTTGTCCTGTCCGCCTCATCCGCTGTCGCAAAATGGGTAAAAATCCCTTCTGTCTCCAGCGCCGGAAGCGCAAGGATCTTCCTGATAAGCGCAAGTCCCTTCTCGTCAGGATGTATGCCGATCCTTGTCATCCCCGTGTCAATTTTAATGTGTACCTTACACTTTTTCCCAATCCTAAGCGCCGCCTCTGACAACTCCTTCGCGCTCTCGTATGTAAATACCGTAGCGCGAATATCTTCCGCAATCAGCTGCTCATAGTTGTTTGGAAAGGTATATCCCAGTATCAATATCGGCCTGCAAATATGATTCTGTCTAAGCGAGAACGCTTCCTCCGCCGTAGCAACCGCATAGCCCCATACGTTGTCCTCATTCTCGAGCATCCGCGCAATCTGCAATGCACCATGTCCGTAACCGTCTGTCTTTATCACTGCAATGATTTTTGTGCCTGCATGAATCTTCTCTCTGATTTGTGCAATATTAAACTGTACTGCATCAAGGTCTATCTCTGCCCATGCCCTGTCATAATGTCTCATAGTAATCCCTTTCTAGTATATGATATCTTTCAATGACTTTATAATATCCTGTGCCATTATATAATATGCCGATGTCCGGTTCCTTGCCATGTCACCGGCAAGCCCATGTATGTAGGTTCCCATGACAGCTGCCTCAAATCCGCTAAGCCCCTGTGCCAGCAGCCCGGCAATAATCCCTGTAAGCACATCCCCGGAGCCTGCCGTTGCCATTCCGTCATTCCCGCTTGCATTAAGGTAGGTGAGCTTCCCCCTTTTGGCAACCACTGTCCTTGCATCCTTACATACAAGCGATACGTCATGACTTCGGGTAAACATCTTACAGCAGGCAATCATGTCCTTTTTGATTTCCGCCACCGGATATTTCATAAGCCTTGAAAATTCTCCAAGGTGCGGCGTAAAAATGACATCGATGTCATCTTTTCTGCGTCCGTATTCAAACTTTTTTAACAGCTCTGCATTTTGTGCCAGAATATTTAGCGCATCCGCATCCGCAACCATAGGCTTCCTGCTTTTTTCCAGTACCGTTTCCAATATACATTTTGCCTTTCCGGACATTGAGATTCCCGGTCCGACCGCAACCACGTCCGCCCATTCTATTCCCGCAGTTAACCTGTCCGCTTCTTCCTGCGTTATGTCGGAATCCCCATCGTCCATGTAAGTGTCGACAATCGCCTCCGGAAGCTTTTTCAGCAGCCCCTCCCTGTTATCCAGTGCAGTAAAGATGCGAACCATGCCAGCGCCCGTCCTGTACGCACTCAGCGCGGATAAAAGACACGCACCGCCCATACTCCTGCTGCCTGCAACCAGCAGCACTTTCCCATAGGTTCCCTTATTTCCCGACGGACTTCTCCCCGGAAGCTGTAAATCCTTCTTCACATCCGTAAACGTGACGACTCCCTTGCGCTTGTGCTCCGTCACTGCCGCCGGAATGCCAATTGGAACGCAAATCACCTCGCCAGCGCAGGAGGCTCCCGGATACAGCATGATACCCAGCTTCCGGTACGCAAATGTGACAGTAATGTCAGCTTTTACCGCACATCCCATAATACTTCCATTGTCCGCGTTGACTCCGGACGGAATGTCAACTGCCACAATTTTCGCTTTGGAGGCATTCACAGCCTCTATTGCCTTCCTGTACTTTCCCTCAATATCACGCGTGATGCCAATGCCAAACAGGGCATCAACAATTACATCATACAGGGTATGCTCCATGCCATAATGAATCGGAATGTTTAATTTCCTAGCCGTTTCAAGCTGGGTCTTCGTCTCCGACGTCAGATTTGACACATCCCCTATCAGGTTAATCTCCGCACGGATTCCCTTCTCCTGGAAAATGCGCGCCATGGCAATGCCGTCCCCGCCATTATTGCCGCTTCCAGCCATGACCCCCACATATATGTCCGAGCCATATTTTTCCTCAACCACGCGCACTGCCTGCAAGGCGGCGCGCTCCATCAAAACAAGCGATTCTATTCCATAATCATTGATTGCCGCCCTGTCCGCGTCCTTCATCTCAGCCGATGTCAGCACATATTCCATAGCCATTCCCAACCTTCCCTGATTTATTATTTTAAGTATATCATATTATTTTGCGAAAACAAGGAAGAATCTTTTAAAAAATCCCGGACAGCTACTCCTGCCCGGGATTTTTCTCCTTCTGATCCACCAGATCTTTTTCTTTGTTTAATACATTCTGCGGGTTATATTTCATGTCAAACATGTCTATGACGTCCGGTCCAAATATGGAGTGCATGTAGGAGTACATTTCATCATTCCATATCTCCTTCTGCTGTTTTGAGAGGATTTTGCGCTTGAGCTGCACCTTAAAATCGGACACCCATTTGTTAATCTCGTCAATTTCCTGGACATTCTGCCGAATCTTCGCATAACAGACGCGCATTGTTGCCATCATCAGCTCAAAGTTTGCCTCGTCAATCTGTTTTGGGATATCCATAAGCTCGTCATTGTAATCGTCCATTTTCTGGTTCGATTCCTCTATCATGCGCTTGTTCTCCGACATCTTTTTTTCTTTTGCCGAACTGTCCGGAAGCTCCATAATATCAACAATCTCCTGCATGAGCTTCTTCTTGAATGCCGACAGGCTCTTTAGCTCCGTGTTCAGCTTTCCCTGCCGCTTCAGGATATCGTTGACCCTTTCTTCAAGGACATGAATCTCATCATTATCCCCAGTCTGCGTGAACAGCTTGTGCCATTGATTGTCAAGTGTCAGAATGGGTATCTTCTTGCCTACCAGCGCTTCGCGAAAGACCTCATCCTCCTGTCCCATACTCTCACCCTCTTTTCATAATTGCGTACCCTAAAAATGTAATCACTGGTTTGCTATGCCATATGATAATTTCATAAGACTGTCTGAAAGATGTACGTTTTCAACAACGATGCTCTCCGGTACTTTCAAATCCACATGTGCAAAATTCCAAATAGCCTTAATATTACACCTTACAAGCTTCTCCGCAGTTTTTACGGCGCCGTCCTTTGGTATGGTAAGCACTGCGATGTCAATCGCATTTTCCCTCACAAAATCCTCAATCCTTTCCACCGGCTGGACGACGATGCCCCGAAGCTCCTTCCCATATAAATCCGGATTTTTGTCGAATATGCCTTTTACAATAAATCCCCTGCGCTCGAAATTCATGTAATTCGCAAGTGCCTGACCAAGATTCCCCGCACCTATGATAATCAGGTTGTGCTTTTCGTTCAGTCCAAGTATCTTTGCTATTTCATTATATAAGTACTCCACGTTATAGCCGTAACCCTGCTGCCCAAAACCACCAAAATTATTAAAGTCCTGCCTGATCTGTGATGCAGTGACGTTCATCAGCTTACTCAGGTCCTGCGATGATATCCTCTCGATACCACTGCCCCTCAGATCTCCCAAGTATCTGTAATATCTGGGAAGCCGTGCGACAACCGCCTGTGATATATTCTTATCATCCACGATTATCTACCTCCTAATATATGATTGCGTTCCTTCCGGAATGACATAAAAGACCGGAAAAATATGATTTACAACAAATTCTGCCACACAGCTTACCAGTCAGAAAACAGGGATGTACAGCTGATTTGTTATACAATATGCCAAAAAATCGGCATCGAATATAGCACAAGTATACAATATTGTTAAATGATTGTCAATTCTTTTTGGAATATTTGTCAATTATCCAATTGCTTTTATCGCACAAATTCCTTATAATAAGAGAGATTATGTATTTCAGGAGGTTCCCATGATTTTATCATGCAATAACATAGACAAGACATTTGTGGACAACCACGTTCTAAAAAATGCATCCTTTCATATTGAAGATTATGAAAAAGCCGCCATCGTCGGCATCAATGGCGCAGGGAAATCCACCCTGCTCAAAATCATAACAGGAAGCCTTCCTGCAGACGGCGGACTTGTGACATTTGCCAAGGACAAAAGTTTCGGTTATCTTGCCCAGCACCAGGCTGTGGACAGTGAAAACACGATTTTCGATGAGCTGCTCACTGTCAAGCAGGAGGTTCTTGACCTTGAATCATCCATACGCCAGACCGAGCAGGAAATGAAGCAGGCAGACGGTGCAGAGCTTGATTCCCTGTTGAAAAAATATGCGAACCTGACACACCGTTTTGAGGATATGAATGGTTATGCATGTAAAAGTGAAATTACAGGGATTTTAAAAGGGCTTGGCTTCGGCGAGGATGAATTTGGCAAGAAAGTTGCCACCCTTTCCGGGGGACAGAAAACGCGTGTGGCACTGGGAAAGCTGCTGCTCCAGAAACCAGACCTCATCATGCTCGACGAGCCGACCAACCACCTTGACCTCAACTCCATCACATGGCTTGAGACATACCTGTTGAACTACAAAGGCGCAGTAATCATTGTCTCCCATGACCGCTATTTTCTGGACAGAATTGCCACGAAAATCATTGAGATTGACAACGGTGTCGTCTCTTCCTTTCATGGAAATTACTCTGACTATGCTGTCCAGAAAGAACATCTCCGCACCGAGCAGATGCATGCATACCTGAACCAGCAGCGCGAGATAAAGCATCAGGAGGAGGTCATCGACAAGCTCAAGCAGTTTAACCGCGAAAAATCGATTAAACGTGCGGAAAGCCGTGAAAAGATGCTGGATAAAATTGAACGTCTCGAAAAGCCGGTCGAGGTAAAGGCTGACATGAAGCTGACACTTACCCCGCACCGGACAAGCGGAAACGACGTGATGCAGATTGAAGGACTCTCCAAACGCTTTGGCAGTCATTTGCTCTTTGAAAACGTTTCCTTTGAAATAAAACGCGGAGAGCATGTTGCAGTCATCGGGGATAACGGTACAGGTAAGACAACACTTTTAAAGATTATCAACGAGCTTGTCCCGCCCGACGGCGGTTCCATACGGCTTGGCGCAAACGTGGAAATCGGGTATTATGACCAGGAGCACCATGTCCTTCATATGGAAAAAACGCTTTTTGAGGAAATCAGCGACGCGTACCCCTACCTGACCAATACCGAGATTCGGAATACGCTGGCTGCCTTTTTGTTCACCGGGGAGGATGTATTCAAGAAAATCAGCGCCCTGAGCGGCGGGGAACGCGGCCGTGTCTCCCTCGCAAAGCTCATGCTCTCGGAGGCGAATTTCCTGATTCTGGACGAGCCGACCAACCACCTTGACATCACGTCAAAGGAAATACTGGAAACAGCGCTGAACGCATATGAGGGGACTGTCCTTTATGTGTCCCATGACCGTTATTTTATCAATAAAACGGCAAGCCGCATTCTCGAGCTTACGCATCAGGAATTTGTCAACTACATAGGGAATTACGACTATTATCTCGAGAAAAAAGATGTTCTTGCGCCGACGGCAAAAGAAACTGCCCCGCAGGCAGACGCGCCCTCCGCGCAGAAGCTTGACTGGAAACAGCAGAAGGAAAACCAGGCGCTCCTGCGCAAAAGGGAAAATGACCTGAAAAAATGTGAGGAACGGATTGAAATACTGGAAAACAGGAATGCCGCACTGGATGAGGAGATGGCGAAACCCGAAATTGCGACAAACTCCGTAAGGCTTCAGGAAATCGCCAGCGAAAAGGAGCAAATCGGAAAAGAGCTCGAAGAACTTTATATCAAGTGGGAAACACTATCGGAAACAGAGTAGACGCTGCTCTGTTTCTTTTACTGATAAATTCCATTTTTATGTACCAGTGTAATGTCGCCATAATTGACCCTGCTCCAGACCCTTTCATTTATCCGGTACGGATAATCGTCCAGCATCATCTCATAAGCCTCCCCTTCAATCTCCAAAGCTTCCATGTCAAGCTGGTGGATTGCCGCATAGATTCCCTGATATTTCTGCGCAAAGCCTATTTTTCGAATGGTGTCATTTAAGTCCTTTTCCGTGACGCCGAGCCGTTCCAGTTTGTCATTGTCCATCACATTATCCCAGAATGCATCCTGGACATTTGACAATTGCACCTCCTCCTCCGGTGTCAGTTCCATTTTTTCGTCCACCGCCATCTGATAAAAAATTTCATCATGGACTGCCTTTTTCATGACGCTTTGTTTGGAGAGCTGCCGCACATAGACATTATTCGTCTTCAGATTCCAATACCTTGCGGTATCCTCCGCATTGTAAATCTGTGCCTGCTCCTCCACAAACATTTCATCGTAGGCAATATAGAATGCCAGGTCCCTCAAGGTAAGCTCCTGCCCATTCACGTCAGCCACAGTCAAATCCAGCGAATCCGAATAAACCAGCCATTCGTCACCCTGCATGAATTTTGCAACAACGCTAAGCAGAACCATAACCAGAAAGATACCGCCAAATATAATTAATGGCAGCCGCTCATACAGTTTTCCTCTTTTCCTCATAGCCCATCCTCCTTCCTGTATGAACCAGTATATATGATTCCTGCAAAAAAGAAACAGCCATACCCGGAAATACTTCTACTACTACCCCAAAATAAATCTATTGTATACCCCTTAATCTGTGGTACAATAGATTTATCGCAACAGTACAGCTTGTATTATAAAGGAGAAATATAGGAATGAAAAAATTTTTGATTATTGACGGTTCCTCCATGCTCAGTACTTCGTACTATGGCAACCTCCCGAAATCTGTCTTATTTGCCAAGACAGACGAGGAAAAGGAGAAGCATTACAAAGAAATTTTGCAGACATCCAAAGGTGAATACACAAATGCACTTTTTACAATGCTCAGAACACTGATATCCCTATACAAAAAGTTAAATCCTGATTACGTGGCAGTCGCCTTTGACGTGTCGCGCGACACGTTCCGGCGCACAGTTTTAGGCGCCGACAGTTACAAGGCGAACCGAAGGGAAACGCCCGCGCCCTTAAAGGAACAATTTATTGCCATGGAGGAGCTTTTACAGAAAATCGGCTGCCAGGTTCTTATGGACAAGGACTACGAGGCAGACGACTTTGCCGCTTCGCTTGTCAGAAAATTTGAGTCACCCGAGCTTGAAACTTACATTATCACAAAAGACCATGACTATTTCCAGCTGGTCAGCGATTATACACGTCTGTGGCGTGTCACAGATAAGGACAAGGCAAGGGACATGCAGCAAAGATATGGGCTTTTCGCCGGAAAGGGCGGTTATGAACCGATTCCGGCGGGCATTTTTGAATATACCTCGGATATTGTCTATGCCGAGGAGGGTGTATATCCCGAAAATATTGTGACACTGCTGTCCATCACCGGAGACCCCGGAGACGGCATTCCCGGATGCAAGGGCGTTTCGTCAGCCGCCGCCCCGCTCGTGAACGAGTACGGCTCCCTTGACGCCCTCTACCAGGCAATTGAGGACTGCGGGGGAATCAAGAAAAAGGAAAAGGAACTGACTGATTTCTGGAAAAACAGCCTCGGTATCGGGCGAAGCCCGCTCAATGCCCTGAAAGAAAATAAGGAAACCGTATACCTGAGCTACCAGCTTGCGAAAATGAAGGACGACATTCCAATCACCCAGTCGCTGGAAGACTTTGCACTCCATATCGACAAGGCAGCTCTCAAAGAGATTCTTGTGCACTATGAGATGAACAGCCTGATAACAGAACTAAAGTTAAACGAGTAGGGGAAAATCCCCTACTCGTCATCATAACGTCTCGAACGTCTCCCGAATCGCCTTGATAAAGTTCTCGCTGTTTAAAACCGTCACATCCTTTAATGAAGTAATTAATGCCAAATCCTTCGTCATCTTTCCGTCCTCAATGGTCTTGACCGTCGCCTTGTCAAGCCTGTCCGCAAACTGCACAAGCCCGGCATTTCCGTCAAGCTCCCCACGCTTTCTCAGCGCACCTGTCCATGCAAAGATTGTTGCCACGGAGTTTGTGGATGTCTCCTCACCCTTCAGGTGCTTATAATAATGACGCTGGACGGTTCCGTGCGCCGCCTCATACTCGTATACGCCGGTAGGCGATACCAGCACGGAGGTCATCATGGCAAGGGAACCAAACGCCGAGCTTACCATGTCGCTCATGACGTCTCCGTCATAATTCTTGCACGCCCAGATAAAGCCGCCCTTTGCCTTCATGACGCGCGCAACGGCATCATCTATCAGTGTGTAGAAATACTCAATGCCTGCCGCCTTGAACTTCGCATCATAGTCGGCATCGTAGATTTCCTGAAAAATATCCTTGAAATTGTGGTCGTACTTCTTGGAAATCGTGTCCTTTGTCGCAAACCACAAATCCTGTTTTGTGTCCAGGGCATACTGGAAACATGCATGTGCAAAGCTGCTGATTGACTTGTCCGTATTGTGAATCCCCTGAATGATTCCCGCATCCGTAAAGTTGTGAATCAGCTCCCTTGTCTCTGTCCCATCCGCTGCCGTAAACACCAGCTCTGCCTTTCCTGCACCCGGAACCTTTATCTCGGTATTCTTATAGACATCCCCATACGCATGTCTCGCAAGCGTAATCGGTTTTTCCCAGTTCCTTACACACGGTTCAATGCCCTTGACGATAATCGGTGCACGGAATACCGTGCCGTCAAGCATCGCCCTGATTGTTCCGTTCGGGCTCTTCCACATCTCCTTGAGGTTGTACTCCGTCATACGCGCGGCATTGGGCGTGATTGTGGCACACTTTACTGCCACACCGTATTTTTTCGTCGCCTCCGCTGAGTCCACCGTAACCTGGTCATTTGTCTCATTGCGGTGCTCAAGGCCAAGGTCATAATATTCCGTCTTTAAGTCTATGTATGGAAGAAGCAGTTCCTCCTTAATCATCTTCCACAAAATTCGTGTCATCTCATCCCCGTCCATCTCCACCAGCGGTGTCGTCATCTGAATTTTTGCCATAATGTTCTCCTCCTGTTCTTAGGCTGTGTCCCTTACAGCCTTAGTGCCTCTTACTTTGTTGCCACAATCTACGAAGAACGCCGCCCTTAGCGTTCTTCCAAACATTTAGAAACTCTTAGGCCGTGTCCCTTACAGCCTTAGTGTTTCTTAATGTTTTGTGCTCAAACCACATTTTACCATATTTCTATATGCATTACAAATATGTTCATCCGCAAGTTTCTCCGCAAGCTCCGCATTCCCATCGCGGATTGCCTCCATGATGCTCTTGTGCTCCTCAACCGCCGCCGCACTCCTTGCCCTGTCGGACAGAGTCTGCTGCCGCTGCCGCTGTACATACTGGTGAAAATCCTTTAACAGATGTATGAGTATCTTGCTGCCGCACGCCTCATACAGCTGCATATGAAAACGGTTGTCCAGCTCAATCAGCTGTTCGTAATGCTCCTTCTCAAGGTGAAACTCACTCAGGAGGATTACCTCCTCCATCTCCTCTATCTTATCCTTCGTAATTTTTTCTGTTGCCCATCTGGCGCAAAGCCCCTCCAGGAG
This sequence comes from Lachnospiraceae bacterium UBA7205, assembly GCA_002490665.1. GTDB lineage: Bacteria > Bacillota > Clostridia > Lachnospirales > Lachnospiraceae > COE1. The sequence goes on along the minus strand of DKUL01000032.1, from coordinate 62,190 downwards.
AGAACGGATTTCATAGATATCAGCCACATCCGAGGATGAAATTCCCGTGACATATGCCCCCTTATTCGGGACAATATGTATCAGTCCCTCCAGTTCCAGCTGCCGGAATGCCTCCCGTACAGGCGTCCTGCTGACTCCGAGCTCCTCCGCTATCGATGCCTCACGGAGTTCGTCATTTTCCTGATACTTCCCATTCAGGATATTCTCCCTGAGCTTCCGAAATACCCTTCCCCTCAATGAATACTTGTCCGATGCATCCTGGTTCACATCATATTCGCTCATTCCTTTCACCTGCCTTAATCCTTCACAAGCGATATTCCGAGCAATTTACAGCCCTCATCTATCACCGCCAGAAGCTCGTCGTCCGTAAGAACGGTAACCCTGCCGCTTTCATATTCCGCATCAACCCACGTCTTTACATAAGCCACAAGTTCTGATGACTTACTGATTTTTTCATCGTCCTTCAGCTTAAAATAGGTATTAATCCAGTGTGCAATTCCTGCAAGACCTGACGTGTTTGACACGGCACACAGGACTGGTCTGTTCAGGAATTTCTCCGTGTCAAAGATATTGTAAATCTCCTCATTCTTCAATAGCCCGTCCGCATGGATTCCTGCCCTTGTGACATTGAAGTTTTTGCCCACGAACGGCGTCCTTTCGGGGATATGGTATCCTATCTCTTTCTCGTAGTATTCGGCAAGCTCTGTGATGACCGTGGTATCCATACCGTTTAATGTGCCCTTCAGCTGTGCATATTCAAATATCATCGCCTCAAGCGGTGTGTTTCCTGTGCGCTCCCCGATACCGAAAAGGGACGTGTTGACACCGGAACACCCATACAGCCACGCTGTTGTCGAATTGGTAACCGCCTTGTAAAAATCATTGTGGCCGTGCCACTCAATCCACTTCTCCGGCACTCCCGCATGTGTATGGAGCGCATAGATAATGCCCTGCACACTCCTCGGAATAACTGCACCGGCAAAGTTTACGCCATATCCCATGGTATCACACGCACGCACTACAATTGGAAGCTGATATTGCTCAGAAAGCTTCATCAGCTCCTGACAAAATGGGACTACATATCCGTAAATATCTGCCCGTGTAATGTCCTCAAGATGGCACCTTACACTGATGCCTTCTTCAAGGCATTCCTTAACCACTGACAGGTAATGCTCCATTGCCTGGCGTCTTGTCATCCTTAACTTGAGAAAAATATGGTAATCCGAGCAGCTTACAAGAATGCCTGTCTGTTTCATGCCGATTTCCTTTACCAGCTTAAAGTCCTCTTTGCTCGCCCGAATCCAGGATGTCACCTCCGGAAACTGATATCCGCGTTCCATGCACTTATATACAGCATCCCTGTCCTTCTGGCTGTATAAAAAAAACTCACTTTGGCGAATCATGCCGTTTGGTCCGCCGAGCCTATGCAGATAATCATAAATCGTGACAATCTGTTCCGTACTGTATGGCGCCCTGGACTGCTGGCCATCCCGGAATGTCGTGTCCGTAATCCAGATATCCTTGGGCATATTATGCGGCACTACCCTGTCATTAAAAGGAATCTTTGGTATTTCATCATATGGAAACATATTACGAAATGCATTTGGTTTCTCTACGTCCTGAAGCTGGTACATATGCTCCTCAATCTGTAAGAGATTATTCTTATCATTCATGGTGACTGGCCGGTTCTCAAAATACTCGTTATTGTTCTCCATAACACTTTCCTCCGCACTGTTCAATTCTCTTTTTGTATCTGCGTATTATTGTATACAATTATACAGGCTATGTCAATAAAAAATCTTACATTTATACCACAGCCTGCGCAAGCATGTTATCGATACGGAGCATTCCGGCTCCCTGCACACTCCAGCTCTGTCCCAAATCTGCGGCGGAACCAAGCAAAAGCCTTCTGATTTCGCGGTTTGAAAGATATGGGTATTTTTGCAGGCACAGGGCACACGCACCGCTCACAATCGGCGCCGACATGGATGTTCCGCTTTTGGCGATATACGGGGAGGTCACATATCTGGAATTGCAGGACACAATGTCCGTGCCCGGTGCCACAATATCCGGCTTTTTCAGGGGATTGCGGTTCATCATATTCATGATTGTCAGATCCTTTCCGGGTCCCCTGCTGGAATACTCATTGCAAAGCCTGCCGCCGCTTCCCTGGTAATCCCCGTCATGGCATCCCACACATACACATCCGCCACACTCCCCTATCGGTGAGAGTGTCATGGGACCAGGTCCTTTATTCCCCGCCGCCGCGACAATGATGATGTTGTTGTTCCACAGAAACTGTATCTGCTTTTTAAATTGTTCCCAGTCATCCTTGTCAATATTGTCCTCCGATTCCATTTCAATCGAAATATTCAATACCCTTATTGGATAGGACTTTGCCAGCTCCGTAATCCAGAACAGACCGCTGATAAGGTTTTTCAGGCTTCCACCGCCTTTTTTGTCCAGAACCTTTCCACAAATCAGTGTACATTCGGGGGCAATCCCACGATACTTTCCCCTTGAAGCAGCGCCGTTTCCTCCCAGCACGCCGCACACATGCGTTCCATGTCCATTATCGTCATAATACATTCTTCTTGCCACAAAATTCCTTGATGGATAGTCCCTCGATGTAAAGTCCCTAAAGGCTGCTATTCTGCCCCGCAAATCCGGATGTGCTGCCACTCCGCTGTCCAAAACCCCCACGTATACACCTCTGCCCGTATACGGTCTTACCGCTCTGCTGTCGCAGCCAATCATTCTGCGCACTCTGTCCATTTTCATTCACCGCACATATCTGTTGCAACTTGATATTAATATATGAATGGGAATGATTTCGTGTACACAAAAAGGCTTCTCTTTTCGAGAAGCCCCCTGTTTCAAGTTTTATCCGTTATTCCTTTATCCGGTCTAATTCTGCAAGGTTCACACCCAGACTTGACAGCGTAACCTTTAATTCAATGTACCTTTCATGCATCGAAATATATGTTTCCGGGTCTTTATCCTTTATAGACAGCATCCATCCCTGCAACCTGGAAAACTCTGTAATGGAATCCCTGATAATATCTGCTCCATTTGGCATACAATCACCTACTTTCCTCACAAGCTTCAACGATTATCCCTTATCATCATCATAACAGACTGCCAGAAGCATAACCAACATGATTCCCCAGGGCGAAATCTCAAATCAGTGCGGAGAATGCCCGCATTTTGGGCATTCTCCTGTGTGAGACTTAGTACTTCTTAACGAAGCAGCCTTTGCTGCTGAGTTTTAGAAGTACTTCTCACACTATTCATTTCGAATCGCTGCCAGCGGGCTTAACCGCATCGCCCTGAGTGATGGGATAAAGCCTGCAATCATGCCGATTAAGATGGCAAACAGGATTGCAATCGGACAAAGCCATATCGGAATCCGGCAGATGGCGCCTGTGATTCCCATATTTTCTCCCGCACCGCTTGATGCCATCAGTCCGTTGATGCCAAAGCTCAGCATAAAGCTGAAACCGACCCCAATCATTCCACCAATAAAGCCGATAAAACCAGCCTCCATGAGAAACAGGCTCTGGATATTACGGATGTCGCAGCCGATTACCTTCATGACACCGATTTCCTTCGTCCGCTCGTAGATGGACATCATCATGGTATTGGTGATACTGATTGCCGCCACCAGCATGGCAACTGCACCAATCGCGCCGAGCACTGCCTGTATCATGTTCATGCTGTCAAGCTCCTGCTGAATCCACTCTGCCGAACTGTACGCGTCATACCCCAAATCCTTCAGGGTGTTGGTCAGCGGCGTCACGTTCGCCATGTCATCAACCTGAACGATTATCTGCGAGTAAAACAACTCATTGTACGGTTTTCCGTTTTTTCTGGTCGGCTGTCCCGGAATCGGGTTTTTCTTAAAAACACGCTTCAGCTCCGCCTTCAGTGCGTCAATATCACAGAGCACGCTCTGGCTGTTATTGTTATTCCACTCCCCAAGCTCTCCTTCCATCAGGCCGCATGCTTCAATCAGATACTTTTTTGGCTGTTTGACTGGTGTTCCATCATTGGAACCGCCGCCCTGGGAGTTCCAGTATGCGTCCGTGTCAAAAATCACGAACAGCGAGTCCTCCATCAGGTCAACATCCGGCGCCTCACCTGTCTCCCAGAACGTATAGGTGTGTGTTTTTTCTATATAAAAATTAGTAAGTACATTATTGCCATAGAAAAACTTTAACTCTGTGTCAGAATCCGGCAGCGTTCCCTTTGCCACAGGGATGTTCAAGGTCTGGAACTCCCCCTGTGTCAGACCGTTTATGTCAAGATAGCCTGAGTATTTTCCGGCTTTCACGATTGCCGACACATTCAGTCTGGGATAAACCTCCTTGACATGCTCCATGGCAAGAAGCTCCTGAATAAACGAATCATCCAGTCTTTTCTCCTCCTGCTGCGTCGTTCCCCCGCTGTTTGACACATAAAAGCCGCCCCCGGAGCTAATCTGTATCTGTGTCATGGAGCTGTAATTTGAGTAGTTCTCCAGCATGGACTCCTTCAGTCCATTGCCAAGCGCAACCATGACAACAATGGAGGTGATACCAATGACAACGCCGAGAACCGTCAGTACGGTACGAAGCTTACGTTTCCACAGGTTGGATATGCTCATACGCAATAAATCAAAGAATTTCATTATACATCATCCTCGTCTAACAAATCCATGTCCTCTTTTTGCTTCTTTGCCTTTTTCTTTTTTGAGATGATGACCACCACAATGACAATGACTGCAATGACTCCCACAATTATACCGATTATCGCCGCCATGGGAAGACCTTTTTTCTGGGGTTCTTCTTCCATTGGCTCCATTGGGATATCCTCCATGCCCTCATCAAAACTCATCTCATATACCAATAAATTCAAGTCCTTTTCAAAACGGGTCTCATTTCCAGCCTCATCCTCATAGGTGATGACTGCCTTGACAATGCCTTCCCCAGTATCCGGCGCAATACCTGTCAGCATGGAATCCACATTCTGCGTCGCTCCTGGCGCTATATTTCCAAGATAGGTAATCCCGCTCTCTACTGTCTCGCTTTCATATGTAACCTTGACATTATAAAGTGTTGTCTTACCAGTGTTGAACACGCTGAACATGACATTGGACTGGTCTCCTACCGGAATGGATTCCGGTATGATTTCCGCAGAACCAGTGTCAAGCTTTGCCTCCTGCTTAATTGGTACCGATACGTGTGCGACATCCGACAGGTTTATCTGCTCATCCGTATCGTACTTCATGTTGACCGTAAGCACATAAGGTTTCTGGGACAAATCCGATTTTGCCTCCATCTCAATACTCATGTCATAGGTCTCGCCCGGCGAGATGCGCTCCGTATATACAGAGCTTGAACCCGATGTCGGCAGAAACGCCGAATAGGTGGCATCCGCATCCTTTCCTTCCACCGTCGCCTCCAGGTTAAAAAGCACGTTCTCCACAGCCGTCTGTTTGGACGTGTTCTTCACACTTACGGACAGCTTAAAGACAGAACCTGCATAAACCACCTCCGGCTCGGTCTTGTACCCTGTTACAATGATACGCGGGTTTGAAGTCTGCTTGTCTGGGTCTTCTATCAGCTTTTTGCTTGGATTTGCTCCCTTGATGTTGATATATGTCGTGATGTCCGTCTCCACAAGCGCCCCATTCTGATAATAGGTCGCATGGAACGGCAGCGGATAACAGCCAGTCAGCACGTCACTCCTGACATTAAAATACCAGCCAATATCCATCCGCTTGTTAAATGCATCCACTGTGTCGTCAGCAGCCTGTATAATCTGAATTGTCTGCGCATCATATGCCTGATTGATGTCAAACGGCCATTTTGTCTTGTCATTTGAGACCGTCGGTGTCAATACGACATCCGTGATGTCCGTCTTTCCAAGGTTGATTAACGAGAGCACAACAAAAGTCTGTTCACCAAACTTCGCATCCGTGATGGGCACCTCGTTGGAAAGCATCAGGAATTTTTCCGTGCCTGTCGTGTTTTCCTTTGCAATCTCACTTAAATACCCCTCAATCTCATTCTCATAGCTTGTAAGCTCTGACATGGTCAACGCGGCGTTTTTCATATAAGTCATGGCACTATTATAAATCTTATCCATGCGCCGTATCTTCTCATCTGTCATCTTATAGCGGAGCTTCAAATCACTGTAAAAACGGTTTAGCTCTCCCCTAATCTGGTCTTTCCACTCGTCCGACGCGTACTGGTCACTCGGACTTCCATAGTTGTTATTGTTACCAGAGTCATTATCATCCGGCTCTGCAAATACAGTCAGTGTATTTCCGCAAAGCAGCACAGCCATCAGCATCACGATTAGTATTTGTTTCATCCTTTTCATTTCACTTTATGCTCCTTTCAGCATCTATTCTCCTGTTTTTCTGCCGGATTTACCGCATCCGTCTCCATTGGTTCAGAACCGGATGTGCCGGTATTTTGCGTATTATCTACCATGTCTACAATCTTGCCATCCACGATGCGGATAATCTTGTCTGCAAAACTCGCAAGCGTGTTGTCATGTGTAACCATAATCAGTGTCCGCTTCTGCTCCCGCACGACATTCTGCATGAGGTTCATGATTTCCCTCGATGTATTGGAGTCGAGATTTCCGGTCGGCTCATCTGCAAAGATAATTTCCGGATTTACCACAAGCGCCCTTGCAACGCCGACCCGCTGCTGCTGACCGCCGGACATCTGGTTTGGACGGTGATCCCAGTACTTGTCAAGCCCTACCATATGTACCATCTTCTTTGCCCGTCTTGTACGCTCTTTTTTCGACACGCCCTGAAACGTGAGCGGAAGCGCGACATTTTCCACCGCGTCCATCGTCCCCATCAGGTTAAAGGACTGGAAGATAAACCCAATATGCTCCCTCCGGAACCGTACAAGCTGGTTCTCATTCTTTGTTTCCATATGCTCACCTGCGATAATAATCTCACCCTTTGTCGGCTTTTCAAGCCCTGCAAGCATATTTAATAGTGTTGATTTTCCAGAACCGGAAGTTCCCACGATTGCACAAAACTCACCACGGTTGATACTAAAACTCACCCCATTGAGGGCGCGCACCCTGTTCTCACCAATACGGTATACTTTATACAAATTCTTAACGGTAATGACCGGCTCCGTCTTTTTCTTAACCGTCTCTGACATTTCTGCCTCCCATACTCTTAACAATCCTTCATTCACGCTCAGGAACTGTATTATTTGAATTAATACAGTTAGTACGCTTTACACAAAAAATAATACCACACCTCACCTAAAGTTTCAACCTGAAAATATAAAAAGGAAGAATAAGATTGCTTAATCCTATCCTTCCTTTTTAATCTTTTTTAATAATTATAGTCTACATACTCTGTGTCCTTGCGGAGCTTGCCATGAACAACGTCACTGCGGTATTCGCTTGTGTCATCACACTGGTACTTAATTCCTTTCCTGTGATCCGCCATAATATTGCGCTGGGTCTCTGTCAGGGAATTGGGTATCTCAGCCTCCACAATCATGATGTCCGCAACCTGAGTGACTGGCGCATAGGCAAACTCACTGAACTCCGTGTAATACGTATTCATCATCACAAACTCGCCGGTATCCACATCGGACGGGTAAATGTCAACCGCCTTGTCATACCCTGTCCTGAACTGAAAAATTGCAATCTGCCCTTTTAGCTCCATGTCATTGTTAAACATAAACTGCACTGTCCTGTCACCAAATTTATTGACTGACGCAGTTTTTGTCATGTTGAGGTCGATATCATTTTTTATCTTATCCTCATAAAGCATCTTAAAGGAAACACCCAGCTCGTCATCAATCTTGGCATACAGTATCACCTTCTGCCCCACATAACTGTTATAAATGTCCTTCTTAATGGTTTTCTGCTTATTCAAGGTAAGGTACACAAATTCATATCCCAGCTCCGCAGCAGTCTTCTGCGCGTCTGCTATCTGCTTATCCGCATTGTTTTTGATACCGATTGCGCCCGCCGAAGTGACCGAATCCATCTTTACATAGCAGATAACGCCAATGTTAATGCGATACCATCCGTTGGAATACGCACCGACTACCTGCACCGGAAGATTTGCCCCCAGTGTTATAAGTACTGTTGATGTATATGTAGGTTCGGCATACACAACACAGTTTTCCTTTGTATAATATACATCCTGCATTGCCGTGTAGGTCGGACCTTTGGCATATGCCGTCATATCCGCATTTACCGATGTAAAAAATACTGTTGCAAGTATCAGGACAGCCACGGCTTTTTTTCGTAAACCTGTTCGCATTGATTCACCTCCTGCGGACATTTAGTAATAATTCTTATCAGTAATCTCAAATGGGAATGAGCTTGCCTGGTAGGAACACTTTGAGTTGATTGTTACCTCTGTAAATGTACAGCCTGCAAAAGCCGACGCACCGATACTGAGCGTGTTTTTTGGAATTGTGACGCTTGCAAGCGCCGAACATCCGCTAAATGCACTGTCGCCAATGCTGATGACCGACTTGGGCAGAGCCAAATCCGTGATGCTGGTGCAGCCTGCAAAAGCGCTTTCCGGTATCGACTCGATTCCGGACCGGATATCCAGTGTCTTGATGCCAGTGCAGCCTGAGAACGCACTCTCCATCATTGTCCGCATCGTTCCCGGAAGCTTGATGTCTGTAATTGCCGTACAGTCTGCAAAGGCGCTCTCCCCTATGACTTCCAGGTCACCTGGCCACTTTGCCAGCGCCATCGCCGCACAGCCGTTAAATGCTTCCTTCTCCACTCTTTTTAAGGACGACGGAAGCTTTGTCATCTCCATCTTCGCACAATTGTTAAATGCCTGTTCCTCAATCGTCTCGATATCATTTGTCAGCTTCACCACACGGAGGTCCGTACATTCGTTAAACGCCTTTTTGCCAATCCTTGTGACCCCGTCAGGTATTGTAATCCGCGCAAGCTTGGAACATCCGTCAAAAATACCTTCGCCCATCTCGGTCAGTTCATCCGGAAGGCTGACATCCACGAGAAGCTCGGAGCTTTTAAATACATTCTTTCCAAGTTTTGTCACGCTGTCGGGAACCGATATCCGTACAAGCGTCTTGGAGCTTGCAAATGCCGAATCCCCTATCTCCGTAACCGGCTGTCCGTCTATTGTCTCCGGAATATCCACTGTTGCCGATGTGCCAACGTATTTTTTAATTGCCACATGGTCACTGTACAGGGTATATTCGTATTCACTGTTTTTCTTTTCCTCCGTCTTCGCCTCAGCAGTGCTTGACTCCTCCGTCTCTGATTCCTCCTCTGACGGACTCTCCAGAAAATACTCATGATTGTCATTCCTGTTACTGTCCACAGAGCCATTCGTCTTTGGCGTACTGCCTGATGTCCCTGTCGAAACCGCAGAACCTGTTGACTGGTTTCTCTCTGCCGCCTCCCTTGAGGCAGCAGCTGACGATTCATCCTCAAATACCTGCATTGCCTGGGCATAATTATTCTGTGAATCTTCAATCATAGACTGAATGTCGGAAGGAAATTCACCGCTGTCGATGCCCGGCATTTCTTCTGTTTCCGTCTCTGTCTCTGAAACAATCTCCGTAGAACTCTCCGGCTCAGAACCGATTACCCCTATTTTATTCAAATACATGCCAAGCAGGATAGCAAACGCAACCGTGCACCCGCCGACCATTCCCCAAAAAAGTTTTTCCATTCTGTCATCTCCGGTTAGAATTCATTATAGTTGGTTATTTTCATTTCCTAAAATTTTCCTCTGAAAGCTGTGTGCCATAAAATGCACCGCGAATCACTGTCCTGAGCCCCTCGCATCCTGTCAGGCCTGTCAGTTCGCTGCAGTTTCGAAATGCCTCGGCACATATTTTCGTCACAGATGCCGGCACCGCCACATCCAGAATCTCCGTGTGACCTTTAAAAACCTCTGAGCCAATCTGCTTGACGCCATCCGGTATCTCGACGTGTGCCGTGTTCCCCTTATATGCAATCAGAATGCCGTCTCCTACAATCAGGAAATCACCGTCACTTGTGCCGTCGCCGCTGCGCCAGCTGTTCAGCCATGCAGTCCCCTCAAATGCCTTGGTTCCGATATGTGTAACCGTGGCGGGTATCTTGACATCTGCCAGATCCGCACACGACAGGAATGCCCCATACTCGATTTCAGTCACATTTTCAGGTATGTCGACTGCCTTTAAGCCGCTCTCGGCAAATGCCAGCCTTCCTATCTTCTTTACTGTCGCGTCAATCTCATAATCCGTCAGATTTTTCTGCTTATAAAATTTTCTCTGTGCGATGCTTTCATCTTCCGCAGGATTTTCTTTCTGGTATGTCACACTGATGGAATTGTTGTCATCTGCCTGACTCTCCTGTTCTTTCGCCTGGCTTTCCGTGACCACTTCCGCCTGCACGCCGTCAGGGATTCCATATACCCTTTCCTTATGGTTATCCATCAAAAGGACTGCCCTTCCGGCAACAATAACCGTCTTTCCTATTACATCATCCTTTTCAGGAACATCAAGCGGATGAATATAGCCTTCCGTACTCTGAAAACCACCAGAAGGATTCTGCTGGGACTGGGATGTATCATCTGTGCCGCTATTCTGTGTATTGTTATCCACTGTCGTCTGTTCATCTTTGGTTGTTGTATTGGTTGATGTTGTACTGTCTGCCGAACCCTCTCCTACATCTGGCTTTTCCTCAAGCCCTGCATTGCTGTCCATAAAGTCGGTCGGATATTCTGCCTTATAAATAACAGGGATGTTATTGTTGCTGCCAAATGTATCTGCCGCGCTCGACTTGCTGGTAAATATTTTTACATTCGGACTCCCCGCAAACGCCTTTTTGTCTATGTTTGTCACCGACGCAGGAACCGCTGCCTGTTTCAGGTTTGCATTGTTCGCCAGCGCCCGCTCCCCTATAGTCGTCACGGAATCCGGAAGAACAACATTTTCCACGCTTCCCATGCTCGACATAGACTGCTTCGGAATCATCGAAACAGCAGATGAGACCTTGACATTCTTTGTGTTTTTCAAATTCCAGAATGCATAGGTATCAATATCCTTTACCGTCTCGGGCATGGCATAATTTTCACCCTCACGTCCCGGAAGAACCTGGTACAGCATTGTCATGTTTCCATTATACACTGCACCATTGTAATAAGTAAGATATTCATTCTCCTTGTCAACTGTGATTTTTGCAAGGCTGTCACAGTTTGTAAACACCCCTGTTCCCCACGAGCTGACGCCTGCACCGATTTCAACAGATGTAAGTGCCGTGCATCCCTCGAAAGCGCCGGGACCTATTTTCTCTACCGTGTCAGGCACAATAATGCCTGTCAGTGCCGTACAGTTTTTGAAGGCATTAAAAGATATTGTGGTGATGGAATCCGGAATCTCAACGCCTGTCACCGTCTCGTTTCCGGAAAAAGCTTCCTCACCGATTGTTGTAACCGTATCCGGGATGCTGACAAATGTGTCAGTTCCCAGATACTTTGTCAATGTCGTTCCATTGATTCGAAATCGCTCATCCTCCGCGGCTGTTACACCGCCGCCAATTCCCCGGGCAACAGTCACAAGCACAAGGATTCCCAGTACTGCCACGCTTGTTATCGCGATATGTATTCTTTTCATATTGGTCTCCTTTTTATCTTGTTTCTGCAGTTATGCTGTCCCGAAGTTTCTACGCCTGCGCCCATCGCTTGTCACAAACAGAATAACAGAAATACATGCCATGCCAATCGCCGCAAACCACTTCGGATGAATCGGGTCGCCTGTCGACGGTGTCGCATCAAGTGTCTGTCCTGCTGTCAGGTTGTTGGTGTCCACATAAATCACATACGGTGAGAAGTGTGGCGGTACAAAGGAAATACATGCAATGCCGTCAATTGTCGTAAACCGCGGCGTCAGCTGCTGCAGGTTTCCATTATCCGCTGCTGCCACACGAGAATTTCCACCATACTGAATCAGTACATCCGGAATTGGCATCGTCACTGTAATGTTTAATCCGTAGGTATCTGTAATCTTATTCTGTCCTGTCGAGTCATAGAGCGAGATATCCATCGGGAAATACGCCAGTCCGTCAAGCGAGCCATACTTATTGATAAGCGCTTCTTCCACCGCCGCAGTTGCCTCTGCTGATTCCGTGATTCTCACTATAAAGTTGTCTGTAGAGCCATCCACGGAAATGGATGCCACATCCTTATTCGAAACACCGTTTTTCGTGATATAAATCTTGTTTCCGTCATTGTTCGTGCTGACTGTATTGGTACTTCCTGTCGCAGGATTTGTGACCGTGCCTGTCGTCCCGGTTGTTCCGGTCGAGCTGCTTGGCCTGTTGGTTACTGTTGTCGTATTTGTGTTGGTTCCCGGTCTCCTTGACGGCTGGTCATCATCATCGTCATCGTCCGTTCTTACCCTGTAATTTGCCGTTACCGTCACATCCGCTGCCGGCATGATAAAGCTTGTTGTCGCAGAATTTGCATTGGCAAATCCTAATCCGGAGTTGTTTGTCGTCCACTTAGAGAATACCCTGCTGGATGACTCCGGCGCATACGCGGAGATATTGACTGTCACACCAGCCTCGTACTCACCGCTTCCTGAACCATAGTTGACCGTCACTTTATACTTCTTAGCTGTGTCCGTACCTGGTTTATTGTCATCTCCGCCCGGCGTATTTCCACCCGGGTTATCTCCGCCCGGCGTATTTCCACCAGAACCACCACTAAAGTTTGCTGTCAGTGTAACATCTGCATTCGGCATGATAAACGTAGTATTTGCTGTAGCGACACCGTCAACAAGTAAATTTGTATGCTCATTCGGCTCCACAGTCCAGTATTGGAACTTGCTTCCGTCTGTCTTTGCGACAGGGGCAACATTTATCCTGTCACCGCCCTTTGCCGTAAGCTCTGTCTGTCCGTTTGCAGTACCGTCCTTCATTGTCAGCTTGTAGTCATTCCCATCCGGTACAATTATGTTTGCATTCGGCTTGTATACTGCCTGGATAATTCTGTCTTCCGTGACCTTCAGCCATGGATCGCCCGAGCCCTTAAACTGTGTACCATCTGAAAGAATACACTTCCATTCGGTAAACTCATATCCGGACCGCTGCGGTTTTGCCACGCATACGGCATTTGCCTCATGGTCTACATACTGCGGGTTCGGAACCTCCGGGTCAACAATCAGTGACGTGTCATAATCAATAAAAGTCACCTTATGCTTATCTTCCGATACAAAAATAATGTTCTCTTCCTTACCCTGTGGTCTGAGCTTCTCCTTCATCTTCAGGTAATAGTTGTAAATTGCACTGTTCCTCGTCCCTGAAGCATCGTACTGCGGTCCCCTGATGGTAACTTTGCGGTTGCCGTCAAAGTTAAATGCCGTCTCTCCGATTGCACAGCTTGGATTCGGTATCGTAACTTCCACATTATCACTTGTCTGAAGGAATGCTTCCTCACCAATTGTCTCAATGCTGTCAGGCAGCTTCACGGTACTAAGCTTGACCGCCTTGTAGAAACATCTCTCCGGCAGCTGTGTAATCTTTGACGTGCTTAAATCAACCTCTGTTATTTCCTCACAGTATGAGAATGCTTCCTTGTCAATGCTGACAACGTTTGCCAGAAGGGTATCGCCTGCCGCCTCCCCGATCTTAAAGGAGCCGCCGTTCCCGCTTCCGCTTCCTCTTCCCTCAAGGCACTGGATAATCTCAAGCCCGCTTGCAGCACTGCCATTGGTCTGGTTCTTCCGGAAAAGAATCATGTTGGCAAACTGCACATACTGGTTGCCTTCTGGAATTTCAATATTTGTCAAGTTCTTGCAGTTCCTGTATGGCAGCGAACCGATTGTCTGCATTTCCATACCATATTTCGTACTCAGCAGGTTCTCACAGCTCAAAAATGCATAATCAGGAAGCTCTTTAATTGTCTTTAAGTCAATCGAAGTCAGATAATCATTTCCGACAATGGAATTTTCCACATACTTATGTCCACTGTAAGTACGCCATATGATTCCCGGTATGCTGTCTGTAATACCTGTCTCCATGCTTAACTCGGACTCTGCCAGAAATCCGCTGAACAAGCCGGCTTTCTGTCCAAATTCATTCAAATCAGTCTCTGAAATGTACTTGTCGTCAGAGTATACGCTTTTTACATCATCATATCTGCTGTAGGTCTGCCGCTGGTTGATGTCCCTCTTCAACCCATCCGGTACACCCTTGATGCCAATCTCAATATCCTTGCCGTTCACAAACTTTGTCTGTGACTCGTATGTCCTTGTCAGATATACCAGATCATTTGCATTTTCACTTCTCTTATAATATGCACTCGCGTCAATGCTGTCGATTCCTTTCGGTATCGTCATAAAAAGTGTATACAGCGGAATGTCCTTCTCATTGAAGTTCTTGTAATTGTTAAACGGCCGCTCTGCGTAATTCGGGTCCGCAACGTTTTTCAGCTCGTTTAACTCCTCGAACTTGTCTGTAATACTATAGCCGCTGTCGCCTTTTGCCCACAGCTTAATCAAATCTGCATTGATGGTATCAATTTCCTCATAGTGCGGATAATCAATCAGTGTGCTCTCGCCTGTCGAACTGTCCCTCAGAATTGTGAGGTTCGTCGGTGCATCTGTCTTGTAGCAGATTGGCAGGCTTGTGCCCGTCATATTTTTCGTCTCCGCGCTCATTGCCAGCTTGAACGGTGCATAATCCGGATGAACCGCACCATGGAATGTAAGGAAATCCGAGCCGGTTTTAAATGCATTTTCCTCTATTGTAAGCGCATCCTTCCAGTACGAATCCTCATCGCCAAAAAGCGCTGTCTGTGTCTGGCTGAATACGACATTTTCAAGGCTCTCGCACCCCTCAAATGCACTTGCGCCAATAAAATTCACGGAGTCGCCAAGCTCTACCCATTGCAGCTTGTCACAGCCCTTAAACGCGTTCGCATTAATCTTTTGAACCGTTCCGTCCGCTATCACTACCTTATAGATGATGTCACTGACATCCTTAAAGCATCCGTCAGCAATCTCTGTAATCGTATATCCGCCGACAGTCTCGGGAATCACTACCGCAAGGGGATTTCCTGTCGGATGGTTCTCTATGTAGCCGGACAAAATCGCATTTTTGGAACCCTCGATAATGTCTATTCTTGCGATATAGTCATCCCTGTTCTCCTCACCGACACCAATTTCCATATGTTCCTTGCCATCCGAATCCTTAAATACATACGGAATAACACCCTGCTTGCCATCCTCGGTGAAATATCCCGGAATCGCATTCCATGTACAGCTTCTCGGTGATGCGATGCTGCTGCTGCTCGCGCCTGTCTCTGGTCCCCTTACATAAAAATTACTATTTAATACGCCTGCAAACAGCTTATCCGAATGATACTTTGCATCGTATGCCCCATCCGGGAACTCAACGCACTCAAGATTCTTACAGCCGGAAAATGTATCGTCCGGCACGTATTTTTCATCGTCATTTGTCACACTGTTGCCAAGTCTTCCAGGGAGCACGACCGTCTTAAGGTTTTCCCTGCCTGCCAGAATATATCTCGAATAATCCGGGCCATTATCCATCTTGTTCATATAAGATGGGAATGAAAAGCTTTCAAGTGCTCCGCCGCCCTGACTGGATGTCAGCGCAAAAATGGCATCACCCATCTTAAAGTTTGTACTCTCGCCTTCAAAGTTCACCTTTGTCAGCTGTTCACATCCAAAAAATGCATAAGGCTCAATTGTCAAGGTTTCGTTTTTCAGACCGCCGCCCATTGATATTTCTTTTATGTTGGAAAGATACAGGCAGCCTGCACCGATGGTCTCCACATATGGCGGGAATATAATACTGTCCAGGCTTGTATTATAAAAAGCCTGACATCCAATTGTTTTGAGACGCGAATTTTCGCTTGTAAATTTTATGGATGCAAGACCCGTACACTGCGCAAACGCCTCGTCACCCAATATCGTAAGGTTCGAATCATCAATCGTCACATCTTTCAAAAACCTGGAGTGGGCAAACGCCTGCTCTCCGATAAATTCCACTGTTAACGGAATCGTGAGCGTTCCGACTTCCCTGTTTGATCCCATCGGATGTTTGCCGTTATCCGTATATGTAATGTCAAAAGCCCTGGAGGCAATTCCCTTTATGTTTGCTTTTCCGCCCGCAAGGTATCCCTCATCATCATTCTTCTGACCGGAATCAGGTCCATTCGGACTGTCATTCTTCGGAACATATACCACTGCGTCTCCGTTTGTAAGTTTCTTTAGCTTATATTTGACGAGGTCTCCATTGTTACTCGAAGCAATTCTCTGGCAGATTACATAATCTACAATATCAGGGAGGTCATTGCCATCCTCGTCCTCGTCCCTTGCCTCTGCCCTCATCTCTGCAAAAGTCTTAGAAAATGTTGACAAATTTGCTGCTGAACCGTTTAATGTTGTAATATTGCTGACTGCCTCATTCCATCTTGTCTCGTCATCCCGCGTAAGGGGCGTCTTGTCCTTTATGCCGTCCAGTATATCTGTATACCGCTTCATCTCTGTATTGTAGGCATCAATTTTGTCCGTATGGGTTTTTAGCAGTACCGGAGCATATGTCTCAAAAATTTTAGGGCTGCTTGTCGGTGCCTTTATTGCAACATACGGATTTGAACCGGTCAATGTACTATCCAGAGATCCTGATGCTGTATTGGTTATTGTCTCACTTGGTGATTCCGTTGATATCAGGTCATAATTAACTGCATTCAGGTTTAACGTGACATTTGCCCCGGAAGCATCTGTTATTGTTTCCGTCCGCGCACTGTAGCTTTTGCGGTCATTCGTGAATGTAAGGGAATAGGTTTCTGCATCAAACGCATTCTCCACTGCCTTGAGATAATCGGCATTCATCTGGACATACTCATAATACTCCACCTCATGAATATCGAACTTCTCCAGCTCCCGTTCAAAGACGCTCTCCGTAATCATCGCGTCTTCACTGCTGCCGCCTTTTAATTTAATCTTAAAGGCATTGATAAAGGAGTCGCCCTCAATATGCTGTACTGTAACCTCGGTACCGCCATAGGCATTCTCCAAAGCCGGATCATAGTGCTTGCCACAGTTCTCCAAATATGCTGATGCATTTTCCGCGAGATTGACTCCTCCATCCACGCCTGACGCCTGCATCGTACCATAATTCTCGACTGGTATCGCTGCCACGACAATCGCCATGATCATTGTGAGCGCTGCCACAGTCCGTTTTACACGTCTCCTCAGCTTATAGTTCTTTTTCTTTCTACTCTTTGTCATGTTGTCTCTCCCCACTTTGTTATTTATACTCCCTATTACTTAATCTTTTTCGCCACCACGACAAACCTTCCCTTTTTCTCCTGATAATCACAGGTCGAAAGTGTCAGAAGCTTGTCGCCGTAGCCTGCGGTAACTCCCGTATCATATAACGACAACGCCGCCATTTCATTTAAGTATGAATTGAACTCCATCTCCGAAGCGGCATTGATAAATTGATAGTACTTAAAGGTTACATCCTCCTCCGAGTAAACCTTTGACCGGAATACATACATCACCTGATACGTTCCCTTCTCATAAATCGTATCAAACTGTATTGTCGGATGTTCCTCATAATAAGACTCCTTGCTGTATTTATTTAATGTCCCGAACATTTTTCCGGATTTCATGTGATGGCCATACAGGATGATATTGTCACAGCCCTTGACCACATCACACTGGTAATCCATAAAGATACAGCCATTCCTGTCCTCCTCCTGATTAAAATTGTGGTCTAAATAATACTCGTTGTTGACTGTCTGCATCACAGGATAGTCAATTATTGTATCGTCAATTTTTACCCATCCGATTAGCCTTTGGTTCTTTTGATGTATTTTTTCATACTCCGGCAGGATATCCGGCACCGTCTCATCCTTGTCCGTCAGGTGAATCTCCACCTTTTTGCTGCCGGAATAGGCACCCTGCGCCCCTGCCTCCTTCAATGCAGTCAGCTCCTCGAACTCCCTTGCACTCTTTGCCGACACCTGATAATATGCACCAAGGTACCCGAAACTGACGATACACAGGAACATACAGACCGCCATCAGGATTCTTCGTTTTCTTTCCCTCTTCCTGAGAACCGCCATAATCTGTGCCTGCATATTTTTATCAAAATCCTCAAGCTTTGTGCTACCTTCGGATTTTTTCTTCTTTTTTGATGGTTTTACAAGTTTTTCTATTTGTTGAACCTGCTGCTTCCTTTTCTCCTTTCGCGCAGTCTTTTTTTCCTCAGCTTCCTTCTCTTCCCGCTTAATTCTCTGGTACAGTTCATAAATATTGTCATCAAACTGTCTGCCCACTATGGATTCAAATGTATATTGTCCCTTCTTCAATTCCAGATACAGCGTTTCAATATCCTTTGGATTATCCAGTTTCAGATTGCCGGTAATGGAATCGATGCGTTCTTTGTCCCTTAGAGCCGCCTGATATTCCTCTGCGTTCCGAAACCGCCTGCCCTCGACAGTCCATTTTATTTCCGCCATTCTATCTCCCTTTCTGTGTGATTAAACCTTTCCGCAAGGCATTACGTCTGTTAGTCAACATAATTTTTCTTTTTAAACGGTTTACATATATACTATTATTTTACTATATTTTCAGTTAATTTCAAGTCTTTTTCCGATTTTTATGACAAAATATTAGAAACAGCACAAATTTCATGTGCTGTTTCTAATATTGAAACAATTTATAGTAAACGCAAATATTATTTACGTTTACTATAAATAATTATTTTACAGTTATTGTCATATTTACAACAGCGGGCTTTGCCTCCGAATCCGCATCCCGGAACGTAACAAGGCATTTTAATTTATACTGCCCTTTCCTGATACTGCTCCTGTCTCCTGCCAGGTTAAAGCTGACCGTACCATTCTTGCCGATATTGTTGACCAGTAAAAATTTATCCGCGTTGCCCTTGCTGGCGCCTGCGTCAATCTTGATTCCCGTTATGTTATTGAGATCGATGCTGCTGTTTTTCAATGCCACGGAAACGGTATATTTGTTGTTGTTGCTCCTGTACAGATTGCACTTTGCAGGCGTAAATACAATCTTTGGCAGCTTATTGACCGGCTTAATTTTGACAGACGACCTTATTGTATATCCATTATGCAGCACGGACACGATTGTAACATCATACGCGTCCTTGGTCGACATGCTCCTTCCAGCCCTGGCTTTTACTTCTACTTTGTTGTCATCATTCAGAAAAGCCGTAAAATATTTCGCATTTTCGCTTTCCCCATCCACACTGACACTCTTAATGGAAGCATCAATTCCAGAAATCTTCGGCGTATAAACAACAGATGTATTTGCCCTGTCAACCAGGTTAATTTTTCCCTTCGGCGATGTGAGTGTCACCTTTGCAGTCCCTTCCTCAGCAAGCTTAACTGTCAGTGTCGCCTTTTTAACCTGAATCTCTCTCACCTGGTCAGGCATGCTCGAATCCGGAATATTGATTGTCGCATACAGATTCAGTTTGTAGGTTCCTGGTTTGACCGGTC
The DNA here is from genome assembly GCA_002490665.1 of Lachnospiraceae bacterium UBA7205. GTDB lineage: Bacteria > Bacillota > Clostridia > Lachnospirales > Lachnospiraceae > COE1. The sequence continues at coordinate 42,662 of DKUL01000032.1, read as the reverse complement.
CCCGCTTTCCGGCATTTAACCCCAGATTGATACTCTGGTTTTTGAATGAAAATTCAACGTTAAGGTAACCGTACGTATCAATCAGCGGCTGTGCCGTACCGTCGTATGTCAGTTTTGTTATGGCAATATCACTTCCATTGACAGCCACCGGTATAGTGTACATTCCGTTCGCCGTCACATTTGTCGCCATATTCAAGGTCACCTGCTTGCTTCCCAGTGCAAGTGCCAGCTTCTCCGGCGACTTTATATAGGAAACCTTGCCCTTCACGCTTACATCCTGCGTCCATTCGCTGTTTGTCACGATGGCAGTGTATGACAAATTCTTTGTTCCGGCATAGGTCAGTGTCACCCCGCCGCTGTTCTTCTTTATCTCTGCCTCTATAGAACCGTCCGCCGGCTTGAAAATTTTAAATGTCATTGAAAGCGCGTCCATTGGAATCACTGCCTTCGTTTTTGAATTTACGACATTGACCACGCCTTTTGTAATTCCCGGACAGGTTACCATTCCTGTCAGCCCAAGGGCTGGCTTTTTATTTTCCGTGGCAACCTTGACATCGACAATCTGCGGCTCGCTGTAATCAGCAAATGTAATTTTTAGTTTTACATTCAGGCGGGGTGACCTTGATGCCGTAAACAGACCCAGTGTGCCACTGTTAAGCGTCCCCCTTGTGTTGAAATGTACCGTGTTGCTGCTTCCGTCATAGATACCATAAAACCGTTCGCTCTCTGTATTTTCTGTCACGTCCTCAACAGACTGAACCGTATATTTGCTTGAGACCGTATAAACCGCCTCGGCATCTGTGTAAAACAGATTTGCCTTTGTTTTCAGCTTTACCGTCGCGGAAGGCTTTGTGACATCGGTCGTCACCTTCAGGACATATTTGTACGTGCCCTTCTCTGTCACCGCCACAATATTACAATTTGACACAGTCTTTCTAATGAATCCCAGTGCCGGAGCGCCTGCCTTGAACCGCAGGATAGATATCCCATCTGTCGGAACGCTCGCCGAAAAGTTCTGCGACTCTGCCTCCCCCTCAAGGATTCGCATGGATTTCACCCTGTTGCCGTTCTGTTCCTGAAAAGCAAATTCTGTCCCGCTGTTCCGGTACTTGTTGATTGTCACATTTGATGCCTCAAGCACTGGCGCGTAATCCATAATATCAACTGTCAGCGTACCTACACACTTGCCCTCGTCGTCCGCAGTCGCCAAAATCTTCACGGTGCCCGCCTTTTTAATGGCAAGCGTCACAGTTCCTTTCTCATTTACGCTGACAGCCGCAATGGAATTATCATCCGATTCCCATGTAAAATCCGCATTTCTTTTCGGTATTCCATTGACAGACGCCTCTGCCTGCAATTCGACAGAATACTTTGATGTCTTAACATCATTTTCGTCAACTTCCACTCTGTCTTCATTCTCAAAATATTCAAAATTCTGGCCGCTTGCCTTTATTGGCTTCACTTTCACACTGTCTATGCAGTCCGTGAAGGGAATCTGAATCGAAAAATCCTTCGCAAACAGGTTGCTGCCCTGCTCTACCCCGTTATCAATCGCCAATGTCAGCCGGAAATCGACTTTTCCGCCACCCGTTTCATCCTTTGCCGCTATTACCATCTTATCCCATTCCAGGGATTCCACTGTCGCCAAATCATCCTCTGATGTCCTGACACAATTTACAATAATCCTTTCCCTGAACTTCGGCGTATTGATATCAGCGCCTGCGTATTGATAGGTAATTTTGTAGGTCTCCTTTTGTCCCTGGTTAATCAGCGTCCTGCCTGTTACATCAATACCCGAGATACGCGTTACCGCGACCGGAAGCCTTGCCGAAAATGGCTGGTAGCCTTCCTCTGTATACGTTGCCCAGCAATACTGCAGCTGTTCACTTGCGGTCAGGACAAGGTCACCATCATCCCACTCCCATCCCTCTGGCAGCGCACAGGATGACAATGACTGGTCAATCCTTTCAATATAGCTGACAATACCTACTTCCTTAATCTTTATTTCCTTCTTGTCATACAAAGGGAGCGAGTCCGTGATGGAAATGGTCACTGCCACAGTGTATGTCGTCCCTTCCAGCGTCGCACGCAGTACGGCTGTTCCGGCTTTCAGTGCGGTAACCTTTGCCGTGGTATTTGTAAGCCTTCTTACATATAACACGCTGTTGTTTGATGACGTAAAATTCACAATCTGCGTCGGGTCTTCTGCGCTTTTTGGCAGGATATATGCCTCTGCCTCAAAAGAATCGCCAACCTTCATGCTGCGGTTTGCCGTATTTATTGTAATGCCGGATGCACTTCTCGTAACCGTGACAAAAATACTCTTCTTGACGCCATCCGCAATGACTGTAATATCGGTTGCTCCCGTGCTTTTGGCGATGACACGTTTTTTATTGGGATCCGGACTCTGTACCCCTGTGTCGTCCGAAGTTTCTATGTAGTCTTCTAATTCGACAACCGTTTCATCGGAAACCTCAAATACTGGCTTCTGTGTATTACCTGACACGGTAATGACTGCCGACCTTCCACTCTCCGGGCCGTCAATGTACAAAGTATCACTTGTTATTTTTAAATCAAAGTCATTTACCTCTGTTTCACCTTTGTATCCAATATTTATTCTTGCATATGACCTTCCCCAGCTCTCGTCATAATCTGCAAGCGTCATGTCATACAGCCTGTCTTTTATCACAAAGCTATCATAAAACTCCTTGGTAAAATAATAATAATTGCCCTCTACCGTTGAAGGGATGGTCAGCTTGGTGATGATATCCGTCGTATCCGTCGCATAGATTGTCAATGTTGCCGGCAGCGCGAGGTTCTGAATATTGATACCGATTACCCTGTTATTAGCAATGACAGGCAGACCTTTGTTGGAAGAAATGGATACCTTTTCCCCCTTCTCTTCGTCCGCATAGTACTTTTCATCCATATTGGACATCTTGACAGGCTGCCCAAGCTTCTTATGCGTTATCAGCACATAATACTCTTTGAATGCACTGCTCTTCTTCAAACCGGTAACGTTCATGAATACACTGTCCGTATATCTGTCCGTCACCTCTGTAACGGTTACCGCAGGCTCCCTGTCATTGGTGCCCAGCAATTTTACGTCAAAATCATCTGTCTCGGCGCAGTTCGGTGTCTTTAAATATACCTGAATTGTTTCATCGTCAATCCATGAAAGGGAATAGGTATCAAGAACAAACCTGTCATAATCGGCAGCGATGACTTCAAAGCTGTAGCTGGTGAAATTACTGCCGTTTCTGGTAAGCCTTACCGTATGCTTCCCGACTGACAATTTTCTTGTGGGAATCCAAATCTGGATGCGGGTTCCTTTCGCGTCATCCTCACGCTCCCACTCACTTGCATAGAATGCGACATCCCCATCATATCCGTCTATTGATGCCTTTAATTCATTATTACTTATTCCAGGCTCAATGGCACAGTAATAAAAATCATGCCGCTCCGCATTCTGTGATATTACCGCAGATGCCTCCCAGTGATTGGTGCTCTGCGCCGCCTGATTCATCCTGAACTCTTTATAATATACATTCCCGCTGGCTTTCAGCTCCACGCAGTATCTGCCGCCCCGCTGTAGCTTTTCGGGACTTAAGGGTGTCAGGTAGGCAAGACTCTCCGTCAGCGACCTTGACGTGACTTCACTGACAAGGTCGTGGGCATCTGTCGTGTCAACGATTCTGAAGCTGACTGCCTTTCCATTCAGATCCGTCGTGACGCCGACTTCCACTGCGCTCAGCACACTGTTGTACTCTGCATAGTAAATTCCACTCTCCAGTACCGCATCAAACTCATTCTGTGTAAAATCAATGTTTCCGGATTTCTTGGAGATTCTCACTTTAATTTCTTTTCCTGCCTTATCCCAGTTCCCCTCCTTCCGGAACTTGACAATAAAACCTGACTGCACTGTCTTGTAATCAATACGTGTCGTGGACAGCATTGCGGATGTCGCTTCATCTATAAAGTCAAACCGGACTTGCGAGGGATTGAAACCGGTTCCCTGAATGTAGAGATATATCAGGTTGTTTGTGTTGTCATAGTCCATACCGAGCACACACTTGGTGACAACAGCCCGTGACGAAACCTCCACGGCATTGGAAATCATTCGCTCCGTGCCGCCCTTAAGCGTCAGCCGGATGTCATAGTTTCCTATCTCAAGCGCATTCTTCTCGGTGGGCAGAACCCATGTCGTCTTATGCAAAATGGTGTCCGGATACTCATATCCGTCTCCGATTCCGGTATAGCGCGGGTCTTCTACCTGATCCACAGCCGGACTCCGCTCAGTGGAACGCGCGACGATATCGCCGTTCGCCGCCGTAATCTGGACAGACTCAATATCATCTGTAGGATTGTAAAATGCCACTTCTATGGTGTCATCCTCTGAAGATATATAATATTTTTCTGCCTCCGTAAATACGTTATCCACTCTTTCTATCTGAAACTCAATGTTGTCCCTGCTTACCAAATACTCGCCGTCCGGGACGCTTGTATCCTTCAGCTTGACCGTCAGGCGGTGTGTCCCCTCAGATATGTCTGCCGTGCCCAGGGGTATCACATAATAATCCCCGCTCTTTTCATAAGTTACCGGCTGTCCGCTCACATCATCAGGATCCTGGTCAATATAAAACTCTATGCCGACACCTGTTTCGGGTATTTCACACCCTCCCAGCTCTACAAAGATTTCTTTTACATTTTCATAAAAATAATATTTGTATTCCGTCGTAACGGTAAACAGCTTCTTATAATCCGGAAGCTCGTCGGCAAGCAGTGCGATTTCCTGTTCCGTTCCTGCGGTTTCTTCCAGCTCCTGCGTCTCTGTAATTTCTTCCGTATATGCCTCGGAATCATCCGTTCCTGCGGTTTCCGCCGTATCGTCGCCTGTACCTTCAAAAGAATCCCCGACCCCAGTGATATCCGGCGTTTCCGTCGTAACCGGGGACTCCAATACCTCTGACTCATGGATGATGTCCGATGATTCTACAGTATCTGGTTCTTCCGCCGTGCCAGTACCATCCGGCGTCTCAATTGTTTCAGGAATTTCAGGGTCAGCAGAAGTGCCTTCTGCCACATCCTCTGATGATATTGCTGCAATATCTGTCCCGGTCTCATCTTCCCCTGTCTGATCCGCAGCCGTATCCAGTTCCCCATCGTCATAAGACTGTACCGTTTCCGGAGCCTCACTTGCCACTGCTTCCGCAGGTACACTCTGAAACACCATGGCCGCACATAATATCCCTGCCATAATTTTCTGTCTTAGTTTAGTTGACCTCATGTTTGAAATCCCCCTTATCCGATTGTGCCCGGCACATCCATTAAAACGTAAATCGTGCAGGAACACCCATATACATATTTATAAAAGTGCATTATTTACTATTATACAATGTTTTTTCAAAATATTCAACGAATTATCAGACAAAAACACACAATTAAATTTTTTTCCTTTTGGAACACATTCCGCATTCTGTCATATAGTATAGAAAAAAGCTTCTTCGGAGGTACTCAACCATGAGTGAATTATCAGCAAGCCATTGCGGATGCAATCAGACAAATAACATTTCAGAATGTGGATGCGGCAATAACGGCTGCGGAAGCTGGATTTGGATTCTTATCCTGCTTTCCTGCTGCTGCGGCAACGGAAGCGGCATGGGCTTCTTCAACAACGGCGGCTGCGGATGTGGCTGTGACAATGGCAACAACGGCTGCGGAAGCTGGATCTGGATTCTCCTTCTTCTGTGCTGCTGCGGTGGCGGCAATGGCAATGGTGGATGCGGCTGCGGATGCTAATCAAAACAGTTTAGCTTCCAACCATGAGGGTTCGTGTTTCGCGAACCCTCTGAATCATTATGCACACAGGCGTCCAAATGAATAATGACCTGTTTTTTATCATATATATGATTAATTCTATATTTTACAGCAAGGAGGTTGATTATGGAGGATAATGATTACGTGCTGGCGTTTGACCATTTCTACACCACGAATCACATCCAGATATTAAAGTCCCTTTTGCCCTTTATGGACACTAAAAATTCCAGTATGATGCCTGCCTTGATCAAATATATGGAATTACAGTATACGCTCTCCCTTATTCATAAAGGAAATTCTGGCTTTGGCAGCGGAATCCGCGCCTGCAGCACACCATCTGACACCAAAAACGGCGCCGAGCCTGCCGAGCATATCGAAAACATCTATAAAGCAGTCCGCAAATACCTTGCGCCAAATGAAGAAAAAGGATTCCAGCAGATAATTTCCGTCATAAATACAATGAAAAACATGCGTGAAATGCAGCAGATGTTAGAACTGTTCCAAACCATGAATCCCGATATGGACTTGGGCTCCATGGCAGAAAACATGGCTTCCGGCGGTGCTGGAATGAACGGAATGGATATCAGTGAAATCATGGAATTAATGAAAATGTTTGGAGGAAACGACAATGGAAACAAACAATAAATGGATGCAGGATCCGGAATTAAAAAACATTGACAGGGCAAAACTGGACTTTCTCGATAAAATGTTTGTACAAAGCGCATCTGTCAACCGCGGAAACCAAAAAGAAATGATGTCATTTTTGCTTTCGCTGGGCAAGCTGAGCCGTGATAACAACATTTCTTTTAATAATGAGGAGGTTGAGCTGATATTTTCCGTTTTGAAAAAGTACTCAACCCCCGATGATATCGCTAAGATGCAGAAAATTTCTTCTTTCTTCCGTTCCCGGTAAGAACAAGCAGCGCCCCGACCGAAAACATTGCGCACACAATAAGCATGCGGTATTGTAAAGGATCTCCTGTCTTTGGTGTGGAATCCTTTATATGCTCTGTGCTTCTGGGCGCACTCGCAGAGGCGGCGTTCTGTTTTGACGTTGTCCTGACACCCTGATTTCCTGATGCGGACGAGCCCTGCGAAGCCTGTGAAGCATTCTGGCGTGGAACGGATGCATTATTTTGATTTACAGCAGCCCCCTGTGACGGCGTTGTTCCCTGTACCGGCATAGTCCCTGTAGCCCCCGGTATTACTGTCTGTGCCGCCGCAGCTCCTGTACCGATGCTGCCTGCCCCAAGCGCTATGGAACCTGACTGTGACGACGTGCTGCCAGCAGATGCAGGCGGTGTTGTATTCTTGGATGCACCAGCACTTCCGCTGATTGACGCCCCAAGCTGGATGCCGCCCGACCCTGTTGCCGTGACAACTACCGAATCGTCAGATGATGCACTGTCCTTATATACCAGATGCGTGTACTGGTTTGCCAGACCCTTTGCCATGTTTTTCGACTGTTCCGTCTTTCCGGTAATCGTGATATCCTTTGATATCTTCTGGGCTCCGCTAAATGCATTATCCTTTATGTCAGATATATTATCAGGCAATGTAATGCTCGATATGCTTCCCATGCTCGAAAAGGCATCTGCCCCGATAACCGTTACCGAGCCTGGTATGGTAACGTCTGCCACGCTGCCGCTATATTTGTATAATACATTGCTTGATGCGTTCATTGTAAATCCTGACGATGTATAATACCATTTCTTATATAGCGTCAAGTCATCCTTCAGCACCGCATTCTTATCCGAATAGACGCTAAGCCCTTCCTTATCCTTGTACCAGTTGGAATCCGTAGCATAGTTTGAATACTTAAAGCTTGCGGACGAACTATTTTGCGGATAATCCGACGATGCAATTGCCTTTCCTGCCGTAATTTTTGTTTTCAGGCTGGCTGTGTCCGTATAGGATGTACCATTGTAGCTTCCTGTAAAGCCTCCTCCGTTCATGTGGAATACGACCGTATAGCTTTTCTCCTCAAACCGTGCATAAAGCGTCAAATCCTTTGTGACGGGTTTTCCCCATGACTTATACTCTGTGGAAGTATCCTTTTCATCCGTATACCAGCCTTTAAAGACCTTATTTTTTACAGACGGTTTCTTGGAAGGCTTCACAAGGTTCTCGTCCTCATACAGTTTTTGTTTCTCCGGGATATTCGCTGCACTTTCATAGCCTTCCGCAGCGGCGAACGTCACATAAAAATATGCCCGCGTCTGTCTGTCCCACTTTGCATAAATTGTGGTGTCGCCCTCTATCACGTCATTGTCAAAATCCCATTCCGTTGTGAGACCCTTGTCTTTATACCAGCCTTTAAATATGTATGTTATCTCCTGTTTGCCATCGTCCCTTTCAATCCGGTAATCATCCTTCCTTAAAATCTTTGGCTGTTCGCCGTCCACCGAAACAAGCTCAGACACCGTGCGATTGCTGAGTACTTCTCTCTTTTCCCCATCGACATCCGAGATACCGGTATCGAAAACGACTGTATACTTTGTATCCGGCTCTACCACAATCACTGTCGAGGAAGCGCTTTCCGTCTCAGTTTCCGTCTCACTCGACCCGCTTTCCACTGGCGCACTTTCCTCAGGTTCATTGGATTCACTTTCTTTTACCGTGCTTTTCTCCGGTTCGGTTTCTCCGCCCATACCTTCCGCAGTACTTTCGTCTACTGTTTTGTCTTCTTCCTTACTTGGCTCCACTGTGTTTTTTTCTTCTGTTTTCTCCGGTTCTTCAGGCTTTTCCTCATCCGGCGTCTCACTCTGGTAATCTATCCCTACAATTTTCTCTGTATTTTCCACGTCAAGATATTCACTGTACACCAGCTGTTCGTATTCATCTGCCAGCTTTTTTCCATATGCTATGGAATCAGCGCTTCCAGAATCGTAAACATATATAATATTGCCGTCTGTCACGCCGCTAAACGCATTCGCCGCAACTTCCTGTATGCCTGCGGGAAGAGTAATTCCGCGCACCTGCTGCAGATTGTCAAATGCGCCTTCCGCTATTGTCGTTACTGTCTGCGGTATCTGGACGTGCTTTTCATCGCCGTCATAGCGGTACAGGATTGTTCCGTCCGCACTGATATGAAAGCCCTTATCTGCCGGCGCCGTTCCGTCCGAAGTAATCTGGTACCACTTTTTATACAGTGTCATACTTTCTTTCACCTGGCTTCCGGCATCAAACGGATTCCTGCATGCCTTGTCCGTGTACCACGCATTGTCTTCTGTCTGGTATCCGGAATACGATGCAAACTTATCATCCGGAAAACTGGTCACCGTGTCCCCATCATTAATCACAAGCACCGGCATCTTGTCTTCAAAGCGGTAGCCATTATATTCACCGTTAAAACTGCCGCCATTCATGCTAAATGTAACAGTGTGTGCGGAGACATCATCAACCTGCATTTCCTGTTCCGTCAGCTCCTTTGCAGCCTGCGCCTCCGGCATGGGAATCTGTGATATCACGATTGCCAGCACCATAAGGCTTACCCCTAAAATATTTTTTAATTTCCGATACATATCTATCCCCTCTTACCTTTATATTTTGCTTTCTCACACTTTTTTTGCAACTACCACAAAACGCCCGTCTTCCTTGTAGTTGTCACAGGTAGACAATATCAGGCAGGAATCGCCGTACTCGATGGATTCATCCGTGGTGTAGATGGCATTGCCCATTATATTTTCCCTGAATGCATTGAAGGCTTCCTCTGTGCTGATGTCAATCGCATCGTAGTACCGAAAGACATCCTCGTCCTCATATGCCACACTGCCAAGCATCGCTGCCACAACCCGGTACTCGCATTCCTCATACAATGTGTCAAAGCTTATCGTCATGTGCTCATCGCAAAAGGATTTCTCCTTATAATTTTTCAGGGTTCCGAACATCACGCCGGTTCTCATATTGTGGCCATAAATAATCAGGTTCTGTCCTCCCGATACCGTGCCGCCCTGGATGCTGCTTCTGTAGTCCAGTATCAGGAGTCCGTTTTTATCATGCTGCTGTTCAAAATTCTTGTCAAGATAATAATTATTGTCACCCTCTCTTGACATTACCGGATAATCAATTTTTGTCCCAGGGATTCTAAGCCACCCTGCGAAATCCTGGTTTTCGCTGTACAGCTGTGTAAATTTTAACAATATTTCACTGCCGGACGCACTATTTTCTTCGATTCCGGCTCCATCTCCATCAGAAGGAGGCACCGCACCTTCGTTTTCGTCTGATGACGGCAGTGTATCTGGTCCGTCCGCGCTTAATAAATCTGCCTGCACAATCACTTTTTCCTGTAACTTCTTTGTCTGATAATTCGTCCTCAAATCCATCAGCAGGCTCCAGTTGATACATAATATTGAGGACACAAGCACCACCGCCGACACAGCCGCAGCAATTTTCCTGTTAATCCGCACCAGCTGCCTTCTGCTTTGTTTCCGCTGGCGCTTTCGCCTGATTTCACTGTTTATCTGCTGAATCTGTGCATCCGTCATATTCTCATACAGGTTCAGCAGAAACTCCTCCCCCATATTACTCCGAAACTGTATGTCCTCTTCTTTTATCCTATAGTATATTGCCTGTGCCTGCTGCATTGTCAGCTTTTTTTTACTGCCTGTCATGCCGCGTGTCAGCTGACTGATGATTTGCAGGTCGTGCTCTACTGCATCAGGGTCATAACCTATACTATACGCCTCAAATGCCCTGTTATTCCCCATAAACTACACACCTCATATTTCGTAATGGATACGTAGACCTTTTATGTTAATTAATCATAAATAATATAACATAAAAAAAGCAAATTGTATAGACAATTTGCAAAATTTTTATTTTATATTTGATTAGATTAGGGATTTCCATAAAATCCTTGAAATATCAGGTACAAACGGCGCCATTCGACTGATAAATGCCTGACATAATCCTGTCACACCGGAATTGCGCCTGTCACATTGGACTGCCGGTATGTCATTTTCATCATGCATACCGTTATGTGGTACAGCTGTTTCCACTGCATGCATATGGAATGAAGTCAGAATCTGACCCGTTTTTAATTCTTTCTGGAAAACATTCAGCAGCTCCATCAGCGCCGCCACAATATTATGGCGGTTTGGCATGGTGTTTCCGCGGCTGATGTACTTTCTGATTTTGGCGTCTGCTGTCTCCAGTACCGCTTCAAGACGCCGGATATTTTCAGGCGGAAGCGTTTCTTCATGATAATTGCCATACCTGTTCCACATGTCGGTTACAAGTATCATCCTTCTGTATCTGCCAAGGAACTTATAGATGCCTTCCAGCGCCCCCTCCTGCCAGCTGTCGTAATAGGGCGCGTCATTTGCTTTTGGCGTCTGTTCAAAGAGCAGATACAGCCTTAGGCAGTCTGTCCCATAATCCATCACAAGGTCATCATCAAATACGCGCGCGCCAGTCTCATCAAGCCATTCCAGCAACTGTGCGCAGGAAAAACTGTCGGGAATATCGCACCCCGACAGTTTTTTTGCATTGTATTCAATCTCCCTGTGGTTCATTGGCGTCAAAATATCATTGAACATGTTCGCCTCCACGCAGTCTGTTTTTATTTTGCCACGATGTTCAGGATTCTGCCCTTTACATAGATTTCCTTCACAATGTTCTTACCCGCCGTAAGCTCTGTTATCACCGGGATACCATGCGCTTTTTCCTTGATAGAAGATTCGTCCTCGTCAAGTCCGACCATCAGTGTCGCCTTCACTTTGCCGTTAATCTGCACGGCAATCTCCACGGTGGACTCCACCGTCTTTGCCTCGTCGTACTCCGGCCACTTCTGCTGGTACGCCCTGCCATTGCCAAAGTATGTTTCCCAGAGCTCCTCTGTCATGTGCGGCGCCACAGGATTCAGCAGTAAAATCAGTGTCGCATATTCGCCTTTTGTGATGCTGTTTGCCTTGTAAAAATCATTGACAAGCGCCATCATTGCCGCAATCGCCGTATTAAACTTTAAGCTTTCAAAGTCGTTTGAAACCTTTTTGATGGTCTGGTGAATCTTTGTCTCAAATTCGGCGCGGTACATATCGCCGTCAACCAGCATATCCTGAAGCTTCCATATCCTGTCAAGGAATCTGCGGCAGCCCTTTACGCCCTCCATGCTCCACGCTGCGGAAACATCAAAAGCACCAATAAACATCTCGTAGGTTCGTAAGGTATCTGCGCCATACTCGTTGACAATATCATCCGGATTGACGACATTCCCCAGAGACTTGGACATCTTTACAATCGGATGCTCCGCCATCTCCCCGAACTTCTCAACCAGCGCCTTTCTTGCTTCCTTCTCGCTGCCATACTGCGCAATCAGCCTTTTCTGCTCTTCCGCCGTCTGGTTGACAAAGCTGTGCGGATTCAGTCCCAGAATCATGCCGTGGCTTGTCCGCTTTTTGTACGGCTCATCGCAGGGCACCAGGTTCTGGTCATAGAGGAACTTGTGCCAGAATCTTGAGTAGAGCAGATGGAGTGTCGTGTGCTCCATTCCGCCATTGTACCAGTCTACAGGCATCCAGTACTCAAGCGCTTCCTTTGACGCAAACGCCTTGTCGTTGTCCGGATCGATGTAGCGCAGGAAATACCATGAGGAACCAGCCCACTGCGGCATGGTATCTGTCTCACGCTCCGCCTTGCCGCCGCACTTCGGACAGGTCGTCTCCACCCAGTCACGCATTGCCGCAAGCGGCGACTCGCCTGTATCGGTAGGAATATAACTCTCCACCTCGGGAAGCTTTAACGGCAGCTCACTCTCGTCAAGCGGGACATATCCGCAGCAAGGGCATTTTACAATGGGAATCGGCTCGCCCCAGTAACGCTGGCGGGAAAATACCCAGTCACGGAGCTTGAAGTTGACCTTTCTATGCCCGATTCCCTTTTCCTCCAGCCACTTTGTGATTGCTTCCTTGGCGTCCTTTACTTCCATTCCGTCAAGGAAGTCAGAATTGCAGAGCTTGCCTGTCGCAACATCCGTAAATGCCTCATTCTGGACATCACCGCCCGCTACGACCTCTATAATCGGCAGTCCGAATTTCTTTGCAAAATCCCAGTCCCTTGTGTCGTGTGCCGGTACTGCCATGATTGCGCCTGTTCCATATGACATCAGCACATAGTCTGAGACCCACACCGGGATTTCCTTGTTGTTGACAGGATTAATCGCCGAAATACCGTTTATACACACGCCTGTCTTATCCTTGGCAAGCTCTGTACGCTCAAAATCAGACTTTTTGGAAGCCTGCTCACGATAAGCGGCAATCTCGTCATAGTTGCCGATTTCTTCCTTATATTTTTCAATTAAAGGATGCTCCGGGGAAATGACCATATAAGTCGCACCAAACAGTGTATCCGGTCTTGTCGTATAGATTAAGAGGGTCTCATCCTTGTCCTTAATCTGAAACTCCACCTCAGCGCCCTCGGAACGTCCAATCCAGTTTTTCTGGGAAACCTTGACCTTTTCAATATAGTCCACATGGTCAAGCCCCTCGATTAATTTGTCAGCGTATTCCGTGATTTTGAGCATCCACTGGGACTGCATCTTCCGGATGACCTCGGAACCACAGCGCTCACACACGCCGTTTACAACCTCCTCGTTGGCAAGACCGACCTTGCACGAGGTACAGAAGTTAATCGGCATCTCGCTCTTGTAGGCAAGCCCTTTCTTGAACAGCTGTAAGAATATCCACTGCGTCCACTTATAGTAATTTTCATCGGTGGTGTTCACTTCTTTTGACCAGTCAAATGAATAGCCGAGTGCCTTTAACTGGCTCTTGAAATGTTCCACATTATTTTTTGTCACAATCTTTGGGTGAATCTTGTTCTGGATTGCATAGTTTTCCGTCGGAAGCCCGAACGCATCCCATCCCATCGGGAACAGTACGTTATAGCCCTGCATCCTGCGCTTTCTCGACACGATATCCATCGCCGTGTATGGTCTGGGATGCCCTACGTGAAGCCCCTGTCCTGACGGATACGGAAATTCTACTAGTGCGTAGTATTTAGGTTTTGTCTTGTCAACACCGACCTTGAAGGCCTCCTCCTTGTCCCATATATCCTGCCACTTTTTCTCAATGTCCTTTGGAGAATACTCTCTGCTCATGTCTTTTTACTCCTTTTCAACCCCTTTTATTACAGAAGGGATTATATTCTTAATTTTTTATGAAATACTCATGTGTTATTGTATCGCAATCGTTTTTAGATTGCAAGTTGATATGAAAAAAATGTATTTTCTATCAACTTGCAATTATTCCATTATCTGATTCAAATTTTTTCTTTCCATATTTGAAATATTTGTCAAAGCGCATATATCCTCATAATGCCAATCATCGCACTCCTCAAAATACGTCCATTCTTTTCGCTTCTTAAATATTCGAAAAGGTCTACTGGCAGAATTGTCATATATATGGCATATATCGCAAACTTTGATTAGTTCCTTAACCAGAGTCAATGCCTTATCATATCTTGCAATTATCTTTTCTTCTGGCACATCATGCCCGCCTGATTCTACTCTCGCCTTTACACGCCATACATTAATCATGGAATCTGCTGTCAAAATATAGTAACAGCGTATAAAGTATCCTTTTTCTCTTGCCCTTTTTAACAACATCAAGTTCCGCTCTGTTGACATCACTGTTTCAAAACAAAATTCCTGCATTTGCTTCAAATGTTCCTCGCGTTGCTTTTCTGCTAATTGTGCCGCATCTAAGTCAGAACATTTCAAATACTTCTTGATTTCATCCGCATTAATATAATCCATTGGCGGCTTTAGCAATTGTGTAAATGTACTTTTTCCTGAACCGTTCGGACCAGCAAAAACAACAATCTCAGGCTTTCTTTGAAATTCGCTCACTATAGCGCTCCTTTCGCATCCTTCTTCCTACTTCCTTCCTTGTTCCGTCATCATTTTCCTGATATATAATCTGACTTTGCCTGTCATATACAACAATCGGAACCCCTAACGCTCTATTTTTCTCCAACTCAATTCTTACCGCTTCATTCGCACGCTTAATAACTGCTTCATCTGAAATATATTCTTCCCGTTTCATAGATTGCTCCCTTCTTTTACAATCATTCTATTTCAATCCACAACCGCATCCCTGTTGCGCCGATAGAAAATCCCAGTTTTTCGTAAAAAGGCTCTTTCCCTTTCACAGATGTCAAACCCACTTCTATCTTAGTGCCCGGAATGGCTGTGCTTTTAATATGCTTCAAAAGCCTGTTCACAATGTTTTTTCCAATTCCTTTTCCCTGATACTCTGGCAGAACAATAATGTCCTGCAAATACCAGTACATCGCCCCGTCGCCGACAAGCCTTCCCATTCCGACTATTTTTCCATCGCATATTGCCGATACATGAAACAATCCATTTCGGAGCGCTTTCTCCACCTGACCTAAAGGTCTGTCTATCATTCCAACTGCCGCTTTTAAGTGAATAAAATCTTCTGCGCGCAATACATTGTCCACTAATTCATACTGTAGTTCTTCCATACCATACACTTTCTTCTTGACAGCTATTTGTATTTTTTCATGAATTCAACTGGGGAAACTGCGGGACTTTCACAAATAATGGTTTCACTTTTCCTTTCAACTCCCACATTGCTTTATAAATTCCTTTTATATCTCATAGCAATACAAGTTTCACCAAACCCACAACTATTCTATTTTTATCGTTAAGCTTTCATAGATTCCAACAGGTACATCTTCATCAAAATCATATTGTTCTACAGTGTCATGTTCAAAAGAGTATACTGTTGTCATATCCTTCCCGGGATCAACAATCCAGTATTCCCTGACTCCTGCCGTCCTGTATTTGAACAATTTAGTCAAATAATCCCTTGGCTTACTGCTCGGAGATACGATCTCAATAATCCAGTCAGGCGCACCGTGACAGCCTTTCTCATCCAATTTAGAAATATCACAGATCACGGAAATATCCGGCTCAAAATAGTTTTTATCATCATCGTTTAAGAACACAGCAAAAGGTGCGGCTAAAACCTCACATTGTCCATTGTTACTATCAATATAATTTGCAATTTGCTGATGTAATTTACCGCTAATTCGCTGGTGTTTCCAACTTGGCGGCGCCATATAATAAATTTGACCATCAATCAGCTCTGCCCGTTCACCGTCCGGTAATTTATAAATATCCTCAATTGTATAAAGAGCTTCTTTTCTCAATGCTTCCATAATCTTCACTTCTCCATCCAACCATATTCTCAATTGCTTCCTCAGCAGCATTTAAACTTTTCTATGTTCAATATAGCAAATTATCCTTTTTCAGCTTCTCTATAACCTGACCTAACACCTATCTCTTTCGATTTTCTATGACGCGATAAACATTCCATACTCCTTTGGTACATTTAAGATATTGTCTGTAGTATTGTTTTTCAAGATATCCCTTATTTCCTGTCTGGGCACGCTGCTTAGGGACACCATGCTGGAAAGCGAGTAAATATAGTCCACCATATCATCTATGTTGGTCACTGCCAATGAATCGATATATTTTAATGCAAAAAGAATTTTTGAAAGATATTCGATGATTCCATGCTCTCCGTATGTCGCACAGTAAAAATGACCGTCTTTCCTTAAAACCCGCCGTACCTCCGCCAGTCCTTTGTCTATATCAGGTACATGGTACAGCATCATATTTGCAATCACAACATCGAATGCAGCATCATGATAAGGTATCTCCTGAATATCCAAAACCCTGTATTCAATATTGTCATGGTTACCGATATTGTTCTTTGCTGATGATAACATTCCTTCTGAGAAATCAGAAAGGATTAATTTGGAACAGTCATCAATCAAAGCTGCTCTGTTTTTCCACATATCTCCGGTTCCACAGCCGATCTCCAATACGTTTGCTCCTTTGTCAATTTTATAATTGGAGACAATCCAGTTTCCAAACCCCATTTTATTCGTTGAATATTTGTCATGAATTGATATTCTTGTACTTAAATTATTTGATGTGTTATACTGGCTTTTTACAGCAGCTGCATCATTAATCCCACCCATAATGAACCTCCTAATCTCACTTATTTCTTCCCACAAGGCATTAATTTGTATCAATTAATACCCGCATATTTTTCCTCCCTGGCTTTTGCTAATTCGGTTTTATAGTCAATTTCTGTAACACTCCGTTTTCGAAAACGCTGCAAATCTTCCAGGGCTTTCTGCTGTGTCGTCTTAACTCCTTTTTCCATACTTTCGGACAATCCCTCAACGCTCTCAAGAAGCTGTACTACATGATACAGCCTTTCTTCGGGCATACGGCAAATCAAATCAATTGCTCTTTCTTTCATCACAGTCATAAAACTTCCCTCTTTCTATTCAATCTTTCCTAAAGTAATACAAATAGGTTTCGACAAATCAATTCTGCCAATGCTATCTCATCTCTTGCATTCTCGCAAGTGCCACGAGCTGGTTCTCGTCAAAATACGCTAACCTCCATGATTCCGCTC
>DKUL01000032.1:4130-25090 GCA_002490665.1 Lachnospiraceae bacterium UBA7205 | reverse complement strand
TCCGCTCTGCGGAATCTCAAATCAATGCGGAGAATGCCCATATTTTGGACATTCTTCTATGTGAGACATAGAACTTCTCCGCGGATCAGCCTCTGCTGCGAGTGACCAGAAGTTCTTCTCACACTAAATTTTATTCGTTGAATTTTTCATGAATTGATATTCTTGCACTTAAATTATCCGATGTAATTCAACACATAATAAGGCTGTTAAGCTCCTTAATTTTATATCCAACATCTTCAGGGCAATGTGCATCAGATGAAGTAATGATTTTCACATGATACTTTTTCAATATTCTAAGCAGTTCTGCATCCATACCAAGTGAAGACGTTTCAGGACACCTTCTGGCGACTCCACTATTTTGATCCGCATACATATTACTTTTTGCAAGTTCCTTAGCCAGGCTCTCATAATAGCCTGACAGCGAATACGATGGTTTATGACCGAATAATTTTATCGCATCCGGATGACCAATGCCGTCAAATATTCCGCTCTTAGCCAATGAAACAGAGTCCTCAAAATATCTGCGATATATTTTATCCACATCAAGCCTCGCCCAATGCCCAGCTTTATGGTCAAAAGCAAAATTATCAACAAAATGAATGCTTCCCAATAAAAAATCAAAGCCCTTACCTTTTGTAAGTTCTGAAATAAAGCTTTCAAACTCTTTGAAATAGCATATTTCAAGACCAAACTTGATTTCTACCGGAAACTGCTCGTTTCTGACTTGTTCAATAAGTTCCAGATAATCAGCGAGTTTATGCACACCTGCATTTCTATGAAACCATGCATCCACATATTCACTATACGCACACACGGAATCATACATCGGAACAAACTCTTCAAATCTATAACAATGCTCCAACAGACGTATCTCATCAATCTCCATTTCAACTGCCTTACTTACAAATTGATTGATCCAGTCGAGCGTGTATGCTCCACGTTCAATATGAATGTGTCCATCTGTCATTTTTCTCCTCCTGTGCAGACAAGAAACCTGAAGTTTACTTGATATCATTTTTTCAGAAAATCGCTAAATTCCTTCAGTTCCTTTTTTGTATCTTCTGAAAGCCTGTTATATTCCGTATCATGAATTGCTCCCTCTAATGTATATAAATGTACCAGACACACATTTGGATATTTCTGCTTTAGCTTAACAAATGCGTCTTTTGCCCCTGCCTCAATTAGTTCCTCGGAAGATTCAATCCCAACAGATACCAGCTTTTTTGCCATTTCTTTGCCAATATTCATCATGGATGTTAATTCTGACATATTTACCTCCAGCTTTCCCTGAGAACGCTTTTATATGTTTGTATTTTGCTGCCCGATTAATTCCCTATATTTTGCACTGTTTCTCATCTGCTCAATTATTTTTTTGTTCTTTTCTATGCTCTCTGACAATTTTTTTTCATCAATATGCTCTACCCGTTTTGGATCAATAATTTCCAGTGGAGCATTGTCATATCCAACATCATTTAAAACATAATTACACATATTAAACCTCCAATCATATTCAGGATATGTCACGCAGCACACAATCATTTTCCTAACAAATTTCATTTACGTATAAAACAATCCTGACTCGCTACACCTTGCCAGAAACGATAGTGCCCTATTGTAACATTCTTGAACTGATGCTCCTCTTTTTAAATCATGAACACAATCATTAAATAAGCTAACAGCTTCTCGCTCAACATACTTTTTATCTTTAAAAATGTAATGTATCTTTCCCTGATTACTAACAACCACTAAAATTGATATCCCCCTATTAGCAATAAAAAAACGTATATCATCAAGTGAAAATGTCTGTAGTGATGGATGATTATGCAATATAACCACTGTACACAAGGATGCTGACATGATCAAATTCTGTTCCTCAGTCATATTTTTATATTCTATATATGGAACTTTGCTTATGGCTATATTTGTTATCTTTACTTTATTGTTCCTCTTTTTTGCCTGCTCCAGTTCTTTCCCATAATCTTCCAAAACATATCCCCCACTTTATAAAAATCCTATTCTTTCCATATTCACAGCTGCTTCATCTCCATCGCCTTGATAATCAGTTCTGCACACTGTGTCTTGGTGAAGGTGCCGGAGTCAAGTGAAAGGGTATAGTTCCCGACTTTTCCCCACTCCCTGTCGGTAAAATATTGATGATACATCGCCCGGGAGCGGTCGTTTTGCTCAAGTTCCTTCCGGATGCGTTCCTCCTGGTCTGTCACACCCTCGTGGCGCTGTACCCGCCTGACGCGGTGCTCCATGCTTGCGTGGATAAATACATGGAAGACGTCCCTGCGCTCCCTGAGGATATAGTCGGCGCCACGCCCGACAATCACACAATTTCCTTTCTCTGCAATGCTCCTGATTACTTTTTCCTGCGCCTCCCGGATTTCCTCATAGGGCACCTCGGATTTCCTGTAGTACGGCACAAAACCGCTCTTCATGTCAATGTAATCCTGGTCGGACATGTTTTCGCCGTTTTCCAGGATGAGCCTCTCGTCAATCCCCATTCTGCCAGCCACGGACGCCACAATTTCCTTGTCATAAAAATCATATCCGAGCTTCTCCGCCAAAAGTCTGCCTACGGTATGTCCGCCGCTCCCTGTCTCCCGACTGATTGTGATAATCATGCTTACTGCCCCCTATCTATTGTCCTGTCAAAACATGTTTATAAACTCTACTATAGTTATTTTAACTGAACTGAAAACGATTGTCTATCACTTTGTCCCGCCAGCCTTAAAATTATAGACTGGCTTAATGACCTTTTGTACGATCACGGTCTCGCCAATCACGTCCAGCATGTCTTCTATCCTGCGGTACGCAAACGGCGATTCGTCCAGGGTGTCCTTGTTGATACAGATTGAGTAAATGCCCTCCATCGCCTTCTTAAATTCGGAGACGGTATGGTGCTCCTTCACCTCGGAGCGTCTGTAAACGCGCCCCGAGCCATGCGGTGCCGACTCGTTCCAGTCCGCATTTCCAAGTCCTGTTCCCAGGATGATTCCGTCGCGCATATTCATCGGAATGATTACCTTTTCCCCTGCCCGCGCGCTGATTGCACCTTTTCGCAGAAGCGGCACCTCACCCGAAAAATCAATGTAATTGTGAATGCAGGTATAGCTGTCAAGCACTTTCCATTTCATGCCGCGCACAATCTCGTCAACCATTGCCTCCCTGTTAAGCCGCGCAAACTCCTGCACAATCTCCAAATCATGCAGATAGTCCCCTAACAGGTCTCCTTCCAGACAGGTCAGGTCATACGGCGCGTGCCCCTGTTTTTTCATCTGTGATGCCTTTTGCCCCTCTTTCAGATAGTACTCAGTCACTTCCATTCCAAGATGGCGGCTGCCGGAATGAATCACGAGGTAGAACGCCCCTTCGTCGTCCCTGTCCACTTCAATGAAATGATTACCGCCGCCAAGCGTCCCGATGCTGCACTCCGCCTTTGCCTCCCCGACTGCCTTATAACAGCGCAGCCTGCGAAGCGCTGCCCTGTCACTCAGTTTATGGCACGTCTTCCTGACTGCACCGCCAACGGGCACATTGTCGCGGATTACAGTGTCCAGCTTCTGGCACTCGAGATGCTTTGCCTTCACTCTGGCGAGTGTCATGCCGCAGCCGATATCAACGCCGACCAGATTCGGCATCAGGGAATCCCCCACTGTCATGGTCAGTCCGATTGTCCCCACCTTTCCGGGATGCACATCGGGCATCACGCGTATCTTACTGCCTGCGGCGCTTGGATGGTCGCATATCATCTGAAGCTGTCTGCGCGCGTAATCATCCATCGCGTACTGCTCATTTTCTGTTGTGTAAACAATTGCATTTGTGTATTTTCCGTATATTGTAATCATAAAATCTCATTTCCTTTCAACATTTACTTTTATTTGCAATGGCAGTCCTTTTCTTTGCGAAAAGTATGTAACAGTTCATCCGGGGGCAGAAAAAAAACACCTCGATAAAGGTGTTTTTTCCAAAAAAAGCTTGAGATTTCGTACAAATACGAATTAATACAAAAATACTCTTCCAGAACGGCACAAATACACCGTGCCCATCCCGCATAACGCCCTGAGGAGAACCACACCCTGCCTGTCAGTTATTAAATTCTGTAGGTTGTTTTTATTATTCTGCATGTTATCCTCCTTATCGAGCCAGTGTTGACAGTTACACGTCACAGTAACGCCTATAACGTCCTGTTACGTTTTTACAGAGTTCGTGCCCTCTGTCTTATCAGAAATATTTACCAGCAGTGTCCGTGATGCCCGCTTCTGTGATGTCTGCTGCCATGACAGCCATAATAATAATTGGAATCATATGTAACGGCTGGTGCAGTGTATGTCACTGTAGGTGCAGGCGCTGCATAAGTGACTGTGGCTGTATTGGGTGCTGCCGTAGTATTTACGGCGCCATCCAGGGTATCTGCCGGAACCGGTTTTCCATGGTCATGACAGTGGTCACAGATTCCGTCCTCATCCGCATCCACGAAAAAATCACAGATTCCATCTGTATTTACATCGGAATAGCAGTGAAAATCGCAGATTCCATCACCGTCTTCATCTACAAAATAGTGGTTTCCACAGATACCGTCACCATCCGTATCCATAAAGCATTCCCCAAGATTGCAGCCTCCGATATGACAAGTCTCGACCTCTTCTGCGGCATGAACGGAAACAGCCGGAGCAAGCACTACTGCGCAGGCAAGTCCCATCGCCAACAATTTCTTCATATCAAAATACCTCCTAAAAAATAGAAAAACCTCCGCTTTTCTTAACCATAGCATACTTTATCGGTTTTTTCAAGTCGTTTTATTCGATACGAACCGTTCCCTTGGCATTCTCGTCGTCCATGATAATCTCCCCGACTTCGGGTACTGTAATCGTTCCAGCCAGCGGATTTTTGATGCTGAGGACCGGTGTGGTGATTCTTGCCTCCACTTCGGATTTTTCAAAGCAGAGGTCTGTGTCCATCATCTCGCAGTCAACCAGCTTCAGGTTTTTGCAGTAGCACAGTGGCTGTGTGCCGATGATTTTACAGTTCTCAAACGTAAGTCCGTCCGCGTACCATGCCAGGTATTTTCCCCTGACGACGCTGTTTCGCACAAGGACATTCTCACCGTGCCAGAATGCATCCTTGGTATCAAAATGACAATTTTCGAATACCGCGTTTTTTATGTACTGGAATGAATACTTGCCTTTCAGTGTCACATTTTTGAACGTGATATTCTCCGAGCGCATCATAAAATATTCGCTCTCCGCAGTGGTGTCATCCATCTCAATGTTTTTCACAGACCAGCCAAACTCCGGTGATATGATGTCACAGCCGCGAATCGCCACATCGCGGCACTCGCGGAATGCCTTGATGCCGTGCATCTTTGTATCCGTGACCGTGACATGGTCTGAATACCAGAGCGCGGCGCGGCACAGCGACGTCATTTCCGAGTCATGAATCTCCAAACCATCCACATGCCAGAATGGGTAGCGCAGATTAAAGAAACATCTGTTTACTTGTATGTCAGACGATTCCTTGACCGCACTCTCCCCATCAGCCGGACCGTCGAAGGAGCAGTCGTTTATGATGATGCCCTTGCTTCCATATAAAGCCCTTTCCTCATCCAGAGTCTGTTTTTCCACTATTTTCATATGCAGTCATCTCCGTTAAAAAAATTGGTATACTTTAGTATAATCTCTTTGTCGGAAAATGGCAAATAAAATATTATCTTTAATTTTTTTACAGATACATGTCAATATGTTTTTTTGCCGCCGGCCGAACTTCTGTTTCTTTCGCTGCATTCTCCAATGACGAAACATCCGTCTTTATGTCGGCATTTTTTTCTAACTCGTCCGGTTCTCCAGTTGCGTTTTGGTCATCTTTATCTGTTTTGTCCGCATGTTTATTGTCCTCACGTTCCGCTGCTTCCTTATTATCTGCCCTGTCTTCCTCCGCCGCTTCTGTCATCGTCCGGTTTGCTTCAGCAAGCGTATTGAGCTGTGCACCTGTGGCATCCTCTGCCTTCTGTTCTGCCTCGGCAAGCTCTGCTTCCTTTGCCGAGGTGTCACCGCCCCTGCTGCCATCCTGTTTTATCTCAATTTCAAGGACGCCTGCCCTGCCTTCCATCTGCGTCGCCACGCTGCCCTGCACCTTCGCCTGCTTCATGGATGAATCGGCGGAAAGTATCGCTGTCATGCCTGCGGATGAAAATCCCGCTCCCTGCTTTGCCGCATCCGTTTTCTGGCTGTCCGGATTATTCTCTTTTGCAGATGCGTTTTTAGACTGCTGCTCCTTCCTCTGTTCAATCTGGTGCTGCCTTAACTGCTGATTGAGGTTTGCAATCTCCTGCTGGATTTCCTGCCTTTTCTTCATCTTGTCTTCCAGCGTCATATCCTTGTCAGCCGAAAGCTCCTGCATCCGCTTCTGCGCATCCGTAATCTGCTCCTGTATCCTTTTGCTGACGGAATCTGCCTGCGTATTCATGTTATAACGCACTGTCTGCATATTGTTTCCTGTTCCACTGTTGACTGTCATCATTGTTTTCGTCTCCTTTCGAACACTAAGTCATTTTTTCAGCTACTCAGTCATTCTTTCGACGTTTTCAGCCAGGCTCTGAACCAAAATGCCGTGGAACAGCCTTTTTCTGTTGTAAGCTATTATACTTCCATCATCAGCATCACACAGAGACAGAACCTTCCGTCCTTGATGTCAACGGCAATGTCCCCTGTGTACTTTGCCGCCACCCTGCGGATATTGGATAAGCCATATCCATGTCCTTCCATTTTTGCTTTTGAAGTAACCGGAAGCCCGCTCTCCGAATCCCAGTGCAGTTTTCCTGAAAATCCGTTGCTAACCTCTATCATGTATGCATGGTTCCGGCGATAGGAATGAATGTAAATATCATCATTCTTCCCCGTATTTTCCACTGCATTCTGAAGCGCGTTGTTCAGAATCACACTGATGTCAAACGCATTGATGCCAGAACCTGTCGGATAATAGAATTCGGAACAAAACTGTATTTCTTTCTCCTGTGCTTCACGTTTCCATTCCAGCAGGATGACGTCCGTCACAGGATTTCCGCTCCTGATTTCGCCTGCCGCCCCGGAAAGGGCAGCTTTCAGGTTCGTGCCGTACTCCCTCGCCTCACTCGTCTTGTTGCCGGCATAAAGTCTTTCCAGTGTCAGAATGTGATTTGCCATGTCATGCCTGATGCCGCGAATATTCTGATACAGCAGCTCTACCTGTCCAATATGACGGCGGATGTTGTCAATCTGTGCGGCAAGCAGCTCATTTCGCAACTTTTCCTCCTGATTTGCCCTGATGTTCTGGTACAGCCCGATTACAACCACAATCACGGCGATGGACACAATGTAATAGAACACCGAACGCGCATCATATGCGTTGATATTGTTACCTGTCTCAAAAATATAGAAGTTACGGTAATAATGTATGGTCTCAAATCCTGCCATTCCCATGACCAGGGGCGCTGACAGCATACACAGCTCCTTTTTGGTCATGTTGGCAGATTTATATACATAGACTTTCAAAACACACCTGATACCGGCAAGAATGATTGGAATTTTCACCAAAACATACAGAGAGGATATTGCCACATACAAAGCCCCCCACGTCTCCGCATCCTGCTGTGTCATATAGTCCGTATGGATGGCAAAGTCGTACAGAATGTCATACAGGATTTCCGCTATTGCACTGGCAAGCCAGCATAGCGAATAAAACGTCATTGAGAGGAATATCTTCTGTTCATAATTCCTTCGGTCGACCCGACACATGACAATCAGTGCCGCAAAAATTCCTGCACCGACTGCGGTGGAGCTGCCTGGATGGTAACCTGTCGCATAGAGCAGCAGCATTGTCAGGAAATATGCTGTCCCGATACACCATACCCTTTTTCTTCCATAGCCATCCATAAACGGCTTCATCAGCCGACAGAGGCAGTACCCCTGCAAAATCTGCTCCAAAGCCGGCAGCAGCTGCATTACCCTGCCAAAAAACAGTTCATTGTCTGTCATTTTTCACGCCTTCCTCTGGTTAAACCGGAGATAGCTTTTCACAAAGTCGTGATAATTCTGTTTTGCCATAAGCGCCTGTCCCCTTTCCAGATAGATTGTCGAAGCGTCATATTTCCGGATAAAATGAAAATTCACGAGGTATGCCCTGTGGGGACGGTAAAAATCACTGCCTGCCGCTTTCTCGAGTTCCTTCATCTTCCCATAATATTCAATGTCAGAATCCATCGTGTGCAGAATCACTTTCCTGTCAAAGACCTCCGCATACACGATATCCGCAATCCGGACGGTGATATGTTCCCCGCCTTTCGTTATCATGATACTGGGGGCGCTCTTTTCCTCGTCCCTGGCTGCCTTTTGTCTGCTGTTTTCCTCGTACTGGCTGACTGCCCGCGACAGCACCTGGGCAAATTTCCTGTCGTCAAAAGGTTTTACCAGATAATGAAACGCCCCTACATCGAACGCCTGAAAAACATACTCCTCCAGGGCGCTGACAAAAATGATGACCATTTCCCGGCTGTCCCTGCGCAGCTGCCTTGCTGTCTCCATTCCGTTTCTGCCCGGCATCTGGATGTCGAGCAATAAAATATCAGGCCGCCTGTCGTCCAGAAGCAGTTCCTCACCCGACTGGTATCGGATGAGGTCTGCATCCGGATAAAGCTGCCTGATTTTGTCTGTATAAAGCTCCCTGACTGCCCTTTCATCATCACACACTGCAATCCGCATTTGTCCACTCCCTTTTCAACCATTATCGCACTACTGGATGCGCTGTGATACTGAAATGTCGTGAAACGTATCTTTATTGCCGTGAAATATTATTGGATATATAGTTCTTCAGACTTGAATGTATTGTACCCCTCATAATAATAGCTTGCGTCAATCCCTTTCATATACACTGCCCTGTCCCTGATTTTGTCTGTGAGCGCGCTTTTCAGCAGTACTTTTATTTCAACATCCTTAATCGGACTTCGTTCCATTGCCATCAGATAGTCTTCCTTGTCGACCGTTCCCCAGTCCACGACATGCTTTAATTCCTTCCGCAAAATAAAGTCCAGCCAAATCCTGGTGCTTCTTCCGTTTCCCTCCCGAAACGGATGCGCTATGTTCATCTCCACATATTTCTCAATGATTTCGTCAAAGGTGGACTGCGGCATGGCGTCAATGTGTTTTAATACCGCATCCAGATACATGACGGGGGCAAAACGGAAATTCCCCTTTGCAAGGTTGACTGTCCTGACTTCTCCGGCAAAATCATAGATTTCATCAAAAAGATACTGATGTATTTTTGCCAGGCCTGTGAATTTCCCTATTTCATCATCGGGGATTTTTTTCTCATATAATTCGACCGCCTTCGCCTTGCTGATGCGCTCCTCTTCCCTTGCCAGCTCCGCCGATTCTGTGATGCCTAATTTGTTTTCAAGTGCCATGGTTACAGATTTCCCTTTCGAATATTCTCCTGGATGATGCTGTCTGTCAGCTCAAACAGCTTCTGGGACCCTAATTTTGTCTTGCCCTGCCTTTGATAGACCTGTTCTGCCTTGACCTGGTGTTCGCGCCAGTCGCTGCCGCCATTGCTGTGATTCAGCATGAGCGGCTGAAGATTATCCATTGCGTGCGCAAATTTTGATTCGGGCGTTTCATATGCCTCAAACTCGTCAAACAATGCAGTAAATTCTTCTTTCTGTTCCTCGGGAAGAATGGAAAATATCCGCTCCTTGGCGGCATCCTCCCTGGCTTTCTGCGTTTTCAGCCCCTCTGCGTCATATGCGTAGGTGTCCCCTGCGTCAATTTCCACAATGTCGTGAATCAGACACATAAGCATGACCTTTGCAATGTCAATTTCCTCATTTGCGTACTCCCGCAGCAGATATGCCATGACTGCCATATGCCAGGAATGTTCCGCATCGTTTTCGTTTCTTCCGTTCATGGATAAATGGGTCTGCCGGAAGATATTTTTCACCTTGTCAATTTCCAAGGCAAATGCCATCTGTTTTTTCATACGCTCGTCCATGCAAGCACCTCCTCAGCTTTTCATTTATTCCTTTATCTTACCACAAATGCGCCTGCATTATCAATAAATTTTGCCATCGCCGCATTACTTCTCCTGTGGGCGCACGCTCTGCCCCTGTTTTAGTTCCTCGGTCGAGTATGTAATGACTCTGGTGTCTGCGCTGATTGTGCCGGGTTCAATTGCGGCATAGCGGTCATTTCTGTCTTTTATCTGCACCTTGATTTTTTCGGCATAGAACTCACTGCCGAGGATTCCTTCCTTTTCGTTCAGGGTATAGAGGTAAAAAGCGCCTGTATCCTCAAAAACGGCCTCCACAGGAAGCGCCAGGTCATGATACTCACCCTGCACGGACTTTTGGACTGTCCCGCTTAATCCGGGCTGTCCCACGTTCTCAGGCAGCATACAGAGCAAGTCATAGCCACCCTGCGTATTTTCGGTAAAATAATCCACTGTGACATCCATCGCCGAGGTCTGTCCATTGAGTTTTACTTCAACCATGTCATTTAGGTGCACATATTTTCCCTCTTCTTTTGTGATACTGAATTTGAACTGGCAGGGTCTTCGTGCATCTGTCAAAAGAAGCGCCGCCGTGTCTGATGTCCTGCCGCCGACTTCAATCTGAATCCTTGAAACAATCCCGTCATTTTCAGCCCTGATTTCTCCTTTTTGCTGTCTGATTGCCTGAAGCCTTTCAACCTGTTTCTGTGCCTGTCTGATGTCCAGTTCGTAGAGTTCGGCTGTGGAGTCCGCCCTTGACGTGACCTCTGCGCTGGCGATATCCCGCAGCTTCTGGCGCAGTGTCACCTCGCGCGTATAGCTTGCGTCGTTATAGCTTTCCTTCGCGTGCTGTACGTTCTCCTCAAGGGTGCGTCTGGTATTCTGCCATGTATCATATTCGGCTTCCTCGGCTGAATAATCGGGCTGTGTGACTGCATTTCGCTCGTGCCTTGTCAGCTGGTCACGCAGGGCGAGCAGTTCTTCGTTTGCCTTCTTTATCTTATTTATCAGCTCTGTCCGCTTTTCCTCATCTGCCGGATTTGGGCTTTGATTTTCTTCCATGTTCTGTGCGGAATCGCCGACATCTGTGCTGCTATCTGTTTCTGTACTATCCGCGCCGGCGGAACTGTCATTCGTGCCTGTATTTCCAGCATTGTCTGCGCTGTCTGTATTGTCCTCTGCAAAACTGCCGGCGCTCCCGCTTATCGTATTTCCTGTATCAGTCCCCTTTGCAATACGGCTCTCCAGCTCGGCAAGCTGTTCTTCCAAATCCTGAATCTCCCGCTCCTTTGCCGTAATCTTGTCCGCAATGCTGTATCCTTTGTTCACCCAGTCATGATATGCGTCCCACGCATTGCGCCGGGCATTGTCCGCCGTGTAGGGCACTGTATCCGCAAGATGTCTTCCGAGCGCTGCCTCCGCCTTTTCCAGCGCTTCCTTCGCGCGCTCCTTCGCTACCGCCGTCTCCTTATCTGCCGTCTCGTAGTCCTCCTTCGCCCAGAGGATTGCCACTTCCTTTTTCTGCGCATCAATCACCGCATTGGTCTGCCAGTCTGCGAGATTGCACTGAAGCTTGGAAAGCTCCGCCTCCTTCGCGCTAATCAGCTCCGCAATATCAACCGTGTCAATTGTGAAGAGAACATCCCCTGCCTTGACCGCATCGCCCTGCCGGACATCAATCCTGTCCACCCGCAGCCCTGCCTGTGTATTGACGGCAATCTCGCCGCCCGCTGTCACAATTCCGTCCGTCCTGACAAGATGCTCCACATATTTTTTGGAAGCCGTATCTGTCCTGACCATCGGCAGACCTGACACATAGATACTCTTTGAAATAATCGTACACAGCCACACAAATGCCAGAAAAACCAAAAATATCTTCATCCACTTCTCCATCCGCCTGCGGATAAAGAGCTTCTCCTCATCTCTTTCCATCATACGAACCCTCCATACAACATGATTCCGCTCTGCGGAATCTCAAATCAGTGCGGAGAATGCCCGCATTTTGGGCATTCTCCTGTGTGAGACATAGAACTTCTCCACAAAGCAGCCATTGCTGCGAGTGGCTAGAAGTTCTTCTCACACTAGCCTTTTAATCCGGAATAGATAATTCCCTGTTCCAGATAATCCTGCCCCATGACAAACACGAAGATTGCCGGTATCAGCATCACCACGGATGCCGCAAACGCAAATCCCGCCTGCGTCCAGCTGATTTCAGGCAAATACAGCGACAACGGCCACAGCGTCTTATCCTCCAGAAATGCAAACGGCTGCTCAATCATGTTCCAGTATTCCAGAAATCCGAGCACCAGCGCAGAGAGGATTCCTCCTTTTCCAAGCCCTATGCCTGCCATGAAAAAGATATAGACTTCCCCTGCCCCGTCAATCCGCGCCGCCTCAATCAGCGATTTGGGAATCGCGCGAAATCCGCCGTAGATGATAAAAATCGGAAATGTGCTGAACACCGCAGGCAGGATGACTGCCCAGTGGGTATCCAATAGCGACAGCCTGTCAAGCGTCAGATAGCTTGACAGCATCGTCACCTGAAAGGGCAGGAGCATCAGCACGACGTAAATGGTAAAAAGTACATTTTTCCCCCTGACCTCGTATGTTGCAAATGCCCATGCCGCAGGTACGCCCACGGCCATCTGCCCCAGCAGAATCAGCCCCACCATTTTCACCGAGTTCCAGAACAGCACGAAGAATTCCGGCGAATAAAAGAGCAGACGGATATAGTTCTCCATGGTAGGATACTGGGGTATCAGCTTCCACGACACAAATCCCGTCCCATGCTCAAACACAGGGGCAAGACATTCGTACAAATCGCCTTTCCCCATAACAGAACCTGTCACCACAAGAAACACCGGCGCGCAGATTACAATGCCTGCTGCTATAAATATTAATTTCGTCACTGCCTCCGATGCCATACGGAGAAATTTTCTTACCCTCACTTCAAATCTCCTACCTTTTACCGTTGACTATAATACTGAAACAGTAAAATAAACACAAACAGCACCATCGCCACCAGCACGCTTGCCGCCGCCATCTTGTCAAACTCAAGGTTCACGTACCAGTTGTTAAATGTATGCTGCAAAAGATAAATGTCCTTATTCGGATACGAACCGCCGACAAGGTACGCTTCCCTGTAGATTTTCATGGAATTTAAGAACGACAAAATCACAATCGTGTAAACACTGCCTTTCAGGCAGGGCAGCTTCACAAAAATCAGGCACTGGAACCTGTTTGCGCCATCCACCCTTGATGCCTCAATCAGTTCATTCGGGATGCCCGCGATTCCCGCAAGCCACAGCACAATTGTGTAGCCTGTATTTTTCCAGAGATAGCTGACGACAAGGCTTTCAAAGTCCTGCCTGTAAAAGAACATTCTCCACACAATCACCACGGTTGCCGTCGGCATTGCCAGCGGAAACAGGTACAGGCTTTTTATGACACTGATGTCACGTATCCTGCTGAGCACAAGGGCGGCAGCCAGTCCTATCACCACCAGCAGCGGTATCGCCACGCCCACAAAATGAAGCGTGTTCTTTACCGCAAGCCGGAACGCCTGATTATGAATCACCGTTTTATAGTTGTTCAGCCCCGCAAACTCTCCTGACATGACTGTCATAAAGGAGCGCCGCACCACGTCCGCAAACGGTATCAATACGAAGACCAGCACCCCGGCAAGGCTTACGCCGATAAAGCCCATAAAATACATCCATTCTTTCCGCTTCTTCTTTTTTTTCATATTCCTCACACCTGCTATGTCAATGATACACAAAGGAAAAAAGCCTATTATCCCTTGCAAGAGTATTGTAGCATGTCTTTATCTAAAGAATCTCTAAAAGAGGTGCAGGACAATGATTTTCGCATTATCCTGCACCTCTGGTTTGTAAAAAATCTTTATTCGTACAGATAAATCTCCACGCTGTCCACAATCGCCTTTACTGCCGCGTCAATGTCCTGCGTGCCCTCAAGGTACTTTGCACCCTCCGCATAGACTGCGGCTTCGAGCACGGTATCGCTCAGATAGGGCGTGTCGAGCTGTGCAATCCACGATTCCAGCTTGTCAATTCCGTCCTGTTTTACCGGATAAATCGTATAGTCAAAGCTTTTGCCGTCCCTCGTCGAGAAGCCCATATAGTACTGTCCACCGTCATCGCCAAGTTCACTCTCGTCATAGGCAAAATGTGTCGGCAGCGCCTTTTTATTCACCGGAATGCCAAACTGCATCTCTTCCTGGACTGTCGCTCCAAGCATCATGCGCACAAATTGTTTTGCCGCATCTGCATTTTGGGTCGCGGAGTTGATGCCGGCAATTGACATAGGATGATAGACATTGTCACACTGCCCGCTCATCAGTTTCATCAATGTGTCTTCCAGACCGTCAATTCTCGGAACGGACAGCATATCCCTGTACGATGACGCACCTACCAATTCCCCATATGCAAACGGCGCCTCCTGCATCAGGTATAACGTGTCCTGCGTCATCATAAAGTACTTTTCCTCCTCAAAGTTTCTTCCGTCCGCATCAATTACGTTCTGCTGATACTGCTGGATATACTCCTCGGGTGTGCCGTTCATCTCCACGTCATAAAGCCGCTTGGACTGCTCTAAAAACGCACGTACTTTGCCCTGGTCAAGCTGTCCGTCTGCATCCTTCCATGTCGGCGCGCACACCGGCATAAACCGCCGCATAATGCCTGTTGACGAGCACACACCCAAAATGTTTGTGTCCGGATATGCCTCCCTTGCCTTCTCTGCCATGTCCGCAATCGACTGGTAATCGTCCGCACTGCCCACATATGTTTCATCACCGAAAAGAACCGGAATCGTGAACTTTGCCGGAACAGCGTACATTTTGTCATCTGTCCGGATGTTCTCAATCAGGTTTCTGTAAAGACCGTCTGTCTGGTCTGTTTCATTGACAATATCAGACAAATCCATCAGCACGCCCTTTTCCGCATAGGTATCAATATTGATGCCGTCCAGCATGAGAATGTCAGGACCACTTCCGCTTAAAAGCTGCGTGTTTAATTTTTTGAGCGCATCCTCCCTCGTAATGCCGCCCTCATCCATGCCAATCTGGTACTCTATGAACATTTCCGGATACTGTGTCTGGTATGCCGAAATCGTCTGTTTCACCAGATCATCCTCCGTCAGGCTATAGACCGTAATCTTGTCGTTTGGAACGGAGGGCACGGTCGCATCATAGGCAAATTTCACGATTTTTCCGTTGTTATACACTGCAAAAAACTCATTCCTGTCATTCATGGTCATCGCCATTATGCTGTTCGTCGGGTCTCCAAGGGAGGACAGGCTGGCGTCAATCACCTGCTCCACTGCGCCCCCGCCGATGACATGGCGGTGCAGTCCCTTGTCCCCTGCAACATAAATCGTTTTGTCCGCACCCAGAAAAGCATATGCCGTATAACCACTTCCCGTCCATGACAGCCCATTATAGGTATCATCAACAAAGCTGTCAAGCACCTCATCCTCAAGAAAGCTCTTCTTTTCCAAATCATAGAGAAAAATCTTCTCGAAGGTCATACACATCAGAATACCGTCCCTGCATTCCATCAAGTCCGTGGTATCGTCGAGCGTCAGGAACTTTTCCGCTGTTCCCGCGCTGACATCCACCTTGTAAATATTTTTGCACCTTGACGCGAACGCATACAATGTCCCCTGCTCGTCAAATGCCAGCGTCCTCAGGTTTGAATCCGCATCTGGCAGCTCAATCTCAATCTGCTTTGTTGTTCCGTCCGTATTGAAAATGTAGAGGTTATAATCATACTCGTCCTCTGTCCCTTCTATCTTATCCATACTGACGATGGCTATCGTTCCATCCTTTGCAATGGCTGACGCCACCGGATAATGCTCTTCTATAAAAGCGGAAAAAGCCTCGTCTGTCTCAGCGTTCCATGTCGCACCGTCATCCTTCGACACAATCTGCTGCTTTGTCAGACTATTCAGAAATACCATCTGTCCATCACTGAAAATCTGCTGCACCACCCTGTCATAAAGTTTTTCAACCTCATAGACCGTTGTCTCCACATAGCGCCCCATTCCACTGCCGTCCGTCTCATCATCCTGTCCGGACTGGGTGGCACTTTCGGCTGTTGTGCCTGTCTCGGCTGCCGCGCCTGATTCCTTTGTATTCCCATTACTGGTAGTCTGTTCCTTTGCACCGCAGCCTGCTGCCGTGATGCCGACTGCTGCCGCGGTAAGCAGAGCCGCTGTTTTCATGCATATTGATTTCTTTCTCATAACACTCCTCCATTCTTGCCAAAGTCTGCGAATTTGGGCGTAAGCACAAATTTGCCCTGTGAAAAATTTATTTTTCACAATAGCCCTTCATATATGCGCTCATTTTTTGTACATTGGAATTGTATCATAAATATCTCTAAGAAATCTCTAAAATATGCACAATGAAAACAATGAATCTAAAATAACTATAAAATGTCCCTGCTTAATCAAATTTTGTATTTCTCCTTACTCAGCTAATTCTTCATCATAATTTATAACCATACTTTCGAATCAACATTCTTAACTTTCCATAACAGCATTTCTGATACTCTTTTTGTTGCTGTTTTATCTGAATTATGCTACTATATGAAAAACACAGAATGGAGCGGTCAACAATGGACTATACGATACGTGAAATACAAAAACAGGAATATC
Organism: Lachnospiraceae bacterium UBA7205; assembly: GCA_002490665.1. GTDB lineage: Bacteria > Bacillota > Clostridia > Lachnospirales > Lachnospiraceae > COE1. The sequence goes on along the minus strand of DKUL01000032.1, from coordinate 8,389 downwards.
CGTTACTGGACAATTTTCTATATGAAGCAATCTTTATTCCGGAGGGTGTTGAGCCTCCGCCGAAAAACATTATTACATCTCCCGAATTACAGGTTTATGTTGAACATTTCGGGGAATCAAGAGATGATTGGGGATTAATGGCAGAAGCTGACGGCAAAATTGTCGGTGCTGTATGGGTTCGCATTATGGACGATTACGGACATATCGACAATGAAACGCCCTCCCTTGCAATTTCCCTTTATAAAGAATACCAGGGCCTTGGCATCGGAACCGCCATGATGAAAGAAATTCTTACCCTGCTTAAATCACATGGGTACAGCCGAGTTTCTCTTTCCGTTCAAAAGGCCAATTATGCGGTAAAACTTTATTTAAAAATTGGTTTCGAGATTGTCGGGGAGAACGAAGAAGAGTATATTATGGTGTACCACGTTTAATTCGTTTTTTCATTCCCCTGCTGGTTCGGAAACCTGTCTGAATCCCTCATATAACCATTCCGCAACCTTTATTTTCCGCCTTTCCCTTAAAGCGGAAAACTTTTTATCTTTCTGTAGCAGCATACCGTTTATTTGTATATGGTTCTGCCGTGGCAGATGAATAGTACCTTAATCATAAAATTCTCCTGTTCTAAAATGCCACTAAAAACTACCAAGATATTTTTCTAATGTATCCACAAAATCGCCAATATGGATTCCATCAACAAACGAATGGTGTGCCTGAACTGAAACAGGCATTATCAATCTACCTTCTTTCTCATAATACTTACCCCAATCAAATAGAGGAGTTGCATTATCTTTTTTACCAGAATTGGTATGAGAAATATGTGTATATGTTATCCAAGGCATTGGTGAACATTGAAAAACATCATTCCCAAGTGGACCCATAAAGTAAGCCTCCTGTTCATCTGCAGTCTTCTTTGCATTTATACAATACACTTTTAAATCATCCATCATAGGCACGTTTACTACTTTAAACAGATTTGTTTCTTTATTCAAATATGTAAATGCCGTATCAATTTTTTCAAACAAAACAATCTTTCCATCTACAAATCGATATCTAAAAGCCTCAATTTGATTAGCACATTTACAAATAGAATATACCATTGCCAATGTAAATGAAAGATTATTTTCCTTTGCATATTTTTTTAACCCAGTAACATCTGCTTCAAAAGTAACACAAAAAGCTGGCTCTACACTGTTTCTAAAAACTGCACAATGCATTGCTCTATCCCATTTGCTTTCGTCTATTTCAATATACTTATTCGCCATTGTTAACACACCTTTCGATAGGTACTCTTTTTCCTTCGATAATAAATTCGCCATCACGGAACGCAGATAATATCGCATAGGAAGCAGAATCCAGTATTCCTTTATTCTTATCTTCAAGCAACAGATTTATTTCTGTCATTAAATCTTCTGTAGTAAGTTCTTTTAGTTGCTTTTCAAATTTAATCTTCTGGGTTTCATCCATATCCGATATAGCTGAATTCTTAAGAAGATTAATGCAACCAACAAGCGTAACAGCACTTCTTTTTTGTTAACGCAACCAGCTGTTCAAATTCTGCCTGTGTTATTTCTACCTTTTCTCTTGATTCCTTTTCATTTTGTTTTGAATCAACGGTATCCACAACCTGAACAGAATTATTGTTCTTTTTCTTTTCTGCCTCGATGATTTGTAATGCTTTTGGCTGCTCACCTTTTATAGCTGATTTCATGGCAGAAAAGAAAATAGATATATCTTTCCCTGCTTTCTTAGCTTTTTGTTTAGCAGTCGGAACAGCCTTTTCTTCCATCCAGACATCCAAACGCTGAAAACCGATATCAAGAAGTTGCTCTATCGCTTCTCTCGCTATAGGAACAATAATATCCTCAACAATAACCTGTTCCCATGTTCTTGGAGCAGAATCATATTCTAAAATATCATGTACATCCTCTGTTCGAATATATTCACTCTTGTCAACTTCAATAAGATCGACAGGTCCCATTTCAATATAAAATTTTTACCCTTGACAAAACTGCCGTATGCCTTTAAAATATGGCTTATAAAGAGAAATGAGTTTTTCAACCGTACAGCTATTGCTCAAGCGGCTTGCTCGTTTCTTTTTTTGTCCTTAAAATATCATACAGATACAGTTTTCCGTCTTTTGCATGGCGCACCAGTATCCTTGACTTAAAAACATTGTACCTGACCAGTTCACCCGCATCATCATAAACAGGGATTGCAAAACGTGTATCATATCTGTACCATCCGAATTTTGCATCTGTGTTATGCTTCTGTGCATAATTTTCCGCAAATGTTTTATTTGTGGCAATCTCAATCATCTCTTTAATAATTCCTGAAGAATTTGCCTTTGCATACATATTTGCGCCCCTTAGTTCCTTTGTGTCTTTGGAATGTGCAAACTCGTCTGGGAAATCCGCACCTATGTACACCACGTCTGATGTTTCCGTAATTCTGCACACTGACCGATATACTCTTTCAGACAGTCCTCAACAACATTCCAGTCCACGCTCCTTCTTCCCTTGAAACGCAGGTCATTGATGACCACAATGCTTTTACCGTCAGCGTCCTTTATTATATCAACTTTCTTATCCATTGTAGCTGCTCCTTATCCAATTCATTTTATCAAAAGTCAAACAACTACATTGTATCATGCCAGCCTGCATAATTCCATTTAAAAATCCATAAAAAACAATTCAATACATTTATATCTTGCAAGTAGCTTATGGGAATAAGCTCACATTGGACTCGCACCATCATCTTCGTGACCGTTTTACGGAAGTATCATTATCAGGAAACAGTGTCATGGCGCAAGGTTCCCACACCTTGTTTACTCTGAAACATTTTTCGCTCATGCCTGTTCGGCACAGGCAGTCATGGCGTGTTTCGGCACAGCTCGGCTGTTTCATACGTCTTGCAGGATTATCCATATTCAGTTGTCAGTCAGGGGCTGTCGGGAAATAGGTAGTCCCAAACAGAGGCAGTTGTGATTCATGCGAATCACAACTGCCTCTGAAATTTTTACATAAAAAGAGAAAAAGGATGGCTAACGACAACCATCTTTCTCCGTTACATGTTATAATGTAACTATGCCAAACAATAAATATTATAACGAATTTTTTGAATTAGGGCAACAGAAAATTAACTTCAGTTTCTTCGAATGTCCTTTGACGGATAAAATGCTAATGATTTCCATTCTGCGGTGTGCCGTATCCATGCCCATGCCCCTTTCATTTCCAGCTTGAAAATTCTTTAGGATTGCCAGCCCTGAAAACATATAAAAACATTCATTAAATCTTTTATATGCTTTATAAGAATGGCAATCATTTTTTATGTATGTTCCCCACAGTACGGTCCAAATTCATGTATGGTTGACAGAATGGTTTCCCTGTCCTCTGCCGCACATGAAACAGCAACTTTCTCCAAGCATTCCAGTTGTTCCTGCGAGAGTGAGTTCTGATGTTTCCCGACACCTTCCATAAGAAAAAATCTTTTATTTTTTCAATGGCTGGAAAAAGTTATACCGACTTTTTCATAAAGGAATGCCGTATTTATCCGATTTGCAAAACAAAGTCGGTAGAAGAATAGCAAGCACTGCCTGTGTTCCCTCACAGGCTGAATTTTTCCAATTTCCCCAAAGACGAGAACTTGAAAAAATTGCTTGTAGGGGGAAGTTTCCCCCTAACGCACTGTTCCAGTGCGTTTACCCCCATCTGCGTTCAAGAATCTCAAAATGTCCTGACGGAATTTCTGATTTTTTCACTCATTTTTTTGCACGAATATCCCCCGTAACGGGATAGAAGACAGTGTAAAATTCTTTCATAATCCCATTACAGAAAGGACATAAAAATGGCAAACAGAGAACGCAAAAACGAGCTGAAACTATACCTGAGTGATGACGAGCAGTACATACTGGAGCAGAAAGTAAAAATCTCCGGCATGAAAAGTAAATCCGCTTTCCTCCGCCGTCTGATTTTGTATGGCTTTGTTTATGAAGTTTCATACAATTAAAGATACTAATCAACAATCCACGCTTACAAATATGCCCGCCATACATAACAACTAATAAATACATCGAAACATCATGACATAATAAACTACTAATAGAATCTAAAAATTACAAAGAAAACAATTTTGACGTATTTTTCATAATGTTGAAAAAAGAAATTATCGTAACTGTTCCGAAACGACTTCGAAAATATTACGTATTTCCCCATTGTGGCGTATCCACTAAATAAAAATTCATTAAAATGTGCTTATAA
>DKUL01000032.1:512-3824 GCA_002490665.1 Lachnospiraceae bacterium UBA7205 | reverse complement strand
TTATAAGCACATTTTAATGAATTTCCGCTTGTCACTGAACAGTTACTATATAATTTATACATTCCAAAAAACTGATTTTAAGGTATTGACATTCTTACAAGACTGTGGTAGTTTATAATTAAATCACACTACTGTGGTCTTGTGATATTCTATGAAAGGAGGTATTCATCAATGGGCGTTAAACTTTTCGACTCGGAGTTAAAAGTAATGGATGTACTCTGGCGTGAGGGTGATACTACTGCAAAGCACATATCCGATGTTCTTAATGCAGAAGTTGGTTGGAACATGAACACAACCTATACACTGATTAAAAGGTGTATCAAAAAGGGAGCTATTGAACGTTCTGAACCACATTTTATGTGTCATGCTCTTATTCCAAAGGAGCAGGTACAGGAAACCGAAACCAATGAATTGATTGACAAAATCTATGATGGCTCTATCGATAAACTGTTTGCTGCTCTGATTAGCAGAAAAAAACTTTCTGTTGAACAGATTCAAAAGCTAAAGCAGATTGTAGAGGATTTGGGATGAGGTGGCAGATATGAGCTTATTGTATATGAGTTTTTCTGGGGCGATTTTTATAATTGCAGTTGTAATTGTTCGGGCAGTACTGATTAACAAAATTCCGAAAAAAACATTTCTTATTTTATGGGAAATTGCCTTTTTCAGATTGCTTATTCCATTTTCCATTCCATTTATGTTTAGTATCCATACGCTAATCAGTCAGGTAATGACTTATTCCACATTTGGGGGAACAGATGCGAATACTGTAATCTCCGCCTGGATACAAGGACAAGATGCCACTACACCGAATTTGGAGAAATTATCAACAGATGTGATATTCTCTCATTCTATACTGTTTATTATCTGGTGTATTGGAATGATAATTTTCACATTGTTTTTTACAATTACTTATCTTCACTGCCGGATTGAATTTCAAACATCATTGCCTGTAAGCGTTGATTATGTGGAACAATGGCTAAAAGAACGTTCTATAAAGCGTTCCATTTCTGTTAGGCAGTCAGACAGAATTTTAACACCCTTAACTTACGGTATTTTTCAGCCTGTGATATTAATGCCAAAGAAAACGGACTGGAATAATACAAAGCAACTGCAATATATTCTTTCACACGAGTATATGCATATTTGTCATTTGGATGCCCTAAAAAAAATAATTGCAACAATTGTACTTTGCATTCACTGGTTCAATCCTTTTGTATGGGTAATGTATATACTTTTTAACCGAGATGTTGAATTAACCTGTGATGAGCGTGTTGTAAGACAATTTGGCGAAAAATCGAAAACGGTTTACTCACTGATACTAATTAACATGGAAGAAAAACAAAATGGTGTGTTGCCCTTTTGCAACAATTTCAGCCAAAACGCAATTGAGGAAAGGATTACAGCAATCATGAAAACGAAAAAAGCAACAATGCTGTCATTTACTGCCGCATGTCTTATTGTTGGCGGAATCGTAACAGCGTTTGCCACTTCTGCACAAGCTGGCAACGAACAGGAATCAGTGTTTAATGCTCCCAATATGCAGCCCTACGGCAAAGGAGACAATTATTATTATCTTTCAGAGGATTATATTTTAGATGGTCAAACGGTTTTTACAGCAGGATATTATGAAGCTGTTAAGCTTATAGATACGTCTGAAAATCGTATTTTTATACCAATTGACCCGATTTCCTATGAAAGACTTCCTTCGGATAGTTTTTCTGATGGCACCATCATGGAAATAGAAGGAAATGATTATGAGATACATATAAACAACAATCAATATTCAGCTATTTTAAAGGAGTAAAATCATGAAAAAAATTAAAAGATTTCTTGGAACATGTTTAATGAAACAGTTATAAATCCCCCAGCAGAGCTGGGGAGACTACCAGACGCATGAAGCGGTGAGCGGAGTACCGAAATAAAACCTCCGTTGTATAATAAATGTAGGTCTGGCAAACCACATCAAATACAACGGAGGTATCCATGGATAATCAAAGTTTAGCACATAGTCGTTATAATTGCACGTACCATATTGTATTTATTCCAAAATATCGCAGAAAAGTGATGTTTGGAACATTGCGGAAGGAAGTAGGAGAAATATTAGGGAAAGTATGCAAAATGGAGGGAGTGGAGATACTAAAGGCAGCAACGTTGCCGGATCATGTACATATGTATGTATCAATTCCGCCAAAACAAAGTGTGTCAAAGGCCGTAGGCCGAATAAAAGGGAAAAGCGCACTTATGATATTTGACAAGCATCCGGAGTATCGAGAGAGATATAACCGTCACTTTTGGGCAAGAGGATATTACTGCGAAACGGTCGGTAATGTAAATGAAGCAACAATAAAGAGATATATAGAAGAACAGTATGAGAGGGATCGGCAAGAAGCAGATTCCGAAAAATAGCAACAGAGAGCCGCTTTTAAGCGGCCACCAGTAACAGAGGAAAGGTTTGTCAGACCGCCTTTAGGCGGAAGCACAAATTTTGCCCCAGGAGGGCTAACTCAAACCACCAGCAGGGCTGGTGGTACTGACTTAGTTTCTACTGTATTTTGTGCAGGATTTTCTACATCTGCACACTCAGAACCTACTGATATAGGGCTTAAAGAGGGGGATATATTATCCTTTGATGACGGAGATTATACTGTATATTTTGGTATCGATGGAAAAGCATATCTTGCAAAAGATGGCATTATGCCATTAAGCACCAATTGTATTAATGGCCGTGAACACCAATATAGAGTACAAGAGGGAAAATCCATAGTACAAGAGAAAATTAGTAATGACTCTACCTATTGTTATAAGGAAAAAGTATATATCAGAAATGTCTGTGATTTTTGCCACAATGTAGAACCTTCCTTGGAATCGGAAAAAAAGGAGGAGCATAAGTACAAATTATTTGAAAAACAGTGTAAAAACAAAGTAAATGGCACACGATGCAGTTACACAAAGTAGAAAAATTGAAATGACTACTTCTTGACAACAGAGGTTCTTTCTGATGCTTGGGTAACTCCGATATTCTCATTTGGCTTTGCTAAGTCAATTTGGTGACTTAAAGCAAATTCGGAGAATATGCGAATACCCAAAGTGCAGAAAGAACCACAACAGAGAATAGCAGCTTTTTCTGTTTTGATTAGGAAGATTATTAATAGACTGCGTAATGAAGGCGTCAAAATTATTTTTTCGCAATTAATACCTTTGATGCCTTCATTATATCCTTAAACAATAGTCCAAGAATATACATTACCTTACTACTTTGAGTATGGCATAGTATACAATTAAAAAGGGTAGTGTCAAATAATTTATGAA
>DKUL01000032.1:0-189 GCA_002490665.1 Lachnospiraceae bacterium UBA7205 | reverse complement strand
TTGAAAGTTGCAAATATTGATGGTCATAAGACCTTGGGGCGTTGCCCCAAACCCCACAAGGGACTCGTCCCTTGACTCGTTAGCGGGCTCTGCCCGCACCCGTCCTCGCCGGATGGCAGGAAAAGGGCGCAGCTGCCCCCTTTTCTGCTGGACAGGATTATCCGTGAGCCTTATGTCAACAGACTTTCG
>DKUL01000003.1:62928-133778 GCA_002490665.1 Lachnospiraceae bacterium UBA7205 | reverse complement strand
CTTTGACCGGGCGATTGTACTGGGAATAGCCAAAAAGAATCCGTCAAGGATGATCGGGAACATCAAGTCCAAAAAGACACAGGTGGATTTCTGGACACTGGAGGAATTTCAGAAGGTAATCTCCCTGCTCTACAAGGGCGATTATTATGAGCATTACCTCTTTATCTCCTTCTGGGTGCTGTTTATGACCGGGATGCGGATCGGTGAGGCTGCGGCGCTGCTGTGGTCGGATATTGATTTTGATACAGGTCTGTTGAGCATTACCAAGACCATGTATTATAAGTCAATGGACGATTTCAAACCCGTGGAACCGAAAACGCAGGCGAGCGTCCGCACCATTTACGTTGACGCTGATACCATAAGGGAACTGAAGGCATGGCAGGATGTCCAGAAGAAAGTGTTGAAAAGCTGCGACTATGTATTAAGCTACAACGGCATACCCACAAGCAAGCATACCCTTCCACGGGCATTGGAAAAACTTGCGGAATTGGCCGGCGTACACCGCATCAAAATCCATGCGCTGAGGCATTCCCATGTCTCCCTGCTCATCAGCATGGGCGAGAATCCCCTGTTGATCAAAGAGCGTCTGGGGCATGAAAAAATACAGACAACCCTTGGAACCTATGGTCATCTGTATCCCAACACCAATCTTGAAGTTGCCAACAAGCTGACCGGGGTGCTTCAGTATACGCCTGCCACCCAGAGCGTTGCAGACTATACCAGCAACCAGCACACCGCAGCTTATCACAAGGAAGTGAAATAAAAAATGCAATCGTAATGCAATAAAAAGAGAAAAAAAGCCGCAAAGCCTTGATTTTACTGGCTCCGCGGCTCACCTCCGACTATTCGAACTCAATCGTCCCCGGCGGCTTACTAGTCAAATCATAAAACACCCGATTAACCCCCCGCACCTCATTAATAATCCGGCTCATCACCGTCTGCAGCACCGCAAACGGAATCTCCGCTGCCTCCGCAGTCATAAAGTCAACCGTATTCACAGCCCTAAGCGCCACCGCATAATCATAAGTCCGCTCATCCCCCATGACGCCCACAGACCGCATATTCGTCAAAGCCGCAAAATACTGCCCGACACTTCTGTCCAGTCCTGCCTTCGCAATCTCTTCCCGGTAAATCGCATCCGCGTCCTGCACAATCCGCACCTTCTCGGCAGTCACTTCACCAATAATCCGGATCCCGAGCCCCGGTCCCGGAAACGGCTGGCGAAACACAAGATTTTCCGGAATTCCCAGTTCCAGTCCCGCCTTGCGCACCTCATCCTTAAACAAATCACGCAACGGTTCAATAATTTCCTTGAAATCAACAAAATCCGGCAGTCCCCCGACGTTGTGATGGGATTTAATGACAGCCGACTCGCCGCCAAGCCCGCTCTCCACCACATCGGGATAAATCGTGCCCTGCGCAAGGAAATCCACGGCACCAATCTTCTTCGCCTCTTCCTCAAACACGCGGATAAACTCTTCACCGATAATTTTGCGCTTCGCCTCTGGGTCCGTCACGCCCGCAAGCTTCGCATAATACCGCTCCTGCGCATTGACACGGATGAAATTGAGGTCAAAGTCCCCATTCGTGCCAAAGACAGCCTCAACCTCGTCCCCCTCATTTTTGCGCAGAAGACCGTGGTCCACAAAGACACAGGTAAGCTGGTTTCCGATTGCACGCGACAGCAGACCTGCCGCGACCGAAGAATCCACGCCGCCGGACAGCGCAAGCAGCACCTTGCCGCCGCCAACCCGTTCGCGAATCCGGTTCACAGTCTCCTCCACAAACGAATCCATCCGCCATGTACCCGCACACCCGCAAACGCCGCGCACAAAGTTGTAAATCATTTTCGTTCCCTCCATGGTATGCAATACCTCAGGATGGAATTGAATCGCATACAGATTTTTATCCGTATGCTGTGCCGCCGCCACCGGACAGTCCGCTGTGTGCGCAATGACCTGAAATCCCGGCGCAGTCTGTGAAATATAATCATTATGGCTCATCCAGCATATTGTTTTCGCAGAGACATCTGCAAACAACGGACTGTCACTGTCCACACTGACCTCCGTCTTGCCATATTCCTTTACCGGAGCCTTTTCCACCCTGCCGCCAAGTATATGCATCATCAGCTGGGCGCCATAGCAAAGTCCCAGCACAGGAATTCCCAGCTCAAAAAGCTCCTTCGCATACGTGGGGGCATTTTCCTCATAACAACTGTTAGGGCCACCTGTCAGAATAATACCCTTAGGCGCCATCTCCTTAATCTGTCCAATGTCCGTCTTATAGGAATAAATCTCACAATATACATTGCACTCCCTGACACGCCTTGCCACAAGCTGGTTGTATTGGCCGCCAAAATCAATGACAATTACCCTCTCGCCGAAAAGCCCGCTTTTCATGTCCATTCCATTTCCTCCCTCGTAATCATTTCATTGTTTGTCCACAAATATATGCTATATGGTATCATGAAAAATAAATTTAATCAACAAATTATAAGATAAAAATATGCATAAAACCGCCGAAGCCATAAAACGATAACTTTTCCTTGTATTTGTCAGAAAATAGAGCTACAATATATAAAGAATACACATAACAAAAAACAACAAAACGATTTTGTTATGCAAATATACCAAAGGGGGGATCCAAATGAGCACACAAAACCAAACCACCAAACCAAGAAAACGAATTGCGGACGAAATCATGAAGCAGATTGGCAAAAGCGTGATTCTCGTGTTCCTGATTGTCGCCATCGTCGCCATCGTCATGGTCAGCTGGACAATCATGACATCCAGGGAAACCGAACTGACGCTGGAGTCAAGCGCCGCTGCCAGGCAGCTGACCGGATTTCTGGAACAATATATCAGGAGTGTCGAACTGCTTGCTGTCAATCCCGAAATAAAGGATGTCATGCTGCAGACGGGAGCCGGCGATGATATTCTGCAGGCGGACAAGATGGACACTGTCAAGACAAATCTCGTAAACATTGCAAACACTGATCCCGAAAATACGATGTCCGTATGGATTTCCGACCTTGACGCAAGCGTCCTGACACAGTCAGACGGATATACATCCGGGGAAGGCTGGGATGTCACGACGCGCGAATGGTACAAATGCATTGATCTGCGCAGCACGATTCTGACAGAGCCGTATGTTGATTCCTCAACCGGAAAAATGATACTGAGCGCAGTATCCCCCGTTTATGACGATGCCGGCACTGCTATCGGCGCAGTAGGTATAGATATCTCCCTTGCGCATATGACAGACATCATGAGCACATACAAAATCGGACGCAACGGCTATATGCTGCTGATATCCGGAAGCGGGACATTCCTCTACCATCCACAGGCAGATATCATACAGAAAAACATTACAGACATCAATATTTCACAGAATGTTACAGACGCGGTGCTTTCAGGCAGCGATGTCTTCCTGCGTTACACCGTTGACGGCGTGGCGAAATACGGTTCCGTGTCACCTGTCGGTGAGACCGGCTACATCGTACTCAGCAACATGCCCCTGACCGAATACTATTCCGTGCTGGTCGTGATGGTCATTGCGTTGTTTGTAATCTTCGCAGTCGGCATCCTGCTCATAGCGCTCAGCATCCGAAAGAGCGCCGCAAACCTGACCAAGCCGATTCTGGAGCTGAACCACACTGCCCAGCAGCTTGCCGCCGGGGATTTGGACGTGCATCTTAAGATTACCTCCGAGGACGAAATTGGCGAGCTGGGCGAATCCATCGGAAAGACGGTTGCCCGGTTAAAGCAGTATATTGTATACATAGACGAGACTGCGGATGTCCTTGCGCACATTGCCGACGGAAAGCTTGGCATCCACCTGAAGAATGACTATGTCGGCGAATTCCAGAAAATAAAGACGGCACTGCTCAATATTTCATCGTCCATGAATGATGTGATGGAAGGAATCAATGCCAGCTCCGAGCGCGTTTCCGTAGGCGCTTCCGAGCTGGCGAACGCCTCCCAGATGCTGGCAGAAAGTGCGGAGCTGCAGGCGGCATCCGTCGAGCAGCTCGCTGCGACTACCGCGACTGTCGCAGAACATGTGGAGGAAAGCCACAGGGATGCGGAAGCTTCTGCCAAGCAGACGGAGAAGGTCACCTTGATGATTGAGCAAAACCAGGAAAAGATGACAATGATGATGGATGCCATGAACGAAATCCGTCAGACATCGCAGCAGGTTGTCGGCATCATCCAGACAATTGAAGAGATTGCCGACCAGACAAACCTGTTATCGCTGAATGCTTCCATAGAAGCTGCCCGCGCCGGCGAGGCAGGAAAGGGCTTTGCCGTTGTGGCAGACGAAATCGGGAAGCTGGCACTGGAAAGCTCAAAGGCCGCAAGCTCGACAAGGGAGCTCATCGAGATTTCAATGGACGAAATCAGCAAGGGCAATTCCATTGCCACGGATGCCCTGAATTCCCTAAAGGATTCCGTAAGCGCCGTGGACCAGGTAAACGGTATGATTAAAAAGACCGCCGAAAACTCAGCAGTCCAGGCAGAAAACATGGAACAGCTCCGCATCGGAATTGACGAGATTGCACGCGGAATCCAGGACAACTCCGCCGCGTCGCAGGAAACATCCGCGACCTCCGAGGAGCTGGCAACACAGGCTGACCTGTTAAATAAAATGGTACAAAAATTCGAGCTGATATCCAAGTAGGAAAAATCTCACCATGCGCTGCTTCAGCAGCACACTTTCTCTGCATGGGGATGCACAATCATGTCTACCCGCGCACCGGGCGTCCGCCAGCTCTGCTGACATATTTCATTCGGACGCCCGTGTGCAGAAAAAGGCGGTCAGGTGCCAAAACCATTACAATTCGTTTATTATTTCTGTTATTTCCATATTGCGCATACGTTTTGCCGGAGCATAAACTGCAGCAATTACAGTTGCAAAAACGAACAACAATATTCCGAAAAGCGGGACAATGGGAGCATTCCAGACAGCATAGCTAAAATGTGCCTTAATCAGAAAATTATAGAGCCATTTACTAATTAATAAGCCTACCACGCATCCTGCAATGCAGCCAGTTGCCGCATAGGTAAATGCTTCGGCGGCTATCATTCTGGTAACTTGCCGTTCGTCCATTCCAACCGCCCGCATTGCCCCATATTGTTTTATTCTTGCAGATACGCCCATGGAAATATGGTTAATAACATTGAGCACTGCGACCAGCGCAATAATAGCCAGAAATCCATACACGCAAAATACAAATGCCGTATATACGCCAGTGGTGCGCTCGTCGCGTCTATCACTAAAAATATACTTTCCACCCGCCATATTGCGGATTGCGTCAATTTCACCTTCCGATATGTCGTTTGTTGTCTGAACCATAAGAAGCGAATAATCAGCAATACCAGTCAGACGGATAAACGCGTCGCCGGAAGTAATGAGCGTAACTTTGCCATTCGTCATCCCGTCACTGCTGAAAGGGTCATATTTTAATAAACCGGCTATTTCAAGTTCTTCATTGTTTACCCATATTTTATCGCCAATTTCCAATGTGCTGTCTTTATCCCAAGTAGCAAGTACATACTGGCTGCTACCATATACTTTTGTAATCCTGCTGCCTTTCCTGAGTAGTTTATCTTTTGAAAGGCACTCCAATTCAAATTCATCATAGGAAATAATATCAATCATACAATTATTTTCACCTATTGTCGCAGGAACATCCAACTTACTTCTGCGCCCGAAGGCATGCTTGATACCCTCCATGCCGTTAACCGTATCAAGCAATTCTTTGTCTATTGAATTCGCTCCGTCACCGCTTGAAATACTTATGTCAGCAGTACCTGACGATTGCGGTATTAGATAGCCAATAAAATCTATCAGCACCAAAAAGCTTAAAAACAGAATAATGCTCAGCGCAAAAGAACCCGCGATAAGCATTAAATTTTTCTTTGCTGCCACTGCATGATGAATGCCAAGGGCCGTTTCAATTCTGAAACTATGTGTATTTACTGCATGACGCGGCTGTCTGGGATTTTCTAAATCCCCGGAAACTGCTGTAACGGGAGATACCTTTGCGGCACGTCTGGCAGGAGAGCCTGCGGCAAGCAGCACTGTAATAACCCCTGCTGCAGCTCCGCTGATAATGCCTATTATACTAATTCCGAAAAGCGGAATATTAGAAAATTCTTCACCAACAAGGAACCGTAATACAGCACATAGCCCCCATGTGAATATAATTCCAAGTACGATGCCGACAGGAACCGCCGTTTTACACCAGTTCAGGGCTTCCAGCCTTACAAAGCGGACAATCTGTTCCTTGCTCATTCCAATGCAGCGCATCATTCCAAAAAACCTTGTCCTCTGGGTTACAGTAGTGTTTAAGGTGCTTGAGATCATCAGGACACCCGCTATTAGCACCAGTAAAAATAATACTGCCGCCGTTAAGAACAGCGTCTGTGCCATTGAACCGTTCAGCATGTCTTGAATGGTCATGTTTCTATGTTTTTCTAACAGCCTTGCCTGCTCCATTTGAAACCCCATGTCAGCCATACTGAAAATAGACGTTACTAAAAAAACGGCAAATACAATGCACAATAGCGTCATTCTGTTCTGCCGTTTCCTCACTTTTGCAGAAAGCGGGATAAGGCTTAAATAGCTCTTCATTCGCGACACCTCCCCAAATCGGTCAGAATACCGTCCGATACCTGCAATATTCGGTCTGCGCTCTGTGCATTGCTCCTGCTATGGGTAATCATAATAATGGTTTGTTCATACTTCCTTGACGCTTCTTTCAGCAGGGCAATGACTTCGCTGCTGTTCTGCGTGTCAAGATTGCCCGTCGGTTCGTCGGCAAGGATTAACGACGGACGTGTGATGAGGGCGCGCCCGATTGCCACGCGCTGCTGCTGCCCGCCGGATAACTGGCTCGGCAAATGGTTACGGCGCTCTTTCAGATGAAGGACAGCAAGCAGTTCTTCCAGATACTTTTTGTCAGGCTTCTGGTAGTCAAGCAGTACCGGGAAAATAATATTTTGCTCAACGGTAAGCTCCGGTATAAGATTGAACGCCTGAAAAATAAACCCGATATTTCTACGGCGGAAAACGGTAAGACTGCTGTCGTTCATGGAAAAAATATCCTTGCCGCCAACCTTGACTTTACCGGACGTAGGCGTGTCAAGTGCGCCTATCATGTTGAGCAGCGTGCTTTTACCGGAGCCGGATTCCCCGACGATAGCCACATACTCGCCCTTTGGAACGGAAAAGCTGACTTTTTTCAAAGCGTGTACGGCGGTTTCGCCGCTTCCGTAAGTTTTACAGATATTGCTGACTTCCAATAAGTCCATGTGTAAACACCTCTTTCTGTTTTGATGGTCCCAATATAGCAGAGAAATCCTACATCAACATTACAATCAGCCTACAATTTTGTAGGGTTAAGAAAATTTATTGCAAAAGAGGTTCCTTCACCCAATGTGCTGTCAACTTCAATCGTCCCATTATGGGCTTCCACAATCGCCTTTGTGAGTGACAGACCAAGCCCTATGCCCTGTGTGTCCTTGGAAAAACGGCTCCGGTAAAACCGCTTAAAAATATGGTGTAAGTCCTCCGGGTGTATGCCGCTTCCGTTATCCTTTACGGTTATCTGGACAATAGAAGTGAACGCCCGCCACTCAATGCGGATGAATCCGCCTTTTTCTGTGTGGTCAAGGGCGTTCTTTACAAGGTTACCGACAGCTTCGATTATCCAGTTACGGTCACATAAAAGTGTAATTTCTTCATTGCCCGACAAACAGATTTCTTTTCCCTCCTGTCCGGCGCGGAACAGGAAATGTCTTTTTGTGTCCTCTGCAATTTCAGACACATTTTCCAACGTTTTTTCCAATATTATTGTACCCGCGTCCAGTTTTGTGATTTTCAAAAGGTTTTGTACCAGTGTTTCCATACGGTCAAGCTCCTGTTCGGACAGCAGGCTAAATTCCCGTATTGTCGGAAGTTCTTTTTCTTTTGCTTCGTCCTGTATCAGCCCATTATAAATATTAAGGGCGGCAAGCGGCGTTTTTAACTGGTGCGAAATGTCGGATATCGTATCGCGCAAAAATTTCTTTGCGTTTTTTTCGTTTTCTGCGTGAGCGTTTAAGATTGCAGCTAACGAATTAACTTCATGGAACAGCCTGTATAGTTCGCCCTCGTCGTTGCTCTCAATAGAAACATCTTTGTTGCCAGCCATATATTCTGTAATCTGCGATATGGCAGTTTCCATGATTTTATGCTGTTCCATGAAATACCCATAGCAAAGCAGCAATATTATGGCTCCCATACATACGCTGCAGACTATGATGTAGTACGCCGTATTTCCAACCTTGAAAATCACCAGCAATGCTGAAATCAACGTAAAAAACACGATAGCAAAAAAAATACAGGCAAAAAGCATTTTGATTTTTCTATCTGCAAATATTTTTGTCATATGCCCTGCTCCTTTGTATTCCATTTGTAGCCCATGCCGCGGACGGTAATAATTCTTTTGGGATCTCCCGGATTGTCCTCAATTTTGGCACGAAGCCTGCGGATGTATACGGTAACGGAATTATTGTCTATATAATTCTCGTTGCAATCCCATAGCTTTCCTAAAATCTGGTCGGGGGAAAGTATCTGGTCGGGGGATTCCATAAACAGGCATAACAATTTATATTCACTCGCGGTCAGGTCAAGCAGCTTCCCCCGTTTATAAACCTCGCCTTTTAGAAGCCTGATGCTGATATCGCCGGAGTTGAGTTCCGTAACGGTGGTATTGAAATTTTCACTTCTGCGGAGCAACGCGTTAATCCTTGACATAAATACTGCCAGTTTGAAAGGCTTTGTAATATAATCGTCGCCCCCAATATCAAGCCCCATAATAATATCTGTTTCTTCGTCAGCAGCCGTAAGAAATATGACAGGCACCTTTGAAGTCTGACGTATCTTTTGGCAAAAATCAAATCCGGAACCATCGGGAAGCGATACGTCCAGAATGACCAAATCATATTTATCATTTACCCATAATGTATCAGCATCCAGTATGGTACGGGCAACATCTATTTCAAATCCTTCCTTTTTTACGGCAAAGGACAGTCCGTTGATTAAGCTTAAATCATCTTCCAGTAAAAATAATCGTTTCATTCGTTGTACCCCTTTCCTTGTTTCATTCCCCCGTCAATCGGCTTTTTTGCATCCTTTCCTAAATGACCTGCAAAACGGAGAAACGGCATAGCCCGAAAGCTACGCCATTTCCCGAAAACATTTCCAATCCCGTCTTATAGGTACCGAAGGTCATTCCCCTACTCAGTTTCCACAACCGCTGTCGACGAGTCTCCCGCCTCCGCCTGCCTTAACACCGCCGCGACGAGTTTCTCAAAATTCTGCCCGGAGTGGCTGGCACCTGTCACTGCATCCACTTCCATGTCCGCCTGGCCGTCAATCAGCTGCTGCACATATTCCCGCGTATATTTGTTTGGATATGTCCCCTGCACTGACATCATATTTTTCATGTAGGAATTATCCCATGCCTTGATAAAGCCGCTCTCATTCCTGGCATTAAACTCCGCGGACACAATCTTGTTGTCCTTTACCTGTATAATCAGGTATTCCTCCCATCCGTGGGAAAATTCCGCCATCTCTGCGGTATAAAAACCGTCCTTTAGCCGGTTTGTGCTGCCGCAGCCTGCGGACAGCCCCGCCATGATAAGAACTACCGCCAATATGGCTGCTGCTTTCCTATATAAATGATTCATCCGATACACCCTCCTGACACATACCTTATGACAGACACAACAGCTCGGCCTTCGCCATCCTGCTGCCGGCAGTCGCATCTGCCCTCTGCCATGCCCTGCGATTCCTGCATAATGGTCACACCCGCAGCTTTACCATGGAGACAATCTGCTCAAGCTCCTCCACCTGCTTCATCGACACCGCCGCTGTCTCATCCGTCTCCCGCGCAAACTGCTGGTTCGTGTCCGCGATTGACAGGACTGTGCGCACTTCCTGCGACGCCATGTCAATCGCCTCCTTCTGCTGCATGGTTATCTGAATCAGGTTGTCGGAAATTTCCGTAAACTCATTGGTTGCCTGGCTGACCTTGCGGAAGGAATCCGCAGTATCCTGCGCGGCACGCATCCCCTGGTCAATTGACACATTTGCCTTGCCGATGATTGCACTTGTTTTTTCAAGCGCTGCCGCCGTCTGCTGTGCCAGCTGCCCGATTTCCTGCGCCACGACCGCAAAGCCTTTTCCCGCGTCCCCTGCACGTGCCGCCTCAATTGATGCATTCAGGGACAACAGGCTTGTCTGGGAGGAAATGTCCTCTATCAGCTGGCTGATGGTGATAATCTCCTGCATGTCGCGGTGGATGCTGTCCATCATCTCCAGCATGTCCCCCATTTGCCGCTGTCCTTCGTCCACGCGCTCCTTAGCCGCGCCTGCGCTCTCCTTGACGCGCTGCGCATTCCCGTCAATCTCGTCCGTCTTATCTGTGATAAGTTCCATTTTTCCTGTAAGGCGGTTCAGCGCATCCGACTGTTCGAGCGAGCCATCGTACAGCTTCTTTGCATATGCCGTCGTCTCCGACGAATTGCTCCGGACTGCATCCGATGCCTGCTGGATGCGGTGCATCGTCTGGTTCAGTGCATCCGTAATCAGCACCATCGACTCCCGTATCGCCGCAAAATCACCATCAAACACCCCCTCGACCTGCATCGAATAATCCCCTGACGAAAGTCGTCCCAAATAGCCAGTAATATTGTCGATATATGTAGAAAGGCTGGCAACCGTGCTTGAAAGCGCTGACGTCAGAACCTCTGCCTCCTGGTTATTATCCGCAAAGACAACCTCCTCCCTGAGGTTTCCTGCCGCAAGCAGCGCAAGGCGGTCCGTCGCGTGCGAGAGCGACCCGGATATCTGGTCGGCAATCCGGACGGTTCGTTTTGTCGTGTACACCTGAAGCCCGATGATCGCCAGTATGCTTAAGACAACAGACCACACCAGGGTTCCCATGAAATCAGCGCCGGGCGCAGCAATCACCAGTGTCCAGTTTGTGCCGGCAATCGGGGAATATGCCATATAGTGATGAACCCCCTTCAAAAAAACAGCTGTCACGTCGGTGCGTAAATCCAGCATGTCATCGAACGCGCGCCGGTTTCCGCCAGAGCCATACATCTCATACAGGTTTCTTGCCTGCTCCATGTCCGCCATATTTTTGTCCGCAATAATGTTTCCCTCTCCGTCCACGATATACGCAATGCCCCTGGCGCCGATATTGATGTTTGACAGCACGTCGTTGAGCATGTCATATTTATAACTGCCAATCAGATAAAATGAAATGTCCCCATCCCCGTTCAAAATCGGAATTCCCACGCTGAGCTGCCAGAGCCCATTGTAACGCTCCGGTCTTCCAACCGTCAGGTTCTGTGTCCGTATCAGATAGTCATAATAATCCTTTCCGGCGATAGATGACGGCGCATCGCTGTCGCCATACAGCTTTGTGCCCGCGGTATCGTAAGCGGCAATCCACACAAACTCCACCCGCTCCTCACACTGGTCAATCAGCTGCTGCATATCTGTCTCTGCCATGCCCGCGCCGAACCACTCTGGTTTCTGTGCCATGTTGTCCATCCTGTCCACCAGCAGATGGATATTGGAGCTGATGTTCTGCGCGGAAATCCGTGCCGTGATTCTCAGATTGTCGCGAAGCACAGAAGACGTTGACCGCAGGGATGCCGCAATCATCAGGATGACCAGTATCACCCCCAGCGAAATGGAAAGCTGCGTGACATAACGGATAATAATCTGTTTAATGCTGCGCTTTGATGGCTCGCCGCTTCCTGCAATTTTACTCGTTCTCATGATAAAAATCCCCCATTTTTACTTTGCATTGCAGACAATGCTAACTTTATACCGAGCGGTCAAAGTTTTCGGCCGCCAGTATATCCGTCAATATTTTACCATATATTGTCGATATTGTGCAATATGGCAGACATACTTGCCTGTAAAATCGTGGCAGGAAGGCTATGTCAGAAAAACGTACCGCAGTCAGTCCTTTTGACAGTCAGCATGGCAGATGAAATATTTAGCTTGACACGAGTCCGATTTCAGACTAGAATAGCAAGTATGAAATCAGACTCGTGCAGAAAGGAACCTATTGCCATGACATTGCGTCCCATCCCGAAACAAAATGAACTGAACCGCCTCAATAAGGCGATTTCCGAACTTTATCATGACCTGTGTGTACAAATCGGCATGTCCGACAGTGTTTTTGACATATTCTATGCCATCGCCGCGCTAGGAGATGGCTGCTGCCAGCGGGATATCTGTGATTATGCGTTCACCAGCAAGCAGACCATCCACTCAGCCATACACAAGCTGGAGAAAGAAGGACTTTTGCGCTTCACGCCCGGAAAAGGACGTGAAATGCACATTTTCCTGACTCCTGCGGGCGAACAGTTTATGAGAGAGCACGTCGCACCTGTGATTGCCATGGAAAATAAGACAATCTCACAAATGCCGCCGGATGAGACCGACCTGCTGGTTCAGCTCACAGCAAAGTATCTTGACTGCCTGCGCAGCCATTCTGAGGAAATGCTGAAAACTGCGTTTCCTCAGAGCGGCTGCGATTGGCGCGAGTAAAATAGACATTAAGATTTAAGAAAGGATTGCCAAAATGAAAATACAATTGTCAGACCATTTCACAACTTCCCGCTTGCTGCGCTTTGTTTTTCCCTCCATCGTCATGATGATTTTTACCTCCATCTATGGTGTAGTCGATGGTCTGTTTGTATCCAACTATGTGGGAAAAACACCATTTGCCGCTGTCAATCTGATTATGCCCTTCCTGATGATTATGGGCGCTGTCGGATTTATGTTCGGCACGGGCGGCAGCGCCGTCGTGTCACAGGCGCTCGGCGAGGGAAAGGCGGACAAGGCAAATCAGTACTTTTCCATGATGGTCTATGTCGTCATCGGAAGCGGTATCGTGCTCACGCTCGCCGGGCTCCTCTTCCTGCGACCGATTGCAGCGGCTTTTGGCGCCACAGGGGAAATGCTCGACAACTGTGTCGTGTATGGGCGCATCATTCTGTGCACCCTGACAGCATTTATGCTGCAAAATGTGTTCCAGAGCTTTCTTGTCACGGCAGAGCGCCCGCAGCTGGGTCTCGCCGTCACGGTTGCCGCCGGGTTCGCCAACATGGCGCTTGACTTTGTATTTATCGCTGTCTTTCACTGGGGCATTGTCGGCGCTGCCGCTGCCACCGCCGCAAGTCAGCTGATTGGCGGTTTTGTGCCGCTGGTATATTTTTTCCGCCCAAACACAAGCAGGCTGCGGCTGGTAAAAACACGGTTTCATGCGCGCATCCTGGGCAAGACATGCATCAACGGTTCCTCCGAGCTGATGACCAATATTTCCATGTCGCTGGTAAACATCCTGTACAATTTCCAGCTGATGCGCTATATCGGGGAGGACGGGGTCGCCGCTTACGGCATCATCATGTATGTAAGCTTTATCTTTGCGGCAATCTTTATCGGCTACTCCATCGGCAGCGCGCCCATTATCGGCTATCATTACGGTGCCGGGAACCACGCGGAGTTAAAGGGGCTGTTCCGTAAGAGCCTCTGGCTGATTGCACTCTGGAATATCATCCTGACCGCACTGGCAGTGCTGACTGCACAGCCGCTCGCAAAAATCTTTGTCGGCTATGATGCAGGCCTGACCGCTCTGACCAGACGGGCGCTCTGTCTCTACTCGCTGTCGTTCCTGGTAATGGGCCTTAATATTTTTGGCTCCGCATTCTTTACGGCACTCGGAAACGGCGTGGTTTCCGCCGCAATCTCCTTTTTGCGGACACTGCTGTTCCAGGTTGCAGCGGTGCTGGTTCTGCCGCTGTTTTTTGGCATCGACGGCATCTGGCTTTCCATCGTCGCGGCAGAACTGCTTGCATTGGTGGTCACAGCCACGTTCTTTATCAGGAAAAGGGACTACTACCATTATGCGTGACGTAACAATCATTTATGGCATCTGTCCCTAAAGTTCATGCAAGTCGTAAACCCTGCTGCACAGGCGGCAAGCCAGATGGTGGTTGTGCGTGATGACAACAATCCCCATATTCCGCCTAGCCGCCTCACCGCAGACCACGTTCCAAATCTGTGCCTGCGTGATGACATCCAGCATGGCGCTCATCTCGTCACAAACCAGAAAAGGCGCACTGCTCATCAGCGCCCGCGCGACACAGAACCGCTGCAATTCACCGCCGGAAAGCTCCCTTGGAAAACGTTCCAGCCACTCCTGTTCAATGCCAAGCCCGGCAAGAAGCCCCTCCGAAATCCCGCCGCCCTCCTCAAGCACCCTGCGCAGCCGCCAGCGCGGGTTGACTGCCTGTTCCGGATGCTGGTAAATAAGCTGCACCGGACAGACGCCCTTTTTGGGCAGCGGCTTTCCGTCCAGCAGAATCCTGCCCTCCGTGGGTGCCAGGCAGCCTGCAAGCAGCATTGCCAGTGTTGACTTCCCCGCGCCGCTCGGCGCGGACAGTCCGATGCACGTCCCCTGTTCCACCCTGAAATCCAGGTGCTGTACAATCCACGGCTGGCGCCGCCCATATCGAAAACTGATGTTTTTTGCCTCAAGCTGCATTGCCGCCCCTCCCCTTCCGAATATATTCTACACACCAAAGTATAGACCATGCCCATTTTTTACGCAAGCAATATATGCAGCTGCTATTCTCTGTAATAGGCTGCCTGCGTACTGTAGAGTTCATAGTACCTGCCCTTTTTTTCCAGAAGCGTCTCATGCGTCCCCTCCTCCAGAATCCGCCCGCCGTCCAGCACCACAATCCGGTCACAGAATTTGCAGCTGCTCATGCGGTGGGAAATGTAGATTGCCGTCTTGTCCCGAACCAGCGTGTTGAAATTTTCATAAACCGCTGCCTCCGCGAGCGGATCCAGCGCCGCAGCCGGCTCGTCGAGGATGATAAACGGCGCATCCTTGTACAGCGCCCGTGCAATGGCAAGCTTCTGCGCCTCCCCTCCGGAGAGCAGGACGCCCTGCCCGTTCTCATGCCCCAGCAGCGTTTTTTCTTTCTGCGGCAGCTCCTGTGTGCGCTCCCACATCCCGGCAAGCACCAGTGCACGCCGCAGCCGCTGGCCGTCCACGTCCCCGCCCGAGGCGACATTCTCGTCCAGCGGAAACGCATACAGATGGAAGTCCTGAAAAACCACGGAAAAAATGCGGACATACTCGTCATAATCATACTTTGCAATGTTGATGCCATTCAGGCGGATTTCCCCCTCCGTCGGCTCATACAGGCGGCACAGCAGTTTAACCAGTGTTGTCTTGCCGGTGCCGTTCAGTCCGACAAGGGCGAGCTTCTCCCCGATGCAGAAGGTCATGGAGACATCCTTTAGGATATCCTGCGCCGTGCCCGGATAGCGGAAACTGACATGGGACAGTTCCAGCAGATAGCGGCCGTCGTCACGCTTCTCGATGGGCAGCGTGCCGTCATAATGCATGTTCGGGCGCGTGATGAACTCCTCATAGGTGTCCAGGTACTCATTCATATAATTGATGTCCTGATACTTGGCGAGCATCCGCTGCACGCCGGAAACCATCGTGATAACCGCCCCGGCATACATGGTCACCTCCCCGATGGTGATACTTCCCGCAATCGCCTTCGCCGCAATGCAGATATAGGTGACCGCCGCAAACAATTGTGCCGCAAATGTCGGAACCGCCCGGCATTTCCCGCTGTAACAGCCAAGCTCCGTATACATTTTTCCCACCGGACGGAAAATCTCGGTCTTTTTGTAGAGATAATCCTTCAGCCCGAACAGCCGGATGTCCTTGACATATGCTTCCCTGTTAATCAGGTTGAGCAGATACGCCGAGAGTGTGTTCCACATTTCATTTTTCCGCTCGGTCTCAACCATGTATGCGCCCTCTTTTTTGGAAAAATAGTTGCTCAGCAGCAGCACTGCGGCAAAAGAAAGGAACAGCAGCACAAACAATACAATGGAAACGGCAACATTTTCCTTCGCGCTGTCCGTCCTGATGAAAAGCAGCAGCACGAAAGCGCACGCAAACAGAATTCCTGCAAGTTCCTGAAAGTATTCATAAATTTCCAAAAGCTGGCGCTCCACGCCGCCCATTCCCTTCTCGCCTGCGCGCACCCTGCGGAATGCCTCGAGCGTCTCTGTCCGGTCAGCCGCCTCGTACTCCATGGAAAAGGCTTTCTGTGCAGTCCGCTTCTTGATTTCATACTCACACGGTTTACAGTAATGGCGTACCATTCTTTCGCATCCCTTCGCCACAAGCCTGAGAACCAGAATCACGGATACCATCCACACCACAACGCGCGCCGCGTCATCGTACTTTGCAGCCACAAGCCGGTCAAGAATCCCAGCATAAAAAACATTGTTCACATAGGGAAGCGCGGCGGCAGCCAGCACGCCAAGCACAATCGCCACCTTCATCGTCCAGTAGCCCTTTGTCTGAAAAATTATGTAATGCCACATTTCCCGAATCGTCATATTTTTCTTTGTCATACACCCTCCAAGCAACAAATTCTATCCCACAGCAGAGTCATCGTAATACCTGCACTGCACCTGGAACATTTCGTGGTATGCTCCCTGCAGCCGCATCAGCTCCTCATGTGTCCCCTCTTCCCGGATACATCCGTCCGAAAGCAGGATAATCCTGTCACAAAACCGTGTGGACGCGAGCCTGTGCGAGATAAAGAGCACGCTCTTTTTATGCAGCAGCGTGTGGTATTTCCCATAAACCTCCGCCTCTGCCAGCGCGTCCAGCGCCGCCGTCGGCTCGTCGAGCATGACAAGCGGTGCATCCCTGTAAAGCGCCCGCGCAAGCAGGAGCTTCTGTAATTCCCCGCCGGAAAGCGAAATGCCGTCCGGCGCGATATCCTTTCCAAGATGTGTTTCCAGCTGCCTGTCAAGGCTTCTTACCTTTTTGTCAAGCCCTGCCTGTGACAAGGCATCCCATATTTTATCCCTGTCATACGACTCTGCCAGTGCAATGTTTTCACCAATGCTGTACGATGTCTGGAACGGCTCCTGGAAAATGGCTGCCTGTCTGGCAAAGTACGAATTCCTGTCCAGCTCCCGCGTGCTGACACCGTTCACATACACCGCGCCCGATGTCGGGAGATACAGCCCCGACATCAGCTTTACAATGGTTGTCTTGCCGGCGCCGTTCATGCCGACAAGGGCGAGCTTCTCCCCAGGCGCAAGCCGGAAACTGACATCCTTTAGCGTGTATTCCTCCGCCCCCTGATAACGGTAGCTGACATGGTCAAACACGACTTCAATCTCCGCGCCGTCCACTTTTTTCCCCGACGGCGCATCCTCAGCCAGCCCGAGATAGGCACGCAGGTCACAAATCCTGTCGCTGTCCTGCTTTACGGCGACCACACTTTTGCTAATCATGCTAATCCAGCCGGAAAAACCGGAGACCAGTCCCAGGTAAAAGACAAACTCCGAAATCCGCATGCCCTGGGAAAGCTGTAAAATCAGATACAGATAGCAGGTGATGTCACGGACGCCGTCCAGCACCGTATCCAGAATGTTGCTGCCATACTCCCACATGTCCAGCCGGAAGTAAAGCCTGCGGCAGTTTTTAATTGCCCTGTCATACTTTCCGATAATCCAGCTGCCCAGCCCGAAAATACGGATGTCCTTGCCGCCCTGCACGTCGTCCACCTCGCGGTTGATATAGTTCATCGTCATGTTCTGCTCCGAGAGCGGATCCTGCATTTTTTCATAATGGCGTGTCACCATGTATGCCGCAGAAGCGCTGACTAGCGATATCCCGACAAGCAGCAGCAGAATCCTCCAGTTCATGGTACCCACAAGCAGCATGTAGAGAAGCAGCCCCAGCACACTCTTTAACAGATCACTGTTGTGCCGGAAAAAACCTTCCACGCCCCACATATTTGCCCACATGCAGTCGTTGGCTTTCTCCTTTAATTTCTGAACGGCAACATCCTCATACTGCTCCATGCTGATTGTCAGATCCTTTTTTATGTGATCCATGATAAACAGCTCCGTCCGAACCTCGATATACTGGCTGTTGCCGCGCGCATCCAGATAACCCTTCACCATGTTCAGCACACCAAAGCCCATAAATGCCAGCAGGATGCGCACCACAAGGCTCCACACAGAAACGCCCTGTTCAAGGCTTCCTATAATCATGGATGTGATTGTCATTCCCACAACCGGAACAATGACATAGAACACCGCCTCCGCAACGGTACTCAGGACAATCTTTTTCTTATGCCGCAGAAGCGGCGTATAGGTAAACCGGTAATTGCTCCACAAAGAATCCTTTTTCATGGCATCTCCTCCCATTCCATACAGTTATCCTATCACCTTTTTCCTGATTCTGCACAAAAAATGCACAGACGGTAAAAATCTGTGCATGAATGGCGCCCTGGATGATATTTTATAACGGAAGCATAATCTCTGTCACAAAGACGCCCGGTTCATTTTTGCGGTTGATGAAGCCGCCATACTTATCCACAATCTTGTTGATTCGCTTCAGCCCATGCCCATGGTTGCCGCGCTTTGTCGAGATATACTGCTCGTCAAGCTTTCGCACGACCTCATTCGTCGCATTGCTGACCGACAGGTAGAGCTGCTTTTGCAGGATGCCGATATAGAGACGGATAAACTGGTTTTCGGACGCGACCTTCTCGCACGCCTCCACCGCGTTGTCTATCAGGTTGCCTATGACGACGCACAAGTCAATGTCCGAGACTGTAAGCGCCCTTGGAACTGTCGCCTTATAATCCACCCGGATTCCCTTTTTGATGGCAAGGGATATCTTGGCGTTCAGTATCGCGTCCGCATTGATATTTCCCGTGTTGAACAGCAGATTGATATCGTCCAAATCCTGCTCGAGCGCATCGAGATACACGCGCGCCTCCTCTGGACTGTTCATCGCCAGATACGCCTTGACCGACTGTATGTGGTTGTGGTAATCGTGGCGCCATCCCCGCATTGTGAGGTAGATGTTGTGTACCTCGTCCATCTCGTTTTTCAACAGCTTGTTCTGGTATGCCGCAACCCGCCTGTCATAGATACCGTCGAGAATACGGTACAAAAGGAATATGACCAGCGTAAGCAGCGCCATGCCCGACAAAATCAGCATAATAATTTTCATGGCTATTATGCCTCCAGCATCCACACGCGCATCTGCGTCTCGCCACGGTTTGCCCACGCATAGTACGGAATGGCTGTAAGAACCGCTTTTTCCTTTACTGGCGGCTTCTCGCTGTACAAGTCCCCGCTTCCGACCATGCGGCAGCCTTCTATCTTTAGCAGGGTGTTCCCTTTCAGTATCCCTTCTTCGCAGGTGCAGGGCGTTATCCCGGCATCCCGCGGAATGCGCAGGCTCTGGATGAGCTCCCCATTGTCCACGCCCTCAAAGCAATACACGACCGGACCGCGCAGCAGCGCCACACAGCCTGCATCCTCGCGCACCCTCTGGTTGGCGTACACCCTGCGTACTTCCATCGGAAACCGGATTGCAATCTTGTCGCCCGCCGCCCATTTTCTTCTGATATACACATATCCCTTCCGAAAAATTTCCTGTGCATCAAGCTGCTCTCCATTGACCATCAGGCATGTATCTTCCCGTTCCAGATCCACATAATACGGAATGTGGATTGCCATCGTGAACGCCTGCTCTGTTTTGGGCGTAATGGTATACACGGTCTCCCCTTCCCATGGGTAGCGTGTCTCTATCGTGATTTCCGCTTTCTGCATCTTCGCCTTCTGTCCAATCATCAGGTGGGAATAAATGGCAGAATCACTCTCATCCCAGCAGTATGTTCCCAGCGAAGTAATCATCCTTACCAAATTCGGGGGGCAGCATGCACAGGCGTACCACCCCGGCCTTACGGGCAGTGCATGCCTGTATCCGAACAGCTTTCCTGACACGCCCGGCTCACACGCCAATGGGTTGACATAGAAATACTGCTTCCCATCAGACTGCATACCGCTGATTGTACTGTTGTAGAGTTCCTTTTCCATGATATCCGCATACGCCCCGTCCATTTCCACTTCCAGCATACGGTGCGCAAAAAACACCATCGCTATGGACGCACAGGTTTCCGCATACGCCATGTCGTTTGGCAGCTCATATTCGTTGGAGAATGACTCTCCCTCCGGATTTCCGCCGATTCCGCCGGTAATGTACAATTTCCGGTTTACTACATTATCCCACAGTGTCCTGCACGCCTGATACAGCCGCTCGTCCTCATCAGCCCCTGCCAGATCAGCCATGGCTGTATACATATACAGTGCGCGAACCGCATGCCCTACCGCCTCCTTCTGTTCATAAATTGTCACATGCGCCTGGTTATAGGACACATCCAGCTGTTCCAGGCTGTACTGTCCCCAGTGCTGCCAGCCCCTTTTCACCTTTTCCTGATAAAAATAATCCGGATTCCTGCCCCTTTCCTCCAGGAAATACCGCGCCATATCCTTATACTTTTCTTTTCCCGTGGCATGGTAAAGCTTCATCAGACCAATCTCCACCTCCTGATGCCCCGGAATGCCATGCTCTTTTCCTTCCGCAGAACCAAATCTGTCTATGATGGCATCTGCCAGACGCTCCACCACATGCAGAAGCGTATCCTTTCCCGTCACATCATAGTAAGCAACAGCCGCCTCCATCATATGGCCGGCGCAATAGAGTTCATGGCACTCATGCAGATTCTGCCAGCGATGCTCCGGTTCCTTGATGATAAAATAAGTGTCCAAATATCCATCCGGCTGCTGTGCCTTCGATATGATTTGAATGATTTCATCCACCCGCGCCTCCAGGGCGGCATCTGGTCTGACCGCCAGTGAAAAGGCAGCGCCTTCCAGCCACTTTGCCACATCACTGTCCTGAAACACCATCCCATAAAACTCACCTGTTTTTAACCCTGCTGCAATGCGGAAGTTCTCAATGGCGTGACTTTTCTCTACCCCGGAAACCTCGTCATTCAAAACCTTCTCCTGAAAAGGGATGACGACATCAATTACCTTTTCCTGCATCTGTGACCAGAATGCATCCGCTATGTTTACCTGGCTACTGCGAATTTCCTTTACTTTTTCTTTCATCTCTGTCCTCCGTCCAAAAATTTTTTATAACATCCAGTGCCCCTCTGTCTGTATCTTCTTTGGATGCGTCACCGCAACCGGCGGAAAATGATTTTATTATATCAAAACTCCTGCAACCATTATACCAGAAATGAAGGAAAAGGACAGCAAAATAAAAGAGTATTTCTGCCATTTGACCCTTCCTACTCGATTTCGGCACACGCCCTAAGTTCCATGAAATCAATCACCATGCCCGGTTTTGGAAACAGCATCTTCATCCGGTAGCTGCCTGCTTCCAGGCAAACGCGCAGGAGCTTCTGCTGAATCCATCTTCCGTTTGTGCCGTTGGTCTGGAAGGTAGCCAGCTCCTCGCCGTTGAGCACCGCCTTGCAGACGCACTGTGCCTGGTTCGTCTCATCAGACTTCAACAGCACGATCACGTCATAGTTGCCCGCCGTTTTTATCGTAAAACTTTTCTCTGCCTCCGCCGCGGTATTCCACACAATCCTGCTGCTGTCATCCAGCGCGTTATCCCAGTGCGCGTCTGTATCAAGCGCCCTGATCAGCGGAACCTTTACCACGCCGTTTCCTTCCCGCCCAAACGCCGGTGTCCGCATCAGGAAACCGCAGATATTCATCGCGCACCGCTGCAGTTCCCCTATGGTAAGCCTTCCCGCGCCAAGCGCCTCTATCGTATCATCCCCATAGGAGTTAAGCTCCGCGCCGTTGTTGTTCACCACCATGTAGATGTCATTCTGCGCCCTGACCATATCCGCGGTGCGCAGCCTCGAGCACTCGCCACCCTCTATGACATCATTCATACACGCCCACCAGTCTGTCATAACAATGCCGTCAAACCCCCATTCTTTTCTCAATATGGTGGTATTCAGGTCATATGCCGACGCTGTCCAGAACCCGTTTACAGGATTGTACGAGGTCATCACCGACTGCGCATTGCCCTCTTTTACCGCGATCTCAAACGATTTCAGGTAGATTTCCCGCAGCGCCCTCTGGGAGACAACCGCATTGACAATATGTCTTCCTGTCTCCTGTGAGTTGCAGGCAAAATGCTTGATCGTGGCATGCACGCCCTTTTTTCCGATTCCGCGCACCACTGCCGCAGCCATTCTGCCCGACACAAGGGGATCCTCCGAAAAATACTCAAAGTTCCGCCCATTGAGCGGATGTCTGTGAATGTTGATGCCAGGCCCGAGCAGCGCGTCAACCTGATTCTGCATCATCTCCTCCCCGATACAGGCAAACAGTTCCTCCGCAAGCGTCTCATCCCAGGTACATGCAATCAGTGTCCCGATCGGAACCTGTGCGGCATGGGAGCCGTTGTCCATGCGGATTCCCGACGGCCCGTCCGCACAGCATGCCACCGGAATGCCAAACCCAAACAGGTTGTCGGATACACCGCCAAACGCCGCAGCCGTCCCCGGCGTCACCTTGAGGCTGCACATGCCCTCTCCCCGCACGATCGCCGCCAGATCCTCCCTGGCAAGCTGCGCGATAAATGCCTCCATCGCACAGTTTCCCTCTGCCACATCCTTTAACAGCAGTCCCTTATTTCCCGTATATGGAATGGGCGCGGGCAGTCTGGATTCGATGCGCTCCCTCAAGTCTACTGTCCTTGTCGGAACCGGTTCATACGCCAGAACCGGCGCGCCGTCCGTTCCCTCTGCCGCGCGCATGCGCTCGAAAGTTTCCACGGGCGCAAACGCCTCCTCGCACTGCCTGACCAGAACCGTATCCGCAAGTTTCCAGTCCGCCTCCCTGCCGACCGGCACCTGCTGCGTATCACGCACGCTGGTTCCTGCGTGGAAGCAGTATGTGCCTGCCTCGAGCACATAGGCGTCTTTGTACCCGCTGATACCGATGTCGTCATACGAGGCAATCCGATACGCCGGAACCTCGATTTGCAGTGTTTGCTCCTCCTGGCAGCCCAGGTTCCTCGTCTTGGCAAACCCGGCAAGCTCCCGCGCAGGCCTTCCCATACCGCCAGCAGGCTTCTCCACATACAGCTGCACAGTCTCACGCCCGCTGTACTGTGTGCCAATATTTTTCACCTTGCATGTAAATACAAATACGGTCTCCGGGCCGCTTCCACTCACTGTGACCGCACACTCCGATATGGCAAATTCGGTGTAGGAGAGTCCATACCCAAACGGATAGAGTACGGCATCCTTTGCGAAGGTCTCAAAGTATCGGTAGCCGACATAGATATCTTCCTGGTATATATTTTTCTCCTTTCCGCCATGATTTCTGTCGGAGGGATAATCCGTAATCTTCCGCGCAATGGTGTCAGTCAGTTTTCCCTGGAAGACCTCTTTTCCTGCAAGGACGTCCGCTATGCCGTTTCCGCCCTCCATGCCACCCTGCCATGCGTACACCACCGCACTGATGTGTGCGCTGTCCTGCACAAAGCCCATGTCGATAATATTTGGTACATTCAGCACCACGATTACACGCTCGAAGCTGTCGCACACACAGCGGAGCATTTCCCGCTCTGCGCCGGTCAGATAATAGCTGCCCTCCGCCGCCGCGTTGTCCTTGTCCTCACCTGCCGTCCGTCCGATTACCACGACCGCCTTGTTGGAGACAGCCGCCGCCTCCCCCGCAAGCGCCTGCGTCATGGGCATTTCCTGCTGGCACCACGGCTCACACGCCCAGCCGCCTCCCCCATTGTCAAACGGATGCGCGGCAATCCACTCCGCATAGCACGCTGCCAGCTTTTCATTGAGGCGGATGCCGTTGCCGCGAAGTCCGTCCACAAGGTTCGTCGTGTATGGGACATTCACCGCACCGCCGGAACCTGTCCCGCTCCTGTAATACTCCTTCTGGCATCTCCCAAACACTGCCACGTTGTCATCTGCGGTGAGCGGCAATGCCGCGTTTTCATTTTTCAGGAGAACCGCGCCCTGTGCGGCTGCCCTTCTGCACAATACTGAAACCTGTTCCTCAGACGAAATTTTTTTCTCTTCCATATTCACAATCCTCACTTTTCACTTTTGCCACATTAGAGTGTGTTTGAAACCAACTGAATAAAAACGTTTTTATTTTGAAATAGATTAACACAATAAAAACGTTTTTACAATCTATATTTTTAACTTTATACAGTTTTTATAAAGAATCTGTTATTTTTTATCGCTCCTTGCACACGTTGACTCCCTTGGAACGATTTTCCCCTGCAGGACATCAATGCAGCCTTCTTGTTCACCCATAATCATCCCCATCAGATACTTGACTGCCATCATCCCCTGCTTTTCAAAAGAAGTCCGCACTGTCGTGAGCGACGGACGCACCATGCGCGCCATCTCGATGTCATCACAGCCTACAACGCTCACCTGCCCGGGCACCCGAATTCCACTGTCCGTCAGCGCCTCCACCGCGCCAATCGCACTCACGTCGTTTGCGGCAAAGACTGCGTCCGGCAGCGATTTTCCCATTTCTTTAGATTCTCTTATAAGCGCTTTCATAGAACGGTACGCGGTTTCTTTCTCAAATGCACCATTTATGACACAGTCCTGCAGCAGATGTATTCCTGCCCGTTCGAGCCCGGCGCAAAACCCCTCCAGCCGCTGTAAGTTATCATGATTGTCATA
This sequence comes from Lachnospiraceae bacterium UBA7205, assembly GCA_002490665.1. Taxonomy (GTDB): domain Bacteria; phylum Bacillota; class Clostridia; order Lachnospirales; family Lachnospiraceae; genus COE1. The sequence continues at coordinate 109,083 of DKUL01000003.1, read as the reverse complement.
TGCCCCGTTCACATAGACAAATGTGCGGTGCCCCAGTTCCAGCAGATATTCCGCCACCATCTCGCCCTCATGATAGGAGTCAAAGACAACACTGGCAATCTTTTCCCCCTGCTGCTTCCTGTCTATGAATACAACCGGTGTCTGTGTTTTCTGAAACAGGAGTGTTTCCTTATCCCGAATATGCCTGTTCAGGATAATGGCGCCGTCAACCCGTTTGCCGAGAATGTTTGCCATCATCTTCTCGGCCCGCTCGCTGACAAAGATATTCAGTTCATACCCGTATTTTCTGCACTCCTGATCGATGGAGTCCACCAGAACATTATAGTATACGCCTCTGATCGAGGTGAGGAAAAGGCCGATCACCTTTGTAAACTGCGACTTTAGATTTCTGCCGTTGAGGTTGGGCACATAGTTCATGCGCTCCGCCACTTCCAAAATGTGTCTTTTGGTGTCCGGGCGGAGCACCTCCACACCGTTGAGCGCATTGGAAACTGTGGAAATCGAGACACCGGCCTCCCTCGCCACATCCTTAATCGTCACTTTCCGTCCTGCCATTGCCGCCTGCCCTCCCTAAGCTTCTGATAGTCTCCCGAAATCTACCATAGCGTTTTTATGAATTTCATTATGCCCTGTCCTGTACCGCTTGTCAACAATACTTTTTCAAGCACGCCCTAAACTCTTTTTCACAGTCCCGGGTGAACCGCATCAGCGCTTCAAAACTGTCCTGATCCCCCCATCGCCCTGCGCCTCACACGCCCATCTGCATATTCTTCCGGTACTCCGTGGGAGAAACGCCGCTCACACTCTTAAAAATCTTCATAAAATGTTTTTCATTCTCATACCCCACGCGCTGGCTGATCTCGATGACGCGCAGATCCGTCTCCGCCAGCAGCCGCTTTGCCTCGTTGACCCGAAGTTCCTTCAAATAATTGACGAAATTCTTCCCTGTATACTCCTTAAAGGCATAGGAAAACAGCGAGTAGTTCATGGACACATGGTTTGACACGACCGCCATATTCAAGTCCGTCGCGTAATTTTCCTGTATGAATGCCACCGCCTGTTCCATGCGGGATTTGTTCCTGTAGTCGTCAAACTCCGTGTCGATCTTTTCGTGAAATCCGATCATCCAGCCGGTCAGCTCCTCCATCAGCTCGTCAATCTGAGAAAACTGATAAATGTTTCGAAACCGCAAGAGCTCCCCCTCTTTTTCGCGCAGGACGTTCCGGTAAATCTGTCGAATTTCATCAATCAGCAGGCCTATACTCTTTTCAAACGTTTCGGCGGAATGCCGCCCCCACTTTACCTCCGAGAAAAACTGTTCTGTCATCTTGAGCGCGCCCGCAATCCTGTCCGTGCCGATCATCTGCGCGATCTGGCGCATCCTGTCCTCCACCGGTCTTCCCTGTATGGTCTCTTCTCCACGCTGCACGGCGTTGTCCTGAAGCGGAGGGCTCTGCGCCACATGATACTGCTCCGCACTGTACTGCACCTCGTGCCGCATGCGCAGAAACGCCTCGATCCGCGCCGCCTTCGCCTCCCTGTATGCAGTCTTTACGTCCGCCACGCCGCAGTGTACGCCGCTGACGCCAGTATGAAAATCGCGCAGATCATTCTTTAACAGAAACTCCTTGCTCTCCCTGCCGACAATATAGACATTGCTCTCCTCAATCTCACCGAGGAACAGACAGCCGCTGTTCCTCTCCGCCTCGTCCGCTGTCCGCTCACAGCAGCACACCATATACTCCTGGTTCATCAGCTGTTTTTCGAACTGATGTACCACCGTCTGAACCTCCCTGGGCGTGATATTGTCATTGAGAATCAGATACTTGAGCTGCTGGCATCCGATCTCCACCGCCCGCTTCGCGCTCTGGTCCGCCTGCTGCAGCTCCTCCTCAAATTGTTTCAGGATGGCAATGACCCGCTCCCGCTCTATAGGCTTGAGGATATATTCCCGCACCCCCATGCGCATCATCTGGACAGCGTAGGTAAAGTCGTCATATCCGCTGATTGCCACTGTCAGCGGCTTGTGCGCAAGCTGCTGCATCGCCTCCACCAGCTCGATACCCGTCATCTTTGGCATCCGGATATCCGTAAACATCACATCGACCGGCTGGCTTTGCAGGATCTCCAGCGCAAGCTGCCCATTGTTGCACTCCATGATATTCTGAACCGGAACGCCGGAGCGCTGCACGATCGCCCGGATTCCCTGACGTATCATTTTCTCATCTTCCACTATCAATACGGTATTCATGTAGCCTTTCCCCCACCTTTTGCCATTCTAACGGACAAGTCCGTTATCCCTATCGTTTCTGTAACGGAATGCGCACCATGATCTTGGTATAACACCCTAATTTGGACGCGATCTCAATGCCGTATTCCTCTCCGAAATTCATTTTGATCCTGTCCTGCACATTTTTCAGTCCGATGCCGTTTCCCGAGCCGCCTGCCGTCTCGATTTCACCGGAAATCTTCTTATAGAGCCGCCCGACTTCCTCCTCGCTCATGCCCCTGCCCGCGTCCGTAATCTCAATGACACAGCTCTTCTCCTCCACCAGTCCCTTGATGTAGATGTTCGTGTCCTCTGCCATCTGCTCAATCCCATGATAGATGGCGTTCTCGACAATCGGCTGTAACGACATCTTGGGTATCTGCTGTGCATAGATGCACTCCGGAATGTTTAAGGAGAGGAAAATCTCATAGTCAAAGCGGATATTCATGAGTTTCAGGTAATTCTTGATATACTCAATCTCCTCCGCGACTGTGACATTGCCTGTCGTCCAGCGCATACTGTAGCGCAGCAGCTTCCCCAGTGTTGTGACCGCGTCGGAGATATCGTACTGTTCCTCGATCTCCGCCATCATTTTGATGGACTCCAGCACGTTGTAGATAAAATGGGCGTTAATCTGGTTCTGCAGCGCCTTGATCTCGGAATTTTTGACGAGCAGCTCCCTGTCAAGCTGCTCCTTCATCAGGTGGTTGATCTCCGTCAGCATCTTGTTGAACTGGTTGCCCAGCTCGCCCATCTCGTCCGTGCCGCAGTTCTCGATGACAACGTTTAAGTCACCCTTCTGAACCCGCTTAATCGCGTCGATAATGCGGTAGAACTGCTGCAGCACCGATTTGACCACAACATTGATTCCCATGGCAAGAAACGGGATGAGTGCAATCATAATAATGATAAACCAGTTGCGCATCCTTCTGATGCGGCCGACAGCGTCCGAGATGTCCTGCGCGCAGACCAGCGTTCCCGACAATTCCTTTATCACAGTACACCCCACAATTATTTCCCTTCCGTCCACTGTCCTGTGGCGAAACTGCTCCTCCTGAGCTGTCTCCCCCGGCGCAGTCTGCATACCATTTTCTTCCCTCTCCGCCAGGGCAGCCTGTATACCGGGGTTGTCCCTGTCCGTCTCCGAACCGTAATACTGCCTGCCTGACTCGTCCACAAAGCAGACCGCCAGACCGCCATTTGCCCGATACATTCCCTCAAACATGGTGTCCATCTTCATCGAGACTTCAAGCACCGCCAGCTCGCCATTCTCGAAATCCTCGATTGGCGTGACCAGCGACATAATCCTGCTGTTCTGTGCCACGGCATACGAATCAAAAATCGCGTCCGCATAGTTTAGTTTCCAGCCATGCAGCGGCTCATCCTGCGCCCATGAAAGCCGGCTCATCCTGTCCCGCGTGTACAGGATGGGCATCATCTCCTGCATGTTATCCTGATCCGCGTAGACCCTGATCTGGTACAGATAGAGATTGCTGTTCACCATGCGCTCCATCGAGGCAATATCTTCATGGTAAAATGCGTTCAGCCTTTCTGCCGGAATCTGCCGTCCCTGCTTTAGCTCCACGAGGAAATCATGCAGCGCCTGGTCATTTAGGAAAAACTGGGTTGACATGTTGATGGCATCCACATTCTTGCGGATCTGCGCATGCTGCCTGTCCATCTCATACCGGACGGCCGTGATCCGCTCCTGAACCGTAGTCCGCTGCATGTTCCAGAATAAAAAGGCGGAAAAGATCCCGACGACAGCCTCAATAAAAAGAATGATCAGCAGCATGAATTTGACATTCAGTCCCAGTCCGTTATATTTTGTGATGAGTTTTCGTAAATATCTTCGCATCATATCCATATCCCCGCGAAGCTGTCAGTCAAAGCCCAGCTTTTGCTTGGCATCCGCAATCTGTCTCTGCGCCTCCTCCACCACCGTCTGATAGCCCATCTGCTCCCGGCTGGCAACGTATTCGTCCAGAATCCGGTCAAACACCTCCTCGCTGGGCGCCAGCAGAAGCTGCGGCAGTGTCTTGCTCCAAAGCTTCTTAATCTTGTTATAATTATTCCCGGCCTCCGTGTCCGCCTTGAAGGTCAGCTCGTACTGCCCCAGATAGTGCGTATACGGATATGTCCACTCCTCGAGCTGCCGCAGATATTCTGCGGGCTGCTGTCTCCACGCAAGCTGCATCGCGGTATTCTGGAGCATCCAGTAGGTGTCAGACGCGCCGTAGAGCCGGTCATACTCGACGCGGTCCGTGTCCAGCAGCCTCTGAACCTCCGGTTTTACCACATATTCCCCATCCACAAGGTCATATGTAACACCCTCAACGCCATAATAGATCATCCGCTGTCCCTTCTCGCTCATCAGATAGGTCAGAAACTCAATCGCGCGGTCGGGCCGCTCGCAGTTTTTGGAGATCAGCGTCACCGTCCAGCCATTGATGCCCGCGCTCGGCAGCACCGGATCGTCCCCCCTGGAATTTTTCGGCCCGTCAACCGCCATGTAAATACTGTCCGGATTCTTGTGATACAGGGATTTCTGCTGGTTCTCCATGTCCGTCCGCTGATACAGCATACAGAAGTACCGTCCCTGCTCCATCTTCTCCTCCATCTGCGTCCGCTTGTCGATAAAGATATCCTCCTTGAGATAGCCCTCCGCCCCCAGCTCCCGGAATGCCTTCAGCCAGCGGATATACTCCGGGTCTGTGTCGCGGTCATAGTACTGCCCATCCATCTCATAGGGAACGGCAAGGAAATTCTGCAGATACTGGTCAAAGGAGGCGCATCCCATAGCATCAAACACATGTGCGCCAATCGGAATCAGCTCCCTGCCGTCTATCAGCGGAAACTGCTCCGCCGCCGCCCGGACTGCCGCCTGAAACCCCTCCGGCGTCGTCATGTCCGGCCTGCCCAGCGCCTCATAGATATCCTTCCTGACCAGAAATGTCTGGTTTGAGCCGATGGTATCGTAGATTTCATAGTCAGCAGGCTGGTACACCGAATTGGGATAACAGTAAAAATTCCCGTCCTCCTTTGTGTACCAGCTGCACACAGCTTCCTCCGCCGTCTCCCAGAAGTAGACATCATACGTGTCTGCCAGCTCATTCAGGGCGTACACCATCCCTTTGTCGATCATCATGTCCACCTGCGGCTCCCACCAGCCAAGCGTCACGAGGTCCGGCAGGGAGTCCGCGGAAATCATCGCGTCAAACTTCTCCTTCTCATTTCCCTTGGGCGTGATAAACCGGAGGGATATCCCTGTGTCCTCCGTGATCTTTTTCGACACGGCATTTTCTCCCCACGGCGTCGTGAACCACGAATAATTGATATACCAGTCAAATGTCACCGCGTCCCCGGCGTGCTGCTCACACAGGGTCCGTCCCGCCCCGCTTCCGTCTGTATCCTCCTGTCCTGCCCCGCAGCCGCACAGCGTCAGCAGCAGCAGAACAGCCAGTCCAAACTTTTTCTTATTCACCATAACACTCCTCCATCTAAGTTCCTTTTGTACACTATACCAAACGAACCCTGATAAATCAAGAAGGCTGGTTTTCAATTATTCCTTGACACTGCCCGCCGAGATACCGCTGATAATGTATTTGGAGCAGAAACAGAACATAATCATGATCGGAACGACAGAGAGCGCCACGGTCACATACGTCGCGCCGACATTGCTTGCGATATCCTTCACGGAATTAAGCGACGCAACCATCACCGGCAATGTCCACTTTTCCGAACTGTTTAATAAAATCAAAGGCATTAAATAGTTGTTCCATGAGCCGATAAACGCGCCGATGGACATTGTCGCGATGCCGGGCGCCATGAGCGGAATCACGATCTTATGGAAGATGTAAAACTCACTGGCACCGTCAATCCGGGGTGCCTCCAGCAAGGACTTCGGCATGACTGACACGACATACTGCCGTAGGAAGAAGACTGTCGCAGGCGATGCGATCGAGGGCACGATCAGCGGAATATAGCTGTCAATCAACCTCATCTTTGTCATCAGGTCATAGAACCCGAGCATGCCAAGCTGTGACGGAATCATCATGAAAATTAAGATCGCAGTAAAGATAATCTTGTTGCCCTTGAACTTGAAAAAGGCAAAGCCGTAAGCCGTAAGCGCAGAAAAATAAGCGGTCAGCAGCGTGCTGCATATCGCGACAAACAAACTGTTGCCAAACCCTCTCGCAATGTTCAGATTGTCCGTCACGATCTTCCAGTTGGACGCGAGCGAACTGCCCGGCAGGAGGGAAAAGCTCGTCATGATGTCATTTCCACTTCTTGTCGAATTGACGATCATCAGCGCAAACGGAAGCAGGCAGATACCGGCAAGCACGACCAGCAGTATGTACAAAATTGTTTTCTTGATTTTATGAGCCATCAGTCTACCTCCTTCGCATACATCAAACGATAAACAATGACAGAACAGATTGCAATAATGAAAAACAGGATAAACGCAAGCGAACCCGCGTATCCAATCTGCCTGTTCTTGAACGCCATGTTATATAAATGCATTACAGCAGTGTTTACGGAACGTGTCATCTTCGCCTGACCGAGCGATATCAGATATGGGATATCGAAGATCTGCAGGCCGCCGATCAGGGAAGTGATTGCCACATAGAGCAGGATTGGTCTTAACAGCGGGAGCGTAATGCTGCCAAAAATTTTCCATCTGCCCGCACCGTCGATTGCCGCCGCCTCGAAATAATCCCCATTGATTCCCTGTACGCCCGCCATCAGCATGATGAACGAATTGCCAAACCACATCCACGCGCCGATTACGCCGACAACAGTGCGCAGCAGTGCCGGCGTTCCCAGCCAGTCAATCGGAGCATCGACGACCCCCATACCAGTCAGAAGCTGGTTGACGGAGCCAAACTTCCAGTCCAGCAGTGTCTTGAACAGAAAGGCAACCGACGTTGCCGCGATCAGGTTCGGCAGATAGAACAGCGCCCGGAATACACTCAGACCGCACATTCTGTATTTGATGTCGCTGAACACGATTGTGAGCAGGAACGCGATTCCCAGCTGCAGCACAATGTTCACGCCCCATATTTTCAATGTGTTTCCAAACGCCTCCCAGAACAGCTTATCCTTAAATACGCGCGCGTAGTTTTCCAGACCTGTCCATGTCGGCTGGTTAAACCCGGTGTAGTCCGTAAAGCTTAAGTACAGGGTACGCAGCACCGGATAGATGCTGAACGTCAGGAATACGACGAGAAACGGTGCAATAAAAATCCATCCCAGGTTATCCCTGTTTTTGATTCCTCTTGATTTCTTATTTTTCAATTGATTCACCTCATTTTTATAAAAAATTTCTATGACATCAAAGGGGAACCGTCTCTACGGTTCCCCCTGCAAACGCCTTATCTGTTAACCGTGATCTCCGGGAATGTCATCTCTACCTGCATGTAGAAATCTTCAATAGCCTCCTCCCTGGTCATGTCACCCTTCTGGATCGCCTCAATGGACGAGCCCCAGAACTGACCGATAGTGTCGTCATACTTTGTCACAATCGAGTAATCAATATTCTGTGCCTCTTTTGTGTAGAACTCATATGTTTTCTGGTTTCCAAAGGACTCGTTTTCAAAATCCTTGTTCGCTTCCAGAACGGCCTTGTTTGACACGACATCACCGTTGGAGGTCTCCAGCCACCACTGTGCCGTATCCTGGTTCAGCGTGCAGAACCTGACGAAGTCTGCCGCGGTATCCTTGTGCTCGCTGTACTCGCTGACGCCGATAAACGTGCCGCCGCCAAAATATGAGCACGGACCGGAACAGATACCGAACTTTCCTTTATTGTCCTTGGCGTTGTCCCTGACAATCAGCGCACCCCATGAAGGCAGGGAGTAGGAGAATACCTGTGTCATATCTTCACCGCTCACCTCCGCCAGGTCAGACCAGCCCGCATTCAGCGGAAGCTCTCCTGCCATGGACGCATACCATGCAGCCGACCACTCCGGCGCAAACGCTACCAGCTCATCCTCGTACAGCTTTACTGCCGCGTCCATATAGCCAAGCTTTGCATCAGATACCTGCAATACGCCGTCCTCTACCCATGCCGAACCTGCATTCGCATACCATCTTAAGTTTCCTGAGTCAGAGAAGATCCTGTAGCCCGCGTCCTTCACTTCCTCGGCTGTCTTAAGAATCGTGTCAAAGTCCTTGAACTTGGCTGACATCTTATCCGGGTCGTCTGTCCCGAAGATTTCCTTTGCAAGATCGCGGCGGTAAATGATTGCACCCGGCGTCACCTGATAGCTCAGTGCCCTCAGCACACCGTTCTCATCCTTTCCTGCTTCATATACGTAATCTACGATCTGTTCCTTTGCATCTGCATCCAGCGCGGACAGATCCGAGAAAAATCCTGCCTCAAAAAAGTTTAAGAGCATCTGCGGCTCGCCCACGATCACGTCCACTTCCTTTGACTTTGCGCCCAGCGCCGACGTCAGCTTGGTGGGATAGTCTGCCGGGGCAATCACCTCCACCTGTATGTCCACGCCGGTCTGATCGGTATAGCGCTGTGCAAACTGCTTTAAATCGTCCGCAAGCGTCCAGATTACGAGCGACTCTCCGTTTACTGCCTTATCCCTGTCAGATATTTCCCCATCCGCCGGCGCGTCAGAGACTGTTGTTGACGAAGCTGCCGGGGTGTCGGCCTTATTCGTGTCCGCTGTGTTTGAGCCGCTGTCCGTCTTTCCGTTTCCGCATGCCGCAAGGGAAAGTGTCATGACCCCCGCGAGTGTCATTGCCAATAACTTTTTGATTTTCATATGGTATCCTCCTTTTATAAAACAACGATTTTCTTTGTTGATAGCTCTATTATATAAAGCTACATTACGCTAAAAAATGGTTTATTTTTTAAAAAGGTGTCGTTTTTTTAGCGGAGTGTAAAGTGCATCTCCTTCACCCTGCCGCCGCGCACGTCGCACGCCAGTTTGCCTTTTAACTGCGCCTGTCCCATATGCAGCCTGCTGCCGTCGCCGTACACCAGCGTGCATTCTGTCACCTGGTATGCCCCCGGAATGTAGTCCTTCTTCTCCCCTGTGTGGTAGACCACTTTGGTCTCGCCCAAAAACACCGCTTCCACAGTGCCGCCCGCCTCGACAAGATACGAGGGAAGCGCGGGTTCCGGTTTAAGGATCAGCTCCTCGTTTTCCATATAAAAGGGATTTTTCCCAAACATCATGATCTGCCACATGTTCAGAAATTCCACCGTGGAACCGCTCAGGCGCGCGACAAAGCCCTTTCCGTGGCAGCTGCTGTCCGGGTTTTTGCTGCTGGCAATAAACGAGGAATTTTCGTAAATGCTCCTTCCATACACCGCCTCGTCCATAAAGGGGACTGCCGCGTTGTGAAAATCCTCAAAAAACGCCTCGTACATGCCGGATTTTAACAGTTCCAACAAATACTTGTACTCCATGTGGAGCCATATGGACTCATTCTCCAGCCAGCCGGGTGTGAACGCCTTGGCACGCCCCAGCTCAAAGGACGCGTTTTTAAGCGATGCATTGACCTTGTACATGGACAGCTTCCTGTCATACAGGTCGCTGCGTTTTACCTGTTCATACAGTTTTTTCTTTGCCGCAATCGGATTGTCCAGCTTCAGGTAACGGACTGGTCCCTCCAAAAACAATGGAACCGGCTGCACCTCGAAGTCCAGCGGACGGATTTCCTCCCCATCCTCCTGGTATGACGTGACCGTATAAGTAAAGTATGCCGGACAGATACCGCCGCTAATGTCGCATGCCTTTGCGATTCCTGCGCACACCACCTCATACCACTCTTCCAGAATGTCCGCCAGCGCGGATGCCGGCATCACCGCCGTGTCGCCTGTCACGCCCCGGTAGATTTTCTCGCGGTAGCTCTCCTTTGCGTCATTTGCCTTGTTCCAGAACGACAGCACCTTTCCGTCTCCCAGCAGCGCCGTTTTTTCCTGACTGACAATCCGCTGTGTCTGCGTGATGAACTCCGCAAGCTCCGCCAGCAGCTCAACCTCCCTCGGATAGCGCCTCAGCGCCTGGGTCGTGTACTTTAAGTTTCTCGCCAGCTCGCAGCTCTCCGTCACGGAGGAGCCAAACAGTCCCGGCAGTCCGTTCAGCGCGTCGTACCATCCCGGCTTGCCGCCCTCCATCTCCACGCCCATGCCATAGGCATCCAGTGTCGTGAATTTCGTCACGGACAGCAGGAGCAGTTTTTCCATCAGTGTGACGCAGATTATGTTTCCATCCCCGCAGTCCGACCGCAGCAGACTGCCGTCGGGCACATCCAGCCTGTCAAGCGCGCGGTACTGCCGGATGCCGTTCTCTGTCCTGACACAGCGCTGCGCGCGCTTTCTCACAGCCGCCTGCGGCCTGTAGCAGGTGTATTTTTTCGTGTAGAGCAGTTCCTCCTCCTTCTCCGGGAAAACGGCGAGATAGCTCTCCAACAGGTCTAAATTATAAGTCCAGTGGTCGGACCAGTAGCCCTCGATAAACTTTCCATTGACGACTCCCTGCGCCAGCTCCATTGTCCTGTGAAACACCGCCTCCCGCTTTTCCTGCGTGCCCTCAAGCCGCTCCAGTTCGCGGTAAAGCGCTCCCGGCGTGAACGGCTTTGTGAGCATTTCGCCAAAATACTTCCTCATCTCCTCTGGACTGTCCTTATAAATCTCATTGACATCCTGCGCGTCCAGCCGGTACGTCACCTTCTCCACGCCCAGCGGATTGTATCCGTCCGGCTGAATCAGGCTGTAAAATGTCCTGATATTCTCATCCCCGACAGAGGGCGTAAAAAACACGTCGCATCTCCTGTTCTGGTTTACATCGCGGAAATTGCCGTTTCCCTGTGAATAGAACTCCGGAAGCATGCTGAAATAGTTGTAATCGCGCTCCAGATCCCCATGCTTTCTGGAATAGACATAAAACACTTTGTCCGCCGCAAGCATGATCGGATAACCGCCGCGGAGGACATTGTCGAGATAGGTGTACTGACAGTACGCGTCAAAATTTTTGTCCGCCGTCCTTGTCCGGATATGCCGGCACAACTGTACTGCCAGATTGTCCGCCTCCTGCTGCTTTTTGTCATAGTAAACGGCATCCAGCCTGTTTCCTGCAAACTGCATCAGCAGCTCTTTTTGCTCGACCTGTCCTGTCAGTTCATACAGCACTGTCTCCTCCCCCGCCTGTAAGTCTGCCTCCATTCCATAAAAACAGCACGGCACCAGATTTTCGCTGATCTCCGACGCCTGTTCCAGTTCCCTTATGCTGTGCGACCGGAAAGCGACCGGATTCTGTAGGGACAGGTCGTAGGAGAAGATTGCCGCAGGGTCTGTGATAGTTTTCAGCCGCGTTCCGTCGGCCAGACTGCCGATCGAAAAATTTCCGCCCCTGATTTCTGTCACCGCAGCGGAGTCGGCGGTGCTGGCGCGCGCCTTCATATAGGGAATGTCCCCGGCCCTGTCCACCTGCATCCACGCCTTGAGCGTCTGCCCCATTGTCTTGATTCCCTCATGGTCGATGCCATATGGGATACAGGCCGGCATACCGTCCAGAATCTCCAGCCGAACCGCCTTTTTTCCAATATTTCTGACGCTGACCTTCCGCACCAGCGCGCCGATTGGCTCTCCCGGCAGCGTAAAGTAGCACACCCTTGTCAGCAATCCTTCCGCTTCATTGCGCTCCTCAACCGCAAGACCGTTCATGGATATGGACATGCTGTGCGGTATACCCTCGTCATGAAACGGTTCCAGCACAGCGCCATCCTTCTTGACAAAGGTGCGAAACCCTGTGGTTTTCACGGTCTGATACGCCTGGTGCGCCGGATAAAATTCCATGATCGCATGGTCCTTATTCTCTATGCCAAAGCTGACAACACCCTGGCCGCGATTGACGTAATAGCACCATATCGGTATGCCCCGCACGCCGCTGATGCCGGGAAGAAAGCTGGCAAACGCCGATTTCCTTCCATAATTTTCGATCTGATAGGTCCATAAATCTTCTCTCATGTTCTGCCTCCATTCTCTTAATAATCTCCCGAAATCTCCCCTGTATCTTCCCGCTATATCAGATACAGAGGGACTCCGAAAACCCATATTTATTTTTACATCAATTTCACGATGATCTCGTGCGTTCTATCCTGATCCAGGCGCGTGATCTCCTGTAGCGGAATCGTAACCTCCGTTCCCTGCACTGGCTTTTTATCGCCATCCACGCAGACTGACGCAATCCTGTATTCACTGCTCTCTTTCCCCTCCGGATTCACATAGACAATATGCCAGCGCCTTCCGGCAAAATTCAGGGAAATCGCCGCCCTGCCGTCCAGGAACTGTTCCTTCTGCAGCTTCGGCGACAGCACCATGGAACCCAGACGCCCCTTTACGCCAAACATTTCCGTGATCACGGTCAGCATCATCCAGCTTGCCGCGCCGGTCAGGTAGTGGTACATTCCCCTGCCCCTGTCATTAAAATACTCGGGAATTCCGGGATAGATACGGCTTGTCCCAAAATCCGCAGCCTGCTCATATAAGCTTTGAAGCGCACGGTACCCCTCCCTGGCAAATCCCCGCCGGTAGAGCGCATTGGCATACATGGTTGTCATATGAGAAAACACCGCGCCGTTTTCCTTATGCCCATACGCAAAGCCAAACATTCTCCCAAGATCTGTCTTGAGTTCACCAAAATCCGTGTTCAGCCGGTATCCGCCAACTTCTTTGTTATATAAATACTTGTCTGAAGCCCTGATAATCTTTTCCGTCTGCTCCTTTGTCGCAGTCCCTGACATCACGGCAAATACCTGTCCCGTGAGCATCATGCGGACACCGTTTCCTGTCGGACAGGAAGCTGTCCTGCCCTCACACTTTCGCCCATGGTTGTCATAATAGCTGTTAAACCACCCGCAGTCCCCGTCCGCAATCCATTCTGTCCTGCGGATATGCTCCCTGAGCCACTGTGCCTTTTCCAGCAGGCTGTTGCGCACCTGTTCACTGTCAATGCCGATTTTTCTGCCGGATACCTGATGAAAGCACGATTCACAGTATTTTTTTAATAACTCTGTTTTGCGCGCGATATCTTCATACAAATCTGTTCCCATCTGTAATAACGGCGCTATTTCTCCCAGAACCTCTATGGTATGTATTTGTTTTTCCTGTTCCAGAAGCTGAACCAATCCGGCAAGAACTTCCAGATTATCCGCGTATGCCGCAGTGAACGCCACGCTCTCTCCCCGCTCGGAAGCCATGTCCAGCGCGTCATTCCAGTCCGCACCGCGCAGGCGCATATGGTTGTGCTCCCCCACTTCATAGAAGACGGTCAGATTCTGTACCAAGATATGCTCCAGGATTGTTCCAACATATTCCCTGCCATGCACATCCCGCAGGAGGGGCGCTGCTCCTGTCTCCCAGCCCTCGTCGACCTTCGTCCCGCGCGCCTCCTGCCTGTCCTTAAAGTACGTGTTTTCTTTTAACAGGATTGCCAGATCCCCCGTCTGGTCAATATAGAGCTTTGTCGTCATCAGCGGCCACAGACCGTGATCCATCCATACCCTGGCGATGTTGTTGCGGTCCGCGATAAATTCCCCCTGTCCGCTCCCGATGATGGTTGCATTGCTGCCGTCAATGCGGACGCCGCCGTAATTGTCAACCAGCATCTGACGCACACCGTCCGGATTCATGATCAGCAACGCCAGGCAGTCCTGCCACAAGTCCCGCCATCCTCTCCCGCCCTTTCCGTAATCATGGTGCGGCAGGAACGAACAGCCGTAAATCCTGCGGAGCATCGGCTGGAAATTCACCCAGTACATAAAATTGTCGAAAGTCCTGTCTGCCGTCTCATAGGAGACATTGATTCTGTCCTGCCAGTATTTTTTTGTGTCCTTCAGTGCATTTTGCACTTTTTCATTTGTATTGTAGGCGGACAGCATCGCATTGATTTTTTCTTTGTCCTTCTCTGCACCGATAAAAACCGTATAGCATCTGCTTTCTCCCGACGAAAGCACTGCCCTTGCAAAGCGGAGCGCCCCAACAATCTCATATCCGTCATACGTTTTCCCGCACGGCTCATATGGAAGATTTCGGATCACACTCTCCGGGTGTCCAAAGCTTCCGCCCTCGCCGATATAATCCTCCGCCACCGGCATAAATCCCACCGGCGCCGTATTATCCCCCTCCATGCCGCACACATAGTAGGTCATGTCATTTTTCTGATGTCCCCGCTCGTCAAAGGAGAGCGTCGGTGTCACAAGCACTCCGTTTCCGGTCGTGACAGCGCGGTGCAGCAGGGAGGTCACATGGCGGTGATCCCGCAGATTATCCGCGCTTCTCCCATAAAGCGGAACTGCGGCTGTCGGCACAAACGCAAGCTCCTCGCTGCCGTCATTTGTAATCTCCACATGCATGATTTCCACGCAGTATTCCGATACAGGAACAAAGGAGGTGATTTTTGCTGTCAGGCCGTACCGCTCTGATTTCCTGCTGATTTCATGCCACATGGGTCCCGCTGTCAGGGTACTGTGCTCCTGCTGACTGGTAAACTTCCTGCTCTCTGCCTCCGCAGAGGCGCCCGTCACGGAAAAACAGGCGCCGTCGCCCATCCAGCACCAGAAATTCCGTGTTGATTTATTATTGTGAAGATCCTCTGCGCTGACCGGCTGTAAGATAAATTCATTCTGGCTGCACTTTAAATCCCCTCCGAGCGTCGGCGTCAGCGCCCCTTTGATTCCCTGTTCCCCGGCAATCGGAAAATACAGGCAGCTTGTATTCTCCGGCTGTTCAATTCGGAAGGTTCCCTTGTCGTCGAGAAATTCGTACTGTGGTTTCATTTTGTTTTTGTCCATAATTGTAATCCTTTCTTATTTTTCATGCCTGCCAGCCCATATAAGTCCTGTCTGGTACAGCATTCTTGCCTCAGATTCCCGCAGCTTTGGCACAATTGCCTTTTCTCCTGTGTCCTTTTTGTTTCATTTGTCCGCACCCTCTTTATTTGTTTCACACAATTTCTGTTATTCATTAGCATAAAAAAATCCAATGTAAATTTCAGTGTGCCATTTTTTATTTAGGTGCTGTTTTTTTGTTTGGCAGGCCAGAGTATTTTTCGGCGTGAAACTTAGTACTTCTCCGCGAAGCAGCCTCTGCCGCGAGTGGATAGAAGTACTTTTCATGCTATGTATCTATAAAATCTGACAAAAAAAACAGGACAAAAATTCAAGTAATTTTTGTCCTGTTTTTTTTATTCAAGTCAAACCACAAAGAGTACTGACTCTCCTTTTCTGTAAAAAATATTCTTTTCCTTATTTCGGTTCCATTCATAAAACCATGCTGCTGGTATCACGATACGCCTGTGTTCCGTGCCTTCCCTGAAAGATTTTTTCTCCAATGCGGATTCACTTCTGGCATTGAATAGGACTTGTTTCCCCTGAAAACCCGGAAGCTCCCACCGTTTCAGGCGTAATACATACCTTTTGGGGATTGTGTCATCCATACTCCCCTGCAATTTAGTATCAACACACAGGCAGTTTTTCATTCAACAGTTCTGGCAGAGTCCTGTACCTATTGGTCTATGAATCAATAAGCCTCTAATCGACTTCCTTTGCAAAGAATGCGATGCCAGCATCTGAATCCGGCGTTGGCACGACGTAGGCAAAACTACATCTTCGCCCTTTGTAATGCCTAAGAATGCTGATTTTTCAGGGAAAGTTTTACGATTGTCTCCACATGCACCGTCCCCGGAAACTGGTCGACTGCCACTGCCCTTTCCATCCGGTATCCTCCATCAATCAGCATCTCCAAATCCCGCCCAAGACTTGTGGGTTTACAGCTTATGTACACAATCCTGTCCACCTGGTAATCAATAATTTTTCGAAGCGCTTTGGGATGAATGCCGTCACGCGGCGGGTCAAGTACGATAAAATCCGGTTTTTCTGCAATGTCATCAAGCACCTTTAGCACATCCCCCGCGATAAACACACAGTTGCCCAGTCCGTTCCGTTCTGCATTCTGCCGCGCCGCCAGCACAGCCTCCTCCACGATCTCCACACCAATCACTTCCTTTGCGACGGGTGCCAAAAGCTGGGCAATGGTTCCTGTGCCACTGTACAAATCGAATACTACCTTGTCGTTCCTGCCGTCACCGGAAATATCTCCTAAAAAATCGCGGACAGTCTCATACAAGACCTCTGCGCCCAATGTATTCGTCTGGAAAAAAGAAAACAGGGAAATCTGAAAACGAAGTCCCAGCAATTCCTCATAAAAATAATCCTGCCCATATAAAATAACAGTCTCATCGCTCTGTACAACATCCGCAAGGGAATCATTCTTTGTGTGGAGCACACCTGTTATCTTTCCTTTTAGCGGCAGTGCCAGCAGCCGTGCCACCAGCGGTTCCAGGTCATGTGCCTCCTGTGTGGTTGTCACGAGTGCAATCAGCATCTCGCCTGTTTTCTGCGCTTTTCTGACAAGCAGGTGCCTTAGGTAACCCTCATGGCGGATTCTATGGAAATAACTGCTGTTTTTTTCTGTAAAATAGTCCAGGACACATGCCAGTACCTTTCTATAATCCTCGTCCACGATGCGGCACTCCCGCACAGACACAATATCATAAAAGCTTCCCCGCCTGTGCATACCCAACGCAAGCGGTCCGTCCTTATACGCATCCCCAAAGGAAAACTCCATCTTATTCCTGTAGTCATACTGTACAGGACTCGCCTTTATTCCCTCAAAAATACCATCCATATATTGTTCCGTGTCCGTCCCGGCTCCATTCAGTAACATCTGTTTTTCAAAAGCAGGGCTGAGCAGGCGCTTCACCTGGCTTTCTTTTATTGCAAGCTGTCTCTCATATGGAACACTTTGGTAACTGCAGCCGCCGCACAATCCAAAATGCGGACAGGCATCCTCCATTTCATACGGTGCCTTTTCCATTACTTCCAGCACCCTGCCTTCTGCCTTCCCCTTCCGTTTTTTGTTTATCACAAAGGAAACCTTCTGTCCGGGAAGTACGTTCTTCACAATGACTGTTTCTTCCCCACATAAAATAACACCTTTATTCGGAAAATCAATCCGCTGCACATATCCTTCACAAATCTGGCCTTTCTTCATCCAAACCTCCAATTCCGTCATTTTCCATAAATTAGGCAGGGAAGAGCCGTCTTCCCCACGCACCGCGCAACCCATGCACCGCCTTAGCGGCATATTTCCCCTGCATGGGTCTGCGCATAAAATAACACCCATACCGTAAAAATGGAGTGCTGGCTTCCCAGCACCCCATTATCGCACCTGTGTAACTTATTTCACAGTCGTGTACTCATTCTCCTTAGCTGACTCCTGTTCCTCGTCTTCCTCATCATCAAAGAAGTCATCCTCAAAGTCATCGTCAAACTCGTCATCGAAATCATCCAGATAGTCCGGTGTCATATAGCGGTATACTGCATACGCAATGGCTGCTACTGCGGCAACTGCGCCGACGATGGCAAGCGCCCAGAGTAATGTGTTGCACTTCTTCTCATTGTCTTTCTTAATTTCATTTTTTGAATAGTACTTGCTCAGGATATCATTACCCACTAAATTTTTGTCCTGCAGGTAATCTACCAATTCATCCCACTTTTTCATTTCAAAAGCCCCTTTCGTTTCTTTAATATAAAATATAGCTTTTTATAACAGGCGCTATTCGTCGCGCCCATAAAGTTATGTTATGCAGTCATAACATAATAGCTATTCAAAGCTCGATTCACCACTAAATAGCCACGTTATATATATCATATCACTATTTCGCCAATTTTACTACCTTTTTATTGCTAAAGTTATACTAAAATTGTAACAGTTCGTAACAGTTCAGCTTTCGGCTTCCTGTTACAAGGAACACTATAACTTTTTCAGCTTTGCAAACGCCGCATACATAATTTTGTTGCCGTAACCGTCAAAATTTACAGTTACCTTGTAATCCCTTGTGTCCTGCACAATATTCAGGACAGTGCCCGCACCGTACTTGACATGCTGCACCCTGTCGCCTTCCGCATACCCCGGACCGCCTGCCGCCATGACCGGCGCTCCTTTCGTGAGGCCGTCCAGTGATTTAGCAATATATGGTTTATTTGCGTCAGGTGTTTCCTTTTTTCGGACGACGGCTTTCGGACGGGATGCCAGAATTTCAGACAAATCCTTTTTCACAGCAGGCGCACTGCTGCTTTTTGGCTTGTCAAACACCGTGTCACTCAGCTGTTCTCGTCTCTGCACCGGCTTGGCTGCCGCCTTCCGGTTATATTCATCAAGGTATGATGCTGCTTCCATCCAGCTGTTCCCTCCGCTTTTTGCCGGATCTGCCTGGAATGGTTTCGCCTGAAAGATACTTTTCTGGTAGGAATCGCTGCCATAATCATCCGCATCCCGTCTTTTTGCAGATGGCAGCTTATTGTCAAGAAGCCTGTCCGGAATTTCCTTCACGAAACGGCTCACGGCATTGTACTGTGTCTCCCCCCGGATCATACGCGCCTTTGCATACGTGATGGTCAAATCCTCCTTTGCGCGCGTGATTCCCACGTAGGCAAGGCGCCGTTCCTCCTCAATGTCCTCCGGATTGTCCGAAGTAATTGTCATATAACTTGGGAAAATGCCATCTTCAAGCCCCGACAAATACACCTGTGAAAACTCAAGCCCTTTTGCACTGTGGAGCGTCATCAGCAGTACCTTGTTGTCATCCTTGCCAACTCCGTCTATGTCAGCCACCAGCGCAACCTCCTCAAGGAATGCCGAAAGCGTGGCTTCCTCGCCGCGTTCCTCCCGCTCCATCTCAAAGCTTACCAGCTTCGTAATGAGTTCATCAATATTCTCCATTCTGTCTTCCGCATCATCCTCATCGGAATCCTCAAGCTCCTTCACGTAGCCTGTCGTTTCTATAACACCTGATATTAAATCTTCCAGGGAACCTGACTGCATTTTTGTGCGGAACATCCGAATCATCGTCGCAAAGTCCCTGAGCTTATCCGCCGATTTCCCTTTCGCCATGGCAGGTATGTCGTCTACCTGCTGTAATGCCTCAAAAAAACTCAGCCCCATATGATCCGCATAATCCTGTACCTTTGCAATGCTCGCAGCGCCGATTCCCCGCCTTGGCACATTGATGATTCGCTTTACTGCCAGGTCATCCCTGCCGTTGTCAATCGTCTTTAAATACGCCAGAATGTCCTTAATCTCTTTTCTCGCATAGAAATTTACACCGCCCACCACGTTATAGGGAATGTTCAGTGCGACAAAGCTCTCCTCCAAAAGACGTGACTGCGCATTCGTCCTGTAAAGCACCGCACACTGGCTGTAATCGCTTACCAGCTCACGTTTTTTTCGTTTAATATCACCTGCTATGTACTCTGCTTCCTCATAGGCATTGTCAAACTGCCGGAAGTGGATGCGGTTTCCGGCGCCCTTATCCGTCCACAGTGCCTTATCCTTGCGCGCAACATTGTTTTTGATAACCGCATTCGCCGCATCAAGGACATTCTGCGTGGAGCGGTAATTCTGCTCCAGCTTAATGACTGCCGCATCCGGATAAACCTGTTCAAAATCGAGGATATTCCGAATGTTTGCCCCCCTGAACTTGTATATGGACTGGTCATCATCCCCGACAACGCAGAGATTTTGGTTCTTCTCTGCCAGAAGCCGTATCAGCTCAAACTGCGCCGTGTTGGTGTCCTGGTACTCGTCCACCATAATATATTGAAAACGGTTCTGGTAGTTTTCCAGCACATCCGGACAGCTCCTGAACAGCTCGACCGTCTTTCCAATCAAATCGTCAAAATCAAGGGCGTTATTTTTCTTTAACGTAAGCTGGTACTCCGCATACGCCGCCGATATTCGCTTTTTGATATAATCCCCAACGGCAGACCTTTCATACTCCGTCGTAGTAACAAGATTGTCCTTTGCCGAGGATATTGCCCCCAGAATCGTCCGCTCCTTCAATTGTTTTGTGTCAATATCCAGCCTCTTGCACACATCCTTCATCACACTCCTGGAATCATCGGTGTCATAAATCGTAAAACTGTGGTCATATCCGATTCTGTCAATATATCTCCGGAGAATCCGCACACAGGTTGCGTGGAACGTGGAGACCCATATGCTCTCCGAACCAAATCCGACAATACTATCGACCCTGTCACGCATCTCCCCCGCCGCCTTGTTTGTGAAGGTAATCGCCAGAATGTTCCATGGATTCACGCCTTTGTTTTCTATCAGGTATGCAATACGCCTTGTGAGCACGCTCGTTTTCCCGCTACCCGCGCCGGCAAGGATAAGCACGGGGCCTTCCGTGGTAAAAACTCCCTTTTTCTGCTGTTCATTCAATGTATCATAAAGGCTCATGGTTTCAATCCTTTCTTATTTTCTAAATATGCCCTGTCAAAATCCAAACACTATGTTTTTCCAGTATACCAAAATTTCTACCTTTTTTAAAGCTTTTCACACCTTTTTTCTTTCCCCACATATACTAAAAAAAAGGAAACAGGTGATTACCATGAAAATAAGGAGAGCCTTATCCGCCTTTCTGATAACCGTTTTGGTTCTTTCGTCAGTACTCTGTGGCTGTGCGCGCGAAAAAAACAGTGCGGGCGGTCTCACAAAAGTTACATTAAATGAAGTGGCACATTCGATTTTTTATGCCCCGATGTATGTTGCCATTGAAGAGGGATATTTTGCAGACGAAGGTATCGACCTTGAACTTGTGACCGGGTACGGCGCGGACAAAACCATGACTGCACTGCTCACCGGCGAAGCAGACATCGGCTTTATGGGGAGCGAGGCATCCATCTATACATATCTTCAGGGCGCCCAGGACTACGCCGTCAACTTTGCGCAGCTGACCCAGCGCGCAGGAAACTTCCTTGTAAGCCGGACTCCCGTAGACAACTTTGACTGGAATATGCTGAAAGGGACATACGTGCTCGGCGGACGCAAAGGCGGAATGCCCCAGATGGTATTTGAGTATATCCTAAAAATGAACCATATTGACCCGGAGACAGACCTTACAATTGACACGAGCATCGATTTTGGCTCCACTGCCGCAGCCTTCGCCGGCGCAAAGGCAGGCGATGCCGGCTATGCCGACTTCACCGTGGAATTTGAACCGCATGCCACCTCCCTTGAAACCCAGCAGACCGGATACATCGTGGCATCCCTCGGCGTCGATTCCGGATATGTGCCCTACACGGCATTCAGCGCCAGAAAAAGCTATATCGCAGAAAACCCTGATACCCTGCTTGCATTTACCAAGGCGCTCCAAAAGGGCATGGACTATGTGTCAAGCCACTCTGCCGAAGAAATAGCATCTGTTATTAAAAATCAGTTCCCGGAGACAGAGCTTGAGACCATTACCACAATCGTAACACGTTACCAGACACAGGACACCTGGAAAAAAGACCTTGTGTTTACGGAGGACAGCTTTACCCTCCTTCAGAATATTTTAATGGAAGCAGGAGAGCTGGAACATTACGTTCCATATGAAGACCTGGTAGACAACACCTTTTCCAGCCAGGCAAAATGAAACGAGTAGGGGAAGCGCATTTCCCCTACTCATACCGTTTTACCCTACATAAAGTGTCATGTTCCGCTCCGTCCGAATCCCCTGCATTCCGACACCACATACAGATACCTGATAAATTCCTTCCCTGTTCAAATCATACTTCCCGGATATACGGATTGTGTACTCTCCCATGTCACAGATATCACCTGTGAAGTCCTTTAAGCCGACTGCATCGTAGATGTCATGCTGTGACGCACCTACAGGAAGCCGGAGCACCTCATCCTCCAGACTGTCCATCAAATAGATTGTCGGACGAAATACATTCCATGGATTTTTGCTGCTGGTGTCGGTGGGATCCCACTTTCTCATCGGATTTTCCGCCGCAAGCTTTATCTCGGAAGGCTTTCCCAGCGGTCCCGGGTTCTCGGCGTCATCATACACGACAACCTCCGTCCCTTCCCCGCAGTTATCATAAATCCATTTCGCGTCCGCACACGTAAGCCGCACACACCCAAGCGATGCGGCCTCGCCCAGCAGGTTAAACTGCTCCCACTCCATATTTCCGGCATTCTTCGTGTAATATGGTATGGAATGGAACATGATTCCCTTGTAAAAGCGAACCGCATAATGACCATAAGTGCCATCCACCATCAGGCGCCACTGGTAATAATTGCTTGTCTGAAATGTGCCAAGCGGTGTCTCATGTCCTTCCTTTCCACAGGAACATACAAATGCCTTGACAGGTACGCAAAAGACTCCGTCGGCATCCTTTTCATACACAGTTACACAATTCGCTGCACGATTGACCATGATTTTGTAAGCAGTCTCTGTCTCCTTCGCCTTTACCGCAACGCCCCGCGTCAGGCTAAGCATCAGACACACAGCCATGCAGAATCCCATCCACCGCCTCAAAGAAAAAGCCCCCAAATATCGTTTCATGTGTATTCTCCCCCCATACAACACTTACACTATCAAATTCATTCAACAAAAGTTGCTTTTCGACAAATTCCAACAAGTTCCATCATACACTATTATTCTCTCATTGGCAATAAAAAAATGAGCGCCGCGCGCTCATCTTTTTCTCAGACAAACGGTGTAAAACCTGCCCCATTGAGCTGGTCACGCAGACGGTTCTGCATTCCCATCATGCCTATCGTGTCATTCAGGTAGGATACATAGCCCGACTGCCTGCCATTATCCCTCTGTGAACCCATGCTTTCCTGGATGCTCAGCATCTCGGCAAAATCACCGCTCGCCGTGCTCTTTGGTGCATCCAGCTCACCATAGTCCTTTATGTACAGGTCCTTTTTCTCCTCGGAAGCTATGACAAGCGGCTTACCGGACCGCCCATTATCCTGGCCAATCTTCTGTATGGCATTCATACTGTAGGGATTGCCATGAATGGAAGAAATTCTATAGTTCCCGAGCCCCGAAGGTCCCGCAACTGCTGATATACCCATAATAAACCTCCTTTCACCTTGCCCCTACTATTATAGAACCATTGTCAGATAATTTCAATATATTTTAAAAATATTCAAACTATTTGTCCTCTTTTTTCCCATTGGCACCGTCATTCCGGACAACATCTATCAGTTTTTCTATCAGCTGTTTTTTCATATATACGTCAAAGCTCAGAAAGCAGATAAAAGAAAACAGTTTTAAAAAGTCCCTGCTGTCCTCCGGGGCGTCCCCAAAGGTATCCATGGCAATATTATACTCGTTCTCAACATGTTTTTTTAACGCTTCTATCTGACCGTATCCTATCTGAAATACTTCATCATAGACAGACCGGATGTCAAATCCCTCGTCCTTGCCAAAAAAACGTTCCGTGACGGGTCCTAACAATGCCTGGATGTCGCTGATTGACAATATGCCTTTGTAATAATAAATAAAAATCAGTATCAAAATATGTTCTTTTGAATATTTCTTTTTCAGCGGAGGCGGCAATAAATTATTTTTTGCATAATTGTTTATCATGGTCTTTGTCATGACCTTGTCCTCCTCGGGATATCTCGTGACCTTGCGGAAGTTTTTTTCCATAAATGTCGTGACCTGGTCCATATACAGGTCAATATTGGGAATTTCCGAGGACTCCACATAACTGACTCGGTCAAAGCTTTCCATAATACTGTTCAATAAATCTTTCGTCTCTATATGCATATGCATTACCATGCCTTTCATTCAAGAATAGATAACCATTTATCCATGTCGTTATATGTTATAGTATATAGTATACAAAACTACTTATCAAGACCCCCGCAGTTATTTTTCTCATTTACATTATTTCGGAAATGTGCTAGAATATTTAAAACTGTAAAACTTTACAGCATTAAAGCAGAAAACTGTTACGAAAGCAGCAGATAAGATATCATCCGTTATGAAATAGCATTATCCGATAGGAGGTACACCATGAACAAAAAAATCAAAACAGAAGCTGTAGACCATCTTATTGATGCGTTGCTGTGTCTCAGAACCAAAGAAGAAAGCTACAATTTCCTCGAGGACTTATGCACGGTAAACGAACTGCTCTCCCTGTCACAGCGCTTTGAAGTCGCCACCATGCTGCGCGACCACAGAACCTATCTCGAAATTGCAGAAAAAACCGGTGCATCGACAGCCACCATCAGCCGCGTGAACCGTTCCCTGAATTATGGAAGCGACGGCTATGAGCTGATTTTTGAAAGACTCGCCGAGACAATCGAGTAGGGAAGACTTGTCTTCCCTACTCGATTGTCTCATCCGCTTATTTCCATAAGGCTCAGCGGGTCAATATACTTCTCGTCCTTTATAATCTGGTACCCAAGCTTCCCGTTCCACTGCCCTATCTTAAAGAGCTCCGTCTCCGTGGTGACCGAATCCCCCTCCTTCACCTCCGGCTTGGCGCTGTTGCGGTACACGGAAAAATATCCGTTTCCATGGTCGACCATCACGATATATCCCGAAGAATCACTTCCCGCTATCGAGGAAACCGTCCCTTGCGCCGCAGCTATCACACATGTTCCCTGCTCAGCCTCAAACCACGTGACAGGATTTCCTTCCAGCTCTTTGTCCTCCTCACTGTAGGAAGCCTTTCCCGTAAGCGGAAATCCGGACGGGATAAAAGACCTGGCAATCTCTTCCTCCCGCTCCTTCTCCTGCTCCACCTTGACCTCGAGTTCGGCGCTCACTTTCGTAAGCTCCTCCTTTTGTTCCGCCTTCTGGGTAATCAGCCACTCATTCTGCCGCGTAAGGTCGCTCACCTGCACCTCAAGCACCAGTATTTCATTTTTTGACCCGTTCAGTTCCCTTGTCAGAATCACGCAGTATAATAGCGCCGCTATCATTAATAAGGCAACTCCAGCCACAAATGTTTTTATCACCTGCATATTTACCGAAAACTGCTTGACAGCCTCCGTACCTGTATCTGGTACAATCAGCACATTGTATTTCACATTCCCCTTTTTCTTAGCCTCGCCCTTATCCTCCAACACCAGATACCTCCATACATAATTTTAAGATATTTTTAATATTTTATCATTTTTACAGACAATAGACAACCTTTTCTTGATTTGCACGCAAAAAACAGAACAGGAATCTGGAATCCTGTCCTTCACCTGCATGGGTCTCTTCTTATCCAAGCTCCGTCTGCGTTCTGTACATACGGGCATAAATCCCGTCAAGCGCCATCAGCTCCTCATGAGTTCCCTGTTCGGCAATTTTCCCATTATCCAGCAGAATGATCCTGTCTGAATCCCGGATTGTGGAAAGGCGGTGGGCAATGATGACCGAGGTCCGGTCCGCGCAGATTTTCAGCAGGGCGCGCCGGATTTTCTGCTCCGTGACCGTATCCACGGAACTGGTAGCCTCATCCAGAATCAGGATCGGCGCACTGGCAAAGACCGCCCTGGCGATGGTCAGCAGCTGCCGCTCCCCCTGGGACAGCTCCATGCCCCCCTGTGTCAGGATGGTGTCGTATCCTTCCGGCAGGCGCTCTATAAAGCTGTCTGCGCCTACGATTCCTGCCGCCTCCCGCACCTGCTCCATGGAAGCCTCCGGATGCCCATAACAGATATTATCCCTGACCGATGCGGCAAACAGTGCCGTATCCTGCAGAACCACTCCGAACGCCTGCCGCAGATCCTCCATGCGGTAGTCCCGCAGATCCCTGCCATCCAGAAGGATGCTTCCGGCGGAAACATCGTAAAACCGCGTCAGCAGATTAATCAGGGTGGTCTTGCCGGAACCAGTTGCTCCCACAATCGCAGCCTGTGTACCTGCAGGGATTTTCACGGAAACATCCCGCAGCACTGGTTTTCCCGGCACATAGCCAAACGCCACATGGCGCAGTTCAATGTCGCCCCTGGGGCATTTCAGGGAAACGGCGCCTTCCCTGTCAGGAGGCTCCGGCTGCTCATCCAGAATCTCAAACACGCGCTCTGCCCCCGCCACGGCCGTCTGGAAATTATTATAGATATTGGCAATCTCCACAAAAGGGCGGGTAAACTGGCGCACATAGAGCAGGAAACTGGTGACCAGGCCGATATCGGAAATCCTTCCCTCCACGAACAAAACCCCGCACAGCACCGAGACTGCCACATACAGCAGATTGTTAATCACATTCATAAGGGGCATCAGATACCCGGAACAGATGAGCGCCCTGATAGAAGCATCGCATAGTCTGTCATTCCTCTCCCCGAACTCCCGCTCCATCTCCTCCTCCCGGCAGAATGCCTTGACCACCGCCATCCCCGAAACACTCTCTTCCACCTGTCCGTTCAGTGCGCCCAGATTTTTCTGCTGTGCGGCAAACAGCTTTCTGGTGTGTTTCGTCACGGTTTTCGTGAGCAGGAAAATCAGTCCCACGCCCGCCAGCGACACGGCTGTGAGAAACGGGCTTAAATACAGCATCATCCCGAAAATTCCTGCCACCGTGAAGCTGTAAGTCAGCAGGAGCGACAGGGAGTTGGAAATGGTGGTGCTGATATTGTCCACATCATTTGTCAGGCGGCTCATCAGCTCGCCATGCTGGCGCCGGTCAAAAAAAGCAAGGGGCAGCGTCCTGACATGGGCAAACAGCGTGCGCCGTATATGGTGGATCACACGCTGTCCGATGGATGCCATGAAAAACGCCTGTAAAAACCTGACCAGCCAGTCGCAAAGATATAACCCTGCCAGGCAGCAGAGCACCCATACGACTGCATCCCCGCTGCCGATGGCGGCAACGGCCTTTCCTGTCACATAAGGGGAAAGAATGGATGCAAGGGAAGCAAAAGCGGACAGCAGGAGTATCCATCCAAGCCCGTTCCTGTGCCCCTTTGTCAGCCTCCAGAGCCTGCCCAGCGTCCCTTTCATATTTTTTGGTTTAACGACCGCCCCGCCTCGTCCGGGACGGGATATCCCGTTTAAGTTTGCCGGTGGAACGGCCTGATTTCTTTCAGCCATGATCCCTGCCTCCAATCTGCGAATGGTATATTTCCTGATAGGTTTTACAGGAATCCATCAGCTCCTTATGGGTTCCGTATCCCTGCACAGAACCATTGTCCATGCACAGGATACGGTCCGTGCGCATCACCGTGGAAATCCGCTGGCTGACCAGCAGCACCGTTGCCCTGCCCGCCATGTCGCGCAGTCCTTTGAGAACATCCGATTCCGTCTGCGCGTCCAACGCACTGGTGCAGTCGTCCAGAATCAGGATTTGAGGATTCCGCACCAGTGCCCGCGCAAGGGATAGCCGCTGTTTCTGTCCTCCCGAAAGGTTTACGCCCCCCTGCCCCAGCAGCGTGTCATACCCCTGCGGACTCTGTCCGATAAAATCAGCCGCACAGGCAACATCCGCCGCCCGGTACAGCTCCTCATCACTGGCTCCCTCACTTCCCCAGCGCAGATTTTCCCGGATTGTCCCTGAAAAAAGCAGGGCTTTCTGCGGCACCACCGCGACCGCCGTGCGCAGCAGCCGGACGTCAGTCTCTGTCACATCGCACCCGTCAATCCACACTTTTCCTTCCGTGGCATCATAAAAACGCGGAATCAGGTTTACAAGGGTAGACTTGCCGGAACCGGTGGAGCCGATAATCCCAATGGTTTCCCCCTGATGTATGCGAATATTGATATCATGGAGCGCCATCTTCCCGGAACCCGCATAGGCAAAGGACACATGCTCCAGGCAAATCTCCCCCCTGATTTCCGGTTTCACAGGATTTGCGGGTATATGCTGTGCCGGCTTTTCCTCAAGCACCTCCTTAATCCTCTCTGAGGACGCCGTTGCCCTGACCGCAACGTTTAAGGTATTGGAAATCATCCCCATGGCAAACAATACCTGTGTCATGTAATTGACTGAAGCCATCAGCCTCCCAATCTCCGTGCCATGGCTGCTTGCGGAAATCCACAGCAAAAGCACAACGCCGAAATTGACAGTCAGGCTGATCAGCGGTGAGAATACCGCCATTGTCCGCAGCGCGGCAGTGTTTGCCCGGGCAAATTCCAACGAAACGTCCTCAAACTTTTCCCCCTCCTTTTCCTCCGCATGGAACGCCTTCACCACGCGGACGGAAGACAGGAATTCCCGCGTCACGCCGTTTAACCGGTCAAGTTTTTTCTGTACAGTCCCAAACCGGGGATATCCGATGCGCATATTCCCTAAAATAAGAACAGATGCCGTTGCAAGAATCCCCGCCATCACCGGCGCCTGCCGGGGCGTCTGAACCAGTATCAGGATAATGGCGCCGATGCAGGTAATAGGCGCTTTCACCATAATCCGCATAATCCCGTTAATAAACTCCTGTACCTGCACCACGTCGTTTGTGATGCGGGTAATAATGGACGCCGGGCGCAGTCTGTCTATATTTTCCATAGAAAGAAGCTGTACGTTATGATACATGTCACGGCGCAGCTCCTTTCCGATCGTCTGGGAAACACGGCTTGCAAAACGGTTTCGCATCACGGCGCAGACTGCCCCTGTCATGGCAATCCCCAGCATACACACACCGTAAAAAAGGATTTGTTTTACGTCGGCATTCCGAATTCCCCTGTCCACAATCATGGACATAAACGCGGGCTGGAAAAGATCCGCCATCGCTTCCATTGTCAAAAAAAGGGTGGAAATCAGAAAAATGCCCAGATGCTTTCTAATATAATGCAGAATCAGTTTCATACGGTTCCCCCATTTCCGCCGCAATCCGATTCCCTACGGTTCCCCATGTGTTCATCAAGACCAGAATCTTTGCAATGTGCGGACAGTTTTTCCAGTAATGCCAACAATTCCTCCTCATTCTAGAATATCAAATCCAAAATGTCAAGGTACCTAATATTTAAAAGAAAGGCATACCGGGCTGCCACACCATGTCTATTTCGCCATTTTCAATTTCATGCCTGTCGTCAGCCTTGTCGCTTCTTTATACGGTCTGAACAGCATATAAATCATGCCGCCGAGAATAACAATGGACGCAAGCAGTCCAATGACATTCAGGTTTCCCATAAATGCCGAACCAGTCTGGTAAACTATCAGCGCAGCCGCATAAGCCAATCCGCACTGGTAGCCGATTGCAAACCACGTCCATTTCGCGCTGTTCATCTCCCGCCTGATAGCGCCGATTGCCGCAAAGCAGGGCGCGCACAGAAGGTTGAACACAAGGAAGGAATATCCCGCAGCCATAGTAAAGTTTGCGCCGATTTCAGGCCATCCGCCGGGATAAAGGATACCCATTGTTCCAACGATATTTTCCTTCGCCACAAGTCCTGTAATGGAAGCCACTGCCGCCTGCCAGTTTCCCCATCCAAGCGGTATGAAAATCCATGCAATCGCGCTGCCGACTGCCGCAAGAAGCGACTGATCCATTTCCTCCTCGCCAAGCATACGAAAACCTTCCGAAGTAAATCCAAAGTAGGTGGAAAACCAGATCACAATGGTGGAAAGCAGGATAATCGTGCCCGCCTTCCTGATAAAGGACCAACCGCGTTCCCACATGGAGCGAAGCACATTGCCCACTGTAGGCATATGGTAAGCCGGAAGCTCCATGACGAAGGGTGCCGGGTCGCCGGAAAACATTTTCGTCTTCTTTAACATGATGCCGGAAATAATAATCGCTGCCATACCCACAAAATACGCGCTGGTCGCCACCCAGGCGGAGCCGCCGAAGACCGCTCCTGCAACCATGGAAATAAACGGAACCTTCGCGCCGCAGGGAATAAAGGTCGTCGTCATAATTGTCATCCTCCGGTCGCGCTCATTCTCAATCGTCCTCGACGCCATGATGCCCGGAATGCCGCAGCCGGTACCGATGAGCATCGGGATAAAGGACTTGCCGGACAATCCGAACTTGCGGAAAATACGGTCAAGCACAAATGCAATGCGCGCCATATAACCGCACGCCTCAAGGAAAGCCAGAAGCAGGAACAAGACAAGCATCTGCGGGACAAAGCCAAGCACCGCGCCCACGCCGGCTACGATACCGTCGTTAATCAGCCCCGCAAGCCAGTCTGCCGCGCCCACAGCTTCCAGTGCGTTCCCTACAAGCACCGGGATGCCCGGAACCCATACACCGTAAGCTGCCGGATCGGGCTCATCACCATACTGCGCCATCACGGCAAGCGCACCCTCGTAATCTGCAAGGGACGCTGTTTCCACCGTTACCGCCAGTGTCTCATCATCCGCTGCTTCATAGGGAAAATCACCAGCGGGAGCCGTACTGTTTTCTTCCACATATGCATCATAGCCATCCACAATCAGCGCCGCATCCCCATATTCCTCAGAAGCCTCTCCGTAAGCCGCGGATCCGATGCCAAACAGATGGAAGCCGTCACCGAACAGTCCGTCATTTGCCCAGTCCGTGGCTGAGGCTCCCACCGTTACCATAGATATATAATACACAAGGAACATAATTGCCGCAAAAATCGGAAGCCCCAGAAAGCGGTTGGTGACAATCCTGTCAATCCTGTCGGAATTTGTCATCCTTCCCGCCGATTTTTTCTTTAGGCATCCTTTGATAATACTCCCGATATAAATATACCGCTCATTGGTGATAATGGATTCCGCATCGTCATCCATCTCCTTCTCGGCCGCCTGAATGTCCGTTTCGATATGGGCAAGGACAGACTCGCCCAGGTTCAGCTGCCCTAAAACCTTGTCGTCCCGCTCAAACAGCTTGACTGCATACCAGCGCTGCTGTTCCTCCGGCAGTCCGTGTACCGCCGCCTCCTCGATATGGGCAAGGGCATGCTCCACAGTTCCCGAAAATGTATGCATCGGAACGGTCTTTCCATTCTTTGCCGCGTCGATTGCAGCTTCCGCGGCTTCCATGATGCCGCTTCCTTTCAGGGCGGATATCGCTACCACCCTACAGCCCAACGCCCTTGACAATTCCCCGGTATTAATCCTGTCGCCGTTTTTCTCCACCACGTCCATCATGTTAATGGCGACAACCACAGGGATGCCAAGCTCGGTAAGCTGCGTGGTCAGGTATAGGTTTCTCTCCAGATTTGTGCCGTCAACCAGATTCAGAATCGCATCAGGGCGCTCACTGATGAGATAATTTCTTGCCACCACTTCCTCCAGCGTATAGGGGGAAAGGGAATAAATCCCCGGAAGGTCGGTGATGGTCACACCGTCATGCCTTTTTAACTTTCCTTCCTTCTTTTCCACCGTAACGCCCGGCCAGTTCCCGACAAACTGGTTTGAACCGGTCAGCGCGTTAAATAACGTCGTTTTTCCACAGTTCGGGTTGCCCGCAAGGGCAATTCGCATGCTCATAGTTTTCCTCTCCTTCTTTATATTAGTTTTAACTAACTATCTGGCTGAAAATAAAGGGGATACCCCCGTCAGTCAACCTCAATCATTTCCGCATCCGCTTTCCGGACGGAAAGTTCATAACCGCGGACGGTCACTTCAATCGGATCGCCCAGAGGTGCCACCTTGCGGACCTGCACATCCACGCCTTTTGTCAGTCCCATGTCCATGATCCGTCGTTTGACTGCGCCCTCACCGTGGAGCTTCACCACCCGGACGGTATCACCGACCCTTGATTCTTTCAGTGTCTTCATTTGATAACTACACTCCTTTCATTAACGCCTTGCAGCGTTTTTACTGCCGAAGATTTCTTAATGTTTTACTCAGACCATAATCTTCTGCGCCATCTCCTTGCTGACCGCAATCCGGGAATCCTTCACGTTCACAATAACATTTCCCCCGATGGCGTTTATTACCGTGACCACCCCTCCCACGACAAAACCGAGGTTTTCCAGATGTGTCTTAACTTCCTGTTTTCCCCCGATTTTCCTGATGACATTTTCCTCTCCGACTTCTGCTAATGTAAGCGGCATCATGCATTCACCTTCCTTTGGATATGTATTAGTTTTCACTAACTATATGTGAAAAACAACGGATGCCGGATTTCACCAGACATCCTTATTTTTTACAGAAGTTAGTGTTCGCTAACTATATATTATTATATGACTTTCCTTCCTCCTTGTCAACGTTATTTTTATTTTATCCCTGATTTGCACTTTACTTTTGTAAGACGCTGTGATATCCTATAACTGTTGCAGGAAACACATGCCCTTTCGGGCACCTGTAGTACTTAACTTAATATATTTTGGAGGTATCTACTATGAACAAAGGTACAGTAAAATGGTTCAATAACCAGAAGGGATACGGCTTTATCTCTGACGAGTCCGGAAATGATGTATTCGTACATTACTCAGGGCTTTTAATGGAAGGCTTCAAGTCACTCGACGAGGGCGCTGACGTTACGTTCGAGATCGTAAATGGCGAAAAAGGTCCCCAGGCGGTCAATGTAACCAAATTATAAGAATCCTTATAGGTCATTTAATCTAGTTTCGATGTGCCTTTCTTATATATATTTATATTTTGAAATCAGCTATTGTTTTACAGGATTAAGATGTGCTATGAGACCCAAAAAGGGGCTGTCAGTTTCGACAGCTCCTTTTTATGCACACGGGCGTCCAGATGAAATATGTCAGCAAGCTGACGGACGCCCGGCACAGCGAGTAGTGGAGAAGGTCATTCCCCTACTCGATTGCACACGGGCGTCCAGATGAAATATGTCAGCTCAGCAATAAACCAATTAATACAAAGTCAACATTTGCGGACTGCGGATTTTTGACGATCGTTACCACATGTGCCGCCGTACTGCCGTCCGGCGAGGCATACAGCGCCTCCGCCTCCGTCTCTGTTCCGTAAAACTCGACATAATTACCGTCGAGTGTCTTCACATACACGCCATCAACATACACATCGTACTGCCCGAACGTGCCCTCCACCGTCCTCTGGTAAATCACGCCGATATTGGATGCCTCCACGGAAAATGACAGGAACGAGCCGTCCTCCATGGAATACCAGTTGTCCGTAAAATGATAGTTAAAGTCATAGATGCCATACCCGGTCATGGCAACCGGTGTAATCGTTGCCGCATTTTCGATATGCGCATCCTGATATATCTGCGGCGTCACCGGATCCGGAAGCCCGTATCTTTGCAGACGCTCGGGGCTGACCGATATCTGGTCAATCCTGGCACGGACATCCTCCAGAAATGTCGTGATAAGACTTGCAAAAATGGCGTGTCCCATATTGTTCGGGTGTACCGTATCCTCCGCAATCTCGTGCCACATAAAGCTTCCTGCCGCCACCTCGGGAATCACTGCATTTCCATAGCTTATCATCGGCAGCTCGTAATACTGCCCCAGCGCCGCCTCCACTGCCTGCGAGCTGTTGCCGTCCGAATTCGCCGCAAACAGCAGAACAAGCGCGGGACTGCTGTCTGCCATCAGCACTTTCCGAATCAGGTTCTCATAGCTGTTCATGCAGAATTCCGTAAAGGTGTCATTGACGGCAAACTCGATAAATACCAGATCCGGCTGGTGCACGAGAAGCTCAGTGTCCACACGGTGTACGCCCAGATAGGAGGATGTGCCGCCTATTCCCGCATTGACCACCGTAGTCTCTGCCTGCGGAAACGCACCACACCACCACTTGTAAACCTGTGAGACATAACAGTCCTGAATATTGGCTGCCCCGCGTCCCTCTGTGATGGAGCCGCCCAGAAACCCAATCGTAATCGGTTCCCCGCACTGCGCCCGCCGGATTACCTGTGCCAGCCGTGACAGGTCTCCCGCCGGAAAATCAACCGCCCGCCTGTACATTGGCAGGACAGACGCGTCTGCCGCCGCCACACTGCCTGACGGAGCTGCCGCACAGCACACTGCCAGCATCATGCCCGCCAGAAGCATGCATATCCCTCTCTGTATTCTTTTTTTCAGAAAAAACATTGGTGCAAAGCCCCCTTTGGTCTATAGTATGACAATGCTCGCATTTGCCAGTTCTGAAAGGTCATATGTTTTTCCGGTTTTTAGCCCGATCACCTTCGGGCGCAAAACATACTTGGAATTGTTTTCGATTACCCTTGCCCGCTCGCCGGTGCTAAGTTCCACGTCTGTCCCGACCGGATAGAGAATCACGCTCTCCAGAAAGCTTCTCATGACATTGATGTCAAGCTCCTCCGTCAGGGACATAATCATCTCCACCGCATCCCGCGGGGAAAACGGCTTCTTGTATGGCCGCTCGGTCACCAGCGCATCATAGATGTCCGCAACCGAGATAATCCGCGCAAACAGGTTAATCTTCTCGGCAGACACCCCCATCGGATAGCCCTTGCCGTTCATTTTCTCATGGTGCTGTAAGACACCCAGTTTAATCGGGTTGGACAGATCCTCTTTTTCCTTTAATATCTGGTAGCCGAATAGCGAGTGCTGTTTCATCATCATAAACTCTTCATCTGTCAGCTTTCCCGCCTTATTCAGTATTTCATTTGGTATCTTGGATTTCCCGACATCGTGAAGGAGCCCCGAAATGCCAAGCTCATAGACCTCCTGCTCGCTCAGTCCGTGCTTCTTCGCGACAATCATCCCCATGGTGGCGACATCCACGCTGTGCTTAAATGTGTACTCGTCACTAATCTTGAGCGTGCTGATATCGACCGCAATCGCGTCATTGTCGGATATCGCCCGCATCAAATCATCCGTGATGCTCCTGGTCGTCGCCGTAAAGCTCTCTGAAACCGTATCATTGTACAGGTACTGTATTCCTTCTGCCACCCTTGCCTTGACGCTCTCGGACAGATTGACCTTCGCCCTGTCCTGCACCGTTTTCTTGTCTATTTCCTTCTGCACCGCAGGCGCAATCACAACATCCTTTTCCTTTGTGTCCTGCGGCTCCTCGTCCTCTTCCCCTTCGCGTATATATACGCCGGGAACCCCCATCTTGATAAGCGACATAATATGGTAGGAATCCAGCACCGTATTTCTTGATATCAGGATTCTCCCCGCCCTGTCCACTATCGCCTGGTCAATCACCATTTCTTCCTTTAATGAGCGTGACCTCACATATCTTCTTGTTATCAGTATCCTCACTCCTTTGTATCAGCTACAGTCCTGCCGTGCCAAAAGGCACAGTACATATTACCTTTCAGTTTACACCATAAAACTACAAAAGTCCACTAAAAAGTCGTGCAACAAAAGCCAAAGGCTGAACGGTTACTTCAGGTCTTTCCGGTACTGGACGGGTGTCTTTCCGGTGGCCTTCTTAAACGCCTGCGAAAAATACGACTGTGAGGAAAATCCAAGCGTGTCCGAAATCTGCGATATGGAGTATGACGTGGATTCCAGCAGGGATTTTCCCTCCTGAATCCGTTTCTGGAGCAGGTATGTAATGGGCGATACCCCTATGTATTTCGTGAATGCATGCGCCATGTAATATTTGTTCATATGCGAGAGTGACGCCAGCATATCCAGGGTAATGTTCTCCGCATAGTTTGCGTCCAGGTAATTTTTAATCTGGGTGCATTCCCTGTTCAGCAGGGCATTGCTGTTCTGCACGATGTCCAGATTATTGTTTCGGAGCATGCAAATCATAATCACTTCCAGGAGGTTTCGGCACACTGCCTCGTAATTGTCCTCTTTGCGCGACAGCTCCTCGAGCATGATATTCAGGTAGGCATACACATACGAACTCTGTGTATTATATTTATACACGCCGCCCGACG
This sequence comes from Lachnospiraceae bacterium UBA7205, assembly GCA_002490665.1. Classification (GTDB taxonomy): domain Bacteria; phylum Bacillota; class Clostridia; order Lachnospirales; family Lachnospiraceae; genus COE1. The sequence continues at coordinate 73,300 of DKUL01000003.1, read as the reverse complement.
CAGTCTGCATGTATACGCCATCCTGCACCGGGGTCATGTTTTCAAATGAAAACGAAAGCCCGTCTATCCCGAGCGCGATATACTCCAACGGTGTCGTGGGAAGCGACTTTTCCGTGTGCAGCACATGCGGGTTGATGATAACCATGTCATTTTTACACACCGGAAACTCCATCCCCTCCGTGACAAATGAACCTTTGCCGTCCACGACATAAAACAGCTCGCTGAACGGATGCGAGTGCAGGATGCTCTGCCAGTCTCCCTCATATTTTGACGTGGACACATATAAAAGCTTCAGGGCATCAAAACTCGAAGGTTTGCTGCCCTCTATACAATGCCTTGTGTTTCCCATAAGCCCTTTTCCTCCAGACATTCCAATACAAAAAACAATCCTATAAAAAATATAACAGAATTTATACTTTTTGTCCACATCCGAAAAAATCTAAAGATTTCTAAAAAAGCCGTCCTGTCCATTTTGTCTATCCCTCACATCCCCAAAACGGATTTTTTTTCGGCAGCCTGTTTTCTTTTTGATATTATGTATAGAAATATGGAATATACAAAAATTAAATGTACATTATATACAATTTCCAGTAATTGGTGCTACGTATTTTAAAAAAAGATGTATAAAAGCAAGATATATAAAATTCCAAGCAACAATCAGATTGATTCTGCCATATGTTTTTACTATACTAAACATATACTACATAACAAAACCAGTAATGGCAAATCACAGCACTTTATGCCAGCCACCAAAGTATTTCCAAAAATCCTGCACGTATATGCTGGATTGCGGAAACATATCCTTAAATATAAAAGGGAGGGAATTTATATGAAAAAGAAAAAAGTACTTTCATCGTTACTTGTAGCTGCCATGGCTACATCACTTCTTGCAGGGTGCGGCAGCTCTGACAAGGCGCCTGCCACAGACAGCGCTCCTGCAGACAACACGGCGGCGTCAAACACGACTGACGCACCCGCCGAGCAGACTCCCACGGACACCGGGGACGCAGCGCCGGCGGTCGAGGAGCAGACCTTAAAGGTAGCCGCTTTTGAAGGCGGATATGGTGCAGACATGTGGACGGAGGTTGTTGCCGCTTTTGAGGCTTCCCATCCCGGCGTGACCGTGGAGCTCACCATTGACAAGAAAATCGAGGATGTCATCAGCCCTGCGATGAAAGCCGGGGATTATCCGGATGTGGTACATCTTGCAACCGGACGCGAGGCAGCCCTGACGGAAACGCTGACAAAAGAAAAGGCGCTTCTTCCGCTGACGGATGTCCTTGACATGAATGTTCCGGGCGAGAACATCACAGTCCGTGACAAAATCGTTCCTGGTTTCCTTGACACACTGGCAACCAACCCATATGGCGATGGCGTAACCTACTACGCACCAATGTTCTACAGCCCATGCGGACTGTTCTACAATGCAGGATTGTTCAAGGAGAAAGGCTGGGACGTACCTACGACATGGGATGAGATGTGGGGACTTGCCGACAAGGCAGCCGACGAAGGAATCGCCCTCTTTACTTATCCAACAACCGGTTACTTTGACGCATTTACATACGCGGCACTGGCATCATCCGGCGGTGCTGATTTCTTTAACAGCTGCATGACGTATGAGGATGGCATCTGGGAAAGCGGCGAAGCGACCAAAGTATTTGAACTAATCGGACAGCTTGCAAAATATACAGAAGGCACAACAGTTGCCAATGCAAACAACGACAACTTTACCAAGAACCAGCAGCTGATTCTTGACAACAAGGCACTCTTCTGCCCGAACGGAACATGGCTTCCGGGCGAGATGGCAGAAGCGCCGAGGGCTGACGGATTTGAATGGGGATTCATGGCAATCCCGTCAGTGAATGCAGGCGGTTCCGGATGTTCCTTCTGCTGGTTCGAGCAGATGTGGATTCCGGCAGCAGCACAGAACCAGGATATGGCAAAGGAATTCGTGGCATATATGTACTCCGACGAGGCTGCACAGATTTTCGCAAAGTCAACGGCAATCCAGCCAATCACCGGCATCAGCGACAGCCTGGAAGGCGACAACAAGATGTTCTACAGCATCTATGACAACGGCGCTTCCGCTGTCATGGGCGGCTTTGCATCCACTGCACCGGTAGAAGGCGTCAACATGCTCGATACCCTGTGCGGAACAGTCAACAGTATCGTAAGCGGCGATAAGACTGTTGCAGAATGGCAGGCAGCTGTCGAGGAAGCAAGTGACAAATTGAGAGCGGCAATGGAATAAGGTTTTAGGAGCGCTCCAAAGGTTTCCGCCTTTGGGGTGCTTTTTTTTCAAAAATTGGAGGTGTGAATGTGAAAAAGGTAAAAGAACGATCAATTTTCATTACCATTTGTGTAGCGCCGGCAGTCATACTGTTTATCATTTTTATGCTGATTCCCACGTTTAACGTCTTTAAGATGTCCCTGTACAAGTGGGGCGGCTACTCCAACAACAAACAGTTTGTCGGGCTGAACAATTTTAAAATACTGATGGAGGACACAAACTTTTTCCGCTCGTTCCAGAATACAGTCCTCCTCATTGTCTGCGTGACAATCGTGACCATGGCACTCTCCTTGATTTTTGCGGCGATTCTGTCCAGGGAAAAGATTAAAGGACAAAATTTCTTCCGGATTATTTTTTACATACCAAACATTTTATCCGTAGTCGTTATCTCTGCCATCTTTTCGGCAATCTATGACCCGAACAGCGGGCTCCTCAACAGCATCATCGCCATTTTCAGGGGAAGCGAAAAGACACCAATCCTCTGGCTGGGCGACCAGAAGCTGGTCATCTACAGCCTGGTGATTGCCATGATATGGCAGGCAATCGGATACTACATGGTCATGTACATGGCAAGTATGGCAAGCGTGCCCGAAAGCCTCTATGAATCGGCAAATCTGGAAGGCGCAAGCAGGATTACACAGTTTTTCTCCATCACGCTTCCGCTCATCTGGACAAATGTAAGAACAACCCTGACTTTCTTTGTGATTAGCTCCATCAATTTAAGTTTCCTGATTGTGAAGGCGCTCACAAACGGCGGTCCTGACGGGGCGACGGAGGTATTCCTAAGCTACATGTACAAACAGGCTTACACCAACTCCTCCTATGGGTACGGCATGGCAATCGGTGTCGTTGTGTTCCTGTTCTCCTTCGGACTGTCCGCGCTGATTAACCTTGTCACCAAGAGAGAGCCTTTGGAATTTTAAGGGAGGGATAGCAAAATGAGTTTTAACAAATTGTATAAGTTATTTATCTATGTTGCCCTGCTGACGCTTGCAATCAGCATCGTCGTTCCCGTGGCATGGGTATTTCTTGCCTCCATCAAGGAAAACTCCGAGTTTTACGGGAATCCCTGGACACTGCCAAAGGGCATCTATTTCCAGAATTTCATCGATGCCTTCGAGAAGGCAAAGATGGGCGAGTATTTCATGAACTCCATCCTGGTGACGGCGCTTGCCCTTGCCATACTGCTCGTCGTGGCGCTTCCCGCGGCATACGTGCTTGCACGCTACCGCTTCTTTGGCAGCAAGCTGATTAACGTCATGTTCATGGGCGGACTGTTCATCAATGTAAACTACATCGTTGTCCCGATTTTCCTGATGTTCGTGGACGCCGACAAGCTTCTGCGCAGCTGGGGCGGGGACGGATTTTTCCTGAACAACCTCTTTATCGTGGCGCTCGTCTATGCGGCGACGGCGCTGCCGTTTACGATTTACCTGCTCTCCGGTTTCTTTGTCACGATACCAAGGGACTACGAGGAAGCGGCATATATGGATGGAAGCGGTTATTTCCGGACAATGGTCCAGATTATGATGCCGATGGCGCTGCCAAGCATCATCACCGTCATCCTCTTCAACTTCCTGTCGTTCTGGAATGAGTACATCATTTCCATGACGCTGCTCACCAAGGGCTCCAAAACGCTCCCTGTAGGACTGATGCAGCTGATGCAGGCACAGAAGGCAGCCGCAAACTATGGGCAGCTTTACGCAGGACTTGTCATCGTAATGCTCCCGACTTTAATTCTGTATATCATGGTTCAGAAAAAACTGACACAGGGCATGAGCCTTGGCGGGTTGAAAGGTTAGGAGGTCTTGCTTATGAAATATGTTATCCGGATTCTTTATCTGTTTATTTTTATCGCCAGCATGGCGCTCATCGTGACAGGGCAGCGCAATATCGGACCTGTGGGGCTTCTGACGATGCTTGTCGGCCTGGCAGGAATCTTAGCGCTCCTCTATCTCTACAACAAGAAATACGTATAAGAAAACCACACTGCCATATCAAAAAGGAGGTGTCCCACAATGAACTTGGAAAATACAGGCAGGCTGACCCTGCCTACGGATGTCGATATGGTTGACGAAACCATACGCCTGAAAAATCTGCTGGGTGCAGATGCACTGCGGGACTGCGACGGAACAACCATGCCCGAGGAACTGCTTTCCCAGGATGCCAAAATATATGCCACGTACTATACCACACGCAAGGACAACAACTGGGCAATGCAGAATCCCGAAGAAATCCAGCAGGAATACCTTATCAGCGACCGTGTCACTGCAAAAGGGGAAAGCCTGCGCATCAGACTGATGAAGGGCTTCCATACCGAACAGCTCAAAGTCAACACCATTGATTCGCCGAAGCGCTGGTGGGAAGTCATCGACAGGACGACCGGCGAGGTTGTCCCGGCAGACAAGTGGGAATACGACGAGGCGGCAGGCGAGGTTGTCATCGAGACCATCCCCTACCACCAGTACACGGTCAGCTTTCTCGCATTCCTGATATGGGATCCGGTACATATGTACAACTTTATCACGAATGACTGGAAAGACGCCCCCCATCAGCTGACGTTCGATGTGCGGCAGCCCAAAACCCAGGCGTATGTGAAGGAAAAGCTCAGAAAATGGTGCGAGGACAACCCGCAGGTCAATGTAGTGCGTTTCACCACGTTTTTCCACCAGTTTACCCTGACCTTTGACGACCAGAAGCGGGAAAAGTTCGTGGAATGGTTCGGCTACAGCGCAAGTGTCAGCCCTTATATCCTCGAGCAGTTCGAAAAGTGGGCAGGATACCCGTTCCGCCCCGAATACATTGTGGACGAGGGCTACCACAACTCCACGTTCCGGGTTCCGTCCAGGGAATTTTGCGATTTTATCGAATTCCAGCAGATTGAAGTCTCCAGGCTTGCAAAGGAACTGGTTGACATCGTACACAGCTACGGCAAGGAAGCAATGATGTTTCTGGGCGACCACTGGATTGGCACCGAGCCTTTTGGAAAATACTTCCAGGACATTGGTCTTGACGCTGTTGTCGGCTCCGTGGGAGACGGTGTTACCCTGCGCATGATATCGGATATCAAAGGTGTGAAGTACACGGAAGGACGGCTGCTGCCCTACTTTTTCCCGGATGTGTTCACCGAGGGCGGCGACCCCATCGGCGAGGCACAGGACAACTGGATGAAGGCAAGGCGGGCAATCCTGCGCTCTCCGCTTGACCGAATCGGATATGGGGGATATCTCAAGCTCGCTGCCGAATGGCCCGGCTTTATTGACCAGATTCAGAAGGTCGTGGACGAATTCCGCCAGATACACCAGAATATGCAGGGTTCAAAAGCATACACCGCACCCTTTAAAGTCGCCATCCTAAACTGCTGGGGCAGCATCCGCCGGTGGATGTCCAACCAGGTGCACCATGCCCTCTGGTACCGTGAAATCTATTCCTATGTCGGTGTCATCGAATGCCTGAGCGGTATGCCGATTGACGTGAAGTTTATCGACTTTACCCAGATAAAGGAAGGAATCGACCCCGCAATCCGCGTTATCATCAATGCCGGGGATGCCTATACATCGTGGAGCGGCGCGGAGAACTGGAAAGACGAAAAAGTCGTGTGCGCAATCCGCCGTTTTGTCGACGAGGGCGGCGGCTTTATCGGCGTGGGCGAACCCAGCGCATGCCAGTACCAGGGCCGTTATTTCCAGCTCAGCGACGTGCTTGGCGTTGACAGGGAGCTTGGCTTCTCCATGAGCACCGACAAGTACAATACACTCGACAGTGACCACTTTATTCTGGAAGACATTCCGGGTGAGATTGATTTCGGCGAGGGAAAGAGCCGCATCTACGCACAGGGTGAACACTACCAGATACTGAACATGGACAAAAAATACAGCCGCCTGGTCGTCAATGAATACGGAAAGGGCAGGAGTGTTTATTTCGCAGGACTTCCGTACTCCCCGCAGAACTGCCGCCTGCTGCTGCGTGCGATTTACTTTGCCGCGCACCAGGAAGATGAGATGAAGAAGTTTTACGTGACAAATGTGGATACAGAGCTTGCCGTATTTGAACAGACCGGAAAAATCGCGGTCATCAACAACGCCAAGGAACCGCGGGCAACGGATTTATATGTACAGGGAACGCTTTTTGCGCATCTTGACCTGAATCCAATGGAAATGCGGTGGGTGGATTATAATGGCAGCTAAGAGGCTGACATGGAGGATTATTATGAACTGTACCAAAATAGACGAAGCCATTGCGGCATTTGCCCTTGAAACCGCCGCAAATGGCAGACTGGTATCAAAAAAACCCTATGGAAACGGACATATCAACGACACGTTCCTTATCTGCTGCCAGACAGCAAAAAACACCGAAAAAAAATATATTTTGCAGCGGATGAACCACGATATTTTCAAAAACCCGCCGCAGCTTATGGAAAATATGGTTCATGTGACCAGATACCTGCGGGAAAAAATCCTTTCGCAGGGCGGCAATCCGGAGCGGGAGACATTAAACGTCATAAAGACCAAAAACGGTGCAGACTGGTACGAGGACAGTGACAAAAATTACTGGCGGGTCTTTCCATTCATCGAAAACTCGATGTGCCTGGAAAAAGTCGAAAACGCAAAGGATTTTTACGACAGTGCCGCCGCCTTTGGAAATTTCCAGTGGATGCTGGCTGATTTTCCCGCGGAAACACTCCATGAAACCATCCCGAATTTTCACAACACCCCGTCCCGCCTTCAGGATTTCCAGAAAGCGGTCCAGACAGGAGACAAGGGGCGTGCCGCCCTCGCACAGAGAGAGATTTCGTTTGTCCTCGACCGGGCAAAGGAGGCATCCGTCCTGACTGACCTTTTGTCCGAAGGGAAGCTCCCGCTGCGGGTGACACACAACGACACCAAGCTGAACAACATCCTGTTTGACAAGGACACCCACAAGGCGCTGTGCATCATTGACCTCGATACGGTCATGCCGGGATTGTCGCTCTACGACTTTGGCGACTCCATCCGGTTCGGGGCAAACACAGGCGCGGAGGACGAAACCGACCTGACAAAGGTCGGACTGGATTTGTCACTGTTTGCAGCCTTCACGAAGGGATATCTCGAAGGCTGCAAGGGCAGTCTCACGGCAACGGAAATCGAAATGCTGCCCATGGGCGCAAAGCTGATGACCTACGAGTGCGGAATGCGCTTTCTGGCAGATTTCCTGACCGGAGACCATTATTTTAAAATCCACCGCGAAAACCACAACCTTGACCGGGCACGGACGCAGTTTCAGCTGGTTGCGGATATGGAAACAAAGTGGGACGAAATGACTGCGATTGTACAAAAATATGGGAACCCCTCTTAAAAAGGGGTTCCCATGTTATTTTACGATATCAAATGTATCCGCGAGCAGCAACCAGTTTGCGCGGAACAGCTTCATGACCTGCCAGTATCCCATTCCACGCAGCCCGTACTCCGTAACCAGCCCGAATTTTTCCCGCATGCTTCTCACATCCTCAAACCACACCTCATGCCATACCCCATCTTTCTCATAGCGGAAAAACGGGGACATCGCTATCTCGTCAAACTGTATCGCCACATCATTCTCCACCGCCAGCTTCACCGCCTCGGCATTTCCGAGCGTCCGTGCCTCAGATGTCCCCTGGACAAAGGGCAGTGTCCAGTCATACCCATAATTCGGAATCCCAAGGTCTATTTTTTCCGCCGGAATTTCAGTCACCGCATACTCCACAACCTCGCGCACCTTGTTGATGGGCGCGACTGCCATGGGCGGGCCGTAGGTATAGCCCCACTCATATGTCATCAGCAGCACGCTGTCCGCCGCCGCGCCGAGCAGCCGGTAGTCCTTTCCCTCATACAAGAGTCCTTTCTGGTCTGCGGAAGTCTTTGGCGCGAGCGCCACGGAAACCGGATATCCCTTCGGCGCCGCCTGGTTCCTGACATTTGCGACGAATTCCGCATATGGAATCCTGTCCTGCGGCAGAATATACTCAAAGTCAATGTCAATGCCTGCAAACCCTTTTTCTTCCATGGTCTGAAACATCTGATCTATCAGATTCTGCTGTGCTTCCATATTGTGGGTAATTTCACTAATCAGATAATTGTTAAACATCCCTGTCTCGTCAAACGGCGTCAGAACCAGAATCGGCGCCGTGCCCTGGCTCCACGCCGCACTGATTACCCTGCTGTCATCCGCCTGTGGCGGAATCAGGTCGCCGCTTGTGGTAAAACCGTAGGAAAACACGGATATATTTGTGAGGTACGGCAATGTTTCGGATAGTACCTCATCGCGTATATAGGGATATGCATAACCATTGACCCGCACTTCCCGCTTCTGCCGTGCCTCCCCCTCCGCCGGAACAAGCAGCGCCTGCCCAACGGCAAGGTGGTAAGGCTCCGGTATCTGGTTATCGTACGCTATGTCCGCTGCACTGACTGCAAATGCTGCCGCAATGCTGTCTAAGCTGTCCCCTTCCCTGACTACATAAATCTGCATAATCTTATGATCCTTTCCTTTTTGTTCCGATTGCTTTTACATGATACCCGCCAGTGCCCGCTCCACGCACAGCGTTCCCCAGCCAATTCTGCTGTTCGGACGGACTGCCGCTCCGGACAGCGGCTGCGCCCCCCGTATCAGGGCTGCCTTCAGGCGCTCCCCATACAGAAACCGGTCGTTTCCAAGGACAATTCCCCATTCCATCAGAAGAGCCGCCGCACCCGCGGCAAACGGTGTCGCAAAGGATGTTCCCGACACCTGCTCATACCCGCCGTTTGGCACCGGCACCGTGATATCCACGCCCGGCGCCGTCAGGTCAGGCTTCACGTCCGCGATAATCTGCTGTCCGCCTGCCGTATCCGTCCTGCCGTCATCATAGCGGTATACATAGCCCCTCCCGGAAAAATCCGCATAGCTTTTGCGCGTCACATCATAGGCGCCAACCGTGACTGCCCGCCTTGCCGTCGAAGGTATCGTAATTGTCATTTCCGGCGTCGGCAGGAAAAATCCGGTTGCAGCGTTTCTTGCCGCATAGCCCGGAAGGTAAAAGCGGTACTCCCCCGTCACCACCGATACCGGCTGAAGCGCCATGCGCCACACCCCGCTGTTGATATAGCTTCCCGTCGGTATCATGTCAATAAAGATTTCCTGCTGCACATTATACGGAAGCGGTTTTCCCAGATAGCATAACAGCTGCGTCTGTTCCAGTGTACGCCGTACCGCCTGTGCTTCCCTGAGGCTGGAAAGCTCCAGTGTCATCTGCCCCCCTCCGGGCGATGTAACCACCAGGTTAAAAACATCCTGATAAAACTTCCACAGCTGTATGTTCAGTCCTGTCTCGTAATCTGCCACCGCAAGCTCCGTCACATGGGACGCCTCCCGCACCACGCCCGCAGTATGCCCCCTCGATGCCCCCTCGTTCCCGCTTCCTATGACCAGGATACTCCTCCCAATCTCAGAAGCATTGTCAACAAAGCGCTCTAACAAGGAATTTCCCTTATGGTCACCGTACGTATTGCCAAAGCTGATGTTCACTGCCACCGGCTTATTTTGCGCCACACCAAACTTCACCGCATAGTCAATGCCGCGCATCAGCTGGGTCGTTCTCGGAAAGGAATCCCGCTGCGGGCTTCCAAGCCGTATAATCAGCAAATCAGCCTTTGGCGCCACACCCATCCCTGTTCCGGCAGCCACGCCCGCCACTGCCGTGCCATGCCCTGATAAGTCAAAAACAGGCACCAGCTTCTGTCCGCCTTCGCGTCCCAAAGCCAGTGCCTCGTTAATCATCTCTCTTGTATAAAGCACGCCTTCCTGATATCCCGGAGGCGGCAGTCTTCCCTGCTCCTCATCAGGCATCCCTGTCTGATCCCAGATTGCCAGAATGCGTGTCTGTCCCTCCGCATCGCAAAATTCCGGAAGAAAATAATCAATCCCGCTGTCCAGCACAGCGATGATTACATTTTCGCCTGTGAGATATGGTTCCTGCTGTGTCACCTGCGCCATGCACGACTGTGCCTTTTCAAAATCATTCATACAGCACTCACACTCGTTTTTATGTATCGCATACTCATAATAGTAAACGCAAATATTATTTGC
>DKUL01000003.1:15137-62658 GCA_002490665.1 Lachnospiraceae bacterium UBA7205 | reverse complement strand
GTTTACTTGCGCCGACCGCATGTCGCAAAGCGACTAATTTCCTTATGCGGTCGTGTGCATCAATTAATTATAGTAAGCGACACACACTTTTGTCGTTTACTATAATATATGCCAAAAGATAAAGAGCGTGTCATACCTTAAACTTGCTCACCAGGTCAACCATGGAATCCACCTGTGCCTTCTGCTGTTCACTGACAGCCGCCGTCTCCTCGGACGTCGCCGAGTTGTTATCCACAATTCCTGCCACATTGTTGATTCCTTCGTTGATATGGGAAATGCTCTCCACCTCAAGCTTGAGCTTCTCCACAATCGCCTTCATGCGGCCTGTCGTTTCCTCTGCGCCCATCTGCACTTCTTCCATGTTCGCTGCTGCCTCGCGCGATATCCGCGTGCCAAGCTCCACGGATTCCACGGTTCTCTTAATCAGCTCGGAAGTCTGTCCCACCGCATTCTGTGACGCCTCCGCAAGCTTCTTAACCTGCTCTGCCACGACCGCAAAACCCTTTCCTGCCTCGCCTGCCCTTGCAGACTCTATGGATGCGTTGAGGGAGAGAAGGTCAATCTCATCACCGATATCCGATATCGCAGAAATAACAGCAATAATCTGCTCCGAACACTGGTTGATTTCCCGCATTGCCGCGCGCAGCTCCTTCATCTTCTGGGCACCCACAATCAGTGTGGAGCTTGCCAGATTGGAAATCTTCACAGCTTCCTCTGCCTCTTTTTCATTGTACTCAATGCTGTCCGTAAGATTTGACAACAGTATCATCAAATCAGATACAACCGTCGCCTGCCCGGTACAGGCCGATGCCAGATCCTCGGCTGCAAACGCAAGCTGGCCGGCGCCGCTGTCTATCTCACTCGTCACCGCCTGTATGGTCGTCACGGTTCCGCGCATGTCCTCCACGATTTTATTCAGCGAATCCTTTATTTTGACGTACTCGCCCACATACTCCTGATTGACCGTTATCACATAATTTCCCTGCCCCATCTGCTCCAGTATGTATGAAATCTCATCAATAATGGCTGCCATATTGTTCTTCATGAAGCGGATGGCTGCGACCATGTTTCCGACCTCGCTGTCATCCTCTGCCAGGTCAAAGTCCGTATGGAGATTTCCCTCCGCCAGCAGCGCCATCTGGTCAGAAACCTTGATAATCGGCGTCAGAAGCTCCTCCTGTGAAAATTTGATTGTCTTCAGGCACTGTAATGCAAGCCTGATAAACCCGGCAAGAAATGCGGCTGCACAGATAATCTGCAAAATCAGGAGCATGTTTTTGGAAGAATCCAGCCGCTCCTGTATCCTCGTGATGACATCATCTGTCAGGGAATTAATCTGCTGGATGGTATCGGCATACTCCTCCCCGAACACAAACTCCGTAGCGGACGCCACATCGCCTGCGTCCACGGATGCCATGGCTTCCTCCTCAAGCGGGACAAGGTTATTTGAAAGGGATGCAATTTTCTTCAGCTCATCCCACTCATAATCCTTAATGTCGTTTGCCTCGAGGCCTGCCCACGCAATGTCCCTGTTCTTGTCCGTTTCCAGCTCCCTCATATAATCGTCATAATATATCCTGTCCCCCGTAACCGCGTAAGATTGTACTGCCGTGGTCAGTGCCTTCGAGCCAAGACGATACTGGTTCAAATACATCGTACTCTCAAGCTGCTCCTGCGATACCACTGCATATCCGACACTGGCAAAAAACAGCAGCGCAAGGAGGACAACCCCCAGCACCAGCGATCCCCTCGTCTGCTTCACGATTTTTTTCAACCGTGCTGCCTGGCTGTTTTTCCCATATACTGTACCTTTCGATGCATCGTTCATTTTCTCCATACAATGACCCTATCCTTTCATACTACTGTCGTGTTACTATTTGTGAAAAATACCATAACTATATTATGTAGTTCCATAGTTGTATGCAAAAAACTCGCAAAACATCCAAATCAGGCAACTCATTTTGTGATATTTTTGGCAAATATATACTATGATTATACTTGAAAAGAAGGATATGGTCAACAGATATTACAATTTTTTTCTGCCCCTCCATGTCCCAAACAATCCACCAAACATCAGTATGACTGCCAGAATCTGGACAATATGCCTGACATACGCAGGCACCGCCTCTCCAATCAGAAGCGAGCAGCTGTTCAGCAGCAATCCTACGGCAAGCAGCATCGAAATCGTCCTTGGACGCCCTTCCCCTGCAATCCCGTCAATCCGCTCCTGCAGCTCCCTGATCTTTTCATTCAGGCGTGCCAGGGCGTTGATGCATCCGACCAGAATCGCGCCGATTACAAACACGCCGACAAATCCCATGGAAACCTTCTCCACAAATCCAAAGTAAAGGTTGACAAACAGGCCGAGCATTTCCACGATTGTCACCACCTTGAACATCCTGCGGATTTTTTTATAATACGCCATGCCAGACGCCGCGTCCGTATACAGCTCAAACGCCCCCTCGGAAGCCTTCCTGCGCAGGATTACCCAGTACCCCCATGTCTGGACAATCTCAATGCCTGCCTCCTGCATGAACTCCCTGTAGTCGTCACTGACAGCATTCATTCTGCTGCCAAAGTCGACCTGATAAACATATTCCCCCTTTTCACATTCCTCAAACCGGAAAAATCCTGCGAAGAATCCCTTCATCGCCCAGCCGTCTGCCGCCATCCGGTTGAGCCACTCCGTCTCCGCATCCTTGTCAAAATATAAACGAAACTGAATCATACGAATAACCATGCTCCTTTCTATTTGCCCTGTGCATCCCGCATCAGCCCTGCATTCCGCAGCAGTTCCTCCAGACGGAGCCGCTCCGTCTCAAAAACTGCTTTTCCCAAATCCGTGATAATGTACTCCTTCTTCCTGCGTGACTCCGTGTCCACACTGTAAATGTCAATCCATCCCTTTTTCTGCATTGTCTGTATCGCACCATATAAGGTTCCTGCCCCCAGCGTCACACGGCCGCCGGTCAGCTGCTCCACTTCCTGGATAATGCCGTATCCATGAATTGGTTTCCTGACCGCCAGGAGAATGTAATACACGGCTTCTGTCAGCGGACATTCCTTTTCTGCCATCCGTGCCCCTCCTCTGCTTTCCTCAATTATCGGTAAATATATCGTCGACTGATATATCGTATTTTTAATATATCAGTCGACGATATATTTGTCAACAAAAAATTCCATATTCCGAAACAAAAGAAATGGAATTATGTTATAAGCTGATAAAAACTGACCCAGGTGTGAATTGTAACATGAAATTTCCACTACTTTGATGAACGTCTAAACAGCAGCATGGAATATACTATAATAAATCATATTTCAGGGAGCATCCGCCATATGCCGAACGCAAAGCTTGAGAACCTGCTCAACCTCGCACTTGCCGCAACCGATGCAGAAATGCAAAAATCCCAGGTTCTTGCAACAGGCTATACACCTGCCACAAGAACCTGGGAACTGATTGTAAAATATCATGGCGCACTTGAACGGCTTGAGTCAGAAGTCATCCATATCGAGCCGCTGATAAACGGCTACGCCATCGCAACTGTCCGCGAAGACTTTATTGACGCCTTCGCCGGCCTGGATGAAGTCGAATTCATTGAAAAGCCAAAGCGACTGTACTTCGAGTGACGCCTTCTACCTGTATACGACAGCATTCCAGCGAAGCTCATTCTTAAATGCCCTGATATCCGTATTCTTGTCAATTACAACGGACTCGATGCCCATTGCATCCGCCCAGTCTGTCATCTGCTCCACAGAAAGGTCATATGAGAATGCCGTATGATGCGCACCGCCAGCCAGAATCCATGCCTCGGCACCCACCGTCAGATTCGGCTCCGGCGTCCAGAATGCGGTCGCCACGGGAAGCTTCGGCATCGGCTTCTCAACCTTTTTGCAGTCAACGGCATTGATAATCAGGCGGAAACGATTGCCCAAATCAATCAGCGAAGTTGCAACTGCCGGACCAGTCTTTGATGTAAATACGAGCCTTGCAGGGTCTTCCCTGTTGCCCATTGAGAGCGGGCAGACCTTAATCGAGATATCGCCATCGGCAATTGTCGGGCACACCTCAAGCATGTGCGCCTGCAAAATCCCCTCCTTGCCCGGGACAAAATTGTATGTGTAGTCCTCCATAAAGGAGGTACCCTTTGCATCCTTTACGTTTGACGCCATAATCTTCATCAGGCGAACCATGGCAGCAGTCTTCCAGTCACCCTCGCCGCCAAATCCATAGCCTTTTTCCATGAGACGCTGGATTGCAAGACCCGGAAGCTGCTTTAAGCCGCCAAGCATGCCAAAGTGTGTGACAATGGCATGGTAATCCCTCTCCTCAAGGAATTTTTCCATTCCGATTTCAATCGCAGCCTGCACTTCCACGTGCTTTCTGAACTCCGCATCGTCCCTGCCCTCTGTCAGAATCTTGTATCTGCCATAATATTCGTCTGTCAGGTTCTTGATGTCAGCAGCCGAAACCGCATCGACATACGCCACCAGGTCATTGACATTGTAATGGTCTATCTCCCATCCGAACTGAATCTGCGCCTCAACCTTGTCTCCCTCTGTAACGGCAACGTTGTTCATGTTGTCGCCAAAGCGGCACACCCTGATATGGGAGGATTCCATGACGCCGACCGCGGTCACCATCCACTGCGCAATCTTCCTGACAACATCCGGATTCTGCCAGTGTCCGACCACAATCTTGCGCTCGATTCCCATGCGGCTCACGATATGGCCATACTCGCGGTCACCATGCGCCGACTGGTTTTCGTTCATGAAATCCATGTCAATCGTATCGTATGGAATCTCCTCATTAAACTGCGTATGGAAATGCATCAGCGGCTTCCTGTACTCCTGAAGTCCCAAAATCCATGACTTTGCCGGCGAAAATGTATGCATCCATGTGATAACGCCCGCACACTCCTCATCCGCGTTTGCCTCGTTAAATGTCTTTCGAATCACTGCATTTGTGATAAGCGTCGGCTTCCACACAACCTCATAAGGCAGCAAGCCGGACTTGTTGAGTCCCTCCACAATCTTCTGTGCGTGCTCCGCCACATTCCTAAGACACTCGTCCCCATATAAATCCTGTGAGCCCGTCGCAAACCAAAACTTGTAATTTTTTCCTGTTTTCATGGTATCCCTCCACATCAATATTCTGAGTAGCAGTCCCTCGCGGGCATAACCGCCTGGCTGGGACATTACTGCTTTGATACTATATTTTTACCACAAAACACAAAAAGAAACAACATTTATTTTACCTAAAAATAAAATATTTTATTATGCATTAAATACAACAGAATATATGTACCCCTAACAAATCCCTTCACTTGCCCTGAGCTGCTGGATGTCATATATTATTTCCATTGCCTCTTTTCCGGTTTCCATGCGGTATCTGCCAAGGATTCTGTTCACCACCATATCCGCATTCTGCCTGTTGACATCCATCAGCAGCGCCAGCACCTGCGAAGAGCTGTACCGCGTCGTCACATCGCCCTTGCGCAGGGAGGAAGTCACCGCATGCTGCAGGTGCTCCAGCTGTCTTTGAAGCGTCGCCTCATCGGCTTCCAAATCATCCGCAATCGTAAAGAGCACGCACTGCACCTCCCTGTTTTCACGAATCAGGTTTCGCTCCATAAAGCGATAGATGTTTTCAAAGTTACCGTATTCCACCTCAAATGAACCTTCCATTTTCCTCTCCCTCAGCTTACTTGTTATCTCCTTGAGCGAACTGCTCGGTCTGGCGCCTCCTGCCCCGCGCTCCGCGGTCCTTTCGATATCCTCAAAGAACTGATACCCGTTCTTCCCTCCGTTTTTCGTAAAATAAAGCGCCCTGTCCGCATTGGCATACAAAGCTTCATATGTAATGCCGTCGAGCGGCGCGCGCGCAATCCCGATGGAGACCGTCACACGCAGAAGCCTCCCCGGCGTCACCAGTCCGCGCTCAATCTGCCTGATAATCTGCTGTGCCTTCATCCCCAGTTCATTTTTGTCCCTGCGCCCCGGTGAGAAAATGACAAACTCATCGCCGCCAAGCCGTGCGACAATATCGCCTTCCTCCACAACCGTGTTCAACGCCCTGGCAAAGCGCACAAGCACCCGGTCCCCTTCCATATGTCCATATGTATCATT
Source organism: Lachnospiraceae bacterium UBA7205 (assembly GCA_002490665.1). Taxonomy (GTDB): domain Bacteria; phylum Bacillota; class Clostridia; order Lachnospirales; family Lachnospiraceae; genus COE1. Next base: position 56,532 of record DKUL01000003.1, on the reverse strand, counting down.
GACACCCTTAAAGTTATCCATGTCCATAATGAAAAATGCGCCCTCACAGTCTGCACGGAGCATGGCATTTACATGGTCGGATACCTCCTGGCGGTTGCGCAGTCCGGTGAGCGGATCCTTTTTCGCAAGCGCAATCATCTCCTGCTGTCTCTCAACAGTCTTTGCCATCTCCTGGAGCTGTAACTCCAGGCTCTTTTTCATCCTTTCAAGCTCCAATACCTTTCTTTTTTCATCTTTCTTAAAATCCGACTGAAAAATAGTTTGCATATCGATCCCTTCCACTACTTTAATAAATCACTCGTATGTTTTCCATCGTATATGTTTCCTATCATATGTGAAACATATTATAAAAAGCTGCCGAAGCTCCTTATAATCCTATTTATGGCTTATCGGCAGCTGTCCCACCCCCCGATAAGCCATATTATACATCATATGTATTTCAATTTCCATGGTAATTTATAGCGATTCCGCGTAATCTCATTTTTGATGTAAAAAATAATCCAATATGCCAAAATTATGGTTGAATTTACCAATAAAAACCCAAAATGCTTATTTTATTACAGAACACCTGATTGCACGCGCCGGTCATCCGTCAGCCTGCCGACATCCTTTCTTTGGACGTGCGTGTGCATAAAAACAGCCCGCCTGCCATGCACACTGTCCCGGCGATAACCAGAACCAGCGCCTCACCGACATCCAGACTTTCCTGAAACAATACCGGAAGCAGGCGCTGCATCCTTTCCGGATAAAAAATCGCAACAACCGAAACTGCATTATTCAGGAAGTGCATGAGCGATGTAAGGAGTATACTTTTCGTGCGGTATACCACATAGCAGAATAGTATTCCCAGTATCCCGGTTGTGAAAAACTTCACAAAGCTCAGATGATAGATTCCAAACACGGCGCCGCCTATCAGGATTGCCGCCGCAGGGCGCAGGCGCTTTTCGGCTGCCGAGAAAAAATATCCCCGAAACAGCGCTTCCTCACAGACCGCCGGGGCCAGGGCAATGACCAGAAGCGCCGGCACGAAGCCCGCCCCGCCAAGGATGTGGTCCATCGTTTCATTCACGGTCTGTATATCCTGCGGAAACAGGCGCCCCAGCACAAGCGAAACCACCAGCACCAGCATATAGCATCCTGTCTCCGCAAGCACAGCCCCGAGCACCCATACCGGTTTCGGAAGCCTTAGCGAGAAGGTCTCCCGCACATCCCTTTTTGTGTACCAGACAGCCAGAAGCGGCACGCCTATGATAAGAAGCTGCGTTATAAAAAGTCCCCACAGCATAAATTTTGCCTGCACAACCGAACCGACATACAAAAGCAGCAAAAGCGCAGTCGCAACCACAAGCACCGCATCGGACATCGTCGGCACGCCGCCGCCCCTGATTTCCTTCCTGCTTGTGAAAATCTGTATGCTCGTATCCCCCTCGCCAAACATCATCTCCTCACTGTCATACAGCCGGATTAACAGGAGAATGGCAATCGCGGCATACACAATATTTGTCGCAAGCACAATCATGATAACGGAAAAATCATACTCAAAGACCAGGATGCTGCTGATGAGCAGGCTGATATTGACAACCGGCATCGCCGCGAGCAGCCCCGTAAACTCAATATTTGGCACAAATGTCACAAAGCTCGCGAACATCACGACAAGCATCAGCGGTGTCGCATAGTTGTTTGCCTCCTTGAAGGACCTTGCAAATGTGGTAACGCACATGGTAACCGCACTGATAAACAGCGCAAACGCGACCGTGCACAAAAGCACAATCAGAAGCGCCGGAATAAAATCTGTCAGGTTAATATGCAGCTTTTGTGCATCCTCAGTCTGTATTACAGCATAGAAATAAATGCTCATCAGGAGCATGGACACAAGGTTCAGCACTGCCGACGCCACCGCGACCGTCGATACCGCAAAAAATTTTCCGGTAATCAGCTCGTCATTTCCAACCGGAAGTGTCAGAAGCGTTTCCAGCGTCCCCCGCTCCTTCTCTCCCGCTGTCGCGTCCACAGCCGCATAAAATGCCCCCATCAGGATACTTGTCACCATCAGCATTGGCAGCATCATGCCCAGCAGCCTTCCGACCCGCTCCTCATTTGCCGACTGGTCATCAAATGCCACCGTGACAGGCTCCAGGAGCACATCCGGGTTCTCGACGCCAAGTGCCGTCAGAATCTGCCTGCTTGTCTGTTTTTTATATAGTTCCAGCTTGTCCGCTATCATGTCCGCCGCTGTCTCGGAGGCAGACTTTGACGAGAGATAGTATATTGTAAGCACGTTTCTGCCGTCATCCGCCGCATCCGGGGCAGCCACCTCTATATATGCGTCTATCGTTTCCGCGCCAAGCGCCCCGGCGCACTCTCCTGACGGAATTTCTTCTATTATAAGATGGTATTCCAGTTCATCCTCCGTATCTGCCAGAAGCTTCCTGAGCGCCGCGCCGTCATAGCCATTGATGCCGGAATCTGCCGCATCATCCACAACAGCAATATGATACTCGTCCGACTGCATGCTGCTTGCGATTGCAGAACCAAAAAGCATGGATCCCATCATAATCAGCGGGTAAAGCAGCAGCGGGACAACCACCATCATAATCAGCGTTTTTTTGTCCCTGAGCAAGTCGAGCATTTCTTTTTTGTAGATTGCCTTAATCTTTGTCATCTTTGTCGTTCCTGCCGGATTTCTCATCGTTTTCCTCCCTGTATGTCTGCCTCGTCCTCAATCAGCTTCAGGAATGTTTCCCTGAGATTTGTCGTCCGGGTCTGTTCCTTTAATTCGTCCGGAGAACCCTTTGCCACCACGCGCCCCTGGTAAATCATCACAATCCGGTCACACAGAAACTCCGCTTCCTCCATATAGTGCGTCGAGTAGAGCACCGTCTTTCCATTTTCCTTTTCCTGCTTCATGAAATCAATAATCGAGCGGCTGCTGATAATGTCAAGCCCCAGTGTCGGCTCATCGAATATGTAGACCTGCGGACTGTGCAGCAGGCACCGCGCGATGGACACACGCTGTGTCTGCCCGGTGGAAAGGCGCTCGATGCGGTTGTCCACAAACGCACCAAGGTTAAGGATATCTATGATCCGCGCAATCCTTTCCTCCGTCTCCTGCCTTGTCATGCCATATATCTCCCCAAGCATGGACAACATCTCCCGCGCCGAAAAACGCTTATACAGCTTGGTATTCCCTGACAGGTAGCCGATGCTCTGCTTGATTTCGACCTCCTGTGTCAGTTCCCTGCCCGCCGCGTCCGTAATCGTGACCGTTCCGCCTGTCGGCCGCATCAGCTTGCCAAGCATGCGCAGAAGCGTCGTCTTGCCCGCGCCGTTTGGTCCCAGCACACCCAGTATTTCGCCGTCGCACGCCTCAATGGATATGTCATCAACCGCGCGAAACGATACGCGTTTCTTCTTTTTTTCTGTACGTGTAAACGTCTTGGTCAGATTTTTTGCCTGTATCATCGTTTTTCCTCCCTCTCCATGGAAAAATAAAGCCGCGCAAGCTCTGTAATCTCTGCGCGCCCGCTCGTTGCCTCCGTTATTTCCTTACAGAGGCGTCCATATGTCTCTATCGGCGCAGTCACTGTCATCACGACATCCGCCCCATAGACGCTGTCCTCAATCTTCACATTACTGCCGGCAAGCAGATACTGCATCTTCCCGACCGAGTTGTAATCCGTGCGCACCGTAAACCGGACGCCAAACTGCTGCCGGGAAACGACACACTTTTCAAGCGCTTCCTTCACTGCTCCCGAGTATGCGCGCACCAGACCGCCCGTCCCCAGAAGCGTGCCGCCAAAATACCTTGTCACCACGACTGCGGCATTCCGGATTCCGCTTCCAAGCAGTACCTCGAGCATCGGTCTGCCTGCCGTGCCGCCCGGTTCCCCATCATCACTGCTCCTTGTTGTCTGTGCCCGTTCTCCTATTACAAATGCCGAGCAGTTATGCCTGGCGTCATAATATTTTTTCTTCATCTCCTCAATAAACGCCTCCGCCTCCGCCTCGCTTGCCACAGGACGGACCGTTGCGATGAAGCGCGACTTCTTTTCGACAATTTCCGCCTCCGCGCCTTCTGCCAGGAGCAAAAACGTTTCATAATCCTGACTGTTTGAACCTTTTTCCATATTCCACCTCATTTCTGCACGATTATACCATAAACCTGTATGAAACGCAAAAGATATGTGCAAAATGTTATAATATAAAAAAATCCTTTATTTACCTAATTTATTTTGGTATAATGAGTAGATGATTAACTATTTAGGCAGTTATTTTACGGAGGTGATTCTATGAATTATGGGAAACGAGGAATTGCAAAAGTCCAAAAATCCCTGACTTCAAAAACCATAAAATTCAAGAAGATGTTTTTTGTGACCGCACTCAAGGTGATACTGGTTGTTGTCCTCTCGACGGGGGTAATCGGCATCTGCCTTGGAATCGGCGCTTTCAAGGGAATTTTAAGCTCGGCGCCGGATGTCGACCCCGAGGCAGTACTTCCACAGGGCTTTGCCACAGTCGTTTATGACGCCAAGGGCAACGAGCTGACAAAGCTTGTCGCTGCAAACTCCAACAGAAGCTATGAGAAAATGGACAAAATTCCCCAGTATCTTGCCGATGCCTTTGTCGCGATTGAGGATAAGCGGTTTTATGAGCACAACGGCATTGACATCCAGGGTATCATCCGCGCCGCTTTCATAGTACTGCAGGAGAGAGACCTGTCGCAGGGCGCATCCACCATCACGCAGCAGATTATCAAGAACAATGTCTTTGACAACTGGACCAATGAGAGCGACATCCAGAAAATCAGGCGAAAAGTACAGGAACAGTACCTTGCGCTCGAGCTTGAGAAAAAAATGTCAAAGGAACAAATACTGGAAATCTACATGAATACAATTAACCTTGGGCAGAATACCCTCGGTGTCAAGGCAGCCGCAGCGCGTTATTTTAACAAGCAGCCTTACCAGCTGACGCTCTCCGAGTGCGCCGTTATCGCTGCCACCACATCCAATCCATCCCGATACAACCCCATTTCCCATCCAGAGGAAAACATGAAACGGCGCGAAACTGTCCTTAATTATATGAAGGAACAGGAATTCATCACGCAGGCAGAGTATGACGAGGCAATGGCAGACGACGTGTACAGCCGTATTTCCCAGGTCAATCAGGAAACAGAAAACAATTCCGTCTATACATACTTTGTAGACGAGGTTACAGAACAAGTGCTTGCCGACCTGATGGAAGTAAAGGGATTCAACGAAACGCAGGCACACCGCCTCCTGTTCAGCGGCGGACTGAGCATTTACACGACACAGGATCCCGACATCCAGGCAATCTGTGACGAGGTATATGGAAACGAGGAAAATTATCCCGAGAACACAAAGTGGTATCTCAACTACGTGCTCACAATTGTAAAGGCAAATGGTGAAAAGGAAAACCACAGCACCGAAATGTTCAAGGCACACTACAAGGAGCAGAATGCATCCTTTAACCTGCTCTACGATTCCAAGGATGCGGCTTACGAGGCCATCGAGGCATACAAGCATGACGTGATGGCGGAGGGGGACAAGGTGGAAGGCGAGCGCGTCACCCTGACACCGCAGCCACAGGTTTCCATCACAGTCGAAGACCAGTCTACCGGGTACGTGGTAGCCATGGTCGGCGGACGCGGCACGAAGGAGGCAAGCCGTACCCTGAACCGCGCGTCCAACACGACAAGGCAGCCCGGCTCCACGTTCAAGGTCGTCTCCACCTATGCACCCGCGCTTGACAGCGCCGGCCTTACCCTTGCGGACGTGCAGAACGACGCGCCGTACAATTACGCAGGCGGGCGTCCCGTAAAGAACTGGTGGGGCAGCAATTACAGGGGGCTTCTGAGTCTCCGGTACGGTATCGCGCAGTCCGCCAATATCGTTGCGGTAAAAACGCTCACGCAGATATCACCGCAGCTTGGCTTTGACTACCTGCAAAACTTTGGTTTCTCGACCATGGTTGACAAGCGTGTCGAAAAAGACGGCACCGTTGTTTCCGACATTGGACAGCCGCTTGCACTCGGCGGCATCACGGACGGCGTCACCAACATGGAGCTGAATGCCGCCTACGCCGCCATTGCGAACAAGGGCACTTACATCAAGCCAAAGCTCTACACAAAAATAGTTGACCACAATGGAAATGTACTGATAGACAACACGGCGCCGGAATCCACACAGGTCATCAAGGAAACCACTGCATGGCTGCTGACAAACGCAATGGTTGATGTTGTGACATCCGGTACCGGCGGTTCCGTAAACTTTGGCAACATGGCGATTGCCGGAAAAACAGGCACCACGTCCGACTACAAGGATGTATGGTTCTCCGGATTTACGCCATATTACACTGCCACGACATGGACAGGATACGACAATAATGTAAGCATGAAATCCTCCAAGGAGAAAAACCTTTCCAAGACCATGTGGAAGGCTGTCATGTCAAGAATCCATGAAAACCTTGAGTATCAGTCCTTCCCCATGGCAGGCGGCATCGTCACGGCATCCATCTGTTCCAAATCGGGACGGCTTCCCATTGCCGGTGTGTGTGATGGCTGTATCAAAACCGAATATTTTGCGGAAGGGACAGTTCCCACGGAATATTGTGATGTCCATTATTTTTCCAATGTCTGCCTGTATTCAGGGCTTGCGGCATCAGACGAGTGCCCGTTTAAACAGGCATCCGTCATTGAACAGGTACCGGCGCGGCTCCAGGACAACAACCTCGGCTCTGCACTCACGACAACACCTGACGACGCGACGGCGGAAGCCAAGCAGTTATGCCCACATAACAGCTACTTCTTCGCGGCGCCAAACGCACAGGAGGTACTCCAGCAGCAGATGCTTGAGATGCAGCAGCGTGCCGCTGCACAGGCGCAGTCCCAGGCACCGGCAGAACCCGTATCTGACACAGATTAATGCACAATGCACAGTTCCGGAAAAGTATATTTTTTCCGGAACTGTGCATTCTATTTTTGAAAGGGAGGTGTCATAAATGAATCTTGACAAGATTGTATGTAACTGCCAAAGCGTTACAAATGGCATGATTAGGGACGCCGTTTATTCCGGGGCAAGTACCCTGGAAGAAGTCCAGGCGGTGACGGGCGCCGGAACGGTATGCGGAACCTGTCTGGACGACGTGCAGCGCCTTGTAGAACACTTTGTGAAAGAACGCGGACATCAGGGCGAGTAGGGGAAACGATGGTTCTCCCTGTGCAGTCGAGTAGGGGAATGTCCCTCTCCCCTACTCGTTCAGCTTACCACAGAACCTTAACATCATACCGTGGTATTGTTCCGTCTTTTGTTATTATTATCATATCTTCTGCAATCGCTTGCGAAATAATCAATCGGTCAAATGGGTCTCCATGAATCATGGGCAATCGTCCGATTTCATCAAGATGAAATGGCTTTATAGAAAGAATATCGAATTGCTCTTTCTCACAAGTCTCTGCAATCTTAGAAATTGAACTTTTAATTTTCAGTTTCCCAATGCTTGATTTAATTGCAATTTCCCACATGGAAACAATACTTACACTGATTTTTTCATCATTATGATAAATTACGTCTGATACTCTTTTTGAAAATTTTTCACTATCATATAAAAAAAATAACAAAGCATTTGTGTCCAATAGATACATTATATATACTCCTTAAAACATTCTGGTGTTTCGTCAAAATCCTCCGCAATCGAAACAAATTCATCCGCCAATGGATTTACCGACCTGTGAAATGTAATGTCTTTGTTTATAGGATGCTTTGTTTCTTCCTTTTTTGATGCATATTTCAAAAATCTCATAAATTCAATTACTTGCTCAATCATATCTTCGGGAAGTTCTTCTGCTTCCCTAATCAAGGTATCATATGCCATAAAAACACATCCTTTCAGCTATATTTATTAAACTGCTAATATTCAATTATATATACAACAATTTAAGTCATACACAACATATACTTTCTGCCTTTTCATAATTCTATACGATTTCAATTAAAGTATAACAAACGAACACTGGAAAAACAATAAATTTGTAATTCTTAATATAATTTCCAGGAATTTACTGTTACAATTCGGGGCTATATTCAAAGTTTTGATTCGGATAGTAAAAAATAAAGACATTTCAAAGAGTGATTTCCTTGAAAAGTCTTTATTTTCATTTATTTCAGAGCTGTCTAGGGGACTTGAACCCCCGACCTCCGCCTTACCAAGGCGACGCGCTACCGACTGCGCCAAGACAGCTTAGTATGAAATTATTACCGAAAAATATGATATCACACTCCACTCCTGTTGTCAATCATTTTTATTATTTTATCCCTGTAATGTATCTATTTTATTACAATAATGTTAATAAAATATTAGAATAATAAACGATACATGCGATTTCTTGCCAATGCGGATCAGATAAGCTATACTATATTTGCGAAAGCCACTTTGCCCCACAACCAGGCGAGCTTATACCAGAGCGTGTTTGAAAAGACTGACCACTCAGTGCAATACGAGTATAACGAAACTGCGTAAAAACGAGGTGACATTTATGAAGAAAACAACAATCAATACAATCCTGATATCCATAATAACTGTCATGTCCGTCTCAATCTGTTTCCTGATTTTCTGCATCATAACGCGTCCTCGTTATGCCATTGTCGACGAGACAGAGGCCGCAACGATTGTGGAATCCGTCAGCTTAGCCGACGAACCGCAGGCACAAAGCGCTGCCGCCACTGCATCCATGGCATCCGAACCGCTCCCGGATGTGGAGGACACGCCCGCCACCAAACATGGCAAAACCTCCACGCGTGTCAATATCCGCAACGCGGCATCAGAGGACGCAAAGGTACTCGACACTGTCGATGAGGGAACGACTTTTGATATACTGGAAATAATGGACAATGGATGGACAAAAATCCTGTACCAGGACAACGAAGCATATATTTCATCCAATTTTGTGATTGTCCTCAATGATTAAACCGGATGCATTGCATCCGGTTTAATCATTGTCAGGCTCCCTTCGCCTGCTGGACTCCGCAAGCAGGTCATCCAGATGAATCTGTTCATCCAGCACATAATCATCATAACCGCACTTCACCCATTCCAGCGCAAGCGCCTCATCGCTTTTATCCTCCCAGCACTTTTCCCTGTTACCACAAAATAAACACATCATATGTCATTTTCTCTCCCTACCCGTCTTCTCTTTGCACGGAACTTAATCAAAATTCCTCTTTGCACCATCAAATCCCCATGGTACTTATCCTTATAGTACTCGTATGCCCTTCTGTAATTATACCCATATTCCGCAAACTTACGCAGAACCACATTGATTTCGGCGCCGACAAACACAATATTCATTGTCCCATACAGCCACAAAATGAAAATCACGACCGTTGCAAGACTTCCGTATGTAATCGAATAATTGGCAAAATTACTTATGTAGAAAGAAAATGCCCATGAATAAACCAGCCAGGCAATTGTGGAGAACAGCGCCCCCCAGAACTCATAGCGGAGCTTTGACTTTCTGTTGGGAAAATTCATGTACACCAGCAAAAAGAAAAGAATCAAAAACACGAGCATACACAGGTATTTTCCGTATTTGAACAACGTGCCAAACACAGCCATTCCCGGCACAAACTGAAGCAGCCAGTTAAAAATATTGTTCCCCAGGACAATCAGAACCATCATAAGCCCCATTGCCGAAAAAAAGACTACCACATAGAGGACTGCAAGCGCATATACAAATACCGTCCCTCTTGTCTCCCTGATGCCATATACCGCGTTCATACCGATAATAACCGCATAGACACCCTTGGACGCACAGAACAGCATGACCAGCATGGTAAATGATTTTACCATGGTCGTACTCTCCGCATACGCCTCCGCAAGAATCTGGTTCAGAAGCGGTGCAAATCCTTCCGGTATGACACCAAGCAGATATGCCGTAAAGCGCCCCGTGTCAATCGGAAGATAGTTGAACATGGATATGCAGTACATCGCCATCGGAAACAGCGACATAAGCAAAAATAAAGCCGCGTGTCCTGCAAATGAGGACACGTGGTCATATTTTATTTTTCTCAGAAAGCTATAAGAAATTTCGTATAACTTTTTCATATTTTTTCTGGTTAATCGCTTCTTTCTATCTTCTGTACCCATTTATTGCTGACTTTCCTTCTCTTTTGCCTTCTTGATAAGGAAAAGGTCACTGATTGCCTTACCAAGGTTATGGGGATACAGCTGTACGACAGGACTATTGATAATATCCCCGACTTTCATCCGAAACCTTACCTTCACAAACCGCTCCTCATCCGGAAACTCGTATGCAATGTACTCTCCATCCTCCATAAATTTTGCTTCCGGCGTCGATATGTCCGTTTTTCTCTCCAGCATGACACTCATGGCAGTCGCTGCCGCTCCCATCATCTGGTTCATTGCCTCGGACACTGCACTGATATGAAGCTCCCCCAGCTCCATTTTTGCAAAGTCACCATTTCCATCGCTTCCCATCATCAGGTCGGCAATCGCCTTGGCATCATGCTCCTCAAGCATCAATATACTGCATCCCTTCACGCCTTCCACATAATTCACCTTAACAAAAACCTTTTTGGAGGATACGTTCTTCGTATACTCGCTTTTCTCGATTATTTCGACCTTCGGCGGAGTAATATCTACTGTATGGCGCACCAGCATACTGAGTGTCGACGCCGACGACCCAAGACATATGTTTGAAATTTCCCCAATCGCATCAATCTCCATATCCGTAAAAATATAGCTGCCCATTCATTTCCCTCCATTTTTTAATTCAACAGTGCCGACGGGTCACATTCCAGTGCCTTTGCAAGTTTCCGTATCAGCCGTTCCGGCTGTCTTGACAAATCGCAGAAGGAAGCCTCACAGTTTTTCACTGCCGACACCCCGTAACCCATTCGCTCTGCAATCTGTTCCCTTGTCTTACCAAGCTGAATCCGCCTCATTTTTACCGGGGATATTTTGGCAAACCAGATGTACATGTTCCTGCCATCATAGTTGACTGTATTGACCAGCTGGACAATCTCACCTGAATTTCCCATGGTGTCCTTATCCACCTTGTACATCGACGAAATCGTTGTCATCATTTTCTTGAGCAATTTCTCGTCATCATAATGGCTTAAGTTCTCCATGGGTATGTACAAATCAATATAAATCGACTTCAGCTCCCGAATCTGTTCCTCGTCAATTTTCACGACATAGTTGTTCTCCCTTGCCGTGTCATACATGGACAATATTTTGCTCCAAAACGCATCCTTATCAAATCCTGCCATTCCTGTCCTCCGCTCTTCTATCAACCGTTTTTATTACATCGAATCAAGTGCAGTATACATCGTCATCATCGGTGCCATACATGCAGCTACCAGTCCGCCTACCACAACTGCGAGCACGACAATAATCATTGGCTCCATCGCCGCCATCAGTGACTGCACTGCCATTTCGACTTCTTCGTCATAGTAGTCTGCAAGCTTATCCAGCATGTCTTCCGTATTACCGGATTCCTCACCAATGCGGAGCATATGGTATACCATCGGCGGAAACAGCCCGCAGTCCTCAAGCGGACGGGACAGCGGCATACCAATGGACACCTGGTCAGACGCATCCTTCAATGCCTCCTTGAAATAAATGTTGCCCATGATGCCTGACACGATTTCTGTCGCCTCGACAAGCGACACACCGGAACCCAGCAAGGTGCCAAGCGTCCTTGCCATCTGTGCCGCCGCGGACTTCACTGTCATGTTTTTCAGGATTGGTATCTTTAAGGCAAGCATTCCAAAAAAATGTTTTCCTGCCAGTGTTTTTGCAAAATAGCCGATGCCAATCGCAATTCCCGCAATAACCGGAACAATGATAAACCAGTAATTAATCAGTCCGTTGCTCAGTGCCACATAAAATTTTGTGATACCCGGAAGCTCCGTGCCCAGGTCAACAAACATCGTCTCATAGGAAGGAATCACGACAACCAGCATGACAACCGTAATGATAATCGCAATAATAAACACTGCAATCGGATATATCATCGCCTTTTTCACAAGCGCCTGCGTCCTGCTTGACTTGTCAAGCTGTGTCGAAACCCTGTCCATTGCAATATGTAAGGTACCTGATGCCTCGCCTGCCGCCACCATGTTCACCATAAGGCTTGGGAACACCTTGGGATGGTCACCGAGCGCCTGCGCAAGCGTATCACCCTTTTCAATGCCGATTCTTACCTCGTTGAGCGCATCCTTTAATCTCTTGTTTTCCGTCTGTTCATGCAGCATGCGCAGCGTCTCCATAATCGTTACGCCCGCCTTGTTCATACTGACGAACTGACGGCACATGACGCTGAGATCCCTCGCCGTCGGATACCCTCCTATCTGGATATTGATATCCTGTGTCAGTATGCTCTGTCCCTTTACAGAAACAACAGTCAGCCCCTGGCCTCGCAGTTTACTTTTTACCTCGTCCTCGCTGTCTGCATCTATGGAACCCTTCACTTCTTTTCCAAGCTTATCTATGGCTTCATACCCATATTTTGCCATTTCTGCCACTTTCCCCTTTCATGCTGCCCGCTTCTTCATCCGCGTCTTTGTATTTTATGGTGTCCTTTATGAATCAAATGATATGCGCACGACCTCCGAAAAGGAAGTTGTGCCATCAAGCACATAACCTGAACCGCTCATCCGCAGGGTTCTCATTCCTTCCTCAATCGCTTTTTCCTTCAGGACATCCGCACCATCCCGCCTGCTGATAATCTTTTTGAGCGTGGGCGTCATCTTCATAATCTCATAGACACCGATTCGTCCTTTATAGCCTGTATTTTCACACTTCGAACAGCCGCATGGGTCATAAATCGTGACTTCTTCACTGACGTCCACTCCCATGAATTCCTTCTCCTGCTCCGTCGCCGGTCTTGGCTTCTTGCAGAGAGGGCAGAGACGCCTGACAAGTCGCTGGGCAATGACGCCGATTACGGAATCTGCTATCAGATAGGACTCAATTCCCATATCCTCAAGACGCGTGATGGAGCTTGCAGCCGAGTTGGTATGCAGCGTGCTTACCACAAGATGTCCCGTGATGGACGCCTGCACCGCTATGGCTGCCGTCTCCGTATCTCGAATCTCACCAATCATGATAATGTCCGGGTCCTGTCGCAGGATGGAGCGCAGTGCACTCGCAAAGGTAAGATCTGCCTTGGGATTTACCTGAACCTGGTTGATGCCGTCAATATTTGCCTCGACAGGATCTTCTACCGTAATAATATTAACGTCGTTTGTGTTTAATTCGCTCAGCGCGGTATACAATGTCGTTGACTTACCACTACCGGTCGGTCCTGTTACCAGAAGGATGCCATGCGGATTTTTGATAATATAGTCAAACTGTTCCAGCTCATACGGCTTCAGGCCAAGCTGGCTCTTTTCCCTTGTAAGCGCCATCTTTGCAGTGAGTCGCATAACGACCTTCTCGCCAAATACCGTCGGCAGGATGGAAACACGGATATCATACTCAACATGGTCTACAACCTGTGTGATACGCCCATCCTGCGGCTTTCTCTTCTCGGAAATATCCATGCCGCCTATAATCTTGATACGCGCGATGATTGCCGGAAGCACGGAGACATTGTAGGTCGCCTTCTTCTGCAATACACCGTCGATACGGTAACGCACGCGGATATAGTCCTCCATCGGCTCCACATGGATATCCGATGCGCGCTGGCGCACGGCAAGGTCTATCATTTCCTTGACAAGCTTTACAATCGGGGAGCTGTTGATTTCCGCCTCCTCATGCTCATCCACCTCAACCTCAAGCTTCTTTTCCTTTGCATACTGGTTGAGCGCATCTTTCATTTCCGCCTGCCCGAAATACTTGTCAATGGCAAGCATGATGCTTCTGGTCGTCGCAACCACAGGTTCCACCTGATAGTTCGTAATGATGGATATATCCTCCTGCGCATATGTGTCGAGCGGGTTTTCCATCGCCACCCGGAGGACATTCTTGTTGTTCTCACTGAATGCAAACGGAATCATGGTATATTTTTTCAGGATATTTACCGGAACAAGCTGTGTTACAGACTTATCCACGTTTATATTCTGCAGGTCGACAATCTCGATATTCAGCTGATTGCTCAGTGCCACTGCGATGTCATCCTCAGTGATAAACCCCTCGTCTACAAGGATTTCCCCCAGCTTTTTATTCCGCTCCTTCTGCTTTGCAAGCGCCCTCTGGAGCTGTTCCTCCGTAATGCTCCCGGTCGCCACAAGCAAATCGCCAAGTCTGATTTTTTTTCTTTTAAAATCCATGAACTTCCACGTCCTTTTTTAGTCGATTCTTTTACATCTATCTATTAGTATAACTTTTTGACCGTCAAATTGCAACAATTATGCGTAAAAATCCTTATACCATTGTGCAAAGCGACGCAGGCCGTCCCGCAGGCTTGTTTCCGGCTTAAAGCCAAAATCGCGCTCAAGCGCATGTACATCGGCATAGGTAATCTCCACATCGCCGGGCTGCATTCCCACCAGCTCCTTATGTGCCTCAAAGTCGTAATCCTGTGGCAGTACGCCGGCAGCCTTCAGCTCTTCCTGCAAAATCTCCACGAAGTCAAGCAGGTTTTCCGGCTGGTTGTTTCCGATATTATATATATTGTACCGCACGCCGTCGTCATTTGGAAGCGGCGCACACTGCATCACGGCTGTCACGCCCGTCACAATATCATCAATATAGGTAAAATCACGCTTGCAGTTTCCATAGTTAAATATTTGAATCATCTTGTTGTGTACCAGCTTGTCCGTAAACCCAAAATACGCCATGTCCGGACGTCCCGCAGGTCCATATACGGTAAAGAACCGGAGCCCGGTGGACGCAATCCCATACAGCTTGGAGTACGCGTGGGCGAGCAGCTCATTCGACTTCTTGGTGGCAGCATATAGGGAAACCGGATTGTCGACCTTGTCCTCCGTTGCGTATGGGATTTTCTTATTGCTGCCATACACGGAGGAGGAGCTGGCATATACGAGGTGCTCCACACCATCTGCGCCGTTGTCATAGCTGTGACGGCACGCTTCCAGTATGTTGTAAAACCCAATCAGGTTGGACTCGACATACGCATCCGGGTTTTCAATACTGTAGCGCACGCCTGCCTGCGCCGCAAGATTTACCACCACCTGTGGCTGATACCTGTCGAACAGTTCATTGACCAGTGCCTTGTCCGCAATGCTGCCCCTGACAAATGAAAAATCGCCCGATACGCAGTCCGCCAGCTCCTTAATCTGGTTCAGCCGGAACTCCTTGAGCGAGACGTCATAATAGTCATTCATGTTGTCAATACCGATGATATGCACATTTTCCGTACCTTTTAAAAGCGCAAGCACAAGGTTGGAGCCGATAAAACCGGCAGCCCCGGTCACAAGTATATTTTTATGTTCCAGTGTCACATTTTTTGCTAACATTTCTTTTCTCCTTCTCTGTTCATTTTTTATAGTATATCATCTTTGAATTTTTTACACAATGAACTGTAACCAAATCCTTTCCGCTGCATACAATATATATGAACGTAGTGTACCATGGCGGTTCCGTATATGAAACATTATAATCGCATATTCAATATATTATACACCATATGCCTGTGCCTGACCGTACTGGCGCTGGCAAGACAGCTTCTGCCGTCCAAAACAGTTTTCACCACTTCCCCGGCAGTGAAAAATACGCCCGGAAACGATTCTGCGGAAATCAGGCGTGTTGCCCTCACGTTCGATGACGGTCCGCATCCGGTATATACGGAAAAGCTGCTCGATGCCCTCAAGGAACGCGGCGTAAAGGCAACTTTTTTTGTTACGGGAGAACACGCGGAGCTGCACCCTGACGTCATAAAAAGAATCCATGACGAAGGGCATTTAATCGGCAATCACACATACAGCCATATCCAGCTTACTTCCGCAAACAAGGAGCAGTTCCAGAACGAGCTGATACAGACGAACAAGATTCTTTCCGACATAACGGGCGACGAAATCCAGTATGTGCGTCCCCCATATGGTTCCTGGGACAAAAAAATCGAGACGGAGCTCAATATGTTTCCTGTCCTCTGGAACGTCGACCCGCTCGACTGGTGCACCGCCAACGCCAGCCGCGTGGCAAACGCCGTCCTCAAAAAAGTGTCCGACAATGACATTATCCTGCTGCACGATTACTATGATTCCTCCGTGGACGCTGCCATTATGGTTGTCGACGAACTGCAGAAACAAGGGTATGATTTTGTCACGGTCGATAAAATACTGTTTGATTAAACCGGAAAAATATGCCATTATTATACTGAGCGTCAGATAAATCTGCCGTGAGTATAATTTATCAGATTTTTCATGGAGAACACATTATGCGCAAAAAAATTTTGTCCCTTGTCCTGCTGCTCATACTATGCTTCTTTGCTGGCATTCTTCTGGGAAGTGTCCCGCTGTCCCCCGCAAGTGTCCTAAGATGCCTCGCCGGATTTGACAGGGATTCCACCGCCTATGTGCTTGTTCATACCGTTCGTCTTCCCCGCGCCGCCGGGGCGTGCCTTGCCGGAATGGGACTTGCCACCGCGGGCGTGCTCCTGCAATACGTCATGAACAACGCCCTCGCAAGTCCAAACACCATCGGCGTAAACTCCGGCGCCGGATTTGCCGTCATGCTTGCCTTATTACTTGGAAACGGACAAGCTTCCTGCATCCCTGCCGCCGCGTTCCTTGGCGCACTTGCCACCTCGCTTGCCATCTTCGGGCTCGCCTACATGGCAGACAGCTCACGCACCACCATTATCCTTGCCGGAATTACCGTCTCGAGCTTTTTAAATGCAGGCATCAACACAATTAAGCTTCTTGACACGGATATCTCGGTCAATCTCACTTCGTTTATGATTGGTTCCCTGTCTGGCATTACGTATGAACATTTAAAAATTCCCGGTGCCGCCATTCTCGCAGCGCTTCTGATGACGTTTGTTTTTGCCAGGTCAGTCAATGTCCTCGGGCTGGGCGATGACATCGCGCGTTCCCTCGGACTCAATGTCCCTGTTGTCCGCCTGTCCATACTGGTTTTGTCGAGCATGCTGGCAGGCTGTGTGGTAAGCTATGCCGGGCTGCTCAGCTTTGTGGGACTTGTCGTCCCCCACATATGCCGCAGGCTTTTCGGAAATGACGCGCGGTACCTGCTGCCCTGTTCTGCCCTGCTGGGCGCCAGCTTCGTATTAATCTGCGATATTCTGGGACGCGTGCTGTTCGCACCGTTTGAGCTTCCGGCAGGCATCCTGATGTCCTTTATCGGGGGACCTTTTTTCCTGTACCTGTTGTTAAAAAAGAAAGGAGGGCGCAGGGTCAATGCTTGAATTTTACAATGTCAGTGCAAGCTGTGGCGGAGTGCCCATACTCAATGACATTTCCGTCTGCTTTCAAAAAGGGGAAATCACCGCCGTCATCGGTCCGAACGGCTGTGGAAAGACGACACTGCTCCAATGCCTGAACGGTGCCTCAAAAGTCACTTCCGGCGCCATCGCCCTCGAAGGGGCGGATTATCTTGCCATGCCGCACAGGGAACGCGCCCGCCGTATCTCCTTCCTGCCACAGGTACGCACGGTGATTCCCGCCCTGCCGGTAAAGACACTTGTCGAACACGGACGGTTCCCGCATCTGGGATTCTCGCGCAAAAAGTCCGAAAAGGACATTGCAATCGTCCGTGAGGCAATGCAGTTTGCCCATGTGGATGCATATGCCGCGCAGTATGCCGACACGCTGTCAGGCGGCATCCGCCAGCGCGCTTTTTTTGCCATGGCGCTTGCACAGGACTGTGACTATATCGTCCTTGACGAGCCGACCACATACCTTGACCTGAAAGGGCAGCGCGAGCTGACGGAAATGATTTTGCAGCTGAAGAACAACGGAAAAACTGTCATCCTCGTCCTCCATGATATCGGACAGGCACTCCGGATTTCTGACACAGTTGTCATAATGCACGACAGAAAAATAGCCGCCACAGCCACTCCGGAAGAATGTCTGCGGCAGCACATTATTGAAACGGTCTTTGATGTCCGGCTGAAGGAATTCTCCGACGGTGAAGGGTGTTACTATTTCTTTTATTAATCCGCATCCGTCTGTTTCTGTTCTTCCCCATAAAGAATGCCCGCAAGCTTCTGATAGGCTTCCCCCCACCTCGCATTGGGTTTGAGGTTGTACAGTTCCTTTTCAAGCATGATGTACCTACCCTCCTTCACGGCAGTCAGCTGATTCCATGCCGGGTTGCCAAGCAGCGTCTCCTCCACGTTCGCATAAACTGCCTGTGCATCGCTCCCCTGTGTGGTCACAAAGATGAAATCGGGGTCTGCCGCTATAATCGCCTCCATGCTCAGGTCGTCAAGCAGGCTGTCATCGTCATCCGCGATATTGATGCATCCCAGATCCGCAAGCATCTCACCGCCGACACTCCCATAGCTTCCCTTTGCCTTGACGCTCGATGCGCTCGCCCTTAAAAACACAACCTCCGGCGCGGGCTTCCCCTCCATATTCCTGATGCTGACCTGCTCCCTCGCCTTGTCAATCTGTGCCTTCACGGCATACCCGTTTTTCTCAAGAAGGTCCTTTCTGCCTGTTATGTCTGTGCAGATTTCAAGCATGTTCATGTACTCATTAAAATTCGAAACGGAGAAATATGCCGTCGTAATCCCTGCATCCGCAAGAATCTTCTCCATGTCCATATCGGCATCCGTGTTTGCACTCGCTATGACCAAATCCGGTTTCGCCGCAATAATCTTCTCGATATCCGGCTCCACATGGGAACCGATGTTTACGACATCCGCACCCAAATCCAGGTCAAAGCTGGTCCATGAGTCATTGGCAGCGCCCACTACCTCGCCGCCCGCAAGCAGCCAGATGTCCGTAAAGCTTCCTATCATCGTGATTACCCTGTCGTGGCTCTCCACTGTCACCGTCCTGCCAATGTCATCCATAAACGTGACCCCGTTTTCCTGTGTCTGTGTCTCTGATGTCTCCCTTTCCTCTGCTTCCTTTTCAAGCTTCTCCTCAAGGATTGTGCTCCTTGATTCACTCTGGCTGTGCTCCTCCTCTGCAGCCTCCACCGCATTGACCGTGTCGACATCCGCCTTTTGTCCGCAGCCCGTCAGCAGTATCGCCGACAGGATAAGGGGTACATACCCTTTCCTGATAAATTTTTTCATCTCCTCAAAACCTCCAAATGATTTCATCAGAGCATGTTTCTCACCGAAACTGATTCTCTGCCTCGTCGTAATGATAATCTATCTGGCGTAATTTGTCTACTATTTTCTGCATATCCTCGCCTGTATCCTCGCAGAATGCCGCAAGGCTCGGATAATAATCCCTGAGTTTCAGGTTGATGTAGCTTAGGAGCATCACTGGATCATTTGGCATCATTTTACTTCCTTCTCCTTCCTGTTTTCTTTTTCCGCGCTAAGCCCGACAATAATCAGTTCCACGCCCAGCACGTCCGGCATACGCCCGGTCTTGACACTCTCCTCCGCCGCAACACATGTCCGGAGCGCCGCCTCAAGCTGCGGCTGTTTAAACCGGGATGCCTGGGGAATATACTTTTTCTTGAGAAAATAAGGATTTAATCCTGTCCGGGATGCAATCTCGCCCTCCTGGTAGCCTTTGGACTTCATCTCCTTAACCTGCAAAAGCATATGGAACTGCCGGGCAATGAGCGCCAGTATCTTCATCGGCGCTTCCTTGAGGGCAAGCAGGTTATAGTACAATTCCAGCGCCCATTTCTGGTTTTTCTGCGCGACCGCCTCAACCATGTCGAATATCTGGTTCTGAATCTGCACGATACACAGCTCCTCCACATCCGCGGCGGTAATTCCCTCATCATAATATTTATAGCAGACGAGTTTCTCGACCTCCCTCCTGATGTTTTCCATACTGGTGCCGGTTTTGTCTATCAGCAGGTTCAGCGCATCCGGCGTAATCTGCTTATTTTCCTTTTTGAGCAGCCCGAGTATCCACTTTTTGAGTGTCGCCTCGTCCTGCATCTCGCAGAGCGCCGCATACCCCTTTGACGAGACTGCCTTGTACAGCTTTCCGCGCTTATCGACTTCCCCCTCCACAAATATGATATGTGTCGTATCCGGAATCGTTTTAACAAGTTCGGCAATTTTATCATTCCCGCTTTTGAACCATCCGCTGTTCTCAATGACAATGACCCTGCGCGCCGCGAAAAAAGGCATCGTCCCCGCGATGTCCGCAACCTCCCCGGCGTCGATATCCTTGCCCGTATATACGCTGCAGTTCATGGTATCGTCCTCCGGCACAAGCGCCTTCTTCAGGTTGTCGCGGTACTGCCTGCGCAGATACGCCTCCTCCCCATACAGAAGATAAACATTGCCAAATTGACCGCTTTTGATATCCTGCGCTATCCGTTTCATGATCTGCTCCTTTTATACGATGTAACTGTATAATTTCCATTTTTTATCTGAATTATTATGGCTCCTGTGTCCTTTGTTATCATGATATCACTTCCCGCCTGTCTAAACCGCTCAATTGTCTCAGCATGCGGATGCCCATAGCTGTTGTCCTCCCCGCAGGATATGATGCCAAGCCGCGGGGCTGCCGCAGCGATTAATTCCGCCGTGTTCGCCGTCCGCGAGCCGTGGTGGGATGCCTTGTAAATATCAATTCCTGTAAAGTCCGCCCTTCCTGCAAGTATTTTGGCCGCCTCCAGTTCGCCGTCCGCTTCCACATCCCCTGTCAGCAGCGCTGTCACATATTCAGTTTCCCCGCCGCCTGTACGCCCTGCAATCTCAAGCTTCATGACAAGGGAACCGGCATTCCTTGACGATGCCTCATAACCCGCCTGCGGGTGCAGCACTTCAAAACATAATCCGTGCGCAGTCACCCTGTCCCCAGCCTTCATCTGATACAATGGTATATTTCCTGCCTTGCACAATGCCGTCAGATTCCCATATGCCTCATCTTCCACCGTGGCACATGGGATGCATATCCTGCCAATCGAAATTCCGCCGCCTACGCCCATGCCGTCATCGAGCATTTCCAGCACGCCTGAGATATGGTCGCTGTCAAGGTGTGTCAGAAAGACCGCATCAAGCCTTGACACCCCCATGTATTTCAGGTACGGAACAATTGTATACTGCCCTACACTGCGTTCCGAAGTGCTTCCTCCGTCTATCAGGAAATGTTCTCCTGCCGCGCCCTCAACCCATATACAGTCACCCTGCCCCACATCGAGGAATGTCATGGACGCACCGTCAGGCGAAGAATCGCTTATCAGCACCACTGCCGCAAGAAGAGCCATCCATTTGATTTGCGGCGGCAGTCCGATACGGATGCCCCGCCTTTCACATGCTTTTCCTTTTGAAAAATATGCGGCATAGCGATGTGCCGCGTACAGGAACAGTAGTACCATAACGTACGCGCATATCCGCCAGTCCGCGGGTCTTCCGACAATCCACTCCGCATACGGAAGCTTCAGTGAAATCCCGCAAAGCCACTCAAACAGGCTAATCATGATATGGCACGCTCCCCCGGCAAGCTTTGCCATTCCGGCTCCTGCTGCCACTGGCAGACTGCCAAGCCCCAGGCACAAAAGCCCGGACACCATCACGACCGTCATGGCAGGTATGATTATCAGGTTCAGCAAAAACGAATAGACCGGAAACCCATAATACCCATACAGCATCACCGGAAAATGCACCATAAAAATCCCCGCCCCCGATGGTTTCATGATATCGCCAAAGCAGCCGATGCCCAGGACTGCCCCGAATGAGAGCAGAAACCCGGCATGGTACAGATAAAGCGGCTGCTCTGCAAGTATCAGCACTGCCGCCAGCGCCAGCGCCGTGAGCATGTCATATGTGCGCCGCAGCAGCTTTGCCACAAGCTGCATGGAAAACATAAACACTGCCCTGTACGCCGAGCTGCCCATCCCGACCATATTCCCATATGCAGTCATCAGAAAAATTGCCGTCACTGCACAAAAGACCTGTGGAAGGCATACTTTGCGCAGCAGCCTGTACAGCCCCATTCCAAGGAGCGTGATATGCAGCCCGGATATGGCAAAAATGTGCGCAATCCCGCTTCTCTGAAAAAGCTGTCTGCTCTCCGCGTCAAGACCGGACTTTGCCCCGAGAATCATTGCCTTCATGACAGAGGCATCCTTCGCGGAAAGAACCCGGTCAAATACATTTTCGAAGTAACGTCTAATCCGGTATAATGTCTCGTGATAACCCGAATATCCGCTGCCCACAGCGCATACTCTTGCCTTATACAGCCGAAAATCTATGCCAAATATCTGATAATGGCTCCTTGCATCAAAACCCCCGGGATTTCGCGCCTGTTTCAGATAGGACACTTCCCCTTCCACGGCAGCGGTACTGCCCAGCCTTGGCTCCGCCGCCAAATCATCCGGCTCCACATAACACATCACTTTACCAGCCTGTGCACTGCCGCTGATGTTTTTCAGGTACAGCACAAGCGTGCTGCCCTGCCATTCTTTCTGGCACACCTCGCCACGCAGTGCAATCCTGCTGCCCTCCGGATGGTCATATATGGTCTGCGGTGCCGGGTTCCATTCCAGATATAAGAACACAATCGCCACAAATGCCGCACAGACGCAGCACAGTGGTCTTTTCATCCCCATCCTCCAGTTCTTATATTTTCCATTCCCGCCAGATGCCTATTGTTCCACAAGCGACAGATTCCGCTCAAATACAGTCGAAAGCTCATATTTGTCCCGGAATTTCCCATCCTTGTTTCCCTCAATGGCTATCTGTACCTTGTTGATGTTGCTCAACTCCACCAGGGAGTTGACAATCGAATAAATTGTCACGTCCGTCGTCACGTTATTGACCGCGGTAATCAGCGTGCTGTCAAACGTCAGGTAGCAGACACCATCCTTTACCGTGCTGTTTATCAGCTTCGTTCCCGGACTGATTGTCGGATAGGATTTGTCGTTTGCAGGACCGCTGATGAGCTGCTCGACAACCAGCTTCTCCATCGGGACATTGGAGACATCCGCATTGTGGGTCAGTTCCCTGTTCACGGTAATCAGCCCGTCCCCGGACTCGTTCGCAAAATATAACCGCAGGTTGACCTTGCTCTCCACCGTCTCCACCTGCGTTCCCGCATTGTCGACAAACATGTCCGCAGTCATAATTCCTATCGCATTTCCGGACAAGTCCGTCAGCGATTCCCCATTTACCGTAATCATCACATAACGCACTCCCGGAATGTTTGTGAGGCTCCTGACAAGCGCCGCCCTGGTCAGCACTTCCGTTGTCTTTGGAAGCTCCTTATACTTCTCACCAAGGGACACGATGACCTGTTCCCCATCGTAGGAGTACGTGATAATGTTAATCCCCGTCGTGAGCGTCGCCTTCAGTTCCTTGTTGTCCGGCACGGAACACAGCAGTGTCAGGACTTCCACAATGCGTTCCTTGGTATCCTCACTCTCAAAATAATGTGTCTCCGTCACAAGCTTTGTTTCATTTTTATTCAGATATGATATATCTACAGGCGTCCCCTTTTCCTCCGTCTTGCTGCATCCGTCTGTCAGAATCATCATCAGGCATGCAATTACCAAAACCGGAAAAACCATATGCCGCCTGCCCACAGACCCAAAATTCATACAACTCCTCCATTCCGGAAAACCGCCTATCTTCACACTATGAAATGTACGTCAGCGGAATCCTTACCGTAAAAATAGTCCCGATTCCTTCCTCGCTGTTGACCGATATGGAACCTCTGTGCATCAGTATCGCATTCCGCGTAATCGCAAGCCCCAGTCCTGTCCCGCCGATTTCCTTGGAATGGGACTTATCCACCCTGTAAAAACGCTCATAAATATGCTCGATGGACTCCTGCGGAATGCCCACACCGGAGTCGGAAACCTCAACGGAAAAATACTGGTGGTCTGCATCCAGTATTACTTTTACCCATCCGCCCTCATTGTTATACTTAATGCCGTTCTCGACAAGGTTCGACAGTGCCAGTGTCAGCTTGACCTCATCCACTTCCGCGATTACCGGCCTGCGGCTCTCAAAAATCAGCCTGACATCCGCCCTTGTCGCGATAGGCCCCAGGCGCTTCAGCAGCAGCTCGAGCACTGCATTGATGTCCACTGACTCCACATTCATGTCAGCCGATGTCCGTGTCATCTTTACAAGTGACAGCAAATCCGTGATTATCTTGTTCTCCCTGTCGATTTCCTCGGCAATATCCGTCAAAAATTCGCGGTACAGATCGGTCGGTGCATCCTCCTGCGTGAGAAGCGAGTCTGCAAGTACTTTCATGGACGCAAGCGGCGTCTTCAGCTCGTGGGACACATTTGACACAAATTCCTGCCTCGAATCATCGAGCACCTTCATCCGTCCCATCATCTGGTTGAATGCATCACCGATATGCTCCGTCTCAATGTAATCCGTCACGCTGATTGCTTCGTCCGTAAAACCGTTTTTCACTTCATTAATCGCGTCCGTAATCTTCCCAAACGGTTTCAGCATCTTCCTGCTGAGCAGGAGTGCGATGCCGAAGATGACAACCATCGCGACAATTTCCAGCAGAAACGCACTATTCTGTATATATTCATACCCGCTCATGATGCTGTCCGTCGAAACACTGGTGAGCATCACGCCTGCCACCCGCGTCCTGTCCTCAAGCTTCTCCTCAATCGGCACGATAATCTCGATATATCCGGTTTCCTTAAACAGATTGGACGCCCCGCCGCCCTTAAAGCATTTGATGATTGCCTCGGAGATAATTGTCTTCCCCTCGCTGATTGCGTAGGTGTCCTTTATGATTTTCAGGTTGCCGTCTATGACAAGGACACGCCCATCATACAGATTGGAGAGCTGTGACAATTCCGCATTGACCACATCACTGCTGCTGTCAAGCATATAGTTATATGTAATCAGGTGGTCTGCGATAATCTTTACCTGCGTCTGCACGGTGTTGGTGCGGCTCGACACGGCATTGTCCAGATAACGGCTGAGAATGCCGTAGTGAAGCACCACGCATGGAATCATGCCTGTCAGCATCAGAAAACAGAATATCCGCGTTTTCAGACTCCTGAAGCTTGTATATAGTTTTCCGCTTTTTATTTTTTTCCACAGTTTTGCCACGTTTCCCACCTATTTATAATAGTAGCCCACACCCCACTTTGTATGCACATATTTCGGCTCACTCGGGTTCGGCTCAATCTTCTCGCGCAGTCTCCTGATATGCACGTCCACCGTGCGCACGTCGCCCGGATAATCCTCTCCCCAGACAAGCTTTAACAGGTTCTCCCTGCCATATACCTTGTTGGGGTTGAGTACCAGAAGCTCCAGGACGTCAAACTCCTTTGCCGTGAGATTGACTTCCTGCCCGCTCACATGCAGACGCCTTCCGTCGCAGTCCAGCCGCAAATCGCCTGCCTCTATCACCTGCGCCTTCTTGTCCCCTGATTCCTTTCCTTTCCCGCCAGTCCTGCGTATGATTGCCTTAATTCTTGCCTTGACCTCAAGGATGTTAAACGGTTTGGTAATATAGTCGTCAGCACCGTACTCAAGCCCGAGGATTTTGTCCATGTCCTCGCCCTTCGCCGTGAGCATGATGACCGGCACGTCAGAAAATTCCCGAATCTGCTGGCATACCTCCAGCCCCGTCAGCTTTGGAAGCATGATATCCAGCAATATGATATCGTATTTATTATTCTTTGCCAGTTCAAGCGCCTCCTCGCCGTCATAAGCGCACGTGACCTCCATGTCATCCTGCTCCAGACTGAAACGAAGTCCTTTTACAATAAGCTTTTCGTCATCTACTACCAAAACCTTTTTTCCCATTGATTTATGAATCTCCCTACTTCTATATTTTAATTTTATCCTTTATCTTAGAAAAAAGCCCGTCCTTAATCCCCTCTACCTTTTTGATGTCCTCTATGCTGCAAAAGGCGCCGTTTTTTTCCCTATAGTCTATAATTGCCTGCGCCCTGCTCTCACCAATACCTGACACGCATGTCAGTTCCGTGACGGTTGCTGTATTGATATTGACAAGTCCGGAGTCCCCGCCCGCACGTTCCTGTCCGGATAATTCAAGCGGATATGTCCCTGACGCTTTCAGCAGGGCAGCCTCCTCCTGTGTCAGGATGACCACCTGCTCGCCGTCCGCTATCTCCCTTGCCATATTCAGGCAGGCGGCATCCGCGTCGCCGGACAGCCCGCCCGCCAGCTCGACCGCCTCATACAGACGGCTTCCCTGCTTCAGGCAGTAGACGCCGGGAAGTTCAACCGCCCCGCAAACGTATATATACACCGTCCCGCCAGATTCTGACACATCTGTCATAATTTTGTCATTCTCTGTCTGCACGGATGGCTCTGTCCCGGTTATATATTCTGTTTCAGGTAAATTTGCGCCGGAAAAATTTGTTTCAGAAAGACTTGTATCGGAAATTTCCATTTTAATATCGTCATGTGCCTGCGTGCATCCGCACAGCATCACTGGCTGCAGCATCGCCAGTACGAATACGCCCAGCATGCATAGATGCTTTTTTCTAAAAATGATTTTGCAACGTTTATTTCTTGCATTTGTTATTAAATTTTTCATAATGGATATCACATACTCCTTATTTCTCCCCCCTATGCATATCCACTAATTATTCTATGCTAAATCGACTTTTATTACAAGTGCTAATTTTTACATTTGAAGAAAACCTTTTTGCAATACCGATATGCCCTTTCCGCATTTTCGCTGCCGTAGGCATACAGACGCACGGCAGCGCGGATTGCAATGTCCGATGTCCACGATGGCACGCTTTCTTTTCCCTGCCCGCGGCTTTTTTGCTCGATTGTTTTTACATATTCTGTCTTTGCCTTCCGTTCTTTTTGCTCGCTCTCTGTCGAGACAGCAAAAACCGCCTCTGCCGCAATGCTGTTGAGTCCCCTGAAATATTCCATGATTTCCGTGTAGCCATTGATATGCTGCAAAAAGCAGCTTCCATATTCGGCAAGCTCCAGGTTTGCGGTCGACACTGCCTGGAGGCAGAGCTTGCACTCGCCATTGATGTCGGATGCCTCCATAAGGATGTCGGGTCTCTTCTTCAGCACGGACGCAAAATATGCCTTTGCCCCGGCTGCGTCCCTGCGCCAAAAATAATCCGCCATTTTTTCCATGACCTCATTTGTCTCCTTCTTCTCACCGATTACGGCAACCCTGCACTCATATGCCTTCAGGTTCCTTGCCTTCACCCACACATACAGCAGGAATTCGGAAATAAAGCCGAACACCCGCTTATGGTAATCGTCCGCAAAGGTCAGGTCAATGCGCTCCTGCAATGCGAAAAAGATGGTAAAAAGCCACTCGCAGTACGCATCATACAGCTTTTTTTCCGCCACCATGATATTGCCAAAATATGTTTTGTCCTGGTGCACTAAACTGACAAATGTGTCATAATATTCCGGATAAATTTCTGAAATGATGCGCCCTGTCTCGTCGAGTATGCTGACATTGTGATGTGCGCCAAACCCGTTTCTGTACGAGCCGGGAAGCTCCAGCTGCTTTGTCGTGACAATGTCGTACGTCTGCAAAATCTGCTCATACTCCGCCTCTGAGAACACATAGCCCTCCTCGCCCATCAGAAACCGCCGGTAGTGGCAGATTCCCACATAATCCACGTCCACAACATTTTTCCACACCCAGTAGGCGCCGGAAAGCTCCGCATAGTAGCAGTTCAGTTCCGATATATTATCCCCGGTGTCGTCCCCGATATAGCCAAAGTCTTCTTTTGCATTTTTGTGCCCCACATGAAGCGGTACGTACATCGGGTCATCCGGCACCGCAAACTGTTTGTGTGTCATCGCATATATTTTAACAGACATCCTTCGCATCTCCTTTTTATACATTATTATATAGTTACGGCAAGTTTTTTACAATGCAAAGAAATAGACAAAAACAAAAAAACCCATCGTTTTGTGATGGGTTTTTTGTTTTGCCTATTTCCCTGCATCTGGCATCTGCCATGCATCATGGTCGGTGTGCAGCAGCAGATGTGCCTTGTGCGACAACGGCTTCTCCATAAATTCGTCA
Organism: Lachnospiraceae bacterium UBA7205; assembly: GCA_002490665.1. Classification (GTDB taxonomy): domain Bacteria; phylum Bacillota; class Clostridia; order Lachnospirales; family Lachnospiraceae; genus COE1. The sequence goes on along the minus strand of DKUL01000003.1, from coordinate 28,447 downwards.
TACAATTGCAGCACTGCCTTGTTTTCATGCGAGAACCTGACAGGCGCTGCCTCGTCCAGCATCCTGAGACTGCCGCCCCTCGCCGTGGCTAGCTCGCACCCGTCCTTGATGGGCTGCCCGCCACCGCCGACACAGCCGCCGGGACATGCCATGACCTCCACAAAATCATAGTGGACTTCCCCGCGTTCCAGGGCATCTATCAGTTCCCTTGTGTTTGCCAGGCCATTTACAACCGCAGTTCTTACCACAATATCCTTGATACGGAATTCAGCCTCCTTCCATTTCGGCTGTTCCCGCGTGCTCCTGACTTCCGAAAAAGCGTCCGCATCCGGATTTTCCCCGGTAATCAGATAATATGCCGAGCGGAGCGCTGCCTCCATGACGCCGCCCGTCGTTCCGAAAATCACACCGGCGCCTGTTCCGTCCGCCATGGGGTCGTCGCAGGGAGCATCCTTGAGTGTGCACGGGTCAATGTGCGCCATGCGTATCATGCGCGTCAGCTCCCTTGTCGTAAGCACCACATCCACATCATACCCTGCATACTCCTCATAGAACAGTTCCATATTGCGCTCGCCCTTCTTGGCGACACAGGGCATGACGGACACCGTTACCATATCCTCAGGCGCAACACCGATTTTTTTCGCAAAATACGTTTTCATCACTGCGCCGAACATCTGCTGGGGCGACTTCGCGGTGGAAAGCCTTGATACCAGGTGCGGGTACTGGGACTTCACGAAACGCACCCACCCGGGGCAGCACGAGGTGAACATGGGCATCTGCCTTGTGTCCCCTTTTGAAAAGCGCTCCACAAACTCACTGCCCTCCTCCATAATCGTGAGGTCTGCGGAAAATACCGTGTCAAAAACATAGTCAAAGCCAATCTTGCGGAGTGCGTCGGCAATTTTCCCCATGGTGGCTTCCCTTGCCGGAATGCCAAACACTTCGCCCCATGCTGCGCGCACCGCCGGCGCCACCTGGACAACCGTGACTTTCTTTTTGTTTTCGATTGCCCACCATGCCTTCTCCGTGTCATCGCGCTCACGGAGCGCCCCCACCGGGCAGTGGGTGATGCACTGTCCGCAAAGCACACAGTCAGACTCCTCTATCTTCCGGTTTCCGGACACATACACCCCTGTCCTTGAGCCGGTTCCCCCGACATCCCATATCCTGACGCCCTGCACCTTCTCACAGACGGAAATACAGCGCATGCACTTAATACACTTGTCATTATCCCTGATTAACGGAAAGTTCCTGTTCCACGGAAGCGGCGTCAGCTCTTTCTCATATGGGACATCCAGAATATTCAGATCCCTGGTAATCGTCTGCAGCGAGCAGTTCCTGTTCCTTGCACAAGTCACACAGTTGCTGTTGTGCTGGGAAAGAATCATCTCCACTGTCTTTTTGCGGTTTCTGCGGACTTTGGGGCTGTTGGTGTAAATAACCATGCCTTCCTCCACTTCATTGTTGCAGGATGTGACGAGCTTGTCCTTTCCCTCTATCTCGACAACGCAGACCCGGCAGGCGCCGATTTCATTGATATCCTTCAGGAAACACAGCTTTGGAATCGGAATGCCCGCAATGTTTGCCGCATCCATAATCGTGCTTCCCTCCGGCACTTCGATTGCTCTCTGGTCAATTGTAAGCTTTACCATAATGTCTCACGCCCTCCTTTGAATATTCCGTACCCGAAATGGTCGCAGCGCAGGCATCTTGATGCCTCCTGTCGGCACTCCGCCTCTGTCATCGGAAGCTCCACTCCGTCAAAGTCACATACGCGCTGGCATGCCTCCCGCTCCGTCATGTTGACGCGCCCGCATGGATTCCTGTCTGCCATATTGGGAAGCGGCACCTCCACATCGCTCTGTATCACATGGTGGAACCCGAGATACTCGTCAATGTTTGCCGCAATCACCTTTGCAGCGCCGATTGCCTTGATGACTGTCGCCGGTCCCGTGGCACAGTCGCCGCCTGCAAACACGCCCGGAAGCAAATCAAAACCGCCGTGGCGTCCAGTCTGGATTACACCCCTGTTTACCGGAACGCCCGCATCCGCAAAATGCTGTGACTCTATGTCCTGCCCGATTGCCACAATCACTGTGGTGCACGGAATCAGGATGTCCCCCTCGCCAGTGTCCTTGACGCTTGCGCGTCCATCCCTGATGCTGCTAATCATCTGCGGCCTTACCCATAGCCCCCTCGTGCTGTAATCGTTGTCTGTCTCAATCCGCACCGGCGCCTTGAGTGTTGCCACTTCCACGCCTTCCGCAATCGCACCCTCTATCTCGTCGCGCAGCGCGGTCATGTCCGCCACGCGCCTCCTGTACACAATCGTCACCTTCCTGGCGCCAAGCCGCACCGCGGTGCGCACTGCATCCATTGAGACATTGCCGCCGCCGACAACACAGACCTCCTGTCCTTTGAGGTCAATGGCGCTGCCCTTTCCCACGTCGCGCAGGAACTGTACTGCCGAGATGACACCGTCCGCATCCTCGCCCTCCACGCCAAGCTTTTTGTCCGTACTTGCACCAATCGTTATCAGCACCGCATCATACTGGTTTCTCAGGTCGTCAATCGTTATGTCTATTCCAATGCGGAGTCCGTGCTTCACCTGCACGCCCGTTTCCAGTATCGCATTGATGTCATCGTCCAGCCTGTCCTTCGGAAGCCTGTAATTGGGAATACCGTAGCGCAGCATGCCGCCCAGCTTTGGCAGCATCTCGTACACGACAACCTGATGTCCCATAAGCTGCAGATAATATGCCGTGCTTAGTCCCCCGGGACCGCCTCCCACAATCGCAACCTTTTTCCCTGTGGACGGCTGGCACTGTGGCGGCGCGACTTTTCCGGCAAAGTCCGCTGCCATGCGTTTGAGTCCCCTGATGTTGATGGCATCATCGATCATGTTCCTACGGCACCTTGCCTCGCACGGATGCTCACAGATAAAGCCGCACGTTGTCGGAAATGGGTTGTCCTTTCGAATCAGCCGGATGGCATCCTTGTACCTGCCCTCATGCACAAGCGCTATGTACCCTGGTATGTCGACACCCGCCGGACACAGGGACACACACGGAACCGGCTGCTGGTAACTGCAGTTGCAGCGTCCCAGCTCAATATGCGACACATATTCATCATGGAAGCCAATGAGTCCCTTGTATACCATGTTGGCAGCCTCATAACCGATGGCACAGTCCGCGGACTCCATAATGCTGAGTGCAGTCTCTTCCATCTCGTCGAGCGTTTCCAGCGTCGCCCTTCCGTTCAAAACATCCGATATCATTTTCTTCAGCTGCCTCAGCCCCACGCGGCAGGGCACGCACTTGCCGCATGTCTGCGCATGGCACAGCTCCAAAAATGCCTTTGACATATCAATGGGGCAAAGCCCTGACGGACTCGCCTCAATCCTTCTCTCCAAATCCTTATAAAGCTGTTCCACTACGACCTGCGCCCTATTCGGTATGGGAATTTCAAGTCTGCTCATTGGTTACCTCCTTATTCTTCTGTGCAGTCTGCTCCATCATACTTGGAAGCCTTACACGTAATGTAAGAGACTGTGTAAGCTCTTACATTGTATTGTACACTGCACTTTCCCTTTTTGCAACAATTGATATTATTTAAACAAAGTCTGCTGATTCTGCATACTTCCTCTGCATGGGACTGCAAATAAAAAAAGGGCGTTGCCCTTTTTTTATGCCTTTAAGAATGCCGTGTAGCCTCTTACCGCCTCATATACGTCAGCCTTGCTGCTGACTTCATACGGCGCATGCATATTCATCACGGAAACGCCGCTGTCTATCACATCCATTCCGTACCGCGCCATGAACTTCGCGATGGTTCCGCCGCCGCCTGCATCCACCTTTCCCAGCTCCGCAAACTGGTACATCACTTCCGCGTCATCCATTATTTTCCGGATTTCCGCAATATATTCCGCATTGGCATCGTTTGAACTCGACTTTCCGCGCGAACCGGTGAATTTGTTAAACGCCAGTCCCCTTGCCAGGAACGCGGCATTATTTTTTTCATAGACGCTTGCATACAGCGGGTCAAAGCCAGCACTCACATCCGAGGAGAGCATCTTCGAATTTGCGAGCGCACGGCGCACCAGAAGCTGGGAATCCTTCTCCGTAGCCGCCACAAGCTCTGCCACGGTATTTTCAAAAAAGAGGGAGTCCATGCCGGTTGCCCCGACGCTGCCAATCTCCTCCTTGTCAGCCAGAAGGCAGCAGAGCGTGCTGTCCGTAACGGTATCTGACACATCGAGCAGCGCAAACAGCGAGGTAAATGCACAGATTCTGTCATCCTGTCCGTATGCGAGAATCATGCTCCTGTCAAATCCCATGTCCCGCGCCTTTCCAGAAGGAACAATCTCAAGCTCCGCTGAGAGAAAGTCGTCCTCCTCAATGCCATATGACTCGGAAAGGATACTGAGGATATTTGCCTTCAGCGCTTCCTTCTCCTCTTTCTCCAGGTCTTCACTCTGCTCAACCGGCTGGTTGCCTATCAGGAGGTCAAGATTCTCCCCTGTAACCACCTCTGTCGCCTTCTTTGTCATCTGCTCCCCGGCAAGATGCACAAGCAGATCCGTTATGACAAATACCGGGTCGTCCTCCTTCTCGCCGACACACACCGGAACCGAAGTTCCGTCCTTTTTGGCAACCACGCCATGAATCGCCAGGGGTATCGCCGTCCACTGATACTTCTTGATTCCCCCATAATAATGGGTGTCAAAGTACGCAAAACCGTCCTTTTCATACAGCGGGTTCTGCTTTACATCAATCCGCGGGGAATCAATGTGTGCGCCAAGAATCCGCATTCCCTCGGACATCGGCTTTCTTCCTATCTGGAAAAATACGGCGCACTTATTCATCTTCACCGCGTAAAATTTGTCTCCCGCCTTGACTGTCTCCCCCTTCGCAAGGGCTCCAAACAGCTCTTTGTAACCCTTTTTTTCCGCCATGGCTACCGCTGTCGCAACACACTCGCGCTCTGTCTTTCCCTCATCAAGGCACGTTTTATAGCGGCTGCACACCTCATTTAGTTTCTTTTTATGCTCCTCGTTGTAAACCAGCCAGAGATTCTCTTTTTTCATTTTGAATGCTTCCTTTCATTTTTTATTTTTTCTGTCATTTAGTGAACAAACTTATGTGCCTGCTCCATCAGTTCCTCCGCCACAGCCGACAGGTTCTGTGTCATGCCTGTGATATCTGAAATGACACTGTCCTGCGTCTCGACTGCTGCCAGCACTTCCTCGCTGCCTGCGGCATTTTCCTCAGATGCCGCCGAAATTCCCTCTATCATCTGCACGATAATCTGCTTGCTGTCCGCCATGTCATTGCTTGACTCATACAGGGTATTGACGCTTGACTGCACGCTCTCAAGACACTGCTCAATCTGTATAAAGTTCTCCCTTGTCTCCCCGACGCTGCGCTCCTGCTCCTCGAAAATTTTCTCCATGTCCTCCATATTCCGTGTAGCCTCTGCCGTCTTATCAAGAAGCTCCTGTATGATGCTTCCTATCTCGTTGGTCAGGTTGTTGGTCTCCTCCGCAAGCCCGCCGATTTCTTCCGCGACAACTGCAAATCCTTTTCCTGCCTCCCCTGCCCTTGCCGCCTCTATCGCGGCATTGAGTGACAACAGGTTGGTCTGGTCCGCGATATCATTAATCTTCTGGCTTGTTATTTCTATCCGCTGTGCCTGCTCATTGTTCTGCTGCATCGCCTCGCGCACGACAGAAATGCTCTCCCGGCTCTTAACCGTCTTGTCAATCAAATCCTTAATTGCCGCAAGACCACTGTTTTTCACAGTGTCCATCTGGCTGGCATTGCTTCTTAAGTTTTCCGTATCACTTATGTTTCTCATGATAAGCCCGTCAAGCTTTGCAACCTCGTTTGCACTCGTGGTTGCCTCGTCTGCCTGTGACATGGCAGCGTTGCTTAAGTCGTTCATCGTGGCGCTGATTTCGTCCGACGACTTCTTAATCTGCACAGTCTGGTCAGCAAGCGTCGACGCGTTGCCCGACAGGGTGACTGCCGACTGGTCAATGCGCGTCACGATATCGCGCAGATTGTCAAACATCAGGACGATATTCCTGCTGATGCTTCCCAGCTCATCCTTTCGCGTTGTCATGGCGCGTACGCCCGGCATATCTGCTTCCGTCAGGTCGTACCGCGCAATCCTGTGTATCTCCGCCACCGACCGCTTTAACGGTTTCACCACCAGAATTTCCATTATCACAGCCAGTATCACCAGTGCAATAATTCCCACCGTAAGGCTCACTGCCGTCATCGTGGTGACTGTTCCCACAATCTCTGCCCTCGCTTCTGCCATGGATATTCCTGATACCCGTACTACTTCCTTTTCCATCATTTTACAGGCAATTACATTGTTTATCGAAAACGCAAACACTAGAACAATGAACATCACAACCCCGATGGTCACAATAATAGAAACTTTTTTGTAAACCTTATTACTCTCCATATGTATGTGCCTCCTGGAATAAAAAATAATATACCTTTCAATTATAAGATATTTTTCTGAATATTTCAATTATTTTGAAAAATACTGTGACTATAATGCAATAAAAAGAAGTCTTTTTTTACTGTTGTGCGCGCCCAGGAAGCTGCACTAAAATAATTGCCGCGAAGGCAAGCGCGCACCCAGCAAGCTCCCTCGCAGTGAGCGCCTGGTGCAGAATCAGCCATCCTGCCAGCACGGATATGACAGATTCCAGGCTTAAAATCAGGGACGCCGCCGTGGGATTCATGCCTTTCTGCCCGATAATCTGGAATGTGTATCCCACGCCGCTCGAGAGCGCGCCCGCGTACAGGATTGGAAGCCATGCCGCAAGGATTTCCGACAGACGGGGCTGTTCAAACAGAAGCATCATGACTGCCCCGAGCACTGCATTGGTAAGCGTCTGCACGCAGGAGAGCTTCACGCCGTCCACCCGCGGCGAAAAGTAATCCACGACCAGTATGTGTATGGCAAAAACCGCGGCGCAGCCCAGTACATAGATATCTCCCTTTTGCAGCTGAAAATCTCCTTTTGTAATGCACAAAAAATAAAGACCCAGCAATGCAAGTCCCACTGCCGCCCACACCTTCAGCCCTGTCCTTTTTTTCAGGAAAATGCTGAAAACCGGGACGAGCACAATGTACATTGCCGTGATAAAGCCAGCCTTTCCCACTGTCGTATATTTTACGCCAAACTGCTGCAGGGTACTCGCGGCAAAAAGACATATGCCACAGCATATGCCACCGATTGCCAGCGCTTTTTTATTTTCCTTTGGATGCACCCATTCCTGTCCGTCCTTTTTTTGGCGAGTGTTGTCCATCACCATGGCGCAGGGGACAAGCACTGCCAGCGCAACCACATTGCGCACCGCGACAAAGGTAAAGGGGCCTACATAGTCCATCCCCACACTCTGCGCGACAAACGCCACACCCCAGACTGCCGCAGCCATGAATAAAATCATGGACTGCCTGAAAATATATTTATTCATACCGTTTTGTTTTCCTATTCCCTGTACACCGCCAGCGTTTACCGTTTCTGGCAGCGTTCACAGAAATAAATCGTTCCTCCCATGTAGTTTGTCTTGTGAATTTCATAGCCGCACCGGGTGCACGGCTCATTCAGGGAATTTTTGCTCAGCTGTGTGATGTAGTTTCCCTTTTGCCCGAACAAGTCCCGCTCCGTGTCACGCCCGCCCTTGTCTGCCATTGCCTTAATGATTTTGTTCACAGCACCATACAGCGCCCGGAAATCCTCCTCCGGCGCGTCCTGCATCGGGTAGCGCGGGTCTATGCCTGCCTCCCACAAAATATCCTGCAAAACACCGTTTCCAAGCCCCGGAATGCGCTGCTGTGTCGCAAGAAATGCCTTTGCGGACAGCTTTTTACCCGCCGGATAAAGGGACTTAAAATAATCAAATGTAAACCCGTCCGTGAGCGGATTCGGTTTTGTGCTTGAGGATCGATAATATTCGTCCGTGCATTCACCCTTTGGATAAATGGTGATTCCTCCATACATCTGTATCGACACAAAAATTCCGGTCTCATCATCAAAATAAATTGCAAACTGATGCTTTTTGGGAAATTTGTTCCTGTCGTCATAGTAGCGCGGATACGCCCCGTCGTTCAGCATAATCATGCTGTCCTCCGTGTTGATTTGCACCATTCCGCCCTGAAAGACTGCCCCGGTGATTGTCTGCCCCTCCAGACATTCCTCATACTTGTCCACTTCCCCATTGAAAAAAGCGAATCTGTGCGGTGTCTGCAAAATTTCAATGTGGCTGATGATTTTTCCAGTCAGGTGTTCGTTTATCTGCTTTGCAATCGTATAGCTTTCTGGTAATTCCAGCATGATATTCCTCCCTCTTGTATTGTCATTTTGTAACTGTCACGTAATTTTTGATTCATACAGCAATCATACCACATAAAATATGACAACAGTCTGTCATATTTTAAAAATACCTTTCCGCCATTTTCTGAATGCGCCGTTTCATTTCCTGCCTGACCGTCTCCGGTGCAAGCACTTCTGCCGAGGAACCAAATCCCAAAAGAACACCGTAGCCCCAGTCGTCCATGGATACATGGAAATGCACCATAAAATTTCCGTCCGGCAGCACCTCGATTTCCTCCTCCTCAAACCGGTCATACACCCTGTACGCTTCCTTTTTGTCAATCCTCACATCGACCACCGTCATGTCAGAATCCGCCTGCTTTTCGCTCCCTGGTGTCCCATCCTCCTGCTGGCTGCACTCCGCCCTTGGCATAAAGGTTTCTTCCAGCACCGTAAGCCGCTTCATGCGGAACAGCTTGAACATCCGCCAGTCCTGCTTCTCCCTGCAAAATGCCTTGAGATACCACGTATATTCCTTGAAAAGCAGCTTCACGGGCTCCACGGTGCGCCGGCTCATCTGTCCGTTCTTTCCATAATAGTCAAACTGCACCAGGCACCGCGCCAAAATAGCGTTCCTGATATCTTCATAGAGCTGTGCCCTGCTCCCGCTCCAGTCCGACAAGTCAATCGCAAGCCAGTCAATGGGTTCCGTCCGAAAAAGTCCCCCGAGCTTTTGCAGGATATTGCCGTCCTCCGCCCTGGTTTCCCGCAGTGACACCAGCCCCGATAAAATCTCCTGCTGTTCGTCCTTTGTGAGCAGCATCTTGTCCAGCACAAACTGCTCTGTCAGGCAGATTCCGCCATTTTTTCCCTTCTTGGCATAAATCGGTATGCCTGCGGCGCTGAGCGTGTCCATGTCGCGGTAGATTGTGCGCACCGACACCTCAAAACGCCGGGCAAGCTCCGTGGCAGTCACCGTCCCCTGCCGCATCAAAATATATATCATTCCCAATAAACGATTCATCATAGCCCATTACTTCTTTATCCATTAACATATATAAAAATCATACCATAGACAGCAAAATATTGCCATCACAAAAATATCCCGCACCAAAAGCTGTCTTTTTTCTCGGTGTGGGATATTTCTCTTCTTAAAGCTTCTTTACCGGACGGATACATTTCCAGAACCGTTCCGGGTCATGGTATAAATAGACAAGCCTGCCGGGTGTCGTGTCGAGACAGTAGCCATTGCCCGCATAGTCGTATTCTGCCATTGCCCGCTCGATTTTCTCCTCCACGGTACGGTTTTCCTGCTCATAGTCAAACGGACCGTGCTCAAAGACAACATACTCCGCCTCGGGCACATCCATCATGCACATCTGCTGTGGCACCTCGCCGTCATAGTCGGCGGGAAGGCGCACGCCATAGCACTCCGCGCGCGGTATTCCCCAGTCGCACAGCCTGCCCTTCGGGTCATTGATGTACGCCATAATCTGGCCGCTGCCGCTGTTCGCCTCACTGCCGCCCTCGTCATCCAGCTTTCCCTTGATGCTGTCGAGCAGACCGCAGATCGTCTCGCAGTCCTGTCCCGGTATCAGGCTCTGTTTCTGCCAGAAATCCCAGTACCCGTTGCTCTCGTAGTTCTTGATGTGCAGAAATTTGTGCGCCGGAATCGTTACTAAGTAAACTTTGACATCTCCTGTAGATTTCATCATACCAATCTCTCCTAATCCAAAAAAGTAGCGGTCAAACGGGTTAATCTTGGTGCGAAGGACAACCGGCACCGGATTTTTCCGGTATGCGCTGGGCGCAATGCCGTACATGGTCTTAAATGCCCGCGTAAATGCCTCGTGTGACGAGAATCCATAATCAAAAGCGATATCCAGCATGCCCTTATCGCCGTCCCGCACTTCCTTTAACGCGAAGGCAAGTCTTCTGCAGCGCAGATAGTCCTTGAGTTTCATACCGGAAATCTCCCTGAACTTTCTCGTCGTGTGAAATTCGGAATACCCCAGCCGCCGGGCAAGCGCACACAGCGTTAACGCCTCATCATCATGGTTTTTGATGCAGTTGTCTATCTCGTCGACAATCATCTGTATCTGCCTCTGCCATTCGTACATCTGATTTTCCTCCTCGTTTCAACCACCCTGGATTCATTGTAGCGCATCCTGACAATCCCCGCTTGATTTGATTTGCCATTATTGATTTTTCAGTCAGACCGCAGCCGCAATCGCCCGGAAAAATTCCACATGCTTCAGTTCATAACCTTTTTCCATAAAATCGGGATCTGCGCTGGTCTTGACGATAATCACGCGGTTTGTCGGATTGACATAAATCCACTGTCCGTAGACGCCAATCGCCATGAACTCGCCGGCATCCCCTTCGGGTACCCACCACTGGTAACCGTAACCGATGGCATTATAGGCATCATAATTGGCGCCGGGCTTCGAGTATTCCGCGCTGATGTCCAGGCTGTCCCGCACCCACTCTTTCGGAAGAATCTGCTCACCGTTATAGCTGCCCTCATTCAGGTACAGCCTTGCAAAGCGCGCGTAATCCCGCAGGGACACACTCAGACCGCCCATCGCAAGCTCCGTCCCATTGCTCAGTGTCCAGTACGCATCGTGTGACGGATCCATCTTTTTCCAGAGCTTTTCTTCCATGTACTCCGCAAGGCTGCGCCCTGTCGCGTTGGTAATTACTTTTCCCAGAATTTCAGTGTTGATGCTCTGATACCTGCGATATGTATAGGGTGCTTCCTGGACACCGTACTTTGCAATCACTTTCATCGCCGGCGTCCCCATCAGTGTCTTCATGGAAAAGCCATTCATGTCCGTGTCCTCGTTAAAGTCAATTCCTGATGCCATCCGCAGGCACGCACGGATTGGAATGCTTTCCAGCGCTGTCCCCACAAACTCCGGAATATATTTGCCAAGCGGGTCATCCACACTGGCGACATGTCCTTCCGCGACGGCAATTCCCATCAGTGCCGACACGAAGGATTTCCCCATGGAATTTGATGAGAACAGGGTATTCTCATCGCCACCCATAAAATACTTTTCATACTTGACAACATCATCCTTGATGACAATCATGGCGGTCGTCTTCGTGTTCTCTATAAAGTCCGCTGTCGGATAAAAGGCATCCTCATACGAAAATCCCTCCGCGAGCCTGACATTGTCCTCCCGTAAAAACTGGAAGGTCTCTCCCCCCGCACTGATTTTCTTCGTCGGCTGAATCTCCGGCGTGTGCTGGAACGTATGCGCCAGATTCTCATCCTTGAAACTATTCAGGGAAGTGTACAGCATCTTTACCTTTTTTCCGCATATCCCCCAGACAATTCCTGCCACGACAACAACACCAGCTGCAATTAAACATACTTTTTTCACTGTTTTCATTTTACCATATCTCCTTTTTCACATCAATTGTTATGATCAGTATCCATACCGTTTCCTGTATTTCAAAAACATGCCGGCGGACAGCAAAAGCGCCATCAGCTCCGCCGCGGGCGTCGCAAGCCAGATGCCGTTCACACCCAGTATCAGGGGCAGCACCAGCATCGTGACAAGCATAAATACAAATGACCGCGAAAATGCAAGGACTGCTGAAACCACGCCGTTTGACAGCGCCGTGAACATTCCGCTCGCAAAAATATTAAAGCCGATAAAGAACAGCGCAATGGTACAAATCCGGTTTCCTGTCACCGCAAGACCATACACCGGATTGTCCGGCCGGGCAAAGACGGACACCAGTGGTTTTGTGAGCGCAAAGGACATCACGACCGTCATGACGGAAATCACTGCGATGACCTTCAGGCTGACCGCCACCAGCTTTTTTAACTTCTCATGGTTCTGTTCCCCATAATAATAGCTGAGCATCGGCGCCACGCCGTATGAGTAGCCCGTATAGAGCGAGCTTGCAAACATCAGCACGTACATGATAATCGTGACTGCCGCCACGCCGTCCTCTCCCACATAGCGAAGCATTGTCCAGTTGAACATCATTGTGATGATACCCGTGACAAGCGCTGTCGCCATCTCGGAGCAGCCATTTGTTGCCGCGCCCGCAAGCACCCTGAAACGCATCACCGGTTTCTTGAAATGTAACAGGCTCTTTTTCCGGCTAAAAACAACGAGTCCCACAACGGCTGTCACGGAATAGCCCAGCCCCGTCGCAACTGCCGCGCCGCCGATGCCCATGTCAAGTCCTGCGATAAACACGAAGTCGAGCACCATGTTCAGCACGCCGCCCGACACCGAGCAAACCAGCGACAGCGTCGCCTTCTCACTCGCAATCATGTAGAGCGTAAAATTGTTCATCAGCAATATGGGAACCGTGAACAGGAGGTAACGGCTCAGGTATTCCACACAGTATCCCTCCACGTCCGCCGACAGATTCATTCCCGCAAAAATACGGTTCATCAGCAGATATCCCAGTCCGCACATAATAAAACCGACCAAAACGTTCACGAGAATCAAAAACGTAAAATCCTCCTTCGCCTCCTCGGTCTTCTGCTCCCCCATCTTTTTCATGATGACGGCGCTGCCTCCGGTGGCAAGCATGGTGGAAATCGCAGTGACCAGCTGGATAAGCGGCGCTGTCAGGTTGATTGCCGAGAGCGCACCGGTACCGATTAGATTCGACACAAACAGGCCGTCCACCATGGTATAAAACGACATGAATACGGTCATTGCAATCGTGGGGACTGCAAACTTTAAAATATTTTTGAGCGTTACAGGTTTCAGATAGACATTTTGGTTTTCCATACAGTTCTCCTTTCATTTTTTTATTTGCTTCCTGTAATAAGCATCTTAAACCGTACAGTAACTGTACAGTCAAGATGTTTTTTAAAAATACTTTTTCACCCTGCACACATTGTGAAATTACCATCTAGGAATTGTAGGAAAATAAGTGATGCAGATTGCGCAGGATATTTCTTCGAGGATGTATGTCAAAAAACGCAGTCGTAGCGG
>DKUL01000003.1:0-14850 GCA_002490665.1 Lachnospiraceae bacterium UBA7205 | reverse complement strand
CGTCAGTTATTTTTCTACAGTTCCCTAGCTCTTGCAGGGAACGCACAAATCTTGTATGATAAAATGAAAATACTTGGAAAAACTATACACGCTCCGGCTTCAAGGGGGAATTTGATTATGACAGAAAAAAACAAGCTGCTCACCATCGGCCAGTTTGCGGCGATGCACGGCATCAACAAAAAGACCTTAATGTGGTATGACGAGATAGGATTGTTAAAGCCTGCCACAGTCAACCCGGAAAACGGCTACCGCTGCTACAACTACCACCAGAGTCCCCTGCTGGAAACCATTCTGCTGCTGCGGGAGCTGGATGTTTCCATTCCTGAAATACAGGACTTTATGAAAAACCGTTCCGCGGAAAACATGAAACATTTATTGGAAGATAAGATTACAGACCTTGACCGCAGCATCCGGCATCTGCATGCGGTCAGAAAAACATTGTGCAACTACCACCAGAATATGGAAACACTGCTGACAATGGATTTATCCGAAATCAGCATTGTCGAGAAAGAGGAGTGCTGCCTGGTCACAGTTGCCATCAGCCCAGATACCACCTTTGAGGAGGAGGTTGAAATGATTACCGCCGAGACCGAGCGGTACCAGCTTGGCAGGCTGCACGACGCTTCCTACGGTTCGATGATTCCGGTTTCCAGCCTGCAAAGCGGGAAGTTTGATGACTATTGCAGGCTCTTTATCGAGATTCCTTTCGAGAATCCTGCCGCGTCCCCCGGTACGGCACAATTGAGCAGCCAGGCATCCGCCAGTTCTGCTGACACATTTCATCCGGATGCCCATATGCAAAAAAACGGACTGCATATGCAGCCCGGCGGAAACTATCTGCGCGCCTTTCACCAAGGCAGCTGGGATAAACTTCCCCAGCGTTATCAGGAAATACTGGACTATGCCAGGCGCCATCAGCTGGCACTGTCCGGCTTCTCCTATGAGATGGGAATCAATGAGAATGTCATTGACCGGATTGAGGATTATATTGTGCAGATTGAAATTCCGGTTCTTTCAAAACACGCACTCCCCTAAATACTTGTCATGTGGAACGACCAGGCACTTTTCGATAGACTTCCAGTACGTTTCGTACAGGTTTTTCTGCGCCGCGCCGTAGCTTTCCTTCGTATCAAATTCCCAGTAAAGCAGATACTTGACGCTTTTGACAACGCGGGTAAGCGCAAGCGGGGGAAGGCCTTCCTTGATTTGCTCCATATCTATGTGATATCCTCTCCTGACAAGCCGCAGCAACAGCAGCCCTTCCTGCTTTTCCAGAAAGCTTCTGGCATCGCGCATCAGCGTTTCAAACTCCTCCGCCTTTTGCGGCTTGACTTGATAGATACATACTTCTGTAAATGGCATTGTTTGTTCCTCCTTTGAAAAATTACTTTTCATGTAATCGCAATAGCTTTTGGTGGTTATCTATTCTGTTTACATGTTCGTTTTGGTTTCCATATAGTGCAATATAGGCAGTCCTGGCTTTTTTGAGATATAACTCTGAATCCGCATCATTTGATGATTTGTATAAAATATACGCCATCAGTTCATATGAATCAGCTGTCAGTTCATTCTTTTCCCCATATATTTTTTCCCATACCTTTATCGCACTTCTACAATAGGAAGCAGCAGCCTGCAAATGCCCACCACGCACTAACAACGATCCCATATTACTATAAACATATGCCGCCGATTCACTTTCTTCCATGTGTGTTTCTTTAATTAATTCTATCGCCTTCTGCAAATATTCAAATGCCCTGTCGGGTCGTTGCCGCACATCCCAAACACCAAACATACTATTGTAAATTTTAATTAGGCGAATTGATTTTGTGCCACATACATCTTCTATAATCCGCTTTGCCTTCTTGACATATTTCCATGCTTCTTTTTCATTTCCACCATTTAAATATGAAACACTTATATTTTGATAAATGCAGGCAGACAGGATTCCTTGTTTTCCAGTTACTTCAAGTATTTCCAACGCTTTTTTATATTGCAGCAATTCTTTTGACAAATCTCCCTGCTTTCCATATAATGTTCCAATATCATTATACAGTTCTGCGTTACCGTAATATTTTTCTCCGTATTTTTCATTTTGGTATGTTAATAAATTTTCATAGATTTCCAATGCCTCCGCAAACCTTGACTGATCTTGATATGCAGAAGCCTGCTGTATCAGAACCGCCCTGCCTTTCGCAGAATATTCCATTTTCTTTTCTCGATACACCTGAATCGCCTGTTGATAAAATTTTTCCCCTGCCATATAGTCTTGAACTGCTTCAAAATAGTTCGTATACGCAACCAGTGTATCTGCATACAATAAATGTTCCTCACCCAACTGTTCTTTCACAAGGCAACGCGCTTTTTCATACCATGATACGCTTCTCGCAAATTCCTCCAGTCCAATCCACGCATCAGCCAGAATCCAGATGTTTTCCACATCCTCTATTTTTATTTCCTTTGCAGTATATTGCTGCTCAATCGCTTCCGCAAGGGGACTGATAAAATACCGCTCCTCATACGAAAGAACATCCCGCACATGGTTCCAGCTTTCCATGCATGACAGATACACTGAGGTGTCCTCTTTTCCGTCATGATTCTGTATCTGTTCCTTCCGTTCCCTGTACCGCTCAATCGCCAGCGTATCATCGCCGGACAGCGCATCCATATGGAAGCTGCGCATTCCAATGCGCATTCCGTCTGCGTCCTGAAACGTAAACTGATACAAAATACAGGAATACAAATCCCTTGCATTCCGTGAGAGCAGCAGATGAAAATAATGCGACACGCCAAGCACGAACAATTTCCCGATTGCCAGTATCTGATCCCGCATAAAATTCAGCTTCTCGACGACCGCATCATCCCCAAACCGTATCCCCAGCAGCTGTATGTTATAGACAATAACCACATTTGCATCCGACTGTGACGCCCATCTCCTGAAATCCTGCGCACTCACCATTCCCATCCCTTCCCCATCATCCGCGATGTTGTGCGTGATGACCTTTCTCTCTCCGAAACGTTTCTGAATCAGCGCAACACGTTTTGCCTGGTTTTCAGACTGAAAAAGGCATATTCCATGCCGAACCTCCGCCAATGTCATCAACAGCATCTCGAGCTGTTCTTCATTATTCTGAGTATCGTTTCCCATAAAATATGCCTCCGCCATTATCCCGTTATTTTATTGTTTTCCACCAGCCATTTTTCCACCAGGGGGTGCAAATCGCACCATCTTGTTCCATTGTATTCCAGGACTGCGCCAATCTGTAACAGCACGGTAATCTCCTCCGACGAGGACACGTGTTTCTTTCCTTTATAAATCTCCTCCATCTTTCCAATCAGCTCGTCGCTGTATCGCCCATTGATGTCCGATTCCAGCACAGCCAGCGCCTTCCCTGCGTCCTCCTGCTCAATCACCGGGGATTTGCGCAGGCGCGCACGCAATGCCGCTTCACAGATACAACGGAATAAATCCCTGATATACCCTCCTGTATAGCGGATTAAATCCGACAACGCCTCCTCCGAGAACAGGGAAAGTTCTGCACGTTTGCCAATAATAGACCGCACAGTCTCCGTACCCTCTGTATAATGCTGCTGGTATGCGCCCTGCTGCCAGTTCCTGATTTTTATCATTGGCAGCTTCTCCGGATTGGGGAACCACACCTGTATGTCCTTGTACTCCGGCGTGTACGTCAGGGAGATTGGAAATGTCACCAGCAGATGAATCGGAAGTCCCTGGAAGCGCGCGCCATTCCCGTGAAATATTTTCCGCGCCTGTTCCAATGGAATTTTATCAAGCCCGTCCAGAATCACAAACGGAATTTCCGGACACCCTTTTTGTGCCAGCTGCCTTTTTATTTCTTCTATCACATCCTGAATCTGATGAACCAGCTCACTGCTGCGTGGTTCTATTTTCAGGCGAATCTCCCGTTTGGATTCCACACTGTTTTTTAAGATTCCGCGGATATTTGCCAGCAGCTTCAGGACTTTCCTGACACCGATTTCCGCTTCGGCGCCAAGAGACACTTCGGTCTCTCCCTGCATGGAAATCGTCCTGACAAGCTCTGTATCACTGTTCCAGTAATTCTCTATCTTATTGACGACGCGCTCACTGATTGTCAATCCGGCGGCACTTGCCTGGTTCACCAGCAAATCCAGGATGTAAAACAGGACATCGGTGTACTCAATGTCGCCCGAATCCAGGTCAATGTCGCATCTTCCCATACAGGTAAGGAAGCCCTTTCCTTCCGCGCTGTGTTTCAGGCGGAACAACTCCGTTGTCTTCCCGACACCGGCATGGCCGATAAACAGTTTATGGATGTAGGAGTGATGCGAATCTTCCAGCAGCAGTTCCATCTTCTCGACAAAGCCCGAGTATGCATCCCCCGTCCTTGCCTCGGTCGCATCCTGATAATACTGGCTGATTTCCTGTTCGTCCTGCAATGGACCGGCATTAAATACATCCTGTATCTGGGACAATTTATCCGCTTTCAAGTATAGCATGTTCTGTCTCCTTCCCGCATTTAAACATTCCTAAATCTTTTTTATTATACGGTTATTTCATTTATCCGACAACAGGAAATTCTAAAATTTATCCGAAACCTGTCCCCACTCTCTTTTCAACATCCGGTACTCCAACCGTGTTTTCATTTTTCCGTCATGCCATTCATAATCAATATGTTCTGCTTCTTTTATCAGACCGCATTTTTGCATCACTCTCTCAGAACCGATATTTTCAGCCAGACATCCCGTGGATACTCTGTAAACATTATTATCGGAAAATGCAAATTCCAAAACCCTCCGAAACGCCTCGGTGGTATATCCTTTTCCCCAGAACTTTGGATAAATGAAATACCCGGCGCCGACAATTTTTCCAACAGGAGTATCGTTTATTACCGTATACCCGACACTTCCAACCTGCTCTTGGGAGCCTTTTAACGCAACATGCATAAAATAATACTTTCTGTCGCAATTTGACATATCAGCCAAAACTCTATGGAAGTCTTCACATGCTTCTTCCCTTGTAAGTAGTTGTATGTCTTGCAGATAATACATGGTTCTGGGATCTGATTTCAACCGATAATATTCATTAAAATCATCCTCATGGTAATCCCTCAAAATCAGACGTTCTGTTTCCAAATATATCATATATCGTAACTTTCTTCCTTTCGTACAGATATACTGGCGGTCGAAAAGACCGACCGCTCAGTATAAGGTGATGCGCATATGGAAATATGCCTAATTCTCCCTGACATATTCTGCATATGTATTTTTCCAGTCGGCTTCTACCCAATACTCTGAACCATCCCGAAGTCTTCCAAGCAATTTGTATTGAAACATTTCCCTCCGAACTAACTCGATATCACCAAATGCAATATGTGACCTGATAATTTCGTTTATTTCTTTTTCTGTATATTTCCTGTCTGCTTCCATTTGTTCTACAATTTTTATGAGGGCAAGGATCCTCATTGGTCTTTTGGATGGGTACTGTAATAATCTGCCATCAGAGTCTAAATAGTTATCCAGTTTTTTATTATATATTTGTACAGATTTCTCCATAATCTTTCTCCATAAAATTGTTATAGTTTTTTATCATTCTACCATAAACCGGCTCACAATTCCATTCATTCCTGCCTAATTCACATTTATCTTGTTTCGTTCCTTACTGTTCCATCATCATACACATTCATCCGCCTACCGCCCATGCACAATCGACACACTGCCTTTCACGTTTCCCAGTGCACCTTCCGGCGCATAGAGATACAGCTTATACTGACCATCCTTTACTGGTTCGCCGCAGATGAAATCCGCGGTGCATTTCAGCACACCGTCTTCGCGGTGCACCAGTGCAGAGCAATAGGTGGTATCCGAAAGCACGCCGTCAGCATTATTGACAAACCCGACCATAATGGCATTCCCGGTCTCCGCCTCAATATTATACTGGATTTTATCCCCGCTGCACAGGTCATAATCCCCGAACCAAAGCTTTGCCCCGGCAGCAATACGCTGCTCATTGACCGAAATAATTTGCGACATATCATACGCGGACGCTTCGTATTCGTCGTTCTCCTCTTCTTTCATGTCGCCAAACAGTGCTGTCACCTCCGCATCAGTCATGTAATCCACACTTTCAATGTGATTGTTCTCATCGCGGGTGACTTTGACATTGACCGTGCCCTGCGGATTGACCTGCAGGAAGTAAAACGATTTTTCCTTCCTGATATCCAGAAAAATATGGACAAGCTGCGACTCATAATAAAACGTCTTCAGATTCTGGTCACTGACAATGCCATGTTCGAGATACTCCTGCTTCCGTGCTGTCTCATCCTGCTTTTCAAGCTCCTCCTCCATGGCATCCAGCTTTTCATCATCCAGAAAATCAAACAGTATGGACTGGAACGCAAACTTCCCATCTGCCTGTGCCCTGTCCAGCCATGCCTTCAGCGTTTTTTCACTCATGCGCTTTGCCACAACCGAGAAAAAAATCACAGAGTCGTCTGCATATGCTTTTTCTGCAATCTGCTGGACGTGGGCACTATCAGTCTCCAACTGGCTGGCAACGGCGCCCAGAAACATAAACTGTCCATCTGCATAGATTCGATTCAGCCATGCTCCTTTTGCCTCCTCATCCATCCTCGAAAACGCAATCAGAAACATCGGAAAGCTGCCTGCTTCATAATATTGCTCTGCCTGCAATGCAATGGGCGTCTGTCCGTTATTGTCCTGTGCATTTCCGGCTTCTGCCGGACTGCTTCGGTGCTCCTTTGCGCTGTCCGGCTGTGCCGCAGCAGCCGGATACACGCCCATAAATGCTGCGCCGAAAATAAGGCACAGCGTCATCATGCCTGTCAGCATGACAACAACCTTTGATTTTTTTCTGACATTCATAACCGCAACCAACCTTTCTTTTAATAACTGTTTATTCTCACTCAACGTGACAGCGCCAAAGTTTTCCCTGTATGTCCGGACTGCCGCCATGGCATCCAGCAGCGTTTTTCCGTATTCCGGCGCATGGTCTTTTCCCACTTTTGCAAGGACTGCCGCATCACATGAAAACTCACATGCCCTGGTAATTTCACGGCGCATCCCATATACCATGGGATTGAACCAGTGCAGGCAGACCGTAATCTGCACCAGCCATTTGTAAAGGATATCACGCCGCTTATGGTGCGTCAGCTCATGCAGCGCAATATAGTGAAAATCCTTCTCGGATATCTCCGTGCCTGGCAGTACGATGCAGGGGTGGAAAAATCCAATCAGCATCGGGGACGAGACAAGGGGATTGACACAGAGCTCCACCGGTTTTTTGATGCCTGTCTGCGTCGCCGCGTCAGAAAACCGCTCCAGCATCGCAATGTCATTTACAGGGCTGCAGCCGTCCTTGACATAGCGCACAAAGCCCTGGTACATCGTTATCTTCCGTATCAGCAGTCCGGACACAACAGCCAGCCAGACCAGCCAGATATGGCTGCAAAGCCAAACGACAGCATCCTTGCGTGCGATGGCATCCGCTTTTAAACTGCTTTTACCGCCGGACGACAGTTCTTGCCGCGATGGAATCGTCCGCACCACTCCGCCTGTGTTTTCGTTATCCCATGGCGCGCTATCCACATTTTCACCACCCGGTGTCCAGCCGGAAACAGGGACATCCGCATCCGCTGTATCTGTCATGGGCTGCGGAAGGAGAGACAGTGTTGTGCCGGACAGCGCCTGTTCCACTGCCTGGCAGGCTGCCGCCATCAGATTTCGTTCCGGTGCAAAAGGAATCAGCAGCCGCAGAATCACCACCAGCCAGATATAATACTGCCACTGCCTGCTGATTTTGTCCTGCCAGAACCGCTTTCCTGCAAGCAGCGCCAGAATCAGCGCCGCCCCGGAAAATGACATGGACAGGAAAAGCTTAAAAACAGTGTTCATGGCTTTGGGCTCCCTTTCTCAAGCAGTTTTCTTAGTTCCTCATACTCGTCATCAGTCAGCATATCCCCTGAAATCAGCATGGAGACAAGCCCTGACGCGCTCCCCTCATAAATTTTCTCCAGAAAATTCCTTGTCTGGGCTGACTGGTATTCCGCCGCCGATACAAGCGGGGTGTACTCGTTTCGCCGCCCGATTTTCTTTGCCTTCAAAAACCCTTTGTTGACAAGGCGGTTCAAAAGCGTAATCAGCGTATTTTTCTGCCATGGTCTTCCCTTCGCTGCCAGCTCGTCCGCAAGGCAGGCAAAAAGTGTCGGCTCCTCGCCGTTTGCCCAGACCACTTTCATAATTTCCAATTCGGCATCCGAAATCTGTTGCGCCATAATATTTTCCCTCCCTGGTGAAATGCATATTTAGTATGACAACCTGTTATGTATAAAGAATAACAAATTGTCATACTAAAGTCAAGTTCTTTTTTGAAAAAGGGACTGCCTTTTTCCGACAGTCCCTTTTACGCCTTTGCTGTATTCTGTTTTCATATTGTTCATGCTTTTTCCAGTCTCTCTATCACACAGCCGTGCGGCTTCTCCCTGTCATCCTTGTCATAATTTATCCCGACAAGCAGAATCTCCCCGGCATAGTCCTCAAGCACCTGTGTGTAATGCCTGTTTTTTATCTGTTGTATCGCAGTATCCGCAGTCTTGTCATATTTCAATTCTACCACAAGCGCTGGTTTGTCCACAGATGGCAGCGGCAGAAAGACAACATCCGCAAAGCCGTGTCCCGTGGGCAGTTCCCTTATAAGGCGATAGTCCTTTCGCGCGCTGTAATATGCGAGACCAATCGCGCACCCAAGTGAATTTTCATCATTATAAGTCAGTATGGAAGCCACTTCTGTGTGCGCCTGGTCAAGCGCCCTGGCAACACTGTCAGCATCCCCCAGCAAGGTATCTTCTAGCAGCTTCTCCGATGCCCTCAGGACACGCATCACCTTTGACCATCCGCTCACGCTCATGGCATTTTCAAATTCCCCGATAATCTCTTTATTCGGAATAAACGTCTCCTTTGTCTCTGCATCATACCCCAGATATCCTAAATGAATCAACAGTGTCAGGACATCATCCTTTATCTCAAAATTGCGCATGTCATTTCGGAAACTGAGCGTGTTTACCCTGATGCGTTCCCCGCCAAGCATCTGCACAATGTCCGAGCGCAGCCCGTCAAAGTCCATTTCCATATAAACCTTGAGCGCCTCATAGGTTTCCGTGGAAGTCCAGTAATTTGACAGCACATGACTTTTCATTGCCGCCACGACAGACCTCGGATTGTAGATATGTCGAAACTGCCGGAACTGATAGCCGTCATACCAGTTACTGACCTGCGCAAAGTCCATACCATACTTCTCGCAGAGCCCTTTTACCTCGTCCTGCGTAAATCCGGTGTATTCCTCATAGGCAAACTGGTCTGTCATCGAATATTCCCAGAACATATTTAACGCCGAATGCTGACCGTACTTTTTTACCGGAAGTATGCCAGTCATATAGGCAAGCGCCACATATGGCTGGTCTTTTAGAAGATCTCGCAGGAAGTCAAGATACTGCTTCTGCATTGCCTCTGATTCCTGCCTTTCGCGCATCACACAGTCCCACTCGTCTATCAGAAAGATGAACTGTCTCTCTGTCCTGACATAAATTTTTCTCAATGCTGCTGCAAGTCCCCTGCTCTGTCCTTTTAGAATATCTGCATATTCTTCCTGAAGTTCTTCCACTACCTCTCGTTCCAGATATTCTATTTCCTGTCCATGTTCTGCCTCAATTAAAAACTGCTGCATATTTAATAAAATCACATCATACTGGTTTAAGTGCTCATGAAATGACGGATCTCTTTCTATATTAAGCCCTCTAAACAAATCCGCCGAATCACACGCACAGCTATAGTAAGCAGCAAGCATTTTTAATGCCATCGACTTTCCAAAACGCCTTGGCCTGCTGACACATATGCACTGTTCATCCGTATTAATTACTTTATTCGTGCATGCAATCAGTCCCGTCTTGTCCACATAAATCTCAGAGCGGACTGCCTTCCAAAAACCAGTATTCCCCGGATTCAGATATATTCCCATAATTGCCCTCCTATGCTGACATTCCCTGTTTTATGATTCCCTTTTACCGCTTCCTCCAACGCCTTAAAAGGCGTATGAAAATCAGCCGCACAAATCCACAATCTCATATCCCAGCTTCACTTCCTCCGCCATGCTTTCGTCATGCTGCATGAGGTCCATCAGCCTGCGGACGGAGAGTCTGCCGCTTTTTTCATAGTAATAATGGGCTGAAATCAGGTTCGGCACAGTCATGCGCGTAATCTCGGAATCCCCATGTCCCGCGACCAGAATCGTCTGCGGGACTGCAATGCCATGTTCCCGCAAATACTGCATCGCACCGACAGCCATGGCGTCCGTCGCACAGACCAGTCCGTCCAGCCCGGCACATTTGCCGAGTATCTCCCCTGCCTTCTCATATCCGGAAGCAACCGTAAAATCGGCGATGACAACATTCTCGGAAAGCCCTGCGCGCCCCATGTCACTCACGGCGTCGCAAAACCCCCTGTACCGCGCTTCCCCGGCAGCCTTGTCCTGCCACATCGCACTCATGAAACCAATGTTGGTCCTGCCCTTCTCCATCATCAGCCTTGTGAGGTCGTAGCAGGCATGGTAATCGTCATGGTACACACAGCAGTAACCCGACAGATACTGCCCTACAATCACAACCGGAACGGACATATTTTTCAGCGCGCGCTTATGTGCCGTCGTGAAAACGGTCGCAACCAGTATGATGCCGTCCACCTGCCTGTCGCTGAACGCAGACAGGTACTCCACTTCCTTCTTCGGCTCATTCTGGGTGACTGCCAGCATCATCTGGTACTCGCTCTTATTGAACTCGGAAAGCATTCCCTCCACGACCCTGCCAATAGAGGACGATGCAATCTTGGGCACGATGACGCCAATCATCTTCGTCTTTTTTGTCCTGAGCGTCTGTGCCTGAATGGACGGCCGGTATCCCGTCTCCTCGACGACCTTGCGGATTGCCGCCTGCTTTTCCTCTGAAATATATCCTTTATTAAAATACCGTGAGACAGCCGCCCGCGACACGCCTGCCATCCTCGCTATATCTGCTATAGTCATCTGATAAAAATCCCCCCATGATACACATTACAGCACAGGGCAAAAAACCTGTGCTGTTTCATATCTGTCTTATCACTATGCTTCCAAATAAACAAACGGTGCTATTTTTTCCTCAATCTCCTTGTCGTCCGACTGATATCTGAGACAGAGTGGACGGGACAAATCCAATGCCATCACGCCAAGTATGGATTTCGCGTCAACAATCTTCTTCCCAGAGCCAAGATCGAAACTCGCATCAAACTTGTCAATTATGTTCACAAACTGCCTGACCTGCTCCACATCCCTGAACTTAACATTTACCTTGCGCATAATACCATTCCTTTCCATCATCTGTTTTTATTACCTGTCTACTTTCCGCATGATACCGCTATATGATATCGGTTTCATGTACAATATCATCATAGCGAATGAATGTCGCAATGTAAATAGTCATTTTTCCTAATTTTTCTAATTAATTTTTGAATATTTTTGTGAGAACGATTTCACATTCTGCCTGTCTTAAAATTGCATCCTCGCCACAATGTCATTCCACGCTTCCTCATCAATCTCCTCATCGCCAAACAGCTTCCTTTTGTCCGCATCCGTAATTTCCCGCAGTACCCTACAGGGATTTCCTGCCGCAATGCACCAGTCCGGAATATCCTTTGTCACCACACTGCCCGCGCCAATCACGACATTGCTTCCGATGTGCACACCAGGGCAGACCACCGTATTCCCTCCCAGCCACACATTGTCTCCGATTGTCACTTCCTTGCCATACTCGTAGGCAGAGTTGCGGCTGACCGGATGAACCGGATGCCCTGCCGTGTAGACTGCCACATTGGGCGCCATCTGGCAATTGTCGCCAATCCTGATTTTTGCCACATCCAGCAGCGTGCAGTTATAGTTGGCAAAGAAATTTTTTCCCACTTCGATATGCTTCCCATAATCGCAGTAAAACGGCGGATTGACAAAGGCACCCTCCGATTTGCCAAACAGCTCCCTGACCACCTCGCTGATTCCTTCCAAATCGGAGCGGTCCATAAAGTTCAGCCGCTGTAAAATTTTTCTGCATGCCAGCATTTCCTTATAAACACCTTCATCTGCTACGTACGCTAATCCTGCATCCCTGCGCTCACTGTTTGTCATTTTCTTCCTTACATTGTCATCCATATTCATTTCCCTCCAAATCTGTTTTCTTAAAAAGCCGCACGCCTGACTACCCAGTAGCAGGCAAATTTTTCTTACGCCAGTGCCATCACTTCCAAAGTTTTCTATTTATTAATAAGAATATAACATATCCGCATCTGCATTACAATAATATTAATTTCGTGAAACATCATGCAACTTCCCATATTTTTTTCCTTCTATAAATAATAGAGACAAAAAATTTTATATATAAGAACTATTCAGCGAACACAACAGAAGGAGTTGATTCATATGAAAAAATCCATTTTAGCCGCATTATTGTCATCTGGCATGTCCTTAGGCCTGCTGTTAGATGGCTGCGCAAACGCCAATCCTGCCGTTTCCATACCAAAAAACAATCCTGACGCTGCTTACCTCCCAGCCGAAGCACACACGCTCGCAGATGAGGATACAGCCCCACGGCAGAATACAGTGTGCAGTCTGCCACTCAATTCCGAAGACACAATAGCCGGACAGGACGGACCCTATGGAAAAATATCCCTTTCCATTCCCGGGGGATGGCGTTATGAGACCTGTCCCATGGACAGTGGGAAACTGACAAACGGACTATATGGCATCCGCTTTTATCCGGAAGACGCAACAGAGGGCTATATTGACCTTTTCTATATTGACTCTTTTGGCGTCTGCGGGACAGGACTTGTCGAAGAGACAGCCACCATCGCCGGAAACCCTGCCCGCATCGGCACCTATGACAATCATGCCTGCTGGGACTTTATCTCTTTTCAGGGTGATTGTTCCGGCATCGTCGCCCTTACATGCAACGCAGAAGACTGGTGGGAAGCTTACGAAGAACAGGTGATGGATATTCTTGGCACATTGTCCTTTGACACATCCATAAAAGAGGGCGGCGCGTACATATACAGTCCCCAATCCGAGGCTGACAAAATCGGACTGCTATTCGAGCTGAAAAAAATAACCCCGACAGGCGCGACGCTGGTGTTCCACCAATACGATGAGAAAGCGCCGACAGGCGAACTGGAATACGGGGATGCTTTTGTGCTGGAGGTTTTGAAAAATGACCAGTGGGAAGAAGTTCCTGCCACTTTAAGCGAGTATGCATTCAACGCCATCGCATACACCATCCCCAGCCGGGATTCTTCTGAACGGGAGCTGGACTGGGAATGGATATATGGGGCGCTTGAACCCGGAAACTACAGAATGAAAAAAGAAATCATGGATTTTAGGGCAAGCGGAGATTTCGACAAATATACCGTCTATGCACAATTTATTTTGAACTAAAACAGGTATCGCAGCTCACGATGCGTTCATGTCATTTTTCAAAAGCTGATATGCCGCAGCCGCAAGCGGAACCCCCAGCAGCATGCCGCCGACTCCGATGACACCACCGCCAACGGTCACGGCGGCAAGCACCCATACGCCCGGCAAGCCAATCGACGAACCGACCACGCGGGGATAAATGAGATTGCCTTCCAGCTGCTGCAAAGCCACCAGGAACACAATAAATATAATTGCCTTTACAGGAGAAATCGTAAAAATCATAAATGCACCGACAATCGCACCAATATAGGCGCCTGCAATCGGAATGAGCGCCGTAAAGCCTACCAGACAGCCAATCATCGCAGCGTATGGCAGCCGCAGCAGCAGCATGCCACCTATGCAGAGCAGTCCGAGAATCACTGCCTCGGTGCACTGTCCCACGATAAAGCTGTGAAACGACTGGTTCAGGACACCCATGACATAGTAAAACTTTTTCGTCACCTTCTCTGGCAGATACCGCGCAGACAGCCGCCGGAACTGTCCGCCCAGTTTTTCCTTGCCAACCAGCAGATAAATGGCAAAGACCAGACCGACTGTCAGGGTAACGACCGTCGAAAATACAGAGGAAATAATACTTGTAGCCGCTCCCATTACACCACCGAGGCCATTGAGCAGAATGTTGATGACTTTTGTGAATGTCTCCTGCCAGTCTGTCTCACTGCCCTGAAACACGCTGTTCTCGGCTGCCAGAAGTGCGCTAATCTGCAGGTTGTCCTCCATCCAGACAGCAATGTTATCCAGCACGCCCGGCAATTCTTCCAGCAGGATTTGCAGACAGCCAATCAGCTCTGGCACAATCATCTGCACAATCAGCACGGCAATCAGAAAAATACACAAAAATGCAAGCACCATGCAAATCGGACGGCACAGTTTTTTTGCCGTTTCCTTTTTGCACCTTGGTTCCACATGGCGCTCCAGAAAGCGCATCGGGATATTGACGACATACGCGATGGCACATCCCCAGAACAGCGGCTTCGCCGCACCGAGCGCCACGCCAGCCAGACCTGTAAAAGCCGTCCAGTAATGTATCACCAGAAACAATAAGCCTACCGTGACTCCCGCCCGCAGACAGGTTTTCCATCTCAACTCCATATCATTCACCTCATATTTTATCATTGATTTCCTTTGTCAAAAATGACCATTTCCTCAATTATACCAGAATCAAAGGAAACTGCAAGAATCTCCTCAATTCTTTCGTACTTTCTCGTAACAGTTCAGCTCAGGACTTTGCATTTACTGCAAAGTCCGTGAAATAGCGTAGTGGCAGAGAGGCATCAAGCCACCACGAAGTGGTT
>DKUL01000044.1 GCA_002490665.1 Lachnospiraceae bacterium UBA7205 | reverse complement strand
CAATCCCTCCATTTCCTTTTTCCATATCCTTTTTGTTTTAGTACGCTTAACTCTAATTAGAGAATAGATAATTATATAGGGGTTCGCCGCCTGTAATTTACAAGGTTTCTCAAACAGGCTTTGAACCCCTACCATCACCCCTAACCCCTTGACGCAATCTGGATTTTATGGTATATATTGAACTGGTAAAGTAGAAAAAATTCAACATAATGTGAAAGGACGGAATTGTATAGACATGGTGAAATTTCGGTTTATAGTGTTCCGGTTTAATGTTTAGGTTGACAGTATCATGGTTGAGTGAGGTAAAATATATGCCTGATAATATGGGAGTAAATGATATAGCCTTTCCGCATCTTGGAATTTATCTCAGAAATCTTCCCAAGAGTTTTTCGGTGTTTGGCTTTGAGATTGCATTTTACGGACTGATAATCGGCATTGGGGTCATGCTCGGCGTCCTGATGGCAGTACAGATGGCAAAAAAAGAGGAAATGGATACGGATATTATATGGGATTTTGGTATTTATGCGGTAATCTTTTCCGTCATCGGGGCAAGAATCTACTATGTGGTCTTTTCGTGGGATTTATACAAGGACAATCTTCTTGGTGTCTTTAATCTCAGGCAGGGCGGACTTGCGATATACGGCGCGGTGATTGCGGCATTTCTTACTCTTTTTGTATACAGCAGGCTCAAGAAGATATCGCCATATCAGATTGGGGACTGCGGAGTATATGGGCTTATTCTGGGGCAGATTATCGGCAGATGGGGAAACTTTTTTAACAGAGAGGTGTTTGGCGGTTATACGGACTCCGTTTTTGCCATGCGGCTTCCCGTCGACGCAGTGCGGCCGTGGGATATTGCACAGTCGCACATTGATGGCATGACCGCGATGGGCGAAGTAAATTTTATACAGGTGCATCCTACCTTTTTGTACGAAGGAGTCTGGAACCTGGGTGTTCTGGCTGTTATGCTTTTCTACCATAAAAGGAAAAAATACCATGGGCAGATGTGTCTGTTTTATCTTGGGGGATATGGAATAGGGCGTTTTGTCATAGAGGGAATTCGGACAGACCGGCTTTTGATTCCCGGAACGCAGATTGCAGTGTCACAGGTGCTTGGACTGGCAATGTTTGTCTTTGCAGTGGGAATGAATGCGTTTGTACGATACCGTTTACTAAAAACATCCAGCAGAACAGAGAAAGGGGACAAGGAATAATGACCAAAGAAAAGATTGAGAAACTGATTGCACAGCTTACCTTGCAGGAAAAAATTGACATGATTCATGGGTGTGGCTGTTTTACCACAAAGGGAGTTGAACGGCTCGGAATTCCTCCTTTTAAGACCTCGGATGGACCAAGAGGAGTGAGAAAGGAATTTGAGACTACGAAATGGAAAGAAATTGGTCTGAGTTTTGATTTTGTGTCATATCTTCCTTGTAATACGGCCCTTGCGGCGACATGGAACAGGGCGCTTGCATATTCTACGGGCAGGCTGCTCGGCAAGGAGGCAAGAGGGCGTGGCAAGGATATGATTCTTGCACCTGGAATCAACATCATGCGGACACCGCTGTGCGGGAGAAGCTTTGAGTATATGGGGGAGGATCCCTATCTTGTATCAGAGATGGTCGTTCCGGTCGTGCAGGGCATTGAGGAAAATGACGTGTCCTCGTGCGTGAAGCATTTTGCTGCCAACAATCAGGAGACCAGACGGCTGGATGTGGATGTGGAAGTCAGTGAACGGGCATTGCGTGAAATCTATCTGCCGGGATTTGAGGCAGCAGTTAAGAAGGGCAAGGCAAAAGGCATTATGGGGGCATATAACAAGCTCCGGGGCACGCACTGCTGCCATCACGATTATCTTTTGAATGAAATTCTCCGCAAAGAGTGGGGATTTGAGGGAATCACGGTATCGGACTGGGGCGGCGTGCATGACACGAAGGAGGCGCTGCTGAACGGACTTGACATGGAAATGTCCGTCACGGATAATTTTGACGAATATTATATGGCAGAACCCATTATCCGCATGATTGAAAGTGGGGAGGTGGACAAAAAGACTGCATACGCCAAGATAGACGAGAAGGTCCGTCATATATTAAATGTGATGAACAAGCTGCATATGCTTGACGGGGAGCGCAAAGCAGGCGGCTACAATGATTATGAGGACAAGGCTGCATTGCGGCAGACAGCAAGGGAATCTGTCGTGCTTCTGAAAAATGACAAGGAAATCCTACCGCTTGACAGAAAGAAGATTAAGAAGCTTCTGGTTGTGGGGGAGAATGCCAACAGGCAGCATGCGCCTGGCGGAGGCAGCGCCGAGATTAAGTCTTTGTACGAGATAACGCCGCTTTTGGGGCTGAATATGCTTCTTGGGGGAAATACGGAGATTATTTATAAGCCGGGATATTTCAATGAGGATATCGGCAATATCTGGGCAAATACTGGTGACAATGAGAACGGTCAGGCAGACAGCCTGAATCAGGACAACAACACGACACAGAGCTCACCGGAGCCGGATGTAAAGGCAAAATCCGAGGAAAAGAAGCGGCGTCAGACGGAAATGAATGAAATATACCGGAGAGAAGCCCTGGAGGCGGCGCGGGATGCAGATGCCGTTATCTTTGTGGGCGGTCTGACACATGACTATGATACAGAGGGACAGGACAGGGCAGACATGAAGCTTCCATATGAACAGGACAGGCTGATTTCCGAACTATTACAGGTTAGGCCGGATACGGTCATAACCCTTGTGGCAGGTTCTCCTGTTGACATGAGTGCATGGCTTGAGAATGCTGATACGCTGGTATACAGCTGGTATGCAGGCATGGAGGGCGGAATTGCGCTTGCAGAGGTCTTGTTCGGGGATGTCAATCCGTCAGGGCATCTGCCGGAAACCTTCCCCCTCAGCGAAAAGGACTGTCCGGCAGTGGCGCTTGGCGAGTTTCCGGGAGGCGACAAGGTAAGCTATGGTGAGGATATTTTTGTAGGCTACAGGTATTATGACACATATGATGTTGCGACAGCGTTCCCATTTGGCTATGGGCTGTCGTATACGGATTTTGTGATGACAGGAATCCGGGCAGAAGTCCTTGAGGATACGGCGGAGAGCAAAAGTGTGAAAGTGAGCTTTGATGTATCCAATATAGGAAGCCGTGCCGGTGCGGCGGTTGCCCAGATTTATGTGGCAGACAAGTGTCCGAAGGTCAAAAAGGCTTCTAAGGAGTTGAAGGCATTTGAGAAAATTTATCTTGAGGCAGGCGAGGCGCGGGAAGTGTCGCTGATACTTGAGCGGGAGGCCTTTACGTACTTTGATGAGGAGGCACATGGCTTTAAGGTGGATGCGGGCAGCTACATGCTGCTGCTTGCAAAAAATGCAGATGAGATTGTGGATATAACGGAGATTGAGTTCAAAAATTCATAAAGACAGTCCCATAAGGATTCCCCGCTTTTGGCGAGGCGCATATAATATATAAATGCACCTTGCCAAAAAGGGGTTTTTTTATGATGACTTATAAGGAGTTAAGGAAAAAGGAAGTAATTTGTATTAAGGACTGCAGAAGACTTGGGCACGTCTGTGACCTGGAGATTGACGAGTGCAAGGGATGCATCTGCAAAATTATTGTGCCGGGCTGCAAGGGATTCTGGTCGATGATTACGGATGATTCCGTGATTGCCATACCATACAACTGCATCCGGCAGATTGGACCGGACCTGATTCTGGTGGATATTTGAAGTAACAGTTCAGCCCGGTACTTCGCACTGCGCTGCAAAGTACCGGGCTGAACTGTTACTATCTGAAAAGAAAACAGCCTGATTGACATTGACGGAAACATAAATTATACTAAACTTGGATGAAATTTGTGCTGGCGCCTAAATCTTTGGACCGCTGGCAGAATGGAGGGTTAGAATGAAATGTCCGTTTTGCAGTCATGAAAATACCAGGGTAATTGATTCAAGACCGGCTGAGGATAATAGTTCCATACGCAGGCGGCGTGTGTGTGACGAGTGCAATAAGCGTTTCACCACATATGAAAAAGTGGAGGCGATTCCGCTTATTATTATCAAGAAGGATGATAACAGAGAGGCATATGACCGTTCGAAGATTGAGACAGGAGTATTAAGGGCGTGTCACAAACGTCCTGTCAGCATGGACAGCATTGATGTCCTGGTGGACGAGGTGGAGGCTGATATTCTGAATAGTGAAGAAAAAGAAATCAGCAGCCGTGTCGTCGGGGAGCTTGTCATGAACAAGCTGAAGGATTTGGACGCAGTGGCGTATGTCCGGTTTGCGTCGGTATATCGTGAGTTTAAGGATATTAATACATTTATGGATGAGCTGAAAAAGGTGCTGGATAAATGATTTGAAGCGCCGGCAGCCTTGTATAGAATAAAAAACAAGATTGTCTGTAAAATGACTTGCATTTTTAATAATATTTGTATACAATCTAAGGAACTATTAAGAAATAACACACGGCAATGACCTTGCCACAAGTTATTTCCTGACAGTTTCGGACAGAACCAGAAAGATGGTATAATGTCGGCAGACATTAACTGTACTTTTTGGGGCAAAATAACAAATGAATAAAAATGAAAAGGAGTAAAAGACATGGCGAAAAGAGGACAGGGATTGGGGAAGGTTCTTTTGGCAAGTATGTTGCTTACACTGACTGTTGCACTGGGCGGATGCTCAGGTGATAAGCAGGATGGAGACTCTGAAAAGGTATCGGATACCGCTGCTGCATCCCATATCACCATAGGCATTCCACAGGATTTGGACAGTCTGGTGCCGAGTTTGTCGCAGGGTGCAGGCACGCAGGAGATTCTGTATAATATTTACGAGGGTTTGTATAAGCCGGACAGCGAGGGCAACCTGGTCCCGGCAGTGGCAAGTGATTATACAATGTCGGAGGACGGGCTTGTATATACGTTTACGCTGAGAGACGGAATCAAGTTTCACAATGGAAATCCTGTTACTGCTGCGGATGTGAAGTATTCGATTGACACGTGCGCCGGCCTGAACGGGGGGGAACCCGTGATATCGGCGTTTTCTAATATTGTGGGTGTGGAGACCCCCGATGAAAATACGATTGTCATTACATTGAAGGAGTCAAGCAGCTCCTTTATGGCAATCCTGTCAACGGTTGAGGCAGCCATCGTTCCGGCGGATGCGGCTGATTTGCAGACAAATCCCATTGGAACGGGACCGTATAAGTTTGTGTCGCGCTCACTGCAGGAGAATGTAGTGCTTGAGCGGTTTGACGGATACTGGGGAGAACCGGCACACATCAAGGATGTCACCCTGAAGGTGCTTGCGGATTCGGATTCGATTGTCATGAATCTCGAGGGCGGTGCGGTGGATTTGGTTGCACGGATTTCCACGGCGCAGGCGGCAGAGCTTGGTGATGACTTCGAGGTGCTTGAGGGAACAATGAACCTGGTTCAGGCGGTGTACCTCAACAATGCCGTGGCACCGTTTGATAACGAGAATGTGCGGCAGGCGCTGTGCTATGCAGTGAACAGGCAGGAGATCCTCGATTTTGTTTCAGAGGGAAAGGGAACCCTTGTCGGGAGCAGCATGTTTCCGGCATTTGGAAAATATTATATCGAGGAGCTGAACGATCTGTACACGACGGATATCGAAAAGGCAAAGGCGCTGCTTACTGAGGCTGGTTACCCTGACGGGTTCAGCTTTACGATGAAGGTACCCTCCAATTATCAGCAGCATGTCGATACGGCGCAGGTTGTCGCTGAGCAGTTAAAGCAGATTGGCGTCACGGCAGACATTGAGCTGATAGAGTGGGAGACATGGCTGAATGATGTGTACCAGGGGCGTGATTTTGAGGCGACGCTGGTCGGTGTGGACGCGTCGACGCTGACTGCGGGGGCAATGCTGAGTAGGTTCCGTTCTGATGCGCACAATAATTTTATCAATTACAATAACCAGGAATATGATGCCGCGTATGCGGAGGCGCTGGCTGCGGAGTCCGTGATGGACGATGACAGGGCAACGGAGGCATACAAGAAATGTGAGACAATCCTTGCCGGGACGGCTGCAAATGTCTACATCCAGGATATGTGCGAACTGGTTGCGGTCAGAAAGGGTTATACAGGATATACGTTCTATCCATTATATATACAGGATTTCTCGAAGCTGGATATACAGTAATCCGGCGGCAATATTTGTAGCGGTTATGAAAAGGAGACGGGGATATGAGATACATTGGTAAAAAGCTGGCAGCAATGATTATCACGCTTTTGTGTATTTCATTCCTCGTCTATCTTGCTTTTGACCTGATACCAGGTGATGCCGCGCTTGCGGCACTGGGAACAGACGCCACGTCGGAAAGCCTGGCGGCGCTGCGTGAGCAGCTCGGTCTGGACAGACCGTTCCTGGAACGGTATCTGGAATGGCTGGTTCATTTTTTGTGTGGCGATTTTGGCACCTCGTACAAGTACCATCTGCCTGTCGCGGACATGATCGTGTCCAAGCTGCCAATTACTGTGATAATGGCAGTCATTTCCTTTTTTATAATGGTTGTAATCTCACTGCCAGTCGGTATCTATACAGCAAAGCACAGCGGCAGGCGGATTGACCGTTTCGCTATGGCACTCAATCAGGTTGTGATGTCGGTTCCGCATTTTTTTATGGGAATACTGATTACGTATTTATTTGGCATGCTGTTAAAGTTTTTCACGCCCGGAGGATTTGTGTCCTATGAGACGGATTTCTGGGGATTTCTCTCTTATATCATTTTCCCATGTTTTGCAATTGCGCTGCCCAAAATCGCAATGTCGGTCAAGCTGTTGCGGAGCTCCTGCATTGAGGAATCCAAAAAGGACTATGTGAGGACGGCGTATAGCAAAGGAAACAATACCAACAAGGTTTTGTATCGGCATGTCCTTCGAAATGCCATAATTCCTGTAATCACGCTGTGGGGGATGACGCTTGCGGACATGCTTGTGGGGAGCATTGTCATCGAGCAGGTATTTAACATACCAGGCATCGGACGCATTCTGCTGACTTCCATATCATA
Organism: Lachnospiraceae bacterium UBA7205; assembly: GCA_002490665.1. GTDB lineage: Bacteria > Bacillota > Clostridia > Lachnospirales > Lachnospiraceae > COE1. The sequence continues at coordinate 12,201 of DKUL01000044.1, read as the reverse complement.
CCGGGACTATCCAGTGGTGGAGGCAGTTATCGTGCTGATTGCCTTTGTTGTGATTGTGACAAATTTTGTGGTGGATGTGATTTATCAGCTGGTTGACCCGCGCATCAGCGTGTAAAGGGAAAAGAGTCCTAACAATGGAGGTTTTTGTGAAAAGGAAAAAGACATATTCTCCTAATTTCATCATGGGTCTTGTGATAACGGGCGCGATGCTGCTGCTGGTTCTGGCTGGATTTATACACACGCCGTATGACATCACGAAGATGGACAGTACTGCGAAACTGGCTGCGCCGTCGCTGAAGCACCTTATGGGCTGTGACAATTTCGGGCGGGATATTTTTTCAAGGGTGCTCAAAGGCATGGGCAATACGTTTGTGATTGCGGTGGCTACGGTCACAATCGGGACGGTCTGTGGTGTCATCATCGGGGCATTTACTGGATATTTTGGCGGTTTGCTGGACGAGGTGCTGATGCGTGTAAACGATGTGGTGTTTGCCTTTCCGAGTATTCTGCTGGCACTGGTCTTTGTCAGCATTTTTGGCACAGGCAAATACAATGTAATCGGTGCGCTTGGCATTGCGTTCATACCGAGCTTTGCCCGTATTGTCAGGGGAGAGTTTATCAAATACAGGGAGATGGACTATGTGAAGAGTGCAAGGCTTGCCGGCGTGGGGCAGCTGCGCATTATTTTTGTGCATATCCTGCCAAATGCCATGCCAGTGCTGCTGTCCTCCATCATGATTGGATTTAATAATGCCGTGCTTGCCGAGGCAGGCATGAGCTATCTGGGCATTGGTGTCCAGCCGCCGAGCGCAAGCCTTGGGAGCATGCTGTCCGAGTCGCAGACGTATCTTTTTTCGGCACCCTGGTATGCGCTGTTTCCGGGGCTGATGATTATTTTGATGGTGCTGGGGCTGTCGCTTCTGGCAGACGCAGGAAAGTAACTTGGGTATCAGGTTATTTTCCTTTTTTTTATGCGCAGCCCCATGCAGAGGAAGTATGCCGCTAAGGCGGCGCATGGGGCGCGCGGCGAGTAGGAGAGAAGGACATTCCCCTACTCGATTGCACATGGGCGTCCAAATGAAATATGTCACTAAAGCTGTTGACAGAAGAAATATTCTGTGCTATCCTAATACTACGATAAACGTAGCAACGACAGAAATAGCAACGATAAACATAGCACCGACAGGCGGAGCTATGACAGCCGTTGCATTGGCTATCGTAGATTACTTGGCAATTTTTGGGAAGGGAGGTTTTTTATGAGCAGCATTAGCAGCGATATCATACGCGGGTACAATGACACGATGATACTGTATTTGTTGTGGGATGCGCCATCGTATGGGTATGAGATTTCGAAACGAATCAGGAGCCTGTCAGATGAAAAGTATCTGATTAAGGAGACAACGCTCTATTCTGCCTTTACAAGGCTGGAAAAAAATGGGTTTGTCGAATCGTTTTCGGAAAACGCCACCATCAGCGGGAAGCGCAGGACATACTATAGGATTACGGACAAGGGCAGGCAGTACTACCGTGAGAAATGTGCGGAGTGGACGTTAACCAAGGAAGTTGTGGAAAAATTTATCAAAGAGGATGGAGGGATATGAGAGTATGGAGACAATCAGGAATTATCTGGAAACAATGTTTGCAAGGCTTCCCATTACATTTGAGGTGCAGAAGGCAAAAAATGAGCTGGGACAGATGATGGAGGACAAATATACGGAGTTAATCAAGGACGGAAAGACGGAGAATGAAGCGGTCGGCATTGTGATTTCCGAGTTCGGCAACCTTGATGAACTGGCAGAGGAGCTCGGCATCAGCAGTTTTGTGATACAGGGAAATCAGAAGGCTGCTGCGGGCATTCGGAGCGTGGCACTCTCGGAGGTCAAGGATTACCTGCATGACAGGACGCGCGCTGCCTACACCGTGGCGCTCGGTGTGCTGTTATGCATTATAAGCTGCTGCGGTTACCTGCTGGATGTCAGCTGGAACTGGCGCGGCGCTGTCTATGCCACGTGTTTTATGTTTTTGATGATTGCGGCAGCGATCGGGTTGTTTATGTTTTCGGGGTTTGTCATGGGAAAGTGGAAGTTCCTGAAGCAAAAGGGATGCAGTGTGGATTTTGCGACGGCAGAGTATGTCCATAACCGGCGGGAAAGCTTCCGGGTGACATTTGCAATGATGATTACGATTGGCGTCATTTTGTGCATCCTGAGCGTACTTCCGGTGGTAATCGTCACCAGCCTGTTTTCGTGGAGAAGCGGCCTGGGAGTGGTACTGATGTTTGTGTTTATCGGAATCGGCGTCTTTCTGCTTGTGGCGGCTGGAAATATGAATGCAGGATTTTCGACAATTCTTTCATTGAACAAGAGCGATACGATGGGCGGCAGCTTTGTCCCTTCACAGAAACAGGTTCGTTATAATAATAACGTGATATCACAGATTATGTCCGTCTACTGGCCGACCGTGACCTGCATCTACCTGTGCTGGAGCTTTCTGAGCTTTGACTGGCACATCACATGGATTGTGTGGGTGATTGCCGCCGTGGTGCAGCAGCTGATTCGTGCGATTTGGTAATATGACGGAGTAATAAAACAGGATTCGGTTTTAGGAGGAAAATATGAGTATGAAGAAGAGTATATGGATGACAGTACTGACAATCATTACGGTCTGCTGTGTGATCGGCGGTACCGTTCACTATTATGGTATTTTTGGATTCCGGAACGGCTTTCAGTTTGGGGCAGACAGGATGATGAGTGCGGATTCGGATTTGGATGCCTTTGACGCCATCTGTGTGGATGCGGATATAATGGATTTGACGGTTGAAGCAGGGGAGCGCTTTTCTCTCAGCAGCCGGTATACGGATACGCTTAAGCTGGAGTATGAAGTGAAGGATGGTACGCTCAATGTCAAGGTGAGAGCCCCGAAAAGGGCATTGTGGGGAGGCATGAGAAATGAGCAGTGCAGCATGACGCTGACCATTCCGGAAGGGACAGAATTGAACCTTATGAATATCGAGGTTGCCATGGGAAACATCAGCGCGGAGGAAATCACGTCAAAAGGCTGTGACACGCTGACCAATATGGGAAACTGCACCTTCAAAAAGTGCAGTTTCGAAGAGGCGGACATTGACACGAACATGGGCGAGATTACGATAAAGGACACCTATCTCGGGGATGCTGAGGTCAACAATGATATGGGGACAATCAGGGTCGAAAACTGCACATTTCAGGATTTGGATGTAGATAACGCAATGGGGGACACCATTATTGATGCGGAGCAGAGCCTTGACGATTATCAGATAGAGCTGGAGGCAGGAATGGGCGAGGTTCGGGTGAACGGTCAGGGTGAGGGCACGAAGTACCGTCAGTCAGGCAGTGCCGGAAAGCTCGAAGCCAGCACCAGCATGGGGAGTGTGCGGCTCAGTTATAGAAATGAAGAATAAAAGATGGATTTTTGGTGTGCACTGTGGTAGAATAAGGAACATATCAGTATCGTGATAGAAAAAAGTAACAGTTTGACTCGGGACTGTACAGGAAGTCAAAGGTTGAACTGCTCCGGGAAAAATGAAAGGGACAGATGGACAATATATTGTTAAAGGTCGAAAATCTGAATATCGAGTTTCATGACCACGATGCACCGGAACGTGTTGTAAATCATCTGGACATAGCGCTGGAACAGGGGGGCATCCTTGGGATTGTCGGAGAATCCGGCTCGGGTAAGTCCATGACGGCGATGGCGGTCGCAGGGCTTTTGCGCCGTCATGACATGACAGCGGAGGGGGAAATTTTATTTGAGGGAAAAGAGCTTCTCCATGCGAGCCGTAAAACGCTCCGACAGATTCAGGGAAATGACATCGGCATTGTATTCCAGGAGCCCATGACATCGCTGAATCCGGTCAGGCGCATTGGCTGGCAGGTGGAGGAAAGCCTTCGCATACACAGACCGGAAATGGGAAAAGAGGAGCGCCGCCAGCGTGCGCTAGAAGCGCTCTCACAGGTAGAGCTTGTAAATCCGCAGCTTGTCTATCATAAATATCCGCATGAACTTTCCGGCGGCATGCGTCAGCGCGTAATGATTGCCTCGGCGATAATCTGTGAGCCAAAACTTCTGATAGCAGATGAGCCGACTACAGCGCTCGACGTGACCATACAGCTACAGATTGTAAAGCTTTTGCAGCGGCTGAACAAAGAGAAAAATATGGCGATCCTCTTTATTTCGCACGACCTAAGTCTGGTGAGACGTCTCTGCGAAAGGGTTGTCGTGATGCATGACGGCAGCATGGTGGAGACTGGCAGGACAGAGGAAATATTTCGCAATCCAAAGGAGGGCTACACAAGGGAGCTTGTCGAAGCCATTCCGAAACTGGAAAAATTAAAGGACATTGAATGATGGAAAATATTCTAAGTGTGAGTCATTTGAATGTATATTATGAGAATAGGGAAAATCTGTTGAAGCGCTTTCGTGCAAGGCCTCAAAAAAAGCTGCAGCATGTGTTAAAGGACGTAAGCTTTGAGATGAAAAGAGGAGAGATACTGGGGCTTGTCGGCGAGAGCGGCTGCGGCAAAACATCGCTTGCAAAGGCAATTCTTGGGATGCAGAGACAATACGAAGGTGAGGTGGCGCTGGACTGCCCGAATCCGCAGATGGTATTCCAGGATCCATACAATTCCCTGAATCCTGCAAAGAAAATCGGCTGGATACTTGAGGAACCGCTTCGCATGAAGCCCCATTTGACAAGGGAAGAGCGTGTAAGGCGTGTCGACGAAATGCTTGTGCGTGTGGGACTTGATGCAAAGCTGAAGGAACACTATCCCACAGAACTTTCCGGTGGGCAGCGGCAGCGCATCGCAATCGCGGCAGCGCTTTTGTGCGACACGGATTTCCTGATTGCTGATGAGCCCGTGTCGGCGCTTGACGTGACCATACAGGCTCAGATTATCAGGCTTTTGCTTAGGCTGCACAGGGAGCTTGGCATATCGATGCTTTTCATTTCACACGATTTACGTGTTGTGTACCAGATGTGTGACAGGGTGCTGATTATGAAAAACGGCGAGATACTGGAACAGGGAAACGTGCAGGACATCTACGGCAGTCCCAAAACAGACTATACGAAGCTTTTGCTTGAGGCGGCAGATATTCATGCGCACTGACCGCCGGATAAACATGCCAGACGGAGGGGAAATTTTGATGTTTCGACGCTTTTATCCAAAGGAATATTTGGACTCGACATACCTGATTGATTTTGAAAAAAAGTACGAACAGGGATACAGGGGCATTATATTTGATATTGACAACACGCTTGTTCCGCATGGGCTTCCGGCAGACGAGCGTGCGATTGCGTTATTTCGGCGGTTAAAAGGTATCGGCTACAAAACCACAATGCTTTCCAATAACAAGGAGCCGCGGGTGAAAATGTTCTGTGATGCCGTCGGGGAGCCATATATTTACAAGGCAGGGAAGCCAAATCCTGAGAATTACAGGGTGGCGATGCAGAGAATGGGAACAAATGAGAAAAATACCCTTTTTGTCGGCGACCAGATTTTTACCGATGTGTGGGGTGCAAACAAGGCAGGTATTTATGCAATACTTGTCAAACCGATTCACCCGAAGGAAGAAATACAGATTGTGCTGAAACGGTATCTGGAAAAAATCGTTCTGGGCTGTTATCTTCGGGAAAAAAGAACAAGCGGGGGAAAAGGCTGATGGAAATAGATGGAAAGACAAGGACATGCGGGTTAATTGGCAATCCGGTTGAACATACCCAGTCTCCGGTGATACACAATACGCTTGCGCAGGAGATGGGGATAAACATGACATATGTGCCGTTTTTTGTGGACGGCGGGCAGCTGGAAGCAGCCGTAAAGGGCGCTTTTGGACTGAATTTACTGGGAATGAATGTCACGGTGCCTTATAAAAATGATGTGATTGCATATTTGGATGACATTGACAGCCTTGCGGAAAAAATCGGGGCGGTCAATACACTGGTGCGCACAGACAAAGGCTATAAGGGGTACAATACAGATATTACGGGGCTTTTGCGCGCCATGAAAAGTGACGGCGTGTCAATAAAGGATGAGGATGTCATCATACTTGGCGCCGGCGGTGTAGGGCGCGCCGTTACATATATGTGTGCCGCAAACGGGGCACGCAGTACATACCTTCTGAATAGAAATGCCACAAAAGCCGGGGCTGTGGCTGCGGAGGTAAACAGGGGGCTTGGAACCGACATTGTAGTGCCGATGGCGCTTTCTGATTACAGGAAACTATTAACCGGACTGGAAAACCGGTATGTTGTCATACAGTGTACAAGCGTAGGTCTTGCGCCTGCCACAGACAATGCAGTTATTGAGGATAGTGACTTTTACCACTATGTAAAATATGGGTATGACCTTATTTATTCGCCATGGGAAACAAAATTCATGGGGCTTGTAAGGGCAAATGGCGGCATGGCATACAATGGGCTGAAAATGCTTTTGTATCAGGGGATTGATGCGTTTGAGCTGTGGAATGATTGCAAGGTGCCGGATGCGTGTGCGGGCAGGGTATATAAAAAGCTGTGCGGGAAGCTTGGACAGGAGTGACAGATGGAAAATATTATACTGACAGGTTATATGGGCTGCGGAAAGACGACTGTCGGGAAGCATGTTGCAAAGCGTCTGGGATATACCTTTGTTGATACTGACGAGATGATTGTGGAACAGCAGCACCGGAGCATCAATGAAATATTTGCAGATGACGGCGAGGCGGCATTTCGTGTGATGGAGACAGAACTGTTAAAGCAGATGATTGACGCGAAAAGAGACCATATGGTGATTGCGACAGGGGGCGGAATGCCCATTCGGGAAGAAAACAGACGGCTACTGGCAGTGCTTGGCAGGGTAGTATACCTGAAAGCAAGTCCCGAAACGATTTATGGCAGAGTGAAAGAAGACACGGCAAGACCGCTTTTGCAGTGCGAGAATCCGATGAAACGGATTGAGGAAATGCTTGCCATCAGGGAGCCACTGTATGAAGCGGGTGCTGCTGTCGTTGTGGATGTGGACGGACTTAGACAGGCAGAGACAGCCAGTGAAATCATAGAGAGATGCAGGCTGAAATGAGCTTGCAAAAATAAAAGGCAGTACAAAACCGGAAAGGATATATCGAAAAATGAAACTTTTAGTAATTAACGGACCCAATCTGAATTTCCTTGGAATCAGGGAGAAGGGAATATATGGAACACAGGACTACAATTTCCTCCTTAATATGATACAGAACAAGGCAGAAGAGACAGGATGCGAGATTGAATGCTTTCAGTCCAACCACGAGGGTGCAATCATCGACAGGATACAGGAGTCCTATTTTGACGGCACGGAGGGCATTGTCATCAATCCTGGTGCATACACGCATTATTCCTATGCGATACGGGATGCGCTGGCAAGCATTACGGTTCCCAAGGTGGAAATTCACATTTCAGACATTATGCAGCGGGAGGAGTTTCGGCACGTTTCTGTCACAAGGGAGGTGTGTGACCACCAGATTTACGGACAGGGGCTGGACGGATATTTGATGGCGGTTGACTTTATTCTTGCGAAATGTAAAAAATAATAGTTGAAATATTGCTCATTTTGTTATAAAATGATTAACGGATTGTAAACGTGAAAAGTGAATATTAGGAGGAATAGTTTTTATGATATCAGCAGGAGATTTCAGAAATGGTATTACGATAGAGTATGAAAACAGCATCTATCAGATTATCGAATTCCAGCATGTGAAGCCAGGTAAGGGAGCGGCTTTTGTCAGGACAAAGCTCAAGAATATTATCAGTGGCGGTGTTGTGGAGAAGACATTCAGGCCGACAGAAAAATGCCCACAGGCACGTATTGACAGAAAAGAGATGCAGTATTTGTATCAGGATGGCGATTTATTTTATTTTATGGATACAGAGAACTATGAGCAGATCGGGCTTAATGTGGACAAGGTAGGCGATGCGCTTAAGTTTGTGAAAGAGAATGAGATGGTTAAGGTGTGCTCTCACAACGGCAATGTATTTGCGATTGAGCCGCCCCTGTTTGTGGAGCTTGTCATCACGGACACGGAGCCGGGCTTCAAGGGAGACACAGCCACAGGTGCGACAAAGCCGGCTACGGTCGAGACGGGCGCTACCGTCTATGTCCCTCTGTTTGTCGAGACAAACGACGTCATCAAGATTGACACAAGGACTGGCGAATATCTGTCAAGGGTTTAATGGATAAGTGATATCAGGATAGGAAGACAATGAGAAATGATTTTATTTATTATGTAAAATATTTCTTGTTGTCTTTTTTGTTTGGCTGCACGATGTGCGGCGAACAGGAGGAGAATGTTATCTTTGGCATGTGTGAAAAGACGGCAGGGAAGGGATGAAAAGATGAGGAAAAAGGAGTAGAAAATTAATGGAATTTACAAGTTTTACAACACTGGTAAGGGAAGAAGTCGAGAAAAGGGCAGGGGAAAGCTACAAGGTCAGGATTAATGACGTCAGAAAGAATAACGGGGTCATCCTGCGAGGACTCACGGTAATGCAGGACGACAGCAATATTTCCCCCACGATCTATCTCAATAACTATTATGAAGCATATGAAAACGGCGAGGCAACTTTGGTCAATGTAGTAAATGACGTGATGGACACTTACTACAGAAACAAGGTCAACCAGAGCGTGGACATGAGATACTTTATGAATTATGCCTGCGTCAAGGAACACATTGTTTACAAGCTGGTCAATACGGAGAAAAACAAGGAATTGCTCGAGGACATACCACATGTGGAATTTCTTGATCTGTCAGTTGTTTTTCAGTGCCTGGTGGCAAAGGAGTGCTTTGGTACAGCATCTATACTGATTCACAATGCGCACATAAAGCTGTGGGATATACCGGTTATGGAGCTTTTTCGGGCGGCTAAGGATAACACTCAGAGAATTCTGGGGTATGAGATTAAGGGAATAAATGATGCCATATATGAAATCATGCAGGAAGATGAGCAGGAGGGATTTTGTTTTGATGGCTGCATAGCGGAATTTGCGGACAGTGTCCCGATGTATGTCCTTAGCAATAAAAGCAGGGTGGAGGGGGCAGCCTGCATGATCTATCCCGATTTGATAAAGGATTTTGCGGAGGCGCTGGGCAGCAGCCTGTATATTATTCCGTCGTCCATACATGAACTGCTGCTGCTTCCTGTCACAAACGCCAATGAAAGCCAGGACATAAAGAACATGATACGCGAAATTAATGATACGCAGGTAAAGATGGAGGAGATATTGTCATATTCCCTGTATCTGTTTGACAAAGAAAAAGAGATAATTGTCAGATTGTAGGACACATGGTATCTGCCTGTAACCCATCAATAGAGAATAATTGGAAAAAAAGGTAAATTTTTTAAAAATTCCTTGATAAATTATTGACAATTACCTATATTATGTTTATCATTTATACATACAATGTGCCATTGGCATCGGATTTTTCGGATGACAGGGGCACCGATGTAAAGTAACCAATCAGTAAAGGAGAAAAACAATGAGTAAAAAGTGGGTATATTCATTCAAAGAAGGCGACATGAGCATGCGCAATCTTCTCGGTGGAAAGGGTGCAAACCTTGCAGAGATGACAAGCATCGGACTTCCTGTACCACAGGGCTTCACAATCACGACAGAAGCCTGCACACAGTATTATGAAGACGGACGTAAGATTAACGACGAGATCATGGCGCAGGCTATGGCTGGCGTAAAAGAGATGGAAGAAGTAAACGGAAAGAAATTCGGAGATCTGAAGAATCCTTTACTTGTATCTGTACGTTCCGGCGCGCGCGCATCTATGCCTGGTATGATGGATACTATCTTAAATCTTGGTTTAAATGATGAAGTGGTTGATGCGATGATCAAGGGCAATCCGGATCCTGCATTCGAGCGCTTTGTATATGACTCTTACAGACGTTTCATCCAGATGTTCTCAGATGTCGTTATGGAAGTTGGTAAGAAGTATTTCGAGCAGCTGATTGACAAGATGAAAGAGGAGAAAGGCGTTCAGTACGACGTAGACCTCACGGCAGCGGACTTAAAGACATTGGCAGAGCAGTTTAAGGCTGAGTACAAGAACCAGCTCGGCAAGGATTTCCCTTCTGATCCCGTAGAGCAGTTAAAGCTTGCTATTGAGGCTGTGTTCCGTTCATGGGACAACCCTCGTGCAAATGTATACCGTCGTGACAACGATATCCCTTATTCGTGGGGTACTGCTGTAAACGTAATGCCGATGGTGTTTGGTAACTTAAACAATGAGTCTGGTACAGGTGTCGCATTTACACGTGACCCGGCTACAGGCGAGAAGAAGCTCATGGGTGAGTTCTTAAAGAACGCACAGGGCGAGGACGTGGTTGCCGGTGTTCGTACACCGATGCCAATTGCACAGATGGAGCAGGAGTTCCCTGAGGCATATGCAGAGTTTATCAAGGTTTGTGAGACACTCGAGAACCATTATCATGACATGCAGGATATGGAGTTTACGGTTGAGAACAAGAAGCTCTATATGTTACAGTGCCGCAACGGTAAGAGAACTGCACAGGCTGCTCTGAAGATTGCCTGCGATTTAGTAGATGAGGGACACAAGACAGAGGCTGAGGCAGTAGCCATGATCGACCCTCGTAACCTTGACACCTTACTGCATCCTCAGTTTGATGCCGCAGCATTGAAGGCTGCTACACCGGCTGGAAAGGGACTTGGCGCTTCACCGGGTGCTGCATGTGGTAAGATTGTGTTTACAGCAGAGGATGCTGAGAACTGGAATGCAAGAGGCGAGAAGGTTGTCCTTGTACGTCTTGAGACATCTCCGGAGGATATTACAGGTATGAAGGCTTCTCAGGGTATCCTGACAGTCCGCGGCGGTATGACATCCCACGCAGCCGTTGTTGCACGTGGTATGGGTACATGCTGTGTATCTGGATGTGGCGACATTGCCATGGACGAGGAGAACAAGAAGTTCACACTGGCAGGAAAAGAGTACCATGAGGGAGATTTCATCTCGATTGACGGTACAACAGGAAATATTTACGATGGTCAGATTCCAACAGTTGATGCACAGATTGCTGGCGAGTTCGGCAGGGTTATGGCATGGGCTGACAAGTATAGGACATTGAAGGTAAGAACAAACGCAGACACGCCGGCAGATGCAAAGAAGGCAAGAGAGCTTGGGGCAGAAGGTATCGGTCTCTGCCGTACAGAGCATATGTTCTTTGAAGAGGACAGAATCGCTGCATTCCGTGAGATGATCTGCTCTGATACCGTTGAGGAGAGAGAAGCAGCACTTGAGAAGATTCTTCCTTACCAGCAGAGTGACTTCAAGGCACTGTACGAGGCTCTGGAAGGAAATCCTGTTACAATCAGATTCCTTGATCCGCCTCTTCATGAGTTTGTTCCGACAGAGGAAGCTGACATCGAGAAGCTCGCAAATGCACAGGGCAAATCTGTTGAGGAAATCAAGAACATCATTGCTTCCCTTCACGAGTTTAATCCGATGATGGGTCACAGAGGATGCCGTCTTGCTGTAACGTATCCTGAGATTGCCAAGATGCAGACAAAGGCTGTTATTCGTGCAGCAATTGAGGTAAAGAAGGCTCATGCTGACTGGGACGTTAAGCCTGAGATTATGATTCCTCTTGTATGTGAAGTAAAAGAGCTTAAATTTGTAAAGAAGGTTGTTGTTGAGACAGCAGATGCTGAAATCGCAGCAGCAGGCATTCAGTTAGAGTATGAAGTAGGTACAATGATCGAGATTCCAAGAGCTGCACTTACAGCTGAGGAGATTGCGAAGGAAGCTGACTTCTTCTGCTTCGGTACAAATGACCTGACACAGATGACATTCGGTTTCTCAAGAGATGACGCAGGTAAGTTCTTAAATGCGTACTATGATACAAAGATTTTTGAGAATGATCCGTTTGCAAAACTTGACCAGACTGGTGTCGGTAAGTTGATGGAGCTTTCTCTGAAACTCGGCAAGCCGGTGAATCCGAAGCTCCATGTAGGTATCTGTGGCGAGCACGGTGGAGATCCTTCTTCCGTAGAGTTCTGCCATAAGATTGGGCTGGATTATGTGTCTTGTTCACCGTTTAGAGTGCCTATCGCTAGATTGGCGGCGGCACAGGCGGCTATAAAAAAATAATGCCATAGGATTTTTGGTACTTGCAGGCGAAAGTATTGA
>DKUL01000053.1:138911-139432 GCA_002490665.1 Lachnospiraceae bacterium UBA7205 | reverse complement strand
CGCATCTTCAATCGGATGCAGAGCTCGTGACGAGGGCTTCCTTTTAGATAAACAGGACAACAGTACTTCTGAGTATATTTTCCAGTGTGTCATCGTCCTATTTCCCTTTATTAAGAAAAGGGGCAACAGCAGTACGATGGCATGGGCTGTACTTCTCAAAGTCGATGGTTTTCCATGATATCCGAGTATACCCCCAAAAGGGATGATGTCTTTATTTTATGTTATTTTTTGTAATTTTGATAAAATTACAAATTTGCTCAACTATAGTATGAAATATGGAAAGCAACATAGGGGAATCCATTACTACTACATCTACTTTTCCTTCTACTCTTGTAATTCCTACATATTGTTTTGCAAACAAATAAACTTAGTTAGATAGTATAGTATTATTTTCTTCCCACACTTTTTCTTTAGCATACTTATTTATTAATTCCACACTTATGCCTAACATTTTTTATTATAAAACACATATGTAGCACATATTGATTTACCTACACCTTGAGCACCATAAAAAATTAACA
>DKUL01000053.1:76237-138698 GCA_002490665.1 Lachnospiraceae bacterium UBA7205 | reverse complement strand
ATTAACAATAACTATTAAAATTCTATTCTCTTATTGACAATTTTAAACATTTTATGTTATCTGCATTTCAGAAAACAAATTTTCTTCTTAATCTTTATATAAAGATGACAACCTTTAAAATATCTCATAGATAGTATTTACTTAATGGCGGATAACTCCTGATTATCATTCATTTTCTATTTTTACCAATTAGCACAACACCCCCTCAGCCTGTCCGAAAACTAGATTTTTAGGCATAATTTCAGCCCCTTTCTTTCATCTGTGACATTGAAAACTGAATAAAATACACAGAATGAAGATAGAGGCTTATGCCTGTTCCATCAATTCCATCATTTTTTGAAATCCAAGAAGATTTTTCGCCCGTTCAAGATTATACCCCAGACAGAAGAGCGCAAACTCTCCAGCCACTTTTCGTATCCCTCTCAGCAGGAAATAAGTGGCTCCCATCGCTCGTTTTATTGTCCCAAACGGATGCTCCGATAAACACATTCTCTGACGCATCTTTTCTTTGTTTGGTTTTAGAATAAACTTTACAACCTTTCTTTTTTCATAATGCCATTTTTCATTGGTTTTCGTTTCTTCCGGTCTCTTTCCTTCTGCCTCCAGCCAGTCCTTACAGGGTTTTATCAGCTGGTCTTTGGTAAAGTCAGTCTCTTTCCATTCTCCTTTTCCTTTATAACACTTATTACGGTTTGGACAGTGCCTGCAGGCATTTTTATTAGCATAGCGGATGTTCCCATTTTTCTTTATACTTTTCTGTCTCAGGATTTCTCCTGCCGGACAGTATGCCAGATTTCTCTCAGGGTCTCTGACAAAATAACCTTCTTTTGCCTTTTCCACCATTTCCTCAGGGTTTCCATACACGCTGCTGTTTTCCTGTTTTTCATCCACCACTTTTCGCCGTACCATTTCCACCTTCATGTCCTGTATCACTTCTGCATAAGCTTCCGGAATCCTGCCTGCGTGCAATGCTTTTTTCAGTTCTTCAGGAGCCGTACCGGCAGTATCAGCCTCTGCCTCTTCATAAGGTATTTCTATTTCATAACCATCTTTTCCATCATCCGTTATGACATGTGGGATAATGCCTTTTTCCAGACACCCTGCCATATCTTCCGCAGACTCATATCCTTTATCAGCCACTGCTTCTATAATTTTTCCCGGATCAGAATCCTTTATTTCCTGCATGGTGCTTCTCAGTAATCCATGGTCAGTTACCTGGTTAGTCATCTGAAAGCCACGAATCAGATGCGTTTCAGAATCTACCGCTGTCTGTGGGTTGTATGCTACTGCAAAACCATTTTTATTTTTCATCAGCCTTGCGTCTGCGTCTGTAACAGAAAGCTGGGATGCCCCGGTTTCTTCCATCAGTTTCTGATAACCTTCATATCTGGCAAGTCTCTCCCGTGTCTCTTTTAACTTTGCCCCAAGACTTTCCCTTGTCAGTTCCCCGGGAATCCCGTCTGCTTCTTCCTGCCCGTCCATTTCATCCAGAATCCGCAGGTATTCGTCCGTATGGCCGTTCAGCCATTTGATCCTGTCATCCAGCTTGTTTTTGGTGAAGTTTTTATCCTTTGCATTATTCGCCTGAATCTCTGTCCCGTCAACAGAAGCAAATCCCCATTCCACTGCACCGCAAATCCGGCGGTTGAATTCATAAAAAATTTCTTTCAGACTGTCTATGTTGTTTTTCCTAAAATCCGCAATGGTACGGAAATCAGGTTCCACACCGCCGGTCATCCATTTCACTTCAAGGTTTACTTTACAGCTTTCTGCCAGTTTTCGTGAAGAGCGGATACCCTTTCTGCTTCCATAAATATAAACCTTATAAAGGCTTTTAGGATCGTAAGATGGACGGCCTTCTGCTGCTGCGGGTTTTACGCCCAGCTTTTCCATATCAAGATGATTTACAAACGCATCAATGATCCTTGCAATACTTTCTTTATCTACAAATGCATCCCATGAACAATACATCAGCTGATCTCGATTAAAACCTGAAACATACGGCATTTCAATCCACCTCGGAATAAATTTTTCTCTGCTTCCATTATACTATATTTGAGCCATAGGTGCATGATTTCTGTGTACTTTATTCAGTTTCCAATGTACAATTTTAATTTATAATGAACACTCACAAGAGCGTATCAATCCTTATTTCCTTAGGCTAAATTATCCGAGTTTTCGGACAGTCTCCCCTATCTATCCATTGCCAACCTTAGCAATTTTTACTGTAATATTTTATTATATTTTATCATTTCCTGTCAAAACTCACAAGGGACAAATTTGACCAACCCCCTTTTAACCAATCACTTTACCAATCTTTGTACAATCTGCCAAAACCAGCGCCCCCTAAACCACTTTTCAAATTTCCCCTCATTCTAAATATTGCCAAATCCCCCATCCTAGCGTTATAATATTAAATAATAACTATAAAAGGAGAATCTACCATGCATGTTTTTCAACCGATTCCAGTTGAGAATCTGGAATTAAATCCATTTGAGACAATCGGAAAAGATTGGGCGCTTGTATCTGCTGGTTCCAAACAGAAAGCCAACACCATGACCGTCAGCTGGGGCGGCGTCGGCGTGCTCTGGGGCAAAAACGTTGCCTTTATCTTTGTGAGAGACTCAAGATATACCAAAGAATTTATTGATGCGGGAGACTTTTTTTCCATCTCGTTTATGGGAAAGGAGCATAGGGAAGCCCTCAACTACTGCGGTTCCCACTCCGGACGTGACACAGACAAGGTCAAGGAGGCGGGACTTACATGGAATTACAAGCATTCCATTCCGTTTATCGACGAAGGCAGCTTTGTCCTTCTATGTCATAAGCTGTCCGCCACCAGACTGACACAAGATTCATTTATCTCACCAGAACTGTCCAAGTGGTATCAGGACGGCGACATGCATACCATGTATGTCGGGGAAATTATCGAACTGATGGCGAGATAATAATATTTTTTTGTAAAAAGAGGAACGATGATAGCTCCATGCATCGTTCCTCTTTTTCATTCCAGTTATTTCCCAACATCTTTCCCTTTCCTGATACCCGCCATGACCGCCACCGACAGCGCCATAAAAACCACGCACCAGAAAGGCGTGACAAAAAACGCAGTCCCTGTCTTCCCTGACATCAGGAACACAAAAACATTGGCGGACATATGCACCAGCACCGGCGCGGCAAAGCATCCGCAATACTCATAACAGACCGCCATCAGCATCCCCATCATCGTACCATATAAAAACTGCAGCAGATTTCCATGAAAAACGCCAAACAGCAGCGCGGAAAAAACTGCCGCTTTCACAACGCCAAAAAACTTTCTGGCGCGGTTGAAAATCACACCGCGAAACACCATTTCCTCCACCATGGGGGAAATGATTCCATAGAGCAGGATGCCAAGCCAGATGGGAACAGAATACTGAATCTCCGCCACGGTATCATATTTTTCCGAGCGGAGCATGGTCAGCTCCACCAGTATATTGAGCGCAAAGGACGCCGTGATGCCCAGTAAGGCACACAGTAGCAGGCTGACTGCATTCCCTGTCGTTCGCTTCCCCAAAAAGCCATGCCGCATAAAGCTGCCAAACTGCCTGCATACATTCTGGTCAATGTCGATTTCACCAGTCGTACTGACCTCTATCAGAAAGTCTTTTAACAGAAATGCTGCCCCTGCCATGCTCGCCACAGCATTCACGACTGCGCTAAGCTGCGGGGCGTTGTGCTCCACCCACGCCGCAATCCCTGTTACCGGGAGTGACGGAATCAGGATGGCAAGCGCCAGCATCGCAGCCGTCTTTACCAGCATGTAAACAACAAACGGTTTTAAGATATAGGCGAACTTTTGTGTTCGTTTTGTCCGCTTTTGTATGATTTTAGCCATTTAGCGCCTCCAACAGACCATCCACCGTGTCGACAATCCTGTCTGCTCCCGCCAGCTCCAGTTCTCCCTCCGACGCATAGCCAAAGGACACGCCTACCGAGAAAATGCCGTGTGCCTTTGCGCCCTCAATGTCAAACTTGCGGTCGCCTACCATCGCAACGGCAGAATACTTTTCGGCTTCTGACAGACCAGAAGGAATCAGCTGGCGCAATGCCTCCTCGACCACTTCTTCCTTTTTGCTGCGCGTTCCGTCCATGTTGCTGCCCACAATGATATCAAAATAGTCCTTGATATCGAAGTAATCCAGTATCCGCCCGACGTACTCTGACGGCTTGCTCGACGCGATTGCAAGCTTCCTGCCATCTGCCTTCAATGTCTTTAACATGTCTGCAATCCCGGGATATATTTCATTTTCATATATCCCCTGATTGGCAAACCGCTCACGGTACTTTTCCACTGCCGTCCGAATCTGCCCCTCGTCAAGGT
This sequence comes from Lachnospiraceae bacterium UBA7205, assembly GCA_002490665.1. Lineage (GTDB taxonomy): Bacteria > Bacillota > Clostridia > Lachnospirales > Lachnospiraceae > COE1. The sequence goes on along the minus strand of DKUL01000053.1, from coordinate 134,335 downwards.
GATAAAACTTCCGGAAGCTGTCCGATAACGGCGGTCCGATAAACGGCTCAAGCCGGTCAAGCGATGGCTCCTCGATGCCAAGCGCGCGCAGCGCATACTGTACCGAGCTTGTAATCCCAAGCTTCGGGTCTGTCAGTGTGCCGTCCAGATCAAACAAAATATATTGAAACATACATAACCTCCCTATGGTTTTAGTCCCCAAAACACTTAAACGCAAATCTCCTCCTGCAGGCAGAACGAATAAAGATACCGCTCCTTCACGCTTTTGCCTGTTATCTGTTCGAGTGCCATCTGGTAATAATCAAGCTGTGTCTGGTATCGTTTTATCAGTTCTTCCTTACAGCTTACCTTATCTGTCTTGTAGTCTGCAAGCACAATCTCGTCATTTTCATAAAAAAACACATCAATGACACCCTGAACCAGAACGGTCTCCGTCGCAGGAAACGCTGCATTGAGCTTATCCGCCCCGATACCGAGGACAAATGGCTGCTCCTTAAACAATTCGTTTCGCGCCATCGCGGCAATCATCCGCTGCGACAATCCGGAATAAAAAAATCCCATGATTTTGTTCATTCCGACACACGCCAGTTCCTCTCCGGTGACGAGCCCTCCGGCTGTCCACTGCTCCTGCTCCTCTTTCAAAACAGCATATAAGCGTTTTCTTGCCGCCTCATCCTGTGGATTATCCAGACAGAGCTTTTTTGAGAAAGACAATAGCTCCATCACCTTGTGCACTGCCGTACCATACTGAATCCCTGTCTGTGCCCTTGCCAGATTCTCTGGTTCGGTTATGCCATCTCCCGCGACTTCTGACGCTTCAGCTGCAAAATCGGGTATATAGCTTTCCCTTGGCATCACAATCAGCTCATCCGACTCGGACACTGCCTCCTCATATGAAGCCTTCTTCAGCTCCGATACAGTCGTCTTTACTGTAAGGCCTTCCAGATAAGCATGCGGGTAAGTACTGTGCAGTTTTTTCCGCAGCCTGTCGGCAAGCTTCCTGTCGGAACGCGCGCCTGCGTGTTCCAGTTCTTCCCGCAGGGCAAACGCCCTGCCCTGTTCCTTAATCTGCGTTCCCAGTCTTTCTGACAGACTGTCCGCTTCCCGGTATATCTCAAACCTCATCGGAGCTTCCCGATAAGGCAGCTGGTGTCCCGCCCACTCATACCCTCTTTCCGCAAGCGCGTCCTGCATACAGGAATGGCGCATCAGGGCTGCCAGAATCATGTCCATATAAGAGCCTGCGTTCATCATCACGGAGTACGGCAGCTTTGGGGCATGCTCCATCGTCAGGTGGATGTGGCTGGCAAGCTTCTTGTCCATGTCACCGACATATCCGGTCAGGATAAGCTTTTCCTTTGCCCGGGTCAGCGCCACATAGAGCACGCGCAAATCTTCCCCGCGCGTGTCCTCCTTCATGCGCTGTGCCACCACATTTTTGCGCATGGTCTTGCGTTTCAGGCGAAGCTCGGGGTCGATGTAATCCACGCCGACGCCAAGCTCCACATCCATCAGGATGCTCTGGCGCATATCCATCTGATTAAAATGCTTTGACAGGCCGCAGACAAAGCATATCGGAAATTCCAGCCCCTTGCTTTTGTGAATCGTCATAATGCGCACGACATCGGCATTCTCATCCAGAATATTCGCCTCGCCGAAGTCCACCTCCTGATCCTGTATGGTTTCCAGATAGCGGATAAAATGAAACAGCCCGTAAAAACTTGTCTTCTGAAAGGCACCCGCCTTTTCGAGCAGCAGCTCCAGGTTGGCTGTCCGCTGGTCGCCCCCTGGCAGGGAACCCACATAGGCACTATATCCGGTGTCTGTTATCAGCTGCTGCAAAAGCTCCTTGATTGGTGTGTACGCGACCTTTTGACGGTACTGGGATATCAATGTCAGAAAACGCCCCAGCTTTTCCGGCGACACGCCATCTGCCATTGCGTCCGAATGCATTATCTGTTCGTGGTAAAATGTTATCTGTTCATACAAAAACAGTTTTTTCTCACAATGCGCCCTCGCATAACACCGGATTTGCGCAATTTCTTCCTCCGAAAAATCAAAATACGGAAGCTTCAGCACGCCAAAAAGCGCAATGTCCTGCAAAGGATTGTCAAGCACCCGCAGGATATTGACAATCCCCTGTATCTCAAGTGTCTCAAAGTACCCTGTCCTGCTGGTGACATGCACCGGAATCCCCTGTCCGGACAAAATGCGCCGAAAGTCCTCGTCCCAGCCTGCGGTCGCCCTGAAAAGAAGCACGATATCTGAATATTTCGCACGCCGCGGCTCTCCTGTAACGGCATCCGTGACCGGGAATTTTCCCACTATCTGCCGGATGCGCTCTGCCACCATCAAAGCCTCCGTCTCCTTCTCCGAGTACGCCCTGCCATCCCCCGCATCCTCCTGCATCAGGGAATCCGGCGTGGCTATGAGAATCTCTGTCTGATAACAGCTGCTGTTTTCCGGTTCGGGATAGGATGCCCCTGCATACAACGCCGCCCGGTCGTCATATTCCACATTTCCAACCTTGGCTGTCATCAGCTGGCTGCATATAAAGTTCGTCGCATCGGTCACTTCCCTGCGGCTCCTGAAATTCATGCTTAAGTCAATCCGAACCCTGTTTCCGCCGTCATTATTTGTGACATATGTGTCATATTTCTCCATAAAAATTTCCGGTCTTGCCAGACGGAACTTATAGATGCTCTGCTTGACATCCCCCACCATAAAGCGATTAAAGCGTCCCTTCTCCTCACCGGATATGCTCTTGAGCAGCAGCTCCTGCACCTCATTGGAATCCTGATACTCGTCTATCATGATTTCCTCGAAATAGTCCTGCAATTCAAACGCCGTGCTCCGCGGCACAATCACCCCATCCGCATCCCGCTGCAAAAGAATCTGCAAGGCAAAATGTTCCATGTCGGAAAAATCAATTACATTTTTGTCCCGCTTAGAAGCGTCCAGCATCCTTTTAAAATCAAGTGTCAGCGCGACCAGCTCCTCCACCATCTCCTGACAGACCGCCATGTCGCTTAACGTGTCCTCCGCGGAAATCTGGAACAGGAATTTTTTCAAGTCCGCAATACTTTTCTTGACCTCGTCGCGTATCCCCTTAACCATGTCCTTCAGGACAGGATCCACCCCCTCTGTCTTTTTGGCGGAGAGTCTTCCAAATGCGGCATAGGTGAACAAATCGTACAGTTCATCATAACCCGATGCCCCCTGAAACCGTTCCATAAGCTCAATGTCCGCAACCAGATTTTCCGCATACTGGATGGGACCTCCCGCGCTGCCCGCTATCTCCAGTGCCTGCCGGAGCCTGTTTTTGCACTCCTGCAAAATCGTCCCGATATAGGCAAGCGCACCCTGAAACCATTTTTTCCCGGAAAGCGCACTGACATCCGAAAGCCTGTAATCCTCAAGACGCTCGGCAAGCCACTGCTCCGGAAACGGATAGCTCATGGAAAAATGGTACAGCCGGAGAATCGCCTCCTCTATCTTTTTTTCCGTTGTCCCCGTACTGTAGCACTCCACAAAATGCAAAAAACGCTCGGTCGGTTCCGTATGTGCCTCCTCGAGAAGCTTCGCCATCACATCCGCCTCAAGCATCTTCACCTCGCTCTCATCCGCCACGCGGAACGCCGGGTCAAGACCAATCTCGTTAAAATTGTTGCGGATGACAAACAGGCAGAACGAGTCAATCGTCGTAATCTGGGCATTGTGTATCAGCGACGCCTGTCTCTGCAAATGCTCGTTCTCCGGATTTTCTTCCAGCTTCTGCGACACTGCCCTGCTGATACGCTCACGCATCTGCGCCGCCGCGGCAGAGGTGAATGTCACAATCAGAAGCCGGTCAATGTCAACAGGGTGGCTGTCGTCCGTTATCATCTGTATGATGCGCTCCACCAGCACTGCGGTTTTACCGCTTCCGGCAGCTGCCGATACAAGGATATTACAGTCCCTGGTGTCAATAACCCGCTGCTGGTCGGGCGTAAAATGCACTGCCATCACTGCACACCTCCGTTTTTATTCTCTGTTTCGTCCATATCTTCCCCGGCTCCAAGGCTCTGCCGGATACGCTCCATCGCATCCTCCTGGTTCAGGTCGTCAAGGTGCCTGACCAGCCCCGAACCAAGCTTTTTGTCAAATCCGCATACGCCTTTGTATGCGCAATAGGTACACGCGTCCGCGTCCTTCTGCTCATATGGGTTCAGTCCGATATCCCCATTCAGGATGGATGTGCCAAGCTCCTTAATTTTGTGGTTTACGAAATCCGATACCGTCTCGAAATCCTTGTCTGACAGTACCGCTGACGCCTGCGTAAAGCTTCCGTCCTTCTTCCGCGCAACAGGAATGATGGTTGATTTTGTCTCAAAGTCCTTGTCCAGAAGCCTTATCACTTCCTCGTCATCACTGACCATACCTGTCATTTTCAGCTCATCCAGCAAGGCTGCCTCTATCTCGGCAATGTCCGGACTGCCCTTGTCCGTCTCGGTCATCGGGTCACTCACATGATAGTACAGCATTGCGGCAGGAATGACACGCGTGTCAGGATTTTTCTTTTTCTGTACTTCCACCGCGGCATTCATGTAGACAACCAGCTGTAGCTGCAGCCCATAATAGAGCGCCGCAAGGTCAAACTTCCTGTTCCCGGATTTGTAGTCAATGACCTTCACATACAGTTTATCCTCTTTTTTGCAGGTATCCACACGGTCTATGCGTCCGATGAGCTGCAGCCGCTCCTCCTCGGAGAGCGCAATGTTCACTGCATCGAGATCCGATGTCATCTGAAACGACAGCTCGAAATTTTCCGGCGTAAACGCCCCCTTTTGCAACTGGTACTGCAAGGTCTGCACCGTGCGGTTCAAAATCCTGTGCATCCGCGTAATCATGTATTCGTTGCGCTTGCTGCTGTACAGAATCGTCTCCCCATAAGACACCGCATAGCTCTCAAGGCATTCACCGACAATCCGCTCCCCTGCCTCCTTTGGAAAATCAAACCATGTGTATCCCTCCTCGGCAAGTCTCTCCGAAAAGCTTTCCAGCACAGCGTGGAACACATTTCCCATGTCAACGCGCTCAAAGCTGTACTTGTCGCGCTCTTCCAGACTCAGTCCGTACTGGAGAAAATGGGCGTACGCACAGGAGGCAAATTTTTCAAGGCGGCTCACACTGTTTTTCAGCACCTGACCGTACAGCATTCCTGCAAGCTCCCTCGGAATCCTGTTTCTGTCTGCATTGGCTAAATAGGAAAATGCCGCCCGTTTCATCTGTTCCAGTACCGATGCATACTTCTCATTTCTGACATATGTGTCATAAAGTGTGATGAAAAGCTGTTTCTCATCCCCGATATCATCCGCCGCATACCGGCGCAAAAGTCCGACCAGATAGGAAAGTGCGTCCGCCGGCGACTCTATCTGCTCCTCCATGGGGCGCGTCTGCGGCTGCGTGATTACAATATCCGGAAACAACCTTGTCACCGTATTGACCAGATACGCCGGACGGATACTTTTTCCCTCATTGTCCACCTTCGCATAAGACAGGTACAGACGCTCCGTCGGCTTTGTCATCATCAGGTACAGGTAAAGCCGCTGGATATACATCTGCTGTCTCGGCGTCGGCGCAAGCTCGTACTCCGACTCCTGCAAAAACGCGCGGTCGATGTCGGAAAGAATGCCTCCTGTACTCCCGCCCTTTGGTATGATGCCGTCATTGACACCGACAAAAAACAGCGCCTTAATCTCACAGAGCCTTGTACGCTGGATATCGCCGATAACAACCTTGTCGACCGTCTGCGGAATGGTGCCCACCTTAATCTCCGCAAAGCCTGCGTCCAGGATGTCGGCAAACTCCTTGATTTCCAGCTCCTCCTCACCCAGAAGCCCGCAAATCTGTTCCAGCAGCTCCATCACAAGCCTGTAAACCTGTGCATACTCCTTTGCGCGCACAAAATCGCCCTGCTGTGTAAAGAGCTGCTCATACACCGCAAGCTTTTCCTCTATCGACGCATTGACGATAAACGCATATAATGACTTGACAAATTCCTTTCCGGTCACCTTCTCGGTCTTTTTCTTCATAAGCGGCTCGAGCATCGCCGTTATCTTCTCCCGCGCTGCGTTCAGTGCATCAAGCTCCGCGGCTTCCTCGTCCTGCTTTTTCATGCGCCTGGTGAACTTTTTGTTCCATGCCTTTCTTCCGCGGATTCCCATATTGAGGCAGTAGTTTTCCAGACGGTCCGTCTCGTCCGGCGTAATGTCCGCCATGCCGCACCGCAGAAAATGAAATACGGATTCGTATGAATATTCCTGCGTCACGACCAGGAGCGCGCTCCGGATAAACTCAATAAACGGATTTAAGACCAGCTTGTTGGTCTGGTCTAAAAAATAAGGGATGTCAAACCGTCCGAACAGCTCCCGCGCTGCAAATCCATACCGCTCCATGTCTCCCGTGACCACTGCGATGTCGCGGTAACAGTACTGTTTTTCGCGCACAAGCCGCCGGATTTCCAGACAGACCTGGCGCAGCTCTTCCTTCGGGTTTGACGCCTCAAAAATATGTATGTTTTCCTGTTCCCCGCTGTACTCCCTGTAAGGATAGCGGAACAGCTCCCGCTCAAGGTGGGAAAGCCCCGCATTATCCTTGTAGCGGTAAACGGTCTCCCCTGTTATCCTTTCATCCTTTTCCCTTTTCACGCCCGCCTCGCGGCAACGCCTGTCAAGGTCACGTATGGTCTTTTTGCTCAGATGGAACAGCTTCTGTTCCCCATCCAGTGTATAGGCGTCCTCGCGTGTGTCCATCGTGACCGTGACGATGACGTCCCGCGCCTGAACCATAAGCTCCTGTATGACATTGTACTGTATCGGTGTAAAGCCTGTAAACCCATCAAATACAATCACACTGTCCTTGACAACCCTCGACTTCGGAAGCACCTTCCGCAAAATGTCGAGCGTCTCCTCAGTCGTGATATACCGTTCATGAATATACTGCAAAAAGCCCTCATACAGGAGGTTCAAATCCTTTAGCTTATAGGCGAGCGCATTTCTTCCGGATGCATACTGGCACAGCTTCTCCACGTCCTTTGTGCCCAGTCCGTACTGCATAAACTCTGACAGTGCCGACTTCACTTCGCTGATGTAGCCGGGCTTTCTGATGTTTCGCTTCATGACGCCAAGCTCATCCGCAATTCCTGCTGCCACGTGCCGCAGCACCAGGCTTTTCCCTGTATCGTCGAGGACTGGCTTGTCATTTCCGCCCACTTCCTCAAAAATCCTGTGCGACAGTCTCCCAAAGCTTAGGACATCGATATTCAGGATCCCTTTCCGAGGATGTCTCTTTACCATCTCAAGCTGTGTCTGCATGGTAAACTGATCCGGCACGACAATCAGATAGTTTGTGTGCGGATTCTGCTGTGATTCTGCTATGATGCGGTCATATAGCAAATGACTTTTGCCGGAGCCTGATGCCCCGATATAAAATTGCAGTCCCATTGCCTCTCCTTGCTGTCACGCGTCCAAAATTGCAGACCATGTAATATAGTTGCGTTTTGTCGTTCTCTTGATGCGGTACAGTGCCTCGTCCGCATGCATGATGGCACCGTTAATGTCGCAGCCTGCACCATCGCCTGCCGCCGCGATTCCGATGGAACTGGAAATGCGTTTTTCGTCCGGTATGATGACAGAACGTCCGAGCTTTTCTTCAATATTCGGGATATAGTAGTGGTCACGTTCCAGTATTTCATAAAAATGCCTTGCCAGCGTGACACCTTTCTCCTCCCCCTCCCCCGGCAGCATCAGCAGGAATTCATCACCGCCATATCGGATGGGAATGCCGTCCTCAGGCGCAAGCTCCCTTAAAATGCGCGCAAACTGCACCAGAATCAGATCCCCGACATCATGCCCGAACGTATCGTTATAGTACTTGAAGTTGTCCAGGTCAAAGTACACAATGCCGCAGCTTTTCGTGCCGTTTTCTTTCAGCTCCTCTATCTTCGCGGCAAGCCCCTGGCGGTTGTAAATGCCTGTCAGCGCATCCTTAATCGCAATCTCCTCGAGCTTTTTGTTTGCATTGCGCAGCTTCTCATTCATGGCATGCACAAGCTCGTTTGCCTGTTCCTTCTCGACGAAATCCACCAACTGGCGGTATGTAACCTTGAAAATATTGAGCGCCTCCCCGTCAAGCAGATAATTGTTCATCCGCAGGTTCTCCTTCATGTCGATACAGGCAATCGCCGCCCCTTCCACTTCCCCGTCCCTGATATATGAAGTCATCATAAACGACACGACATCATTCAGCCCGAAAATAAATAGCAGCGACTCAAACAAATAGTAATCCTTTTCAAAACGCGACACCACAAATCCGTTGGAATACGCCTTGGCAAACCGTTCAATCACCGATAAGTCGTCATCCGTAAAGCATTTGTCGTCCGACTTTAGAAACGGTTTCAGACCGTTTTCCTTTCTGGAAAACATATACAGGCTGTCAATGCGGAAATGGCTCATCGCGACCGTGACTGCGTTGTCACACATCTCCTTGAGCGGCTTGTTTTCAGCCAGCACGCTCTGCCATGATACAAGGTATTCCGAATCCGCCCGGAATATCTCATTGGATTTCTTGATGGCTGCCTCGTTGTACAGCGCCCGGATTTCCCGCAGCAGCTCCTTGTCAAGCGGAAACGCATACTGGCAGAGCGGAAAGTCCTCCCTGTCCCGCAATGCCCTCAGCTGCGGAATCTCAGGCCGGTAATTTTTTTCGTCAAGCTCCTTTACCGCCTCATCCAGTATGTCCTGACGCTCCTTTTCCCGGCCGAGCCTGTCATAACAGTCTGCCATTTCCCTTGCAAGAACCGGGTATCCAAAGAAGAAAAATCCCGGTGTCCGCAGTAGGTGCTTCTTGGCACGCTCCATTTCCCTGACCGCCTGTTCATAGTGCTCGGCGCCTTTTTCCAGCATGCCGCTCACAAGATAAAAGATAAAAAGATCGTCGTCCCAGAACGCATATTTCGACTCGTCGTCCGTATCGAGCAGATGGGAAAGAAAGCGCCTCATTTTGTCGAAGTGGAAATTGCAGCTGTATTCATTGTTGTCATAAAAATTGGAAAGTGCCGCAAGCCCGTACAGTTTCGACCAGTTGGCAATAAACCGCATGTACCCCATGCGCTCAACAATGTCAATCGACAGCTCGATATAGCGGATGGCATTTCTGTAATCCCGCGCAATGAACGCCGTGATGCACTTGTTGTAAAGCGTCTCCGCGACAAGCTGCGAATCCTGCATCTCATAAGCAATCTTCAGGGCTCTTGTATAGTATTCATCCGACTTTTCATAGCAGCCGTCCACACAGGTAAAATACCCCATTCCATTGTAGTTATAGCACAGGGCGCGCAAATCCCCATCCTCCTCTATCAGATGCAGGATATGCTTGTAGTAGCCTTCGGGAAGGTCAAAGCGCCCGATGGAGGATGCCAGCACGACACGGTTGGTATAAAACACAATCACACAGTTATTGTTTCCGTTCCGTTCGGCAAGCCGGAGCCCCTCCTCATAATATTCCCTGTCCTTTGGCGTGTCGTTTAAAACCGAATTCAGCACATTCGTCATGCAGTTGGTATATATATAGGAAAGATGGTTGGAAAAGTCATATTTCCTTAACAGTGCAATCAGTTCCTCGTCCGTCACGACAGCTTCCGCAACCAGGTTCTTTGCATCAAAACCAAGATACAGGTTTACATCCTTGAGTATCAGGAGACGCATGGTCAGTGTCTCATCACTGTAATCTTTCAGGATGTCACTGCATGCCGCGGCACACTGGTCTGCCAGCTCATTGTTCGCATTGCGGATTTGCGCCATCCCGATGTAGTAGGATATCATAAACAGTTCCTTCTGCCATTCCCCGGTTCCCAGAAGCTCCGCGCTGATGCGGTTTGCCACGCGCATCGCATTGCTGATGTCATTGCGGTACAGGCAGCACCGGATGTACAGGATACAGATCTTCACCCACACATCGTAATCCGCATCGTTCAGATGAATCTGGTGTGTCTGGTACTTTTGCAAAATAAAGGACAAGTAGTAATTTGCCTGCCGGTAAGCCCCCATTTCTATCATGTTGTTCATCTGGACCGCATACTGGGAAAGCTTTCCTTTTTCAGGGACAAAATCCGAGTCAAAGTACTCCTGGATACGCTCCTCAAAAACCATGCTCACAACAAGCTGCTGTCTTTCAAGCAAGTCCGTAAACTGCTTCATGTCATCCGCCAGGTATTGCCGGATTTTATAATCTTCATTGTATGCGCCAAATATGTAAACATTGCATTCCTTCAGGCGGGATACCAGCTGGTACAAAAAGCACAGCGACGAGCTCTGCGCCAGGTGGACACGGTTTAACAGCAGAAAAATCGGTTTCTTTTCCGACATATATTGAAAGATATTGATGATGTTTTTCATCATCCTCGTCTGTTCATAGGAAATCTCGTGGAGCAGGATATCCTCCCATCGAACGCACATGCCAGTCTCAATGAAAGATTCAAAAATCCCATAGTGCAGCGGATAGACCCTGCACTTTTTGAGAAAATCCCGGATGCTGCCCTCCCCGCTCTTCTGGTACAGCTCCTTTGTCCAGTCCAGAAACGGCTCAAAGGCAGACTGGATTCCGTAAAGGGAAAATTCGTGGTCAAGGCAGGAAAACCCTGCATCCTCCACTATTTTTTTCACGTAGCCTGCATCTATGCTGTATGCATCGTAATGCCTGATAAACAGTGCCTTATCTTTCGAGTGCGCACTCTTTTTTACCAGCTGGTTTATCAATCTGTCAATCTGTCTGTTTTGCATTGTTATCCCCCATTCCTGCCATCATCGTAATTTGTCGCTGTTCTACCGTTCCAGCGACGAAAAACCTCTATTTTTTTAGTATAGCACACTTCACCCAAATTGGCTATTGCGTCTTGCCGTTTCTGCCAATTTATAGTATATTATTCTATAGAGCATAGAATCTCGGAATCTATGAACAAATAAGGGAGGACTGTCAAATGAGTGACACTGAAAAAACGATTTCCGCATTTGAACATCGCAGCGATGTTCCCAAAGAATACACATGGGCTGTCGAAGACTTGTATGCAGGCGACGACGAATGGAAACAGGATCTGGAAAAAATAAAGGGCTATATCCCCAAACTGGAATCCTACCATGGGACGCTGGGCGAAAATGCCGATAATCTGCTCGGATTCCTGCAATTACAGGACGAAATTTCCGTTCTGCTTGACCGCTTTGCAAATTACGCACTGCGCAAGGCCGATGAGGACACCAGAAACACAACGTACCAGGGCTATAAGGACCAGACGATGGGCACGTTCGTCTCCATCTCCTCCGCACTTTCCTTCGCGGAGCCTGAGATACTTGGAATCCCGGACGATGTGCTGGACGGCTTCTTTCAGGGACAGCCGAAGCTGGACGAATACCGCAGATGCCTGAATGACATCCGCCGGAAAAAAGAACACATTTTAAGCGACGCGGAGGAAAAAATCCTTGCCGCCGCCGGGGACCTTGCACAGGCGCCCGATGATATTTTCAGCCTTCTGAACGACGCGGACATGACGTTTGACTCCGTGACGGACATCGAGGGCAACCGCCTTCCGGTGACGCATGCAAGCTTTATCCCGCTTCTCCAAAATTATGACAGGAATGTCAGAAAAGATGCGTTTGAATCACTTTACAGAACGTATGACGGGCTGAAAAACACGTCTGCCGCTGTGCTGTCCGCACAGATGAAGCAGCTTCACTTTTACGCGAAAATGCGCAGATACAACAGCCCCCTCGAGGCTGCCCTTGACAGTACGAATGTAGACCCCCAGGTATACTACAACTTAATTGAGGCGGTGCACGAAAACATGGATTCCATGTACAAATATGTGCGTCTCAGGAAGAAACTGTTGAAGGTGGACGAACTCCACATGTACGATATATACGTCCCAATGGTGTCGAACGCAGAACGCGAAATCACGTTTGAAGAAACAAAGGCAAACATCCGTGAGGCGCTCTCCGTTCTTGGCGATGACTATATCGCCCTGCTCAACGAAGGCTTTGAAAACCGCTGGATTGATATTTACGAAAACACAGGAAAGCGCAGCGGCGCGTACTCAAGCGGGTGCCGGGTTCATCCGTATGTGCTGTTAAATTACAAAAATAACCTTGACAGCGAATTTACTGCCATCCATGAGATGGGACATGCCCTGCACTCCTACCTTTCCAACAAGAACCAGCCTGTTGTGAACGCAGAATATGTCATTTTTGTCGCGGAGGTTGCCTCCACCTGTAACGAGGCCCTGCTGATGCAGTACCTTCTGAAAAAGACAACCGACAAGAAGGAGCGCGCATACCTGATTAACTATTTCCTTGAGCAGTTCCGGACGACGCTTTACCGCCAGACAATGTTTGCGGAATTCGAGCTGAAAATGAGCCAGATGGTACAGAACGAGGAGAGCATCAACTCCGAAACAGCCTGCAGGGTTTACCATGACCTGATTGACCTGTATTTTGGAAAGGATGTTTTCCACGACGCAAAGATTGACCTGGAATGGGCGCGCATCCCGCACTTTTTCTACAATTTTTACGTTTACCAGTACGCTACCGGTTTCTCTGCCGCGATCGCACTTTCCCAGAAAATCTTACAGGAGGGCGAGCCGGCTGTGAAAGCCTACAAAGAAAATTTCCTGAGCGCGGGCTGTTCAAAGGATCCCGTGTCCATCTTAAGGGACGCAGGCGTCGACATGTCCACAAAGAAGCCTGTCGAGGAAGCGCTGAAGCTGTTTGACAGCCTGATTGACGAGATGGAAGAACTGATGAGATAACCTAAAAATCGAGTAGGGAAAATCTTCCCTACTCGATTTAGTCATCCGTTTCGTCCTCGTCCTCACGCTCGTCTGTTCCGATAAATTCACGTGTGGAAACTCTCTTGTTATCACGCTGTGCCTCGATTAATCCCGACAGCTGCTCCTTGATTTGCATTGTATTCTTTATGTTTATCAAATCAAAATTGCCAAGTGACTTGTCCGAAGTCATCAGGTGAATCGTCCCCATGCCAAAGATACGCTGTACCAGCGACCTTGTCATTGCAATGTCCATCACCCTGTAAAGACGCACCTCATCCTGCCTCTGGTTGAAAAATCCGCGCTCGACATACAGCCGCTCCTCGTCAAAGCTGTATACCGTAAATGTCCACGGCAGACCACACCATAGCCTTTTCCTTGCTTTCCACAATACCATAATCCATCCTCCTGTCGTTTTTTTGTAATTTTATCCCAAGTCAAATGAAATCCCATCCTGTTCGCGCTGTAATGCAATTTTTTCAATCTTGTCCTTCACGTAAGATAACTCCTCGGGCGAGCAGAAATCAATCCCCTGCTGCTCCTCCTCCGCCAGCAGAAGCTGTTGGAGCAGCTGCAGCAGGCGGGCAAGCTCGATATCCATTTTGCGTATCATTTCTGACTCCTCTGTCCGGTCAATCACCGCATAAATCTGATACGCCGCATCCGGAATCAGATACGCGTCAAAGGTGCGTATCCCCGCCGCAGTCTGGCGCCGCATCCGGATATGTGTTTTGCGAACCTCGTCTTCCTCCCCTGGCAGGAACAGTTCACAGCGTTGTCCGCTTAACGACGCCGCGTCCACCCCGACAAGCTTTCCAAAAAACGAGTTGGCATACCGCACCACATGCTCCTTGTCAAGAATAACATACCCGCAGGGTGTATGTTCAAACACCGCCGCCTGCATTTGTTCCGGTGTGATTGCGCTTTCCAGTGTATCTATGTCCAAGACCTGGTCTGCCCTTACATCGGAAAGGCTGTCATCCCTGAGCTCCCTGACGAGCAGCGGCTGCTGGCAGTCAGGACTTGTCCCAGGCTCGCCCGCCACAAAATCTTCCATCGGTATCTCCGAAAACGCCGCGACAATGGCAGCATCCAGCTGGCTTCCGCTGACACGGTTCATTTCTTCCATCGCTGTCTCGCGCGGCAGCGCCTTCCGGTAAGAACGGTTTGTCGTCATCGCATCATACGTGTCTGCCACGGCAAGAATGCGGCTTCCCACGGAAAGATACTCATCGGAAATGCCGTCAGGATACCCGCGTCCGTCCAGCCGTTCATGGTGATGGCGTATCATTTCGCAGATATCCCCGAGCTGGACAAAACCATCGAGCATTTCGCACGCAAATTCCGGATGCAGCTGAATGGTGTGAAACTCACTGTCACTGAGCCGCCCCGGCTTGTTGATAATCTGCAGCGGAATTTTCACCTTTCCCAGGTCATGGAGCAGTGCCGCGAGGGAAATGTTAAAAATCTCCGATTCTGTCATATGCAGCTGTCTTGCAATCCGCGTGGCGTATGTACAGACATTTTTGGAGTGCAGCGCCGTGTAGGAATCCTTCGCCTCAATCAGACCGACGAGGGCACGCACCGCCTCCTCCACGTCTTCCTGATACTGCGCGCGCACCAGCCTCTCCTCCGTCCGGTCAACCATAATCTCCAGCAAGTACTTTCTGTCCGCAGCCTTATCCCGGAAAAGCAGTACTGCATAGTCATCAATGTAGCGCACACTGCCATCCGGCAGGACATCCTTGCGCTGCAAAAGGGCAGGCCTGCCCGTTTCCAGTGCCTGCCTGACTGCACAGTATGTACACTGGCTGCCGGCATTGGAAATGTTGTAGCAAACCTCCCCTATGGTTTTTTCCTTATCCAGTTTTCGCAGCTTCAGGAAGCTGTCATTTACATAGTGAATCCGATACTGGTCATCCATAATGATATAAGCGATAGGTGTCTGTTCAATCAGTGTGTGTATCAGCGACTGACTCGCCTGAAAAACCGCCTTTTTCATAATAATCCTCCATTCCTTTTCTTCCGTAGACTGATTCTATTATATATGAAAATATCGGTTTTGTACACACTTACCGTAACAGTTGTAGCAGTTCAGCCTTCGGCTTGCTGTTACTGCTTCCCTTTCCGCTCACTGCCACACCAGCCCGGCAGCCCCTATGATTCCTGCCTGATTCCCATTCTGCGCGACGACTGCCCTGGGCACATACGCCACGGTATTGCCAAAGCAGTTTGCCCGCAGATACTGGTTGAGCGGTTCCGTCAGCTTCTCGCCCTGCGCGCATACGCCGCCGCCGAGCACGATGATATCCGGCCGGAAAATATTTGCAAGATCCGTAATGCCGTCCGCCAGATACTGAATGTAATTGTCCACCAGTGTTTTGCCGCACATATCTCCGGCATCCGCCGCGTCAAACGGGATTTTCGCGTTCATTTTTTCCAGATCATGGTCGCAAAGCTCCCAGAGCAGCGAATCCGGATGCTGCTGTGCCATCTGCTTTGCATCGTGAATCAATGCCGTCGCGGAGGCATACGTCTCAAGGCAGTCCAGTCTGCCGCAGGTGCATCTGCGCTGTTCAGAACCGCACTTTACGTGTCCGAGTTCTGCACCGCCCGGATGCCCGCCCTCAAAAATTTTTCCGTTGATAACAATGCCGCCGCCGACTCCGGTTCCAAGCGTCAGAAAGACTGCATTTTGAAATCCTTTTGCCGCACCGCACAGCACTTCACCGAGTGCTGCGCAGTTCGCGTCATTCTGCACACAGACAGGTACTGGAAGATATTTTTGCAGTTCCTGTGCAAGCGGGACATTATCCCAGCGGATATTGTTGGAATAGAGCACGACGCCATTCTGGCTGTCAATGGTTCCCGGACTGCCGACACCGACGCCTGCGCAGTCCGCCACGGCAAAGCCGTTTCCGGCAAGCAGTGATGCCGCAGTTTTTCCCATGTCCGCAATCACCGCTTCATACGGACGCCCGGCATTTGTCGGTATGGATGTCTGTGCCAGTATTTCATAGGACGCGTTCACAATTCCGATTTTCACTGCGGTTCCGCCAAGGTCAATCCCCACCGCCACCTGTTTTCCTGTCTCTGACATAATAATCCTCCCCCTGCCTTGGAAATATTTTCACACTTTATTCAAGTGTGTCCTCCAGGCCATATACTTCAACTTCGTAGATGCGCGCCGCGCTGTCGCTTCCCTGTGTCGGTTTGTTGATGACAAGCTTCACAAACTGCGCATTTATGGGTGCAAACGCGTCATGCGTCGTGCCTGCCGTGTTTCTGGTCACACTGCGCATCTCCTCGAAAGCAGTGCCATCCTCGCTGGTATAGATTGCGTAGGATTTTGTGTTCATGTCGGCACTTTCACCGCCTGCCTCTGCATGGTAGACATCAACTGCGCTCACCGCCCTGACAGAGCCAAGGTCGATCGTAATTTCGTGCGGCGCGCTTCCTGTCGCACACCACTTCTTCGTCACATCGCCGTCCACTGCAAACTGCGGCGCCTCACTTTCATTGACATAGGCATCTGCCTCTGTCCCGGCACCCTGCGAGAGCAGTACAAGTCCGTCTGCCGCCTTTTCGGTAATGACAATGTAGCCTTCCTTGGATGACTCGCTGCTGCCTGACGCATTTTCTGCCTTTACCGTGACAGGATATACGCCCGCCTCCGCATAGGTAACGGATATGCTGTCTCCCTCCGCCGTCTCTTTATCCGCGCCCGTAAGTGTCCATGTCACCTTCTCCGTATTCTGTGAGCACAGGCTCTGGAAGGTGATGGTCTCGCCTGGCGCCGCCAGTGTGATGTCGGCCGTAAACGCTGCCTTTGGTATGCTGTTGTCCGGCCATTCTATCGAAGCTGTTGCTCCAGTGCCCTCTGCCAGCAGTGCATTCACGGGTATGACCTCGAACGTGGTCTGTCTCGCCTCACCCACGCGCGGCAGTGTATTAATATAGAAGCTGTTCGTGTTGGATACGCCAAGCAGGGACTTTGTGTTATCCTCATTGATGCGGTAAATCTCATAGTAATCCGTCGCAGCATCACTTTCCCACGACAGACGTACACCCGCATACAGGCCATCCTCGTCAAACTCGGTGTCGAGCACCTCCACGCCGCTCACCACGGCAGTCTCCTCCGCATCTGCTTCAATCATTGTAACATTTCCAAAGCGAAACTGCAACGTATCTGTGTCGGTATCCGATGTCAGGCGGTACGAAATATTCCTGATTGTTTTTCCGGCAAGGTCTGCTGTCTGGTAGGTGACGGTCGTCCACGCGTCCTGAACCTTTTTGTCACCCTCAAGCACCAGCTCGGAACCATCGTCGAGTGTCAGTACTGCGTCCAGCGCAACCTCGGCGCCCTTTGCGCGTGCAGTCGTGGTGAAGGTAACGTTTTCCGGAACCGTCAGGTCTGCACTGTAGAGCTTGATGGACGAAGGCACGCCCTGCTTTACGGAACCGCGCAGAATCAGGCTGGTTCCGCCATAGTAGGCATCACCGACATCAAGGTCTGCCGCCAGCTTGTTCCCCTCGCCGTCCTCGATGATGTAACGGTATGTCGGGAGCATGTCGGAAATACTGCGGTTGTTCCAGTCGAGCATGCTGATTAACTCGCCTTTTTTATAAAAACCATATCCGTTTCCTGTGGAGAAATTCGTCACAAACGGCAGCGTCGTCAGTGCGGTGCGTTCCACAACATAGGTGGAAACCCCTCTCCAGTCCGTGTCGCCCTCTGCCGCGACATCCGCAGACGGGTCGCCCTTTGCGTTGACCCACAGCTTATTCTCCCGTTTCCAGAATTCCTGTATCATATCCGTAGAAAAATAAGTCCAGCTCGGGCAGTACAATCCTAATGATGTGTACGTTCCGCCATCAGGCTTTTCAAACAGATTCCATTTAATCGGCGTGTCATAACCGTTGCTCTGCACATCGACACCCGCATACAAATCATAGGGGTCTATCTGCTTTTCCCCGGCAAGCTCCGCGGAGCTTTTCAGCAGTTCCTCGGGCGCAAGGGTGTCTGTCGTCCACCAGAAATTCAGGAACATGGAATCTGCCACTGAATTGCCCTCCGCATCCTTCAGATATGGCGCGTTTTTCTCAGTCAGTGCATTCTGCCAGTCCATCTCACCGCCTGCTGTCATCGAGTCATAATAAATCAGTTCCAGATCCGGCGCCTGCTGTTTGAAATAAGCAAGAAACTCCTGCATCCTGTCGGCATGGTCTTTTGTCAGCGCATCCTCTGTCTCCTGATTGATGAACCATCCGTCAAATCCGTAAATTTCCGCCACCTCAATCAGTTTATCCACAACAGGATAGCTTCCGTCCTCGCGCTTCTGTAAAAGGTCGTCAAGCCACTCGATTTTACCGCCGTGCGCCGCCTGCGGCATAAACACGGTTCCTATGACCTTTACGCCGTTCTTGTGCCCTGCGTCCACGACATCCGGGCTTGGTGCAACGATTAGTCCTTCTCCGGACGAGCCGCCCCAGTATACGAGGGTATCCACATACTGCCAGTATGTGAAGGTGTTTGCCTCCGCCTTGTTCAGTCCATGCGGCGCATTTCCGCTGGTGCTGCCGTTCATGATGGAGATTGCCATGACCTTTGTGTCTTTGTTCTGCGTTGCGTTCACCGGCTCAAGCAGGGCGAGGTCTGCACGCTCTGCGAGCGGAACAGTGCTGACATTAAAAATCAGGTCCTCATCCTCATTGGCATTCCACTCTAGAAGCTGTGCCGGAAACCAGTAGGATGCCTCCGGCTGGCGGGTCATGGTCAGTTCCTTGTTGTCGTTTTCGCCAGTTATGGTATATTTTGATGCAGTCTGCTGGGTGTCTGTCCCTGTCCCAGCGGATGTGTCTGCACTGATTTCCGTATTCGCTTCTGTGTGCACGGTTTCCTGCTCCGCAGGCTGGGTATCTGTATTGTTCTTTCCGCCGCACGCTGCCAGGCTAATCGTCATGGACGCTGCCAGAATAATGCTCATTAACTTTTTGCCATATCTTTTTCTTTTTATCATACTTCTGTCTCCTTTTTCAATAATGCATCCTTCCCCTTATGTATACTGGCGGTCAAAAAGGCCGGCCGCCAGTGCTACATTTCCAGTATTTCCTTTACACAACCTTCACGGTCACCACTTCATATGGTTTGAGCACGACTTCAATCTCTTTTCCTGCCACCGCCGCCTCGTGTTCTGTCTCCTCGAGCAGATTGCAGATATACGCTTTCTCAAAATCCGCATTTACCGTCAGCTTTGTCTTCGTGTAGGCATTCTCCGACTCATATAGACGAAGGACTGTTCCATTGCCATCCTCAGCATCTTTGATGGTT
This sequence comes from Lachnospiraceae bacterium UBA7205, assembly GCA_002490665.1. GTDB lineage: Bacteria > Bacillota > Clostridia > Lachnospirales > Lachnospiraceae > COE1. The sequence goes on along the minus strand of DKUL01000053.1, from coordinate 115,151 downwards.
TCGACAATGACGTTTGCGTGGACCACGGATGCATAGAAATATGCTTCCTGCTCCGCTGTCTGTGTCTGCACGAGCAGCGGCTGGTTCAGCTTGTATGCCTCTGCCACCGTGCCTGCCGCGCGCCAGCCCTCCGCATGCGGATAGATGGCATAGGTAAACACATGCTCCTCCTGGTCGGTTGTCGGATTCGGCTCGGTTCCTGATTTAATCAGCGTCAGCGCCATGTTGGAATCCTTGACGGAATGTCCGTACTTGCAGTCATTGAGCAGGGATACGCCGTAATGTCCCTCCGACAAATCCATCCACTTCTGTCCGCAGCTCTCAAAGCGCGCCACATCCCAGCTCGTGTTCTGGTGTGTCTTGCGGGTCAGGTTGCCAAACTGTACGTCAAACGCCGCCTCGTCCGTGTGCACTGCCACCGGGAAATGCACCTTTAACAGCGTCTGGTGCTCTTTCCAGTCCACATAGGTCGCAAACTCAATCCTGCGGCTGTCCGCATAGAAGATAATGTTCTGCTGTATCGTGGACTGCGATGCCTTTCTCGTGATTTCGAGCACGGCACGCACGGCGCCGATTTCCGTCCACTCCATATGCTCCACGCTGTCCACATCCCAGTATTTTTCCGTATAATAAATATCAATGTCCCAGTTATCGAAGTAAATCGGCTTATCCTCATACATCCGAAGCAGATTGGCGCGCTGTCCCTCCTGAATCACCTCGCGGTCATTCTCCTTGTCATAAATGCTGGTAAACATGCCCTGTTTGTCAAGCTCAACGGTATAGAACGGTGTTTCCAGCTGGTATTCCCCGACGAGTGTAAACGGCGTTTTTTCCTCCACAGCCGTCTGGCTGACCTTGAAGGACTTATAGCCCTTTGGCGGAAGACCATGCACATATGCCACGTTTCCGCTTCCATCCCCTGTTTTCTGGATTGGATACAGGGTGCCGTCTGCATCCACCAGCGCACTGCCCTCCAGCGCACCGAGGTTGACAATATCGTCGCGCACCTGTCCCGTCGTATTAAAAATGGTGACGGCATCGCCAGTTCCCGCAATTTCCCTGCTGCGTGCTTCAGTCAGCGCTGCAAGCTGACCAGCCAGTTTCTCGTACTCCTCCTTTGTCACCTCATAGACCTCATGGATGGAAGAGCCGGGTAAAATATCATGGAACTGGTTCAGGAGCACGACCTTCCACATGGCATCGAGCGTCTCCCTGGGATAGCCCATCGCCTGTTTTGTCAGGACAGACAACAGCTCCAGATCCATCAGCCCAAGCTCCGACTTGCGGTTTGCGCGCTTGTTTCTTGCCATGGAGGTCAGTGTTCCCCTATGGTACTCAAAGTACAGTTCCCCTTCCCAGACCGGAAGCCGTTTATTGCTGCCGACACGCTCCTTTAGCTCGTCAAAGAAGGTGCGCGCAAACGTCTGGCGCACTTTGGGAATCCCCTTGACGCCTTTTTCCATACGAATGGATGTCTCAAGCATTTCCCTTGTCGGGCCGCCGCCGCCATCGCCATATCCGTAAGACACTAAGATATCATTGTTGATGTCCTTGTTCTGGTAGCGCATCCAGCCGCCCATGATTGCGTCGGGATGGAGCATGCCGTTGTAGGTGGTAAAGAAGTCCTTGATTGGCTGATGGACACCGAGTGTCGTGATTAAGTGCGTCAGCACCTCTGAGCCGTCGATGCCGCGCCACATCATGGTGTCGTAGGGAATTTTGTTGAACTGGTTCCACGCAAGCTTTGTCGTCATAAAATAGTCAATTCCGCACTTTTTCATAATCTGCGGCAGCGCCCCGGAGTAACCGAACACGTCAGGCAGCCACAGAATGCGGTTATCCACCCCAAACTCCTCCTTGAAGAAGCGTTTGCCGTGCATGAACTGGCGCACAAGCGACTCGCCGGAGGTGAGGTTGCAGTCCGCCTCGACCCACATGCCGCCCTCCGGCTCCCAGCGCCCTTCCCTGATGCGCTCCTTTGCCTTTTCATACAGCTCGGGATAGCGCTCTTTTAAGAAAGCATAGAGCTGCGGCTGGCTCGACATAAACTTGTAATTCGGATATTCCTCCATGAGCTTTAGCACCGTCGCAAAGCTGCGTCCGGTCTTTTCCCTTGTCTGCGCAACCGTCCACCACCATGCAACGTCAATGTGCGTGTGTCCGATGCATGTGGCGATGACATCCTGGTATCCAGCCATCTCGTCATACAACGCCTTGTCGATATAGTCGGACGCCTGCTGCAGCGTGCGGTAAAATTCGTCCGAGTACGGCGTGCGCAAATCAAGGTAATTGACCGTGTTGTTCAGGATTTCCGTGATGTCCTTGCGATTCTTGTCGTCCTCCTCCATCCTGGTAAATGCCGCGAGCGGCACCCACAAGTCATAGTAGAGCTTCTCAATCAGCGCATCGATTTCCTGCATCTCGACAATCAGGTTAAACTCCGTGTGCAGTGTTCCCGTGTATGCCTGTAAACCAAGCTCCAGCACGTCTCCTGCCTTCGCCGCTGTCGACAGCAACACATCGCGGTGGTTCATGTCGATTCCCTGAATGACCTCCCCGTTCACAAACAGTAAGAACTGCGGATTTTTCGCGTCATCCCACTCGTCAATCTGTGTGCGCACATGCAGCCACATGCGCTTTCCGTCCAGCTCCTTCGGCACCTGGTACGTCGTCTTAAACCAGTAATGGCGGTCTTTTCCATACCAGTGCATGTGCCGGCAGTCAAAGTCCTCCCACGCCGCAGCATCTGCCTCGGCTTCCTCGGGGCGGATAAAATTGCCCTCCTTGTACTTCCAGTTGTCGATTTCAAATTTCTGCTTCACCTTTAATCGTTTCAGTTCCTCACAGATCACATTCACTCTCTTATCCAAAAAATGCATCATTTTGATTACCATGCCTTTCTCATAACCTGCAAACTTTGAGCCGCAGGCACAAATTTGCGTGTGAAAAATTTATTTTTCACACTAACTCCCATCTGCCTGCTTTAGCAGGCGTATAAATCAGGATGGTGAAATGTCTTTTTTCACACTAACTCCGTTTTATGTCCGGCAGTTCCCTGCCGGTACAATCCGCATAGAATACAATTTCTCCAAAAAGGCTGCCGCAAAAAAGATTGTAGCAATCGCTCTTCATTTTTGCGGCAGCCTGTATATCCGGTTCAGCCTTCTGAATCCATATACGCCATCAGGCGGTCTACTGTCGTGAATGCAAGTCCGGTCACCGTGTCCGCGCAGCCATAATAGACTGCAATCCTACCCGTTGCCGCATCCGTCAGCGCTGCACATGGAAATACCACATTGGGCACATCCCCGACACATTCATACAGTTCATGGGGACCTAAAATATAATTCTTTGTTCTCTTTCGCACTTTCCATGGCTCATCCAGATCCAGCAGCGCACAGCCCATCCTGTAGACAAAGCCGTTGCAGGTATTGATGACGCCGTGGTAAATTAACAGCCAGCCCTCGCTTGTCTCAATCGGCACGCTTCCCGCGCCAATCTTTGTGGACTGCCATGCCGAGGCATCGCCCTTGATGGTTCCCATCACGTAGCGGTGGCAGCCCCAGTATTTTAAGTCAGGGCTTTCGCTCAGGAAAATATCCCCGAACGGCGTGTGCCCATTGTCGCTCGGACGGCTGAGCATGTAGTAGTTGCCTTGTATTCTCCGCGGAAACAGCACGCCATTGCGGTTGAATGGCAGGAACGCGTTTTCCAGCTGGTAAAAATCCTGAAAGTCAAAGGTATAGCCTACTCCGATGGTCGGATACTCACGATAGCCGTTGCACCATGTAATATAATACCGGTCCTCGATAAAGCATACGCGCGGGTCGTAGCGGAAATCCCGTTTCGCCACCTCGGGGTGCGCCCCCTGGAAGACAATCGGCTCATCGGAAATCTCCCAGTGAATGCCGTCCTTGCTGAACCCCGTAAAAATGTCCATGCTAATCGACTTGCTGTCGCAGCGGAACACGCCTGCAAATCCATCCCCGAAAGGTACGACTGCACTGTTAAAAATACTGTTGGAATTTTTTGTTGCAAAACGTTCGATAATCGGATTTTCCGCATAGCGCCACAAGGGCAGCTTTTCCGTCCCCTCCGGCTCCTGCCATGGGATGTTTGGCAAATCCTTTCCGATAATTCTGGTTGTGGCTTTTTCTGTCATAATCTGCTATCACCTGCCATTCCTGTTTATTTTTTGGCTGCCATGTACTCGTCAACCTGTTTCTGTGCTGCATCCATCACATCCTGCCATCCTGCCTTCATCAGCTCTTCCTTAATCTTTGGCACCGCCACTGCCGGATCCTGCACGCCAGTCATGACCTCGCTGCGGTAGCGCATCCAGATTTCGCGGCAGTTTGCAAGTTTGTCTGATACTTCTGCCGTGTCAAAGGTAAATCCAAGCATGACAGAGGAAACCGCCTGCTCATTTAATTCCTTAATCTCACCCCACTGGTCATACTCGTCCGTGTCAACCTGTGTCACGGTGAAATAAGATGCCTGTGTATAACCTGCCATTGCCCAGTCGTTGTTGATTTTGTGTGCCTTGCCATCCGCTGTGTACTCGAAGTTTACGCCTTCCTCACCATAGTAGAACATGTCGCGCAGCTTGGTGTCCGTGTTGATTAAGTCAAGGAGCTGCAGACATTTCTCAGGGTACTTTGTGTTGATGGAAACCATGTTCAGGGAACCGCGCACAGTCTCATTGGAGAGAATCGTGTCACCGACCTTCTGAACGGCAACTTCCTTGCCCATCTGAGGTCCCCACGAGGTAATGCCTGCGCTCTCCCAGCCCTGTGCCACGCGCCACATATTGTAGACACGCGCTTCGGACAATGTCGCCGCATCGGGATTGATGATGCCTTTCTGATACCACTCATGCAGTGTTTCCAGTGCGGAGTAGATATCCGGCTCTTCCAGCGTGAAGCACACGCGCGCATCCGCGTCGTCATAGCGCACGCCGAGAATCTGTGTACCGGCGCCAATCTGGTCATATACGTCAAATATATAGTAAACGCCGTCATTTTTCGTGTAGACCGGATAGTCGTTTTTGTCCGCCTTCAATGTCGTAAAAATATCGGTCAGCGACTCAATTTCCGTCAGGGACGCAAGGTCCAAGTTGTACTCGTCAACCAGCTCCTTGTCCCAGACAGCATAGTTGGAAATCGAGCTGTCCTTGTAGGTCGGCACGCCATATATCCTGTCCTTCACCTTGACACCATCCCAGTATTTGTCCGGCATCAGCTGCTTTAAGCCCGGCATGTTGGCGTCAATCATATCCGTGATGTCATAGTATGCGCCAAGGTTAATGTCGGCAATATAGTTGTTTCCGTTTCCAAAGATAATGTCATAGGGCTCATTGGTGCTGACAATGATATTGCGGCGTTTGTCCCAGTCTCCCCAGGGGATTACTTCCATGTCAAGGCTGACGCCTACCTTCTCGCCAATGTATTCGTTGACCTTTGCAATCCATGAGTCGTAATTGGAGGGCATACCGTTTCCGATTGTCACCCATTTCAGCGGAACGATTTCCCCGCTGCCCGCATCCTGCGACGAGGAGTTTCCCTGACTGCCGGAGGATGACGACTGTCCGCCACCGCCATTTCCGGCATTGTTTCCGCCTCCGCCGCCGCAGCCCGTGAGCATTCCCATCGTCATCACTGCCGCAAGACCTGCTGCCAACACTTTCCTATACTTTTTTAACCTCATAATAAATCCTCCTATTTTTTCATGTTTATTCCTTAACAGAACCGATTGTCAGTCCAGAGATAAAGTACTTCTGGAAGAACGGATAAGTACATGCAATTGGTACAATAATGACGATTGCAATTGCCATGCGGACACTCTCTGTCGGCATCGACAGCTTGTATTCCTGCATGGAAAGTCCCCCATAGGGATTGTTTGCGATATACTCGATGTTTTTCTGCATCTGGTTTAACAGGGACTGCAAGGTCTGAAGCTTGGTGTCCTGAATGTACAGGGATGCCTGAAACCAGTCATTCCAGTAGCCAAATGCCGCAAACATACCAATGGTCGCCATGACGGGCTTGGAAATCGGAAGTACAATCTGTGACCAGATGCGGAACTGACCCGCACCGTCAATCTTTGCCGACTCAATGATGGAATCCGGAACCGTTGTCCGGAAGAATGTACGGCAGATGGTCACGCTGAACGCCGAGCACGCAAGGGGCAGAATCAGCGCCCAGATGCTGTTGTTTAAGCCCAGAATATTGCTTACGACCACATAGCTTGCCAGCATTCCGCCGTTGAATACCATCGGAATAAAAATCAGCCATGTATAAAGTTTCTTTAATTTGAAGTTCCTCCTCGAAACCACATATCCCATCGATGTGTTGAGCGCGATGGAAATAACTGTGCCGACAACTGTCACCAGCACGGACATAAATGCCGCGCGCAGGATTGTCAGGCGCTCATTCCACAGAAATTCATATGCTGCACCTGACAGCGCCTGCGGAATCAGCTGATATCCATTCTGGCGGATTGCCTCCTCGTCCGTAATGGATATCGAAAAAACAAACAACAGCGGAATCACACACATAATTGCCAGTATCAGAAACACGATGTTGAACACAATGTTGGTCGATGTCTTAATCTGGTTCAGGGACTGTCCGCTTTTATCCTGTTTTGCCACGTGACACACCTCCTTCTATATAATCCTGTTCTCATTGTCAATCTTGCTCACTACCCAGTTTGCCAGCAGAATCGTACCGCAGCTGCAGATTGCCTGGAAGAATGATGCCGCTGCCGTCTGCCCGATCGGTGCCGTGGACTGGATTGCCATGTAGATGTACGTATCGAATGTCGATGCCGTCGTGTACAGTGATGCGGGCAGCTGTCCCGTGACCTGGAAAAACAGACCGAAATCCGAGTTAAAGATTTTGCCGCAGTCCAGAATGAGCATCATGACAAAGACGGGCTTAATCGCCGGAAGCGTGATATGCCTTGCCTGCTGTGCCTTGGTCGCGCCATCCATGACTGCCGCCTCGTAGAGTGACGGATCAATTCCGGTGATGCTCGCCAGGTAGATGACCATTCCATAGCCCATGCCCTTCCATGTATTCAGGAACACGATAATGAACGGCCAGTACTTGTTCTCCTGGTACCACATGATGCGCTCGCCGCCCAGTGCGGTAATGATGCCGTTGATGTAACCGCGCTCGGGTGTCAGCAGCGCATAGACAAAATAGCTGACCACAACCCATGACATAAAGTAGGGAAGGAACATCATGGTCTGGTATACCTTCGACCCTCTCTTGTTGCGCATACTGCTGAGCATCAGCGCCCCTCCTACCGCAACGCTCGCACTGATGATGATGAACGCGATGTTGTAGAGAATGGTATTGCGCAAAAGCATGGTAAATGAATTGGATGTAAAGAAATATTTGAAATTTCCAAATCCCGCCCATTCACTGTGCAGCAGGTTGTAGATAAAACCATGTCCGCCCGGCTGGAGCCTGTAATTCTTAAACGCGATGATGATGCCGAACATCGGCAGATACGTGAAAATCAAGAACCACAGCAGGGTCGGCAGCGACAGCACAAACAGCTCCGTGTCATCGCGTGACCATCGTTTCCACCAGGGTTTGCCGTGGCGAATCCTCCCTCCGTCAGTCGATTTGTGAATACCCATTTGCTTTACCTCCTTTTATTTATTTTTGTTAACGTTATATTAACATTTATAAATTACTATGTCAACACATTTTAGCAATTTCATTATTATATCTAACAAAATTATGTACATTTTAGCATTATTGCCCTATTTTCCTTTTGTTTTGTTATTTTATTATGCATATTCCGTCATTACATTTATTAACATTTTTCGTTATAAAAGTTAAATCTACAGGAATTCCCCACTTTTTAGCAATGACGTATCTATTTCTTTCTGTCTCCGGCTGCACCACTGTATAATTTTACATATACGTAGTGATATTATATGCGTTTTAATCCTGTTTGAACTGTCAAAATATATTTACATTATATTCAAACCGGCAAAAAAATAGTTCATTTATTATAATTAACATTTGTAAACTAATTTATTGTCTTTTGCATTTGCCTGTGCTATAATAAGAACCAAATAAACGTACTAATCTGCTACGCAGGCGGTTGTCTGCGTCAATTGATGGAAAGAGAGATTCTATTTTATGGAAAAAGTTACGATGAAGGATATCGCAGATGCCCTCAATATATCCAGAGTCACCGTCAGCAAGGCATTTAACAACCAGGCAGGTGTGTCGGATTCCCTGCGGGAACTGATTTTTGAGAAGGCGCGCGAGCTTGGATATGCCAAGCTTCCCTATCAAATACTGGAACAGCCGCTTGAGGAACAGCGCACTGTCTCACTGATTGTCTCCAGACCAGACTCAGCGCTGTTCTGGACAAACATTATTCATCGCATGGCACAGGAGCTTTCCTATTATAAGGTAAACCTGCTCTATACCTATGTCCCATCTGTGTACACGAAATCCTTTCAACTGCCTGCCATTCTCCAAAACGGCAGCGTGGACGGTATTGTCGTGCTGAATGTCTACGACCCGGACATCCTTGGCACGGTTAATGAGCTTTCGGTGCCCAAAGTATTTCTCGACACAGTCCCCTCCCTGTCCGACCGCGAGCTGAACGGCGATTTGCTCTTAATCGAAGGATTCCGCACGGAGTTCGAAATCACGAACACGCTGATACAGAACGGGCATACCGAGATTGGCTTCCTCGGCGACATCAATTACGCCCTGACCAATCTTGAGCGCTACCGCGGTTACTGTGACTGCATGGAAAAGCAGGGACTTGTCGTCCGCTCGGAATATTGTCTCACAGGACGCATTGATATTTTTTCCTATGAAAAGGAATTATATTCATTTTTAAATCAACTCAAGCACTGGCCGACTGCCTTTGTCTGTGCCAGTGATTTTGTCGCGAACTTCGTACAGTCCTACATCGACAACAACCCGGCACGCGGCGCGCATCCTGTCGTGCTCACGGGATTTGACAACACTGGCGAATATGCGAATGTCGCAGGCCGCATCACCACGGCAAACGTCCCGACCGGACTGCTCGGCAAACGGCTAGCGCTCCAGATGCTGTTCCGCTCCGAGCATCCGGAATCGCCGCATGAGCTGACATTTATCAAACCGTCCATCATCATACCGCATTGCAGTGCGCCAAAAAACAAATATACTCACGACAGATGAAATCTGCCGTGAGTATCGCGCCAACCGCAGCCGCAAAGCGGCATATTTCCTTATGCGGTTGTGCGCATCAAATTATACTGAGCGGTCAGTCTTTTCGACCGCCAGTATAACAGCAGCAAACCAGTCCGATTTGCTGTATGAACTGGGAATATATGGAAATACTAATGCGATAGAAGCAGCAAGCCGCAAAGGCTCTGACAAATATTAAAAATAGAAAATGAGGAATCAATATGATGCAAAAGAATACAGGCACCCTGCTGGCGGCGGTGCAGCAGGCCGTGAACAGCATTATCAAAGGAAAGGAAGAAATCGTGCAGAAGGTGCTCGCCGCGATTATCGGCGGGGGACATATTCTGATGGAGGATATTCCAGGGGTCGGAAAGACGACACTTGCGACAACGTTTGCGCGGGTGCTCTCGCTCGACTACAGGCGGGTGCAGTTCACGCCGGATGTCCTGCCAAGCGACCTTCTTGGATTCTCGATGTACCACAGCCAGAAGGGCGCTTTCGAATTTCAGAAGGGCGCGGTATTCTGCAACCTGCTTCTCGCCGACGAGATTAACAGAACCTCCCCCAAGACGCAGTCCGCACTCCTCGAGGTCATGGAGGAACGCCAGGTGAGCATCGAGGGTGAGACGCGCAGGCTCCCGGATCCCTTTATCGTCATTGCGACGGAAAACCCGGCTGGCTCCTCGGGCACACAGCTGCTGCCGGAATCGCAGCTTGACCGCTTCCTGGTCTGCCTGTCCATGGGCTACCCCAAACACGAAGATGCAGTCGCCTTACTAAAAGGCGAAGTCTGGAACCGGCTCTCTGACATATCTGCTGTGCTCTCCCTTGAAGAACTAAAGACAGTCCAGACACAGACGGAGGCCATTTTTGTCGAGGATTCCATTTATGAGTATATCGTAAACCTGGTGGAGGAAACGCGGGACAATCCGCTTTTTGCATCAGGTGCAAGCCCGCGCGGAGGAATCGCGCTGCTGCGCATGTCGCGCGCAATGGCGATGCTTGCAGGACGCGATTTTGTGACGGCAAAGGATGTGCAGAGTGTCCTCTGCGATGTGCTCTGCCACCGCGTCCGCCTGAGTGCGCGCTCCCGCGCGGAGGGCGTCACTGTGGCGGCGGCAGTCAGCAGGCTGGCTGAGACAGTGCGGTGTCCCAAGCTCTGAAAATGTCTCATCCCTTATCTTTTGGAGGATTACCATGCATAACAAAGCAGCATCACCAAAAAAAGTCCGGCTGTCCTTTCTGCACCTGGCAGCATTTCTTTTCGTTTACCTTGGAAACATCCTGCTCTTTCTCGCCCTGCGCGGATACCTGTTTATTGTCATTGGTGTGATACTCACGGTGCTCGTGCCGCTCTCCTTTCTGGTGGTCTGGAAGCTTGCGGACTTTGTCACCGGAACCATTTTTATGGAAAAGGATACCGTTTCCATCCAAAATAATGAATTTGCAGTCCGGCAGAAAGATGACATCTGTGTCATTTTTTCAATCCGGAACAAAAGCCTGCTCTGCACCCTGCGCGGAACCTGGATATTTACCGCCGGAAATGCATTTTACGGCACTTCCGACCGCCATATGCTCCTGCTGCCGGTTCCCCCGCGCGGAGACAAGCAGTTTCACATGACGGTCACGGTCACGGAACTCGGGCGGGTGGTCTTTGCGTGCCGGGAATTTATCCTCACGGACCTGCTGGGCATTTTTATGGTACATACAGCCTGCGACATGGAATGCAGCCTTTATGTGCTCCCCAGACAGGATGATATCGCATCATCCGAGCTTCCCGACGCGTATTCCGGCACCGCCGAGCTGTCGGAGAGCCAGCACAAGGGCAGCGACTACAGCGAGGTCACGGACATCCGCACCTACCAGCCCGGCGACCGTCCAAGGGACATCCACTGGAAGCTCTCGGCACGGCAGCCGGAGCTGATGGTGAAGGAACGCACCGCACTTGCAGGCAGCGAGCGGGTTGTGCTGATTGCGCTTCCCCCGGAAAAAACCGCGGCAGAAAAGCTTCTGGCGGAAGGCTACCGCAAAATCCACGGCCTGATTACAGGACAGACCTTTCTAAGGCTGCTGGTCTGGGACAACCATTCCTTTTCCTTCGCCAGCCACTCCTGCGCCAGCGCGGCAGAGCTTGACACGGCATTCTGCGCGATTTTCCGCACGGACCTGCAGGCACACAGCAGCCAGATGATACAGCAGTATATGCGAAACTGTTATCCGCAGCTCGACAGCTATCTGTGCCTGGCGCAAAAGGAAGATGCCGTGCAATTGGAGGTTTGTGTAAATGATTGATAAGATGCGTAAACGGTCAGGAAGGGAAAAAACATTTTCACAGGAAAGCATTGCCTTGTCCGAGGGTATCTACTTATCCGGCGGCTTTTTCGGAAAGCGGGAAACCCGGTGGACGGATTTTTTCGTGCGCGCCTTTTTCCTGTTTGCAATCATCACCGGAAGTCTTGGCGGGATGCTGTCCGCCTTTGACATTGCCTACGAAAAGGGAGGATTTTTTATTGCCGCGCTGCTGGTCTCCCTGTACTGTGCATCCCTGTACCTTTCCCCGCGGTGGGAAAATGCGGGCTACATCCTCCTCTTCGGGCTTGTGCTGTATGCCGGACAGGGGCTTCAGACCTATATCAGCAGCGGCTTTTACGGCATCCTGAACGACATCTCCGCCGCCGCGACGTCCTTTTTTGAGACGAGCGCGCAAATCAGCTATGCCGAACAGGTGGAAAACCACTCCCTTGCCATCTCCGTCGCCATGTGCTACTTCGCACTGATTGGATGCAGCATTGCAAACGGGCTGATATCCCACAGGATGCACTGCCTGCCCATCCTCCTCCCCTCCTCCTTTTTCCTGCTCGTGCCGGTTTATCTGGAACACGAGCCCTCGGCGGGATATGCCATCCTGTACACGGCAGGCATCCTTACCGTCTATGTTTTCCGCCAGAACCGCTACCAGATGCAGAATGTCAACACAAAGCCCTACCGCAAGTCCGTGTATAAGGCAGCAAAAAAACACCGCTTCTCGGACAGCTTCTGCGGCAGGGCGGCCGCGGGCGCACTGCTCGGCATCCTCCTGCTCTGCTGTGTCATCTGCGGCATCGTGGAGCTTGTGCTGCCCAAAAATGCGTATGTCACCGCACACAGCAGGAGCGCCTTTAAGCTCCACACGATGGACACCATGGAGAATTTTTACCTGCTCGGCGTGATGGGTCTGATTAATTTTTACCCGACGACAGGCGGACTCGTCAACGGACGGCTCGGCGGCGTCAACTCCGTGCGGCTGGATTACGAGACGGATCTGACACTGGAATTTGTCCCCTACACGTATGACAGGATGTACCTGAAAACGTTTGTGGGCGCCCAGTACCGCCCTTACGCCAACAACTGGAGCATCCTGGACGACACGCTGCGCGCGGACGCGTGGAACGAGGAGACTGCCACGCTACTGATGGAAGGCTATGCTGCCACCGTTCCCGACCATGCGCGCGGCGTGATGAAGATTCAAAATGTTGCCGCGCCGGCTGGCGTGTATCTTCCCTATTACTCCACAGACACAGACAAAATCCTGCGTCACGGGATGGCGCTCGAGTATACCTTTTATCCGCTGCTTACGGAACAGCTCGTCAAAAAGCCGGCGCCCCCTGACAACGGAATCTGGCTGGACATTCCAGCGGAAAACCGAACCGTCATCGCGGACTTTTGCAGGGAAACAGGGCTTTGTGGCTCCACGCAGGAAATCATCAGCCAGCTGCGCGACTATTTCCAGCAGAATTTTCCATACACGTTAAGCCCCGGCGTCACACCGAGACGCAAGGATTTTGTAAATTATTTCCTGACGGAAAAGAAAAAGGGCTACTGTGCCCACTATGCGAGCGCCGCCGTGCTGATTCTGCGGTATATGGGGATTCCTGCGCGCTACGTGGAGGGCTACGCGGTCGATGCCATGGAGGTTGCACAGGACGGCACGCTGACAGACCTGGATGCCGCGCAATACTATGACCGGACAAGCATCCGTTCCTCGAACACGGCTTCAGAAATCCTGCCGCAGCAGGCATCCGTCATCTCCTATGATGTGTCGGACGGAAACGCCCATGCGTGGGTGGAGGTGTATGATGAGAATTTCGGCTGGCGGCCTGTGGAGCTGACACCCTACCAGACAGAGGAGGATGAAAACCGGGGCAGCATCTGGGACATGTTTCTAAGACTGTTCCAGAACGATGACGCACAGGGTGGCGCCGAATCGGAGACAGACGGGGAAGCTGCCCTCGCCGGCGCAATACAGACCTCCACCTTTGGGTTTGCGGTCTGTCTGGTACTGCTGCTCATGGTTCTGCCAGTGCGCCTTCTTGTAATCAAATGTATCTGGCACTACCGCTACAGCCGCGCAGACCGCAGTGAAAAGCTGCTGATGCGGTATCGCCGGATCGTCCGCAGACACTTCTCAAGGCAGCTTTCTGCCGCGAAAAACTTTGAGGAGCAGGCTGCCCTGCTTGTCCAAAACGGCGTCCTGCGGATGGAGGATGCCACACTGCAATCCCTGGTCGGCACGCTGAACCAGGCGGCTTACGCGCCGGGAGAACTCTCGGAGGAAGCGTTTGCGGAAGCAGTCAGATGCCTATGCCAGCCAGCAAAATAAGTACAGAAAAATGCGGCGCCAGAAGTCAGCGTTCCGACTTTAACAGCGCATAATAGCAGGCGTCGCATACTCCCTGATTGTTCCGGTCAGCACTGCGCAGCGTTCCCTCATATTTCATTCCACATTTTTTCATTACTTTACCTGAGTTGGGATTTCCCGGGTCGTGTCTTGCCTCAATCCGGTTAACATCCACTGCATCAAAGAGAAAGTCCATAACCGCCTTCAGGGCTTCTGACGCAATTCCCCTGTGCCACCAGGCTCTTCCAATACAGTATCCAATATGTGCCATCGAAATGTTTTCTTTCATGTCCACCACAGCGATATCCCCAATCGGCGCATCTCCATTTTCCTTCAGAACAATCGCCCAGTGATAATAACGCTCATTGGAATACTGGCTTACCCAGTCTTTGATTATGCCCTGGCTTATCTCCTGACCAGAATGGGTCGGCCATGTCAAAAATCGGGTCACTTCTTTATCCGATGCCCAGTTTTTATACATCGCCGCAGCATCCTCTTTCACGTATCTTCTCAGAATCAGCCTGTCCGTCCCTAACCTTTGCGTTCCACAATGTTTCATTTGTTTGTCCTTTCTCTTCAATAAACTGTTATTGATTGTATCCAGATATTCACAAGAAAACTCCGCCCGGAAGTCCTATTTCCCTACAGGATAGTCCAGAACCAGCCGCTCGAGTTCCTGCATCTTCTGGGCAATGCGTATCTTTTGCGGACACGCATCCATGCAGGGCATTGCCACACATTCCCGGCAATATGCCGCGCTCCGGGCAATGCCAAGCCCCAGCTTTTTCAGCGCCCAGTAATCCTTTCCCAGATGAAAGTACTGGTACTGCCGGAATAAGGTATGGATTTCCGTGCCGTGCGGGCAGACACACCGCTGGCACCGGTCACACGGAATCGGGGCGTACTCTTTTTCCAGCACGGAGAGTACTTCCTCAAAGGAGGGAAGCTGCGGCTTTGGGTTCCTGGCATCCCACCCCATCGCAGCATCCGCCTGCTCCCTGGTGCCAAGTCCAACCAGGACGCTTGACACAGGATAATCCAGCGCAAAGCCAATCAGCGTCCGCACCGGAAACCGCGCGGGGAGAAGCCCTGCCGCGTACACCTTGTTGACCAGAAACCCTTTTCCGCGAAAAAGCATCTCCTGCCGGATGCGGTCGAGCATTCCGCGTTCTAACAGGTTGCCGCTGCCCTGCAGCACATCAACGCGCTCATCCTGCGCGCCACGCAGCAGGATGTCATAATAGTGTGTCGCAATCCCGGCAAACCGGATTTTTCCCTCTGCCTTCAATTCCGTAAGCGCATCCAATGCCCCGCCCCTGCCAAAGACTTCATCTTCATGGCTGGCATCCACCTGATGTACAAAATACAGGTCTGGCGTCGTGCCGAGATTCTCACAGGAAGTTTCCACTGCCTGATACATCTCACTGCCGCCAAAAAAGCGCGCCTTGTCCGAGAGGATGATATGCTCCCGTCCCACGCGCGCCGCGAATTTCCCCAGCTTGATTTCCGCATCACCGTACTCCGGCACAATTGCCGTATCGTACAGGTTGCAGCCCAGCTCGTATGCATGTGCCATCACTGCAAGCGCCTCGGTCTCATCCAGATTAAAATAATCCGGCAGAACCGGAATATTTCCCTGCAAAATCGGAATCGTGCCAAAGCTGATTTCTGATACCTCAAGACCTGTATTCCCTAATTTGCGGTAGTACATGATTCGTTCTCCTATTTCATAGCCGCTCCCATTTCCCAGTTCGATGATGTACAACCCTGTTTTATGAATAGTCAAGTAACGTCTATATTTCCCAGTTTTTTGTTGACTTGGTTCAGCTTTTTGTTGTAATAAGGGCGTATTTCCATCAGCCATTCTTCAACAACACGTATTGTCGCATACAATGTATCAATCCTCACCGAAAAATCAGAATCGTATCTGCTTTCCGCCTCCCACAATGTATAAATATTCGCATTTTTTCTAATTTTCACAGGAACATCAATTCCGTATGGAACACAGTACTTTTTTATCATCCTGTCAATGTTATGGTCATATATTTGTGAGTTTTTTGTATATTTACCGCAATTATAAATTTTATACTTTATTATATATTCGATAGATTGCTGCATGTTATAAGCCGCAATATTCTTCATATCCTTAATTTTTACTGTCTTGTAATTATGAAGTGCCTGTTTTGCCATAATGATACATGCCAAAGACTTCGACAAATAGTCCTCATACATGAACTGCATTCCTCCTGTATATAATCTTTCCCTTACTCACAATGTCCCTGCACACTGCACTATCCTTCTTTTGCAAATCCTCCAGCGAATTAAACTGAAGAATATCGTAAGTCTGTTCATCATCAATATTATATAAGGCGGTCGTAAATTTATCATAGCTTTTGGAGCGAAGAAATTTTGTGCGCGTGATATTGCTGATAATCGCTAAATCAATATCCGACTGTTCTGTGCACCTGTCCTCCAATGAAGAACCAAAAAGAATAATGTAATCAATTTCTTTACAAACATCAGCAATTGTTATAATATTCTCTATAATGCTTTTTTTGATATCTGCCACATGAACCTGTGAATCCGTGCTCAATGCTGCCAGTCTGCACATAGGTATCACCTCTTCCTTTTCTAAATCATACCATCAGCCTGATATTATGCTGGCGGTCGAAAAGCCTGACCGCTCAGTATAAAGTCATACACACAATTTGCAATCCATCCATTTCGTATTTTCAGTATATAATAAAAATCTCCCTGTTTCAATAAAAAACAATCCTCACACCCCATAAAACGCCCGTTCCCCCACCTGTACGCTGTCCGGCACGTGCAGTCCGGCGGCAGCGCCGCAGAATGCAAACGCTTCCTTTCCTATCCTTTTTATGGTGGATGGCAGCCTGATACTTTTCAGCGCGTGGCAGCGGTAAAATGCACGCTCCGGTATCTCCTCCACGCCCTCTGGTATCTGAATTTCTTCTAATGAAGTACAGTTTTCAAAGGCGCGCGCACCAATCCGGCACAGATTTTCAGACAGCTCAACGCGGCGCAGCATGCCGCAGCCAGAAAACGCGTGTGCACCGATGTCTGTCACGCTTTCTGCCTGTCTGACCTCGCACAGCCATTTGCAGCCCGCAAAGGCGCGTGCGCCGATTTTTGCCACCGTCCCTGAAAAGGTAATTGTCGTCAGCAGATTCGCGTCCTGAAATGTCCCTTCCCCGATTTCCGTGATGCCGTGCGCAAGACGGAGTCTTGAAATATTTCCGGTGCATTCCCTGAGCACACCGTCCTCATCTGTCTTAAAACAGTTCAGGCTGTCCATCACTGCCTGCTTTGCCAGGGGCGGCAGCTCCCTCTCCCGGTCTGCCAGCCCTGTAAAATGCACAACCCCGCCGTCCGGGAGAACCATCTTTTGCAGATTGATGCAGTTGCGGAAAGCGTATTCCTCCACTTGCACATGCCTGCATGTCCCTGCACCTGGAAAGCAGATGCCTGTGATGTCCAGACCGTTTGCAAACGCCCAGCCGCACACCAGCCGGATGCCGTCCGGTATCGTCACCTCGCCCGCACAGGCAGCGCCGTCGAGCAGCATATCCCGCACGATGACCATCCCCGATTCCCTGCGCTTCTGCGCCATCCATGGCGTCCCATGAAATGCCCTTGCGCCGATGTACGCCACACTCTCCGGTATTTCCACCTGTTCGAGCATCATCGCGTCGCGGAACACCTCCGCCGCAATCCGCCGGATGCCCGGCGGAATCCGAACCACACTGGCTGCGCCGCGGTACCGGACAAGGTTCTCCTCCTGCTCGACTGTAAAGCAGCTCAATGCGCTGTGGAACAAAAGCCTTACCATCTCAGGAATATTTTCCGAAAGGATATCCTGATACTGTTCCAGCCTCCATTCCTTTCCCCGAAACACAATCTGCCGGAGTACCGTACAGCCTGAAAGCGCATACTCCCTTAATGAGACAATGCCCTGCTTCCCGGACAGGCAGATGCGCTCCAATCCGCCACAATCCTCCAGGGCATGTGCATCCAGGCATGCGCCATCCTGAAATTCCGCGTATTTGAGAGACTCACAGCCTGCAAACGCATACGCGCCAATCCGGCTGACTGGTGCAAAATCAAATGCCTGCATCTGCTTACAGCCGCTAAAGCAGAATGCCTTTATTGTCCCTGCATTTTCACAGCGGCAGGATGCCAGACTCGAACAGTCTGCAAAAAGGCGTTTTTCCAAACTTCCAGCCCGGGGAAGCACCGCCCTGACAAGCAAGCTGCACCCTGCAAACGCCGCTTCCCCGATTTCGTGCGCAGGGCATGAAATTTCCCTTAAGGAACCGCACTTTTCAAATGCGCTCGCATCGATTTTGAGAAATCCATTTTCCGCACCCAAAAAGACAACCGATTCCAGACTGCTGCACCCAAAAAACGCCCCCTCGCCAATCCAGCGCACACTCTCCGGCAATACGATTTTGCGAAGCACGCGATTTCCCGCAAAAGCATAGGGCGCTATGCCTTCTATGCTTTTGACGCCATCCAGCAGATTCATTTCCCCGGTGCAGGCTTCGCCGGAAACCACCAGATTTCCCACCACGTGCATTCCGTTTTCCAGTCTCTCCCCAAGCAAGGTATCCGCAAATGCGCGCTCGCCTGCGACCAGTGCCGGATGAACGGCACTTTCGGCAAGCGCGCTGCATCCGCACAGCGCCTCCCTGCCAATCGACCGTACCTGTTCCAGCGGGATTCTGCGCAGCTTTCTGCATTGGTAAAACGCACGCTCACCAATCACATGCCACGTTTGTTCGGTTCGTGAGGGCATTTTCTCAGGCGTACCGCAGTCCGGTATAACCTCCTCCAGCGCCGTACAGCCGGAAAAAACTTCTGCTTCCAGACACTTTATATTGGAAAGAAAATGCACACACCTGAGTGACTTGCAGCCCTTAAACGCCGCCTCGCCAACTGACTGTACCTGTTCCGGCAGATGCACGACTGTAATCTGCGTATTTCCGTAAAATGCACCTCCTGCAATGATTCGCACATTTTCCGGAATCCATGCCTCGCCTGCAAGGTGCTGTCCATCCCACAGTATAAAATCCGCCCCACACGCCTGCTGCTTCCACTGCGCCAGAAAGGCGGTTTTCTCAAACGCATGTCTTCCCACGGATTTCAGCGACTGCGGCAGGACGACATGCACAAGCGCCGTGCATCCATAGGCAAAATGGTTCGGTATATGACCCACACCCTCCTCAAGCACCAGCGTCTTTAGCTTCCCACAGCCGCCAAACACATCCGTTCCATAGCTTTTTCCCATGTCACTGCCGCCGGATATCCACACTTTCTGCACAAGGCTCTTTGCAAATGCAAGGCTTCCCACCGATGTCGTGCTTGCCGGAATACGCACCTCGCGCAGACCGGCGCGGTAAAATGCCATCCTGCCGATATGCAGAAGGCTTTCCGGTAGCCGAATCCTTTTCATCCCTGCGCATCCATAAAAAGCACTTTCCCCAATCCGGCGAAGCCCCTCGGGAAGATGCACCTCCTGCAATGTACGGCAGTTGCGAAACACCTTGCTTTCCAGTACATCCATCTGCTGCGGAAGTTCGATGCGCAGCAGCTTCACACAGTCCGAAAACGCCCCCTCGCCAATCCGGCGAAGCCCCTTTGGCAACGTGATTGTCTGCATCAGGAGGCATCCCCGGAAAGCCTCCGCGCCAATCTCGCGCAGGCTTTCGGGCAGAATCACCTTGTCGATGGTCTCGATGCCCGCAAAAGCCTCCTCTGCAATCGCAGTCACGCCTTCCGGAATCACGACCCTTGACTCCGCGCCCAGGTACTGTAACAGTATCGTTCCGCTGAGCCGGAAATTGCCAAACACCTGACGGTGTATCACGCGGACAGGCTCCGGAACCTCGTCCGCAGACACCAAAAGCTGTGCCCCGCCTGCCCTGTATATGTCATTTAATCCCTCGAACGTGTACTCCGTCCCGTCACATGTCCTGACAGCTTTTAAGGATGTGCAGTTGCGGAACGCATCGCCGTCAATCTGTATCGCATTTCCGCCCAGAACCACCCGCTCCAGACCAATACAGTTGCGGAACGCGCGGCTCTCGATTTTTTGCAGGGATTTTGGAAGCCGGATGTCCACAATCCCCCGCATATCATAAAAACTGCTTTTGGCAAGAGCCTCGATACCCTCCGGCACCTCGACTTGCTTGATATTGACCCGGAAACGGACTAGCGTCCTGCCTTCCAGCTCCATCATGCGCTCCAATATGTCCCGCACGACCAATTCGATTAACGGCGGCACTTTGAAGTCGCCCGCGACCACATCCACCACGTTTGGAATGCAAAAAGTCTCGCCGTCGGCATAGCCGATTTCCCTGACCTGACCGCAGCTCGTAAAGACATCGCAGATACAGCTTTTGTCCAAATCCCGCGAAATTACCAGCTTTTCAAGTGATATCCCATTTGCGAGCGCCTCCATCCCAAGCCGCTTTACCCCCGGTATCCACGCCTCCCGCATATTGTCGCAATACAGGAACGCGCACTCCCCCAGCTCCTCCACCGAGCGCGGCAGAATCACGCGTTTCAGTGCATGGCAGCGGTGAAACGCATAGCGCCCGATATATGTCACGCCGTCCGGTATTACAACCTCCTCAAGTCTGCGGCAGCCCTTAAAGGCATCTCCCATAATGCATTGCAGCCCTGGCGGCAGCACAACCTTTTTCAGGGACACGCATCCCTTGAATGCACCCTCGCCAACCGTATGAATGCCCGCCGGAACCACCGTTTCCTCCTCGCGCCCCATGTAGCGTATCAGGACGCCGTCCTTTATCTGATAAAATTCCTGCATATCGTCCACCACCGTTCCTTAATCTGCAAAAATCAGTGCAAGCACCTCCCGCAGCTCTTCTAAGCTTCCGCTTCTGTACAGCCGCTCCTTGTACCGCTTCGTCCCCTTCCGCTTCTTCATCATGTAGGAGGCAAGCTTTTTCATATATCCCAGTGTAAACGTCTCATCATAATACCGCGAAGCCAGCGCAAGCTGCTCCGTCAGCAGCGTCCATGCCGTCTTTTGGCAGGGCTTTCCAGTCAGTTCCCCGAAAATAAAAGGATTCTCCAGCCCATACCGCGCGACCATAATCCCATCCGCGCCCGTGCACTCCATCATCCGCACGGCGTCCTCCACGGAGAAAATCCCGCCGTTGGCGATGACCGGTATCGACACTGCCGCCTTTGCGTGCGCAATCTCTTCCATGTGCGGTTCCCCATCGTACATCATGCTCCGGCTCCTGCCGTGGATGGTAATCATGTCCGCGCCCGCATCCTCGCACACGCGGGCAAACTCAGCAGCAAACAGCGCGTCCTCACGGATGCCCGCGCGGCATTTCACCGTGACCACTTTTCCGCTCCGCTTGCAGCCCCTTATAATTGCCGCCGCCCTTTTTGCATCCTGCATCAGCGCGCTTCCCTCACCGCTCTTAAACACATTGGGCACCGGGCAGCCCATGTTGATGTCAATGATGTCAAATGCCCTCAAAAACGGACTCTCTGCCATCCGCTCCATCACCGCCGGACTGCCGCCGAGCAGCTGCACTGCCCTGACCGGCTCGTCCGGTGTCGTCATGAGCAGGCGGTTTGTCGCCCTGTCCTCGTACTTGAGCGCGTTGGCACTGCACATCTCCGTGAAGCACAGGCCGGCGCCAAGCTCATATGCCAGCATCCGGAACGGATAGCAGGTATACCCCGCAAGCGGCGCCATCAGTACATTGGACGGCAGCAGCAGACCGCCGATGCGGATGGGTCTGAAATTTTCCAGTCGCACTGTCTGCATAGGCATTTCCCTCCCACTCGTTTTCTGGTTCCGTTTTTCATTGTGCATTGCTGCTATGCCACAATATTCTGCAGCCAGACTCCTTTTTTTACCAGTATGAATCCAATGACGCACTTAATGATGTCACCAAGCTGCACCATCGCATAGACCGCAATAACCGGAAGCGCCGTGTAACGGCTGAGCACAAAGGCTATCACAACGCTGACGCACCAGATAAACACGCTGTCAAACAAAAACGTAATAATCGTTTTGCCGCCGGAGCGCAAGGTAAAATAAGTCGCGTGCAGAAACGCATTCTGCGGCATAAAGAAAGCCGTCACCATGATAAAATAGCGCGCAAGCAGCCTCGCCTCGTCATTAATTTTGTAGAGCCTCGGAAAAAAGGGCGCCATAAAAAACATGACTGCCGCCACACAGGTACAGCACACCACCGAAAAGGCAATCATCTTGTTGTCCTTGTCCCTTGCCTCCTTCATCTTTCCGGCTCCGAGCAGCTGCCCGACAATGATTGCCACCGAATCGCCCAGCGCAATAAACACAATGTTAAACACATTGTTGATCGTGTTGGAGACATTCAGTCCCGCAACGACATTCAGCCCGCGGACAGAATAGCACTGTGTCAGCATCGCCATTCCTGCCGCCCACAGTGTCTCGTTAAACAGGAGCGGGCTTCCTTTTTTGATAATCCTTAAAGTCAGCTCCCGCGGCACCTTTATTGTCCGGTAAAGTCCCGCCACAAATGCATATGCTGCCTTTTCACCGTGGCTCTTCCTGTGAACCCCGACAATTGTAATCAGCATCTCCACGTAGCGCGAAAGCACAGTTGCAATCGCCGCACCGCTTACGCCGAGCGCAGGCGCGCCAAACTTTCCATATATCAGGATATAGTTAAACAGCAGATTGACAGCGACCGCCGCTATCCCGGCTTTCATCGGAAGCATTGTCTGTCCGCACTCGCGCAGCGTACTGGAATAAATCTGTACCAGTGCAAATGCAGGCAGCCCGACCAGCATGATTTTCAGGTACTGTTTCCCATACATCAGTGTTGCCGCAATGCTCTCTGCCGAACCGTCTCCTTTTAAATATCCGCTGATTAATACCGTGCCGGCGCATAAAAAAAGGGCAGCCGTCAATGTTGTGATAATCGTAACCATCCACAGCTTAAAACGCATTGTCTGGCGAACCCCCTCATGATTGCCCTGTCCAAAATATTGTGCCGTAAAAATCCCCGCACCGGAGACACCGCCAAATATGCAGAGGTTGTAGACAAAAATCAGCTGGTTTACAATCGCCACGCCCGACATCTGTTCCGTGCCTACCTGCCCTATCATGATATTGTCAAGCAGGCTGACAAAATTCGTGATGCCATTTTGTATCATGATAGGCACCGCAATCATCAGCACCATCCTGTAAAAATCCCTGTTCCCAATAAATTTTGATAATTTCCTCACGGCTTCCTCCACCTGTATCCCTTTCCGAATGATAATAAGTTTTATCATAGCATTTCATACACACAAATGCAAGCTGTTTTACACGGTTCCCAGCCGTTGCGGTTATTCAATAAGTATATTTCTGTTCATGTTTCCCCAAATGCAGTTGGTAGTTTTAGACAAATTAGCCTTGCATATTTTTTTCAATGTACTATAATATTTTATGAGACTGTGTATATCCGGGATATCAGGATTATACCAAATATTTATTACAAATGTGAAACAAAGGGGGACATTGATAATGAATGAACAGGCAAGCATTGAGCATAAGCTGACTAAATCCTTTTTTAAGGTGGCGTCGATTCCGGCAATTGTGGCTATTCTAGGTCTGATTGCCCTTATCGTCATTTCAAACAGATACTCTTATGCCCTGCACAATTTTGGTTTTGCACAGGGTGATATCGGAAAAGCAATGTTTGAATTTGCAGACAGTAGGTCATCCCTGCGCGCTGCCATCGGATATGACGACGCGGACGCAATTGCTACCGTTGTCAGCCAGCATGAAGAAAATAAAGTCCGTTTTGAAAAATATTTTGCGGATATTGAAAATACTATCGTATCGAAAGACGGCAGGGAAACATACGACAAAATCAGCTCCGAGCTGGACGAGTACTGGCGGCTTGACGCCGAGATTATGGCGCTTGGCGCCACAACGGACAGGGAGCTGTGCAGGCAGGCACAGGATATTGCCCTCAGTGAGCTGTCCGGCAGGTATAACAGCATATACACCAGTCTGGAATCCCTGTTAAACGTCAAGGTCACAGAAGGAAACCGCCTGTCTTCCGCACTCACGCTGGCGGGCATCATCCTGTCCGTTGCAATCATAGTCGTCATTTTAATGGCGATGACGCTGGCGACCAAAATTGGCAGAAAAATTGCAAAGGGGATCTCCTCCCCGCTCGGAAAACTCGGCAAGCGGCTCAAGACATTTTCTGCCGGCGACCTCTCATCGCCATTCCCGATGGTTGAGACCGGCGATGAAGTGGAATATATGGAAAAAGACGCAACCGATATGGCAAATAACCTGAATATCATTATCCATGATATCAGCGAAGTCCTGGGACAGATGGCAGGCGGAAATTATGCTGTCAAATCAAGTTATTCGGAAAAATACACCGGGGATTTCCAGAAATTATATGAGTCCATGCGTGGATTAAGAGACCAGATGATCGAAACGTTAACATCTATCGGCGATGTCTCCGAGCAGGTTTCGTCCGGCTCCGGTGACCTTGCGGAAGCATCACAGGTTCTTGCAGAGGGCGCAACCGAACAGACAAACGCGGTTATGGAGCTGCACGCTACTATTTCCGAAATTTCCAATGCCATGGAAAAGAGCGCGGAAAGTGCAGACCAGTCTTACATAAAGGCACAGCAGTATGCCGATAAGGCAGATAACAGCCGCGAGGAAATGAATTCCATGATGGCTGCCATGGAGCGCATCAATACTGCCTCCAACAGAATCGGCGACATTATTTCCGAGATTGAATCCATCGCCTCCCAGACGAACCTGCTGTCCCTGAATGCATCCATCGAAGCAGCAAGGGCAGGCGAGTCAGGCCGCGGCTTTGCAGTTGTTGCCGACCAGATCCGGGTACTCGCAAGCCAGAGCGCCAAGGCGGCTGTGGACACAAGGGAACTGATTGAAGGCTCCATCCGGGAGGTTGCTGACGGAAACCGCGCGGCAGAGAACGCAGCAAACGCCATCGGCTCTGTTGTGGACGGTATCAAGGAAATTGCCGACTTCTCCAAGAATCTTAAGACCATGATGGAAGACCAGACAGATGCCATGCGGCAGGCAGAACAGGGAATCAACCAGATTTCCGAGGTTGTACAGAGCAATGCGGCAACTGCCGAGGAGGCTTCCGCAACCAGCGAAGAGCTCTCCGCGCAGGCAACCATATTAAACGGCTTAATCGGACAGTTCTCTTTGAAAGGCTAATGACAGCCCCCGCTTTAAACAGCGGGGGTTTTCGTTATGTGGTGTTCATGCTGCAGACCCTGTCTGCCATCTGTATTGTGGATGTCCTGTGCGCAATCATGATGATGGTCTTATTTCCACGCAACCTGCGCAGGGCATCGTTCACCAGCCGCTCCGACTCATTATCCAGGGCTGAGGTCGCCTCGTCCATCAGCAGAATCGGCGCCCCCTTCAAGATGGCACGCGCAATGGCAATCCGCTGGCGCTGCCCGCCGGAAAGACGGTTGCCGCGCTCCCCCACCGGTGTATCATACCCGTTTTCAAGATTCATTATGAACGTATGCGCATTTGCCACCTTTGCCGCCTCCACAATCTCATCCGTCGACGCACTAAGCCTGCCCATGCGGATATTTTCCAGAATACTGCCCTCAAACAAATACGGTTCCTGTGGCACATAGGCAAAAAAAACCCGCAAATCCCTGTTACTCATATTTTTCACTGAGTTTCCGACGATGGTAATCGTTCCCCCATCAATCGGATAAAGTCCCAGCAGCAGCTTCGAGACCGTGGTTTTACCGCAGCCTGACGGACCGGTAAGCGCCACGCACTCCCCGCGCTGCACCCTCATTGAATAATTCTGCAAAACGACTTTGTCCCCATAGGAAAAGCTGACATTGTCCATCGCCGCCATCCATGTATCATCCGCATCATTGTCCGCCTGAAAGCACTCTTTTTGTACATACCAGTTTTTCTCCTCCCTTTTTTCTTCCAGCAGGTCAAAAATATTCTGTGCATATGCCAGATATGCCACCAGCTCTGGTATATACCGATTCATCTGTAAAAAC
Organism: Lachnospiraceae bacterium UBA7205; assembly: GCA_002490665.1. Taxonomy (GTDB): domain Bacteria; phylum Bacillota; class Clostridia; order Lachnospirales; family Lachnospiraceae; genus COE1. The sequence continues at coordinate 89,198 of DKUL01000053.1, read as the reverse complement.
TGGAACGAAAAGCTTCCATATAATGTATAAATTGCCGCCAGTGCGCCAAGCGTAGTGTAACCCCGCTGTACGAAAAATACGCCGAGTGCAAGAAACACAAGCGAGCAGAGCAGGTCAAATCCCCGATTTCCGCTTTCAAGCCCTGACGCTATCAGAATCTTCCGGTTTGATTTTTTTGCATATTTCTGGCTGAGTTGTATGTATTCCTGTACAGTCTCCCTGCCATGTGCAAACATCCGAACCTGCTCCATCCCCTGCAAAATGTCGGACAGCTTTCGGGTCATACTGCTGTTAATCCCTGACAGTTCGCGGCTGACCCTGCGAAACGGCTCTGCCAGAACCATATTCAGAAGCAGCATGACGACATTGACACCCACAAGGCACAGTGTCAGCTGCGGGCTGAGTACCAGCATCGGAACCAGATAGACGATTACTTCCAGAAACGGCATTATCATCCGCCGGAAACGGGAACCATAGATATCCCCCATCCTTCCCAAATCGTAGGATACCTTCGACATCATTTCCCCGCTATGGTGTTTCTCGTAATACGCATAGGGCAAATCCATTTCAAGATTCAGTATCTTTTCATACAGGTTTCCATACACACGCTTTGCCTCCACATTGTAGACTACTGCCGCCCTGCGGTAGACAATCAGCGACACGACGCCTGCTGCCACTATCCAGACAACCGTAACGATAAGCCGCTGATAATTTCCTGACTGGGAAATATCAACGACCCCCTTCATCATCAGGGAGCTGAGCACCGAAAACATCCCCATGCCAATACTCATGCCAAGAATTGCGCCATAATACAAAAAACGTCTCTTTCCCATCACGCGCATGGTTCTACAGAATAGTTTCCATGTACTGTTCATACGTGCCTACCTCCTCAATTTTCTTATTCTTTACCTCGAAAATCCAGTCTGCATCCTGTATCGTCGACAGACGGTGGGCAATGGTGAGGCATGTACGCCCCTGCCGCACCCTGGCAATCGCCCGCTGAATCTCCTTCTCCGTCCCTTCGTCAATGGCGGACGTTGGTTCGTCCAGAAGCAGGATGGGCGCATTTTTTAAGATTGCACGCGCGATGGCAATCCGCTGCCGCTGTCCGCCGGAAAGCATCGCGCCGCGCTCGCCTACTATCGTCTGGTATTTCATCGGAAGGCTTTCGATAAAATCATGGATTTCTGCCTCCTTACACGCCGCGACAACTTCTTCTCCGGATGCATCCCAGCGCCCATACCGGATATTCTCCTCTATGGATGCCGGAAACAGGAAGACATTCTGCGACACCAGTGCAAACTGTTCCCGCGCCTTGTCGATGTCCCACTGTGCAAAATCCCTGCCATATAACTGGTATGTCCCTTTCTGTGCCCTGTAAAATCCACACAGAAGATGAAAAATCGTGCTTTTCCCACCGCCCGATTCGCCAACAAACGCCACATTTTCTCCCCTGTGCACCTCAAACTGTGCATGCTCAAGGACAGTCTGTGCCTCGCTGTAGCCAAAAGTCAGATTGTCGAACGCAAGCACAATTTCCTCTTCCGGCTGGCTGACACTCTGTCCCTGGCTTATCCCCCCTTCCTCCCGTGTCCGCAAAATCTCCTCCACACGCTGTATGCTGACAATGCTCCCTGCGGCATCCACCATCTGAAACGGAAGTCCCATAAACGATTCCACCAGCTTGCTGAGCACGAGGATAAAGGCAAGCAGCTCACCGACGCTCAGTTTCCCATGCATGACAAGCACTACCGCATAGACCGCACATAAAATATTGGGAATCCACTGGATTAACTTCCGGATGAGCACTGCCGTATTGGAAACCCTGGCACGTTTTTCCTCATTATCCACCAGGGCAAGTGTCGCCGTATGCATTTTGTCCTGAAAATAATCCTCAAGTCCAAAGCTGCGTACCACCATAATACCATTGAGTGCATCCTGCGCAATACTGGTAATGGCATCGGATTTCTCGCGGTATGTCATCGTCAGGCTGTGAATTTTCCTTACCAGCCTGTTTGCAATCCATAGGACAAGCGGATAGCACACAAGCACCATCAAAAAGAGGCCGGCATTGAGCCTTCTTACATAATTCGCATAAATGACAACGGCGACGGCATCCGCTGCCAGCATCACCAGCGTCTCGCCCAGGAACCGCTCTGCCTCATTTAAGTCCGCGTTTACCTTGTTGATGACCGATGCGGAATTGTGCTCGTCAAAGTACTGGTATTCCATCCGGTACAGCTTTTGTATTACCTGCTGCCGGTAGCGCGCGGACACGAGGACACCGTATTTCCCGCTGACAGCTGCCGCGACGAATGCCGCCGCAAAACCGGTAACCGTCAGCACTGCAAACTCGCCAAGAAAACTGCCAAACACAATCTCCTGCCCTGCAAGCAGCTGGTCAATCACGCTGCTAATCACTTCATTGCCCCTTACCACCGCAAAGTTTAACAGGCTGGTAAGCAAAATCCCGCAAAGCGGCATATACCAGTAATGAAGCATATTTTTCAGGAAAACATTCTTTCTCAAATGACAACACCTCCCTTGTTTATTCCATTATATATCAAGATATCATAATTTTCTTTCGGATAATTGTGTAAATGCTTTTCATTTTTATGTTTTCATGCTATTGTATAGATACATACATAAATATCCATATTTTGAGGAGGTTTCACCATGCCATTTCCACTGCCTGCCAACACCAGCTTTTACATGACAAAAAGGGAACTGGATTCCGATTACACCATGCCCACGCTCGAGGCTTCCAGCGATTACTATGAGGTCGGTTATATCCTTTCCGGAGACAGGCTGACCATCACGCCTGACTGCTCCTACGCACTGAACGCAGGCTGTGTCGGAACCATGCCCCCCTTTCTCTACCACAGGACGATTCCGCTCTCCAACGCACCCTACCACACCTACCTTATCAAGTTCACCCCGGATTTTGTCAGACCACTCACGGACGCTTTCGGAAAGCATATACTAGATGAAATTTATTCGCAGCTGCGAAACCATTTTACCGATGCCACGCGCAGCCGGATTTTATTGTATTTCGAGGAAATGTACGACATTTTCCAGTCGGATTCCCCCCATGGCAGTTTCCGGCTTCAATGTATGCTCTGCGACCTGCTGCTTGCCATTCTGGACAACAGGCTTCCTGTCAGCCCCGCGAGTGATACCGAACCGGACACCGGTCAGTTTTTTCATAAGACTCCGCTTACGCCGCCCATTATTGACGCCATCTACTACATGGAGCAGCATTATCAGGAAAACCCTTCGCTAGAGACGGTCGCCCTCCTTTCCGGCTACTCTGCCTCGCATTTTTCCAGACTGTTCCACGCGCAGCTTGGAAAATCGTTTTCCGAATACCTGACAAAAATACGGATACGCCACGCACAGGATTTGCTGCTCAACACAAAAAAATCCGTTACGGAGATTGCCCTCGAAACAGGCTATCTCCATACCGGAAATTTTAGTGAGCAGTTCAGGCAGCAGACAGGCATGACGCCGCTGAAATACCGAAAATCCTATACCTATTAAGAAACGATTATTTTTCCAATCATATTTCTTCCAGTTCCTCCAAAATATGAATCAAATCGCGGATAGTCCCCCGCTCCGCGATGGTTTTTCGAAGATGCAGCAGGACGTCATAATACCCGGCCTTGTCCGGCACCAGCCCGTCCAGCACACCGGGGTACTGCTCCTGCAGGTTATCCAGCATACTTTTTACCAGCTGTTTGTTCAGGATGCTGCCATAATTTTCCCTGCACAGCCTGACTGCCTCGTCAATGATGGCATGATACGTCTCTATACTGACTTCGGTATATTCCTTTTGCAGCAGAACCTTATCATATGAACAGATGCGGACTTCGTGCTCCCCATATTCCACATTATCCAGAATGCGCAAAACCGGCAGGAGCATCCCTGTCCGTGCGGCAAGCTTCTTACGGCACTGGTGCACATAGTCTGTCTCCAGCCCCTCCACAAAACAGGGAATCAGACCGATGCCTATCTCTATGCGGAGCGGCTCCGCTATCAGGTTTTGCCTGATTTCACGCTCTTCCACTGTACTTTCACTCTCGCTCAGTGCCATCCCCTCGATGCCAAGCAGCACGTCCGCATGGACGTTCAGCAGTTTGCAGATGTCGGGGAGCAGCGTGGTGTCGGGAATGCTCGTCCCCCGCTCCCATTTTGATACCGCCTGCGGCGTCACTCCCAGACGCGAAGCAAACTCCTCCTGTGTCATATTTTGGTTTTGCCGGAACCGGCTGATGGTTTCCCCTATTTGTTGCTGCATGTTATGTCCCTCCTGATTTTTTCCTTTTTTGACAGGACACATTGCTGAATCCGTGTCATAGGAATATCATATCCCATAATACCCGCACTGTAAAACAACTAGGCATTTAGGTGGAACTCAACCATTTGTCAATATATTCAAGATACCCTTTCCGGTTCACTTCCATTTTGTGCGCTCTATACCATCCATAGGACTCCCGCAGCCCCTCTTCGAACGGAATTGTATCCTGTATCAGCGCTTCCTGTCTCGTCACATCAAGCTGGTATTCATAGTCGTGGAAACAAAAGTATTCCCGCTGGCCGACGTCCTGATGCACTTCTTCAAACTCGGCTGTACATCCTGCCGCGCGATAACACTGTTCCACCCATTCACGGACGGATACGCACTCCTTATTTCCGACATTGAAAAGATGGACTGGCGGACGTTTATCCAGTATGGCTTCGATACATCTGCACAAATCGCGCACATGGAAAAACTGTAATTTCATGGCACCGTCTCTGGGAAGGTAAAATTTCCGGCAGCTGTCCGCACAATCAAACACAAACGCCTCCCTGTAGACATTGTTCATTGGTCCGTAGAGATAGGGAGGACGCAGGATATACGCATCAGGTACCCTTTTCTGAAGCTCCTGCTCCGCTGCTATTTTGTTGATGCCATACGCACCCCAGCATTTATTTTCCCCTGTCTGCTGTATCTCGAGAAATGGCAGGGGAAGCGTCTCAGGATAGACTGCACCGGAACTAATCAGCACATAATCCCTGAACCGCTCCTGTAAATTCCCCAGTCCGTCAAGCAGGTCACGGACATCCTCCCTTGTATATGCCGTGACATCCAGCACTGCGTCAAATGACTGCTGTCTCAGGACAGTTCCCAGATGATGCCTGTCCGCTTCAATCAGTTTCGTCCGTTCCGGCTGGGGATGCCGGTTCCTATTGAGCACATACACCTCATCACCCTTTTGGACAAAATACTCTGCAATAAATCTGCTCACGAATACCGTTCCGCCTGTAACCAACAGCTTTCTCATATACATCCTTCCTTTCAGCCGGCTCCTGAAGACCGCCACATTGTCTTTCTACCACGCCTATCTGCCTGAAGCAAGCGTAAACTGATTTACCAGCTGCCTTAGGCTGGATGCCTCGGCAGACAGCTGTTCACTTGCTGCCGCGCTTTCCTCTGCGGTTGCGCTGTTGCTCTGCACAACGTCTGCAATCTGGTTGATGCCCTCAGAAACCTGCCCGACTGCATTGGACTGTTCATTGGAAACCGACGCAATTCCGTCAATCGAATCCACCATGGACTGAATGCTGCGCACAACCTCCTGCAAAACCTCCGCTGTATTGTTGGCAATCCTCGTGCCCGTATGGACTGCATCCGTAGAGTTGCCTATCAGTATCGAAGTATTTTGGGCAGCCTCCGCAGATTTGCCTGCCAGGCTGCGCACCTCCTCCGCCACAACGGCAAATCCTTTCCCGGCGCTTCCTGCCCGCGCCGCTTCCACGGACGCATTCAATGCCAGTATATTTGTCTGGAATGCAATGTCATCTATCGTTTTCAGGATTTTTTCAATCTGGTCAGAGCTGTCCTGGATCTTATTCATTGCCTCCACCAGATCCTGCATCTTCTCATTGCACAAAGCGACTTCTTTTCCGGTCTGGTGGGTCTTGTCACGGACATCCATTGCCCCATTTGCCGTGTTTTTTGCCTGTTCGTTGATTTCGCTCAGGCGCGCCGCAAGCTCCTGCACAGAGCTTGCCTGCTCTGTCGTCCCATGGCTGAGCGTCTGGGCGCTGGAAGACAGCTGACTGCTGGCGGCAGCCACCTGCTGTGCAGAGTAATTCACCTGCTGCATGGCATCGCTCAGTTTATCCTTCATATGGCGCATGGAAACAAGAATATTCCGGAAGCTTCCGACATACACCTCCTCATGCCTGGTATGGACATCGAGATTCTGGTTTGCCATCTCTGTCAGCATATAGCCGATATCCTGAATGACCGTGCGCAGCCCCTCGACCAAGGAAGTCGTCGAACTGGCAAGCATACCCGTCTCATCCTTAGTCTTAATACGCGGCATCGGTGTCTCCAGGTCTCCCTTCACAAGCAGCTTCATCCGATCCGCGCAGATTTTCATCGGCCTGCTGATATGGGCAGCCACCACCAGCGCAACAATAATGGACGACACTACAGCCAGGATACTCACCGCAATGCTAATCACCATGGCATCACGCGTGGATGCCAGGTAATTCAACTGCGGCGCAGTGACAGCAATACTCCATCCGTCCGTGTCGTTTACAGGCGCATAGGCTGCAAACATTTTGTCATCCCCGTCTATGTAACTCCCGAATCCGTTTCCGCCCTGACGCATATTTGCATGGATTGCCGCAAGCTCCCCAAGCGCCGGATTGCTCTTTGCCTCGGCCTCTATGTTCTGGACGGTGATTGTATCGAGAGTGATGTCGGCAATCGTGTCACCGGATTTGTTAATCATATACGCCCTGCTGTTTTCGCCAACCTGAATGGCTGATACAATGTCGTTTAAAAATGTCTCATGCGGAACGAAATAGACAACACCCGCAATCGACGAACCATATTCCCCATCCGTATAAAGAGGCGCCGCAACCATGATGGACAGCTCCCCGGTAATCTTGCTGACAAGCGGTTCTGATACAAATATATTGCCCTGCATGGCCTGCTGTACGTATTCACGGTCGGAATAATCCTTCCCATCAAAGATACTGATGCCATCCTTCCCGATAACGTTTCCCCGCTGAAAGTCATGCATGGAAACACGCTCGTCGATAATTGTCTGCTTCTCATCAAGCGACACCGACGGGTCAGATAATTGCGCAACACATCCCGCGTCCATGACAGCGTTTTTGTATGCCAGCAGTTCCTGCTCCACGCGGTCTGCTGCCAGTACCGCGGTCTCGCACATCATCTGTTCCACGGTAGACATTGTGCTGTTGTAATTCGGAATGATACTGGCAATCCCTGATACAGCCTGCGCAGCCAGAACGGTCAGAATGAGGCATAGTGTAATTTTGGTTCGAATGCTTTTCATCTCATGATTCCCCCTGTTTGAATGATAAGATAATTCAAAAAATATCTCCCTTATAATGATATATGTTTCTGGCACTCCGGTCAAGTCCGAAACCTTTACACCCATGTCAAAAAAGCCGGGCAGGGGCTTCCCCCTACCCGACTATTTCCATGTATATCTGATACGACCGATATGCGCCCAGTTCAACCGGCATCGGAATGCCTGCCGCCATCAGCGCCGAACCGTAATAGCACGCCCCTGTCTCCTCGTCCCTGTAGACTGCATTGGGGTCAAGCCCTTTCAGGCGAATGTAGTTCACGGTCATGTTCCCATGTATTTCCTGCATAACGGCACTAAGCAGCACCTGTTCCCTGTCCTCCGACACAAACGCCCACGCGACGCACGCATCCGTAAACGGATTGGACAGACGGTAATAATCGCCTCTGCGAACCAGCTCCTCATACTTCTTATAGCAGGCAATTTGCTGCTGAATTTCATCCTTCTCCTCACTGGAAAGCAGTTCCGGATTCAATTCATATCCAAACGTTCCCGCCATGGCTACCACCCCCCGCGTGTGCAGGCTGGTGGTTCTGCCTGTCTGGTGGTTCGGCACCGCCGACACATGCGAACCGACTACGGAAGCCGGGTAAAAGAACGACGTCCCATACTGGATACGCAGGCGGTCAACCGCGTCGGTATTGTCGCTGCACCAGATTTGTGGTGTGTAATACAGCATGCCCGCATCAAATCTGCCGCCGCCCCCGCTGCACCCTTCGATCAGCATATTGGGATAACGCTGCATCAGCCTTTCAAGAAATTCATACACACCGCACACATAGTCATATGTCACCTTTCCCTGCGCATGCTCCATCGAATAGATATCCGTAAGGCTGCGGTTCATGTCCCACTTTACATACGCAATATTTCCCTGGTCAAGCACCGCACAGATCTGGTCAAAAATATAGTCCCGCACATCCTTTCTGGAAAAGTCAAGCACTAACTGGTTGCGCGCGCGGACAGGCTTTCTTGACGGAACCCTGATTGCCCAGTCCGGGTGGCTGCGGTAAACATCGCTGTCCTCCGATACCATCTCAGGCTCTATCCAGATGCCAAACATGACACCAATGTCATTAATACGCCGAACCAGCTCTCCCAGCGAGCACCCCAGCTTCTTTTCGTTGACCTGCCAGTCCCCCAGCCCGCTATTGTCGTCATCGCGCTTGCCAAACCAGCCGTCATCCATCACCACCATGTCAATGCCAAGCGCTGCCGCCTGCTCTGCCAGCTTGTAAATCGTCTCCCCGTCAAAGTCAAAATACGCTGCCTCCCAGCTATTAATCAGCACAGGCCTGGACTGGCGGCTGTACGTCCCGCGGCAGACATGTTCCCTGATGCAGCGGTGGTATCGTTTCGACAGTTCCGCAAAGCCCTCCGCGGAATAGCAAAGTATCGTTTCTGGTATTGCCAGTGTCTCTCCCTTTTCCAGCGGATAGTGGAATAAATCGTCATGCAGCCCCATCAGCGCGCGGGTATGTCCGTACTGGTCGCGCTCTGCCTCGCAAAGAAAGTTCCCGCTGTAGACAAAAAGCATACCATAGCAGCTTCCCATATCCTCTGTCGCATCCTTCTGTGCAATAATTACTGCCGGATTGTACTGGTGGCTGGAGGTTCCCCTGCGGCTTCCAATTGACTGGCAGCCGTGCGCAATCCTTGTACGCTGGAAATTCCGTTCCATCGCATGGCGCCCGCAGAAGCTGATGAAATCATACTCCCCGCCCATGAAGTCCAGACATGCCGACGAGGCCTTTTCGACACAGACTGCATCCTCGCCAAGATTGCAGATTTCTGCGCTCCGCGTGATGATGTCATCCTCGGCAAGCACCCCGTACAACAGGCGCACCTGAAGCCCGCTGACGGAATCCTTCAGCAGGATTTCCAGCGTTTCTGCCTCATTGTCCCCCGCATGCACGGCAGGAAGTCCTTTCAATGCATATTTCCCCTTGTAAATCTTATGGCTGGCATAGCGCAGGTCACAGTACTCGGAACCGTCCGCATTGCGAATCACAAGCGCCGTATTCCGGTAATCCCCTGTCCCAAGATGCGGGTACTCCTGCGGCAGGACATCCATCGAATATGTCCGGTCATTTCCGGCATCCGCCGGGTTTCCTGAAAAGCCTCTGTCATAATAGGTCAGCAGATAATCCATACTCCCCAAAATCCGCTCCCCATAATACAGATGCAGCAGGAAACCCAGCCGGTCAACCTTCATCTGATAGGTCGTGTGTCTAGTGTTTAAAGTAAATAATTGCTCATCCTGTTGAAATTCAATAGCCATACGCGTTTTCTCCTAATACATCCAAAGAAAGATTATTCCATTTTATTTTACCGCACCGTTTACAACACCATTCAATATCTGCTTCTGGCAGACAACATAGAAAATCAGTATCGGAATCAGTGACAGCAGGTAGGAAGCAAATGCCAGGTTGTAGTTCGTGCCAAACTGTGTCTGGAAATTCAGCTGTGCCAGCGGCAGCGTGTTCTGGTCAGAGCCTGCCATGATAACTAACGGTGTCATAACGTCATTCCAGACTGCAAGCGCTGTCAGAACTGCAACAGTCGCATGCATGGGACGCATAATCGGAAAAATGATTTTCCAGTATGTCCTCCAGGTAGATGCCCCGTCCACCTTCGCCGCCTCCTCGAGCGCCATCGGGATATTGACAAGGTAACCGGAATACAGCAGAATGTTCATCGGCATGTAAAATACGACATACAGAATAATGACACCGAACCAGTTTGCCAGCCCCAGCTCCGCCGTCTGCTTTGCCAGCGGCATCATCAGGATTGCAAACGGAACAAACATACCGCTCACGATAAACAGGTAGACAAAGCTGTAAAATTTGCTGTGGCTCTTGTTTCTGCCGAGCGCATATCCCATGATGGAATGAATCGTGATAGACAGCACCACCGTCAGCAGTGTAATCACCACACTGTTTTTCAGCGAGTTCCAGAAGTCGGTCACGCGCATTGCCTCCTTGAAATTGTCGAGACTCCATGTCTTAGGAAGGGACAAAATGCCGCTGACACTGTTTGTCATCTCCGCAGGCTGCTTAAATGCGATAATAATTGTCATGTACAGTGGGAACGCAATTGCAGAAAGACCTAATATAAGCACAACCATCGCTGTCCAGTTTGTTTTCTTTTTTATCATATCTTCCTTCATTATAACTGCTCCTCCTTCTTACCAGTAAATTTCATCTGTGCAACAGAAACCGTCACGATTACCAAAAAGAATATTACCGCATTGGCACTCTGGAAACCAAACTGCCCGCCTGACATACCATTGTTGTAAATCAGGTAAGAAATTGACTCAGTACTCTGTGCAGGACCGCCCTTGGTCAATGCCATAATCTGGTCAAACACCATCAGGAAGTTCTTCACACACAATACCATATTAATGGAAAAGAACGGAATAATCAATGGGAAAGTCAAATAACGGAACTGTTTCCAGCCAGTCGCGCCATCCAGCCCGCCTGCCTCATACACATCCTCCGGCACGGTCTGCAGGCCTGAGATGTAGATAATCGTGTTCATCGCAATCGCCTGCCATGCACAGACAACTACAATGCCAATCCATGCTGAATCCGGATTCGACAAAATACTTTTGCTCAGGCCGTCAGAGCCAATCATGGAGCCCAGTGCCGGCAGGATATAGGTAAAAAAGTAATTGAAAATGTAACCTACAACCAGCGCGCCGAGAATGTTTGGCAGAAAGTATGCGCCCCTGAAAAAGCTCTTTGCGCGTATCCTGCCGTTGAGCGCCAGCGCCAGAATCAGGCTGATTACATTCACCACAACCGTCGTCACGATGGCTAGCTTAAATGTAAACAGGTACGATTTTCCGACGCGCGCGTCTGTAAACAAATCCGCATAGTTGTGCAAACCTACCCAGTCATAGGAACCAAAGCCCTTAAAATTCGTAAAACTGTAGATGACGCCGCGAATCAGCGGTATCGTGTTGAAGCAGACAAACAATGCCAAAATTGGAATCGTAATCAGTAAAAATGTCCTTTTTCTCTCATTTTTCATAGTCCCACACCCCTTCTCTTAATTTCCATGCGTTTTTTCGTATTCCTGTACCAGACGGATGATGTCCCTGTTGTAGCGCAGCCAGTCCGTGTCAAATTTTTGTAAAAATGCGTCCACATCCTTCTGAATCAGGAACGTCTGAATCTGTGCATCGACTGCCATCTCCGACGGATAGTAGTGATCCTGGTAGTCCGTCATCCTGCCCTCTGCAATGTGCTGGTTCATGCCGTCCAGCATGGGAGACAGCGTGAAATTGCCCTCCTTGCAGGGAATCGCAATCTGCGCGTCAATATACTGCTGGAGATTTTCCTCCGCAAGCAGGAAGTCCAGAACCTTGTATGCCGCCTCCTTGTTCTTGCAGTCCGCCATCACGCAGAACTGAAGGTCAATGCCGGAGTTGAGCGTATTTTTTGCCGCATCATCATTTGCAGGCATCACGAACGAGTCAATGTTCAAATCGGGATTGACCGACAAAATCTGTGGAATCGCGTAGCTTCCGATGGGATACATCGCTGCCTCACCGCGGGCAAATGCCGTGCAGGCGTCATTGTAGCTGTACGCAAACGGGTCTTCCACACTGTACTGCAAAAGGTCAAGATATTTCTCCGACACCTCGCGGTACTCTTTTGCAAAGTTCGTCTCCCCCCTGTTTACCTGCTTTGTCACATCGGCAGGCGCAAGGCTGACTGCCATCGCATTCCACGGTGCAAGACACGTCCACGTATCCTTGAACCCAAAGTAAAACGGCAGGATTCCCTCCGACTGAATCTGTGTGCAAAGCGCCTCCATTTCCGCCCAGGTCTGCGGAATCTGCCAGCCGTGCTCCTCAAACATTGTCCTGTTGTACAGCACGCCCGCCGCGTTTGCCACATAGGGAACCGCATATGTACCATCTGTCGGAACCAGCTCCAACGCCTCGTCAATATCGCGGTATGCCTGCTTGATGTCCTGCATGCCCGCATAGTCCGAAACGTCCGCCAATATTTCCGCATCCACGAAATAGGAGTAGTTGATATCCCCTCCGATTCCTATGATGTCGGGATAGTCCTCGCGGATAAACCGTGTTTTCAAAATGGTCATCGCGTCATTGGGAGAACTGATTTTCAACTGGATGTCATCATGCTGCGCGTTGAATTTTTCTTCCACCATCGCGAAGTAGCTTGCCGCTTCCGGCTTGTACTGGACAATCTCAATTTTTGTCTTGCCGCTGTCGTTCGAAGCTGCACAGCCCTGAACGCCCGCCGCTGCCGCGATACAGCATAATGCTATTCCTAAGTGCCTTACTGCTTTTCCTTTCATTCTGTTTTATCCTCCTTTTTCTTGATAAATATAGTTTAACATGCCTTAATGCTATCGTAAATTGCATCATTTTGCTTATTTTATACCTTAATGCCGCTTAATCAAATTTATCTTGAAGTCATCTAGCATTTTGGTATATACTAATTTAAGATTGTATATTCTGTATATCAATCCTTGTTTCGTGAAAAATGAGTTGAACACATTGCCATATATTATAGTAAACGCAAATATTATTT
>DKUL01000053.1:0-75936 GCA_002490665.1 Lachnospiraceae bacterium UBA7205 | reverse complement strand
GGTCGTGTGCATCAATTATAGTAAACGACATGCACTTTTGTCGTTTACTATAAATTATGAGAAAGGAATTTTCATTATGAGTGAAGTGATTTTTTCTGTTTTTCCAAGTGAGAATTTTATTGATTTAGGACTGTACCAGTTTGGCTGGGAGAAATGCGACCCATCACACTCATTTGGCCCCGCAGCGCGAAACCACTATCTGTTTCACTACTGTATTTCCGGCACCGGCATTTTGTATGGCAACAATGCAAAGGGTGAATCCATCCCATATTCTGTCAAGAGCGGACAGGGGTTTATGTGCTTTCCAAACCAGATTAACATGTATATTGCTGACCATGAGATTCCGTGGGAATACGTGTGGATTGAGTTTGACGGGCTGCGCGCAAAGGAGACCATCGAGCTGACCGGGCTGAGTGTGGACCAGCCAGTCTACAAGGCGCGCTATAAGGATTTGGCAGATTTGATGAAATCCGAGATGCTCTATATTGTCAACCATCGGGAGGAATCTCCCTTTCACCTGATTGGACATCTCTATCTGTTTATTGACAGCCTCGTGCGCTCGTGCAGCCTGACGAAGCTCAACAGCGGAAACGGGCTGCGCGATTTCTATATCCGCGAGGCTGTCACCTTTATCGAGCAGAATTTTCAGAATGCCATTTCCGTGGAGGATATCGCGGCATCCTGCGGCTTAAACCGCAGCTATTTCGGAAAAATCTTTCATGAAAACATGGGAAAGTCGCCGCAGGAATTTCTGATTTCCTACCGCATGACAAAGGCGGCGGAGCTTCTGAAGCTGACAAACCTGTCAATCGCCGACATCAGCAATGCCGTCGGTTACCCCAACCAGCTGCACTTCTCGCGCGCCTTTAAGAATGTCTATGGTGTCTCGCCCCGGCAATGGCGGTATGAGCATCATTCCCTGCCGCCGGAATAGGCGGCGCATGACCGGCTGCCGCAGAGAACCGTTATATTTTGCTGACAAAATACACATCCGGCAATATGATGGGATATTCCTGCCCATCCGCCGTGTCCGTCCACCCGACGACAAAACGCACACTGGCATTCTCCATCACATATCCCTGCCTTTGATGCTTCTCGATTTCTTCCAGAAACTTTTTGGAAAAACGCACTACCTGTACTGGTCTGCCATCCAGCACCACGGAAAGTCCGGACGCGCCCGTCAGAAGCTTTGTACCGCATACAATTTTCTGGATAAGGACTTTCTTATCCTTGAAAAAACCAAGATGGACATCCTTGTGCGACAGCTGCACCAGGATTTCTTCCGGACGTCCGTACAGGGTGCTGTCCACCTGCGCCCGCACGCTGCCTGTGATAAACCGGTCAAAGTCCTTGTTGTTATAATAAAGATACAAATCCTTCTTTGCCCTTGTCATTCCCACGTACAGCAGCCGTTTGCGCTCGTCCGTGTCAAACGAGACATGGTCAAGCATCATGACCACCTCATCGAACTCCCTGCCCTTTGACTTGTGCATTGTGGAGACGACCACGTCACGGTTGTCATTATTGAAAAAATCCTCGATGCCGGACTCGTGCAGGAACACCTCCAGGTCTGAGCGGTACTTACGTTTGTTTGCCAGCGCAAACGCATCGAGAATGGCAAGGCACAGCGCGAGGTTGCTGCTGTCCTTGTAGACTACTGCCATTCTGTCCCTTGCCTCCTCCCACCGCTCCTGCGGAATCACGGGCGTTTCGAGTCCTTTTGTAATTCTTTTCATAAAATAGCGCAGCTCAATCATATTGTACAGGTCAAATCCGTCATTGGACTGAATCAGCTTTGCCCGGACACCTTTTTTCTTTAAGAGTCCGACGACACGCAGCGCCTCGTCGTTCGTGTTTGTGAGGATGCACACACTTCCCCTGTCGCGCACCCTGACCGCCTTTGCCACCACCGGTTCCTCAAGATTTCTGCTGGCACACTGCACCAGTTCCACCGAACCCATCGTCCCATCCTTTACGGCAGTAATCGACGCGCTCTTCATCCGGTGTGAGATATGACGCACAAACTGGTTGGCAAACGCCACGATATTACCCGCGCTTCTGTAATTGTCCAGCAGCTCATACTTTTTCGCATTGTCCCGCATCAGAAACTCCTCAAAATAATGGGAGCTCGACCCGCGGAACTCATAGATATTCTGGTCGTCATCCCCCACCGCAATCACGCGTAGGTCATCATTGCGCTCAATCAGGGCACTGACAAGTCCATACTCGTTCTCGTCCATGTCCTGCGCCTCGTCAATCACGAGTACGGTCTTGGTAATGCGCCCGATTTCCACGTCGCCGTTCGCAATCATCCGTGAAGCATCCTGCACAACCGTCCTGGCATCCTCGAGGTTTCCCATCCGCCCGATGAGGTCAAAACAATACGAATGAAATGTTTTGATTTCTATAAATCCTGCCGCATTTCCGATTAATTCATACAGGCGCCTGCGAAACTCGGTCGCTGCCGCCCGTGAAAATGTCACCATCAAAAGCTGTTCATGCTTCACGTCCTCGAGCAGCATAAGCGAGGCAAGCTTGTGTACGAGAACCTTTGTCTTTCCGCTTCCCGGTCCTGCTGCCACCACGATATATTTTGACGTGTCATTGTCAATAATTTCCCGCTGTACGTCGGACAGCTCCGAAAAAAGCTTATTATACTTTTCAGGCGTGATATTCCTGTTAATCTCATTTTTCCGGTTTCCCTTAAAATACTTGGCGATAAACAGCTTGTAATCCATCTGAAAATATTCGTTTACAAACTGCAATGCCTCGTCATAGTTTCTGACCATCATGTTTGCAAACTCGCCCACGATATGTATCTGCTGCATCTTCTGTCTGTAATATTCATTCAGGCTTTTGTAATCATCCGCCTTGTAGCGGATTTTATTGTCCAGCTCAAGCCGCGTAATCTGCATTCCGCTATACAGCACCAAAAATCCGCCCTCGAGCTTCAATGCTTCAATCTTCGACAGATACAACAGTGCATCCTCAACCGCTTTGTCCGTGATGTCAGGGCTTTCCTGTGCCAGCCGTCCCTTATCCGCATATTTCATATATTCCGTCTTTAGCTCCAGAATCGAAAATTCCACCAGCTGCTGCTCCCCGCCATGCGTTGTCATCCTGCTTTTCCCAAACAAGTATTTCACAATAAACTCGGACAGTCGAATGCACTGCTGCCGCTCTTCCCATAATGCCCCGGGGGAAAGCTCCGTGGCAATGATGGTTCTTGCGGTCGTATTTTCGATGCTCTTTTTGATGTATCTCTTGATTGTCCAATAGTAAAGCACGGTCTTGAACGCGTTGACTGTCGCATTTTTCACCCCGCTGCTGACGGCTTTCTCATTTAATTCCTTGAGGTTGATGCACTGTCCTTCGCCTTCAAGCTGACCGACAAGAAACTGCTCCATAGCGGCATACTTTTTCAGCACATTCAGCGACTTGTTCTCTGTGTCCGTTTTCAGGATATAGGCTGTCAGATCCTTCGTGTTTGCGAGAATGTTTTCCTCCCGCAGAATCTGAATCAGCCTGAACGTCTCCTGCCGCTCGATGCCGAGCCTGTCTGAAATATAGTCCACCCTGGACTCCGCGTCATCATTCTGCGCGGTTGCTATGCTCCTTGCCGAAATCAGCATATTCATAATCCGGCTGGCGTTCTGGCGCTCCTTCTCGCCCATCCTGGATGACGCCGCTATCCGAACCGAGGCTTCTGTCATGTTTTTGACAAGAATGCTTGTGGCATAGATGTGCGGCACATTTTTCCCGCGCCTGATATAGCCGGCGTTCTCCAGAGCCTGCACTGCCGTCCGCACGCGCGTCTCAATGTCTGCCACGGTCTCGTCCCATCCCGCCTGTCGCGCTATTTCCAGCGGTGTGCGCTGTATCTCCGGCCTGTTTCTGGTGAGGTTCTTGATTGCCTTCCAGACCTGCTGAATCTCGCTGATACTCAGCTTTGTCTGGTTTAACAGCATAAAATGCTTGTCCAGATCCCCATCATGAAACAGTACATAGCACTCTGCCTGCAGATTCTGGTCCCTGCCCGCGCGCCCCGCCTCCTGTACATAATTTTCCAGCGAATCCGATATGTCATAGTGTATGACAAGCCCGATATTTGGCTTGTCCACACCCATTCCGAAGGCGGAGGTCGCCACCATCACCTGCACCTCGTCGCGGATGAAGGCGTCCTGATTTGCCTGTTTCTCAGCCTTGTCCATCTTTCCGTTGAATGCAAGCGCGGCAATGCCGTCCGCACACAGCTTCTGCGCCAGCTCCACCGTGCGTTTTGTCCTTGACACATACACGATGGCGGGGCAGTTTTTCTGTTCAATCAGCCAGCGAAGCGTTGTGTACTTCTCCTCATCACTCTCCTTGTAGAGCACCTCATACCGCAGATTCTTCCTGCCTGCGCCCGAAGTATAGAGCGCCAGATCCAGGTCCAGCTTTTCCTTGAAATACTCCTTGATGTCACTGATGACCTTCTGCTTTGCCGTCGCCGTAAAGCATGAGACCGGAATCCGCTGCGTCAGCTGCTTTTTCTCCTGTAGTTCCCGGATAAAATCACCAATATAGAGATAGTCCACCCGGAAATCCTGCCCCCACGCGGAAAAACAGTGTGCCTCGTCTATCACGAACCGCGCAATCGTCCGCCGCATCAGCAGGCGCTCCGTCGTCTTGGAACGCAGGGACTCCGGTGCAATATATAATATGGAAGCAAGACCATTCTCGACACGCTCAATGGCATCTGCCCGCTCAATCGGACCAAGCAGCCCGTTGATTGTCACGGCATCCACAATGCCTTTCTTTTCCAGGTTGTCCACCTGGTCTTTCATGAGGGACTGTAACGGCGATATCACGACAGTCAGCGCCTTGGAAAGCTCCCCTGCCATCAGTGCGGGAAGCTGGAACGTGATGGATTTTCCGCCGCCTGTAGGAAAGATGGCAAGAAGGGACTGATTGTCAACCGCCGCCTGTACCGCCATCTCCTGCAAATTTTCCCCATCGTATTTCCGGAAACCATCATACCCGAAAATCTGCTTTAACCGCCTGTAAATATCAAGCTCGCTGCGGCAGTATTGACAGCCCTCTGTGCAGGGGGTATTGCGCAGCAGCCGGATGACATTGGAGACTGCCGGATATTTCATGCTGACCCATCCCGGTATCATGGAGGTGGTATCCTTTGCAGAAATCATTGCCAGCACATAGGCAAGCTCCACCGGATAACGTCCTGCAATGGATGCGATATCACAGTTGTTGCAAAGATTTCCATAGAATAGGCTTTTAATCAGGGAGGTGGCATCCCCCCGCGGATAGTAATTGAGATAAGAAAAAAAGCCGCGAAATTCTTCCTTCTGGCTAAGCAGATCCGCGTAAATGTCTTTTTGCAGCTCGTTCAGGCCGTGAAAGGCATTGACCTCGTCGTAAAATAATTCCATCGCCTTGACTGCATCATTTAAGGGATTGTTCAGGGAATCGGTCAGCAGTTTGTCGTCCTTGAGCAGGGCATGATAGGGCTTATTGGGAAACAGCAGCGGCGAGAGGTAGAGCGTGTCAATCAGGTCGGTAATCCCCGCTGCCTGCATCTGCCGCCCGATGTACCTGGCATCATGATGGACAATATTGTGCCCGCACAGAAACCGCCTGCTGCCGGAGCTGTGTTGAACGAGAAAGTCCTCAAACGCCCTCGCCGACCTTGTGTGGATGTGCGTACTTCCGTCTATGGCGGCGCCGTAGTCAAGTACGGCATTGCCTTCGACGCTTACCTCCGTGTCAATGAATACAACCTTGTACATAGTTTCCCCTTTATCCTGTAGCAAATTCGTAACAGAAAGCCCAATGCTAAGACTGTTACGCAAATTCTGTTGGAAATATTATACAATAGATTGCTGTATTTATCAATCATAAATATAGTACTGATTTTTCAAGCTGATTTCATTTGCCCTATATATGTAAGAGTTCTAAAGCCCATACCATTCTCATATTAATCCCCCATTCTTGCCACTGCCCGCGAATTTGGGCGCAAGCACAAATTTGCCGTGTGAAAAATTTATTTTTCACACTAATCCCTGCGATATTTTTCTGAGAGCATCGCATATAATGTCACCCATTTATTAGCGTTCCCCACTTTCCCTACATTAAAGTAGAGTTCATCAAAAGACTTGCTAAGTATATATTTTCCTTCGCTATCTTTTTTGCTATCCAATAACCCCCAAGCCTTTTCGCAATTAGGGTGATTCGCCACGCCAAGAACCGAAAGCGCATACATTATCATATGTAAACCTATGTGAACATGGTCAATCGGATAAAATGTTTCCGCCATTTCTTCAATGATAACTTTTTCGTAGTCATCAGGGCGAAATGCGACATGGTAGTTTATATAAAACTTTGTTAAAAGTTCAAATTGTGGTAAAACAACACCTATCTTTTTTAGTTCTGCCGCTAATAAAAGATAGGTGGTTGTCTGTCTATAGCACCCCATATCCGGCAGCTTAGAGTCATTTCTTTTCTTGCTTTTGTCTAAACATCTGACCATGCCGTCTTCACGTATTGTAGAAAAAGCCAAGGATATTTGTTCCTTAACCCATGGATGTTCGTAATATCCGAGTAACACCAGATTTCTTAACAGCAATATTCTCGCACACTTCATACTACGGTTCATATTCCTGATGATTCGTTCAAGGTAGCCATCAATAGGAATATCTTCATGTGTCAACCCAATTTCTGCAAGGATACAAAAAGCATTTATATCTTCCCATTTATTATTCGTTTTGAATTTATCCATAATCAAACTTACTGTATCTGAAACTAATAAACTGTTATAAGCCTTTATAACTTCTGGGTCATCTTTTTTCATACACAAAAGCTCTGTCATTGCACGATATTTCACTTCTGGAGTTTCATCTTCAAGAATCCAATTTTTAATATTGCTCATTAATGCATTCTCCTTGTAACTGTTCAGTACAGCACTGCGCACTTGCTGCGAAGTGCGTAAGAAAGCGTAAATTATACCATGCATCAAGCCTCCACGAAGTGGATTTGCATGGATTGATGCCCATAACTATGAAGGTACTGAATAGTTACTTCTCTTTTTTAATTTTCCACTATGTCAAATATTGATAATCTGAATATTCTACAATACCGCTGATATGAGCCACTGCACCTTCAACTAATTCTTTCACCATTAAACATTCTGGTGCCGGCAAGGAAAGAGTTCTGCCTGCAACAATTCCAAAATCCCGGGATGTTTGAAATCCCCTTGCTCTATAATTTTGTGGATTTCCCTCTACAAGGACAGCCTTAAATCCCATTTCAACTGCTCTCTGAAATCCATACTCGATAATATCTTTGGAAATATGCTGTCTCTGAAACGCTGTCTTTACTGCAACAGGTGAAAGCAGGAGTAGTTCGTTTTCATATTTTCTTTCTAAATGAAATCTTGAAAACATGGCGTAACCCAAAATATTATCCGCCTCATCAACCATAATAAATTCCAATTCTGGCAGATAAAATCGCTTGCTCCGTATTTCAAGGACAAGCTGTTTCACAATCTTTGCAGATTCTTTTCCCTCGGAATCAGTAAAAACATCTTCTACAAATTGCGCTGATGTTTCTAAATATTTATCTTTCATATTTATAATCTTTCTGTTCATACTTTTTAACCTCTCTTTACCCAATAATCATAGTAAGCAATATCCTCGCTCCCAATCAATGGTTTCTCCGATTTTTCATATCCGGCTTTCTTTAGCGCCTCTATCCTGTCCACTGCGTAAATGGCTGCCTTGGATGCAATCATGGGACACTCAAACCAGTCATAAAACGGTTCCGTCACCAACGATAAAATCTCATAAATCAATTCGCTTTTCTCATCACTGCTCCCCAGGTCTAATCTAAGAATCCCACAATTGTCGTAAAAATCTTCTGCTTTGCGGTTAAACATTTCGATTGTCCCTATCGCTTTTTCCTGCCGTTTGTCAATGATGGAAAACCGCACAAAGCACTTGTTTTCGTGATACTCTATGAGCCAGTATTTAATCGTGTTTTCCATATCCTCCATATTGCGGCAGTAAAAATTGCTGCCATGGCAATTGTCGCTGTTGAAAAAGGGTAATGCAAGCTTGTCATGATAAACCTGATACAAGTCCGCTGCATCCTCTGGCTCAATCAGCCTTATAATCAGGTTCTCATTTTCCAGCGTAGGACAGTTTTCATAAATGTTCATTCAAATCACCATACCTTTCATAAATTTTTTTTACCTCGTCGCAGATTGCCAAAATACGGCTGATGGCACTGCGAGGTTCCAATATTGTCACATTATTTCCAAAAGAAAGGATAACGCCATACCAATAAATTTCATTTTCGGGAACGGAAAAACAATATTCAAAATCGCCGTTTTCATATTCCCTTATTATTTCACCGTTCAGGTATTCACGGCATTTGGACTTTATCTTTGCATTGCCGCGCAGTCTCACGGTTATTACATCCCGCCTGTCCTGTATCACAATTTCCTGAAGCGTATGGTCCACGGCATTTTTCTCATCAAGAACCACGACGCCTTCCATACGGACTAATTTGAACATGCAGTAATCCTGATGCCCGGAATAATACGCCGTCAGATACCAGTAATACCATTTAAACTCAAGCCGCACCGGTTCGACCTGAAGCTGTCTGGTTTCATTTTCATTGTTTGTATACCAAAATGAGACTTTTCTCTGCTCCCTTATCGCATTTTCCAGGATTCTTACCCGCTCGTTAATCTCATGTTTTTCATTTGCCACGCTGAAATCCAATTGAACGGGGCAGTCCTTATTCCCATACAGGGAACCCACCTTATCCATGGTCTGTACCACACCCTCATCCCTATAAACGCTCAGCAGTGCATACAGCCCCGTGATGATATGGTTAAAGTCCTCACGGTTCATGATTTTTTTGTCAATGACACAGGTGTCAACAATGCTGTATCCTCCGTCCGCACCAAACGCGGATTGTATCGGAATTCCTGCCTGCCCCAGCGATTCCATGTCCCTTGCAATGGTTCTGGGTGACACCTCAAACTCCTCCGCAAGCCTTTGCGCGGAAGTCTTTCCGTGACGCAGCAGATAATTCATGATGGCTACCAGGCGGTCTATTTTCACGGATTTCTCCTTTCTTTGGCGGCGCACAGACAGAATATGTTTTACGCTTATGTCTATTGTAATAAAATAACTATGACAACATTATGTCATAATTATTATAAATTTTCCAAATGAATTTTCTTTAATTATTCACATTTTCAGAACGTTATTTAATGTACACATTTCCATTGCCCTCCGCGTGAAAATGCATTATAATCATAAGGAAGTTACACGGCAAATCTCTTTGCCGTGCAGTATAACAACTACAACGAGGTACAAAACCATGAAAAAAGAATACGTAATGGGCAACGGCGCGATTGCGCTTGGCGCACTCTCTGCCGGTGTCAATGTCGTCTCAGGATATCCGGGCACACCGTCGTCCGAGATTATCGAGACCATACAAAAATATCCGCACGACGGGCTGCATCTCGAGTGGTCGGTCAATGAAAAGGCCGCCATGGAGGTTGCTGCGAGCGCCGCCTATGCAGGCGCGAGAACGCTTGTCACCATGAAACAGGTCGGTCTGAATGTCGCTTCCGACCCCGTCATGTCCCTCGCCTACATCGGCGTCAAGGGCGGCATGGTCATTGTCTCCGCCGACGACCCGGGTCCCATCTCGTCCCAGACAGAACAGGACACCCGGATGTTTGCGGAATTCTGCCGGATACCGGTCTTTGACCCCTGTTCACCGGAGGAAGCCTACCAGATGATACAGGATGCGTTTGTCTATTCTGAAAAATACAAAACTCCCGTTTTGTTCCGGCCGACGACACGCATCTGCCATGCATATGCCTCCATTGACCTTGCTGTTGATTTCACATGCGAACCGGAGCAGTTTTACACACCGCACCCATACGAAGGTTTTGTGAAGGATTCCAAAAAATGGGTCATTTTTCCGCGCCTCTCCTACGCCAACCACGCCATGATTGAAAAGCGCAATCCCGAGATTGGCAGGGACTTCTCTGATTATGACATGAATGTCATAACCGGAAACAGCAAAAAGGCAGTCTTTACATCCGGTGTCAGTTACGCATATGTAAAAGAATACCTAAAGGATTATGAAGATATCCGGCTGTGCAAAAT
The DNA here is from genome assembly GCA_002490665.1 of Lachnospiraceae bacterium UBA7205. Classification (GTDB taxonomy): domain Bacteria; phylum Bacillota; class Clostridia; order Lachnospirales; family Lachnospiraceae; genus COE1. The sequence continues at coordinate 65,749 of DKUL01000053.1, read as the reverse complement.
CGCCACTCCCTACCCATTTCCGGAAACGTTCGTCTTAAAGGCGCTAGAGGGCGTTGAGGAGGCACTCTGTATCGAGGAGCTTAGCCCATACATAGAAAACGCGCTCTTAAGAACCATCGGCGCAAACCGGCTGCCCGTCAAGGTATATGGGAAGCTTACCGGACATGTCAGCCCCAGCGGGGAAAATTCCGCCGACTCTGCCGCAGAAATCCTGGCAGGCTTCCTTGGCACAGCGGCAAGGGAATCCGGCATCGACCTTTCCGACATGCCCGCACTCCCCATGCGTCCGCCCGTCCTGTGCGCCGGATGCCCGCACCGCGCTTCATTCTATGCCGTGAAAAAGGCCATGCAGGAGCTGCCGGACAAAAACAGTTATTTCTGTGGTGACATCGGCTGCTACACCCTCGGAAACGCCATGCCGCTCGACATGGTTGACACCTGCCTGTGCATGGGTGCAGGCATCACCATGGCGCAGGGATTCCACTGGACGGATCCTGACGGCGTCTGTTTTGCCTTTGTCGGGGACTCCACATTTTTTGCCTCCGGCATGACAGGCGTGGTCAATGCCATCTGCAATGAAGCCGACATGATATTATGCGTGCTGGACAATTCCACGACCGCCATGACCGGACACCAGCCGCACCCCGGGACAGGGCGCAACATGATGGGAAATGCCGTTGACAAGGTGAGCATTGTCAAGGTTCTGGAAGGAATGGGCGTCAAAAAAATCGAAGTCGTTGACCCCTTAGACCTCGCCAGTGCCGTGCGTACCGTCAAGGAATGCGCCGCACTTCCCGGTGTTAAAGCGATTTTATTCCAGTCACCCTGCATCGCCATCAGCAAGCCAGCAGAAAAGATGAAAATTTCCGGCAAATGCATCCAATGCAAAAAGTGCATCCGCGAAATCGGGTGCCCAGCACTGATTATTGTGGACGGAAAAGTAACCATAGACAAGGGACTCTGTACGGGCTGTGGGCTGTGCAGCAGCATCTGCCCCACAGCGGCAATCGTCCCGGACGAAGGAGGTGCCCGCCATGAATAAAGACATCCTGATATGCGGCGTGGGCGGTCAGGGAACCGTGCTCGCGTCAAAGCTGATTGCAGCTGCCGCCATGAACTGCGGCAATACCGTACACTCTGCCGAGACCATCGGCATGGCACAGCGCGGAGGCTCCGTCACAAGCCATGTCCGCATCGGCAGCAATGCCTTCTCTCCGCTGATTCCAAAAGGAAGTGCCGACATCCTGCTCGCATTTGAGCCTGCCGAGGCGGTACGCAATTTATCGTACCTCAAAAAAGACGGAACCGTCCTCGTCAACAGCAATCCGGTAAAGCCGACCACGGAATCCCTGAACGATACCGGCTATGACGGCACCGAAATGCTTGCATACTTAAAGGAAAAATGCTGCCATCTCATGATAATAGATGCCGAAAAAATATGTGCACCCTTTGGCTCCGCGCGCTACTTTAATGTCGCGATTCTTGGCGCCGCTGCCGGCTCCGGAAGGCTCGGGCTTTCCAGTGACGCACTGATGCAGGAAATCGAAGCCAGGGTGCCTGCAAAATTTGTGGAAACCAACAAGAAGGCATTTCTTGCCGGAATCGCATACGCGGACAGCCAGTACAACAATGGAACACAGCTTTAACCAAAGACGTTCCAGCAAATTCAACCCCAAAAACAGGAGGATATCATATCATGCAGTTAAACGAGACACAACGGTTACAGGTAAATACCCAGATTCAGCGGTTAATCAGCACCGACAGCTATTACGGCAAAATCTACAGGGAGCTTGGCATTCAGGGCATCGGCAGCCAGGAGGATTTTGAAGCGCTTCCTTTTTCGAGCAAGGATGACCTGCGCAATGCCTATCCGCTTGGCATTCAGGCAGTACCCGACGAGGAAGTCGTACGAATCCACTCCTCCTCCGGCACGACCGGAAAGCCAGTCATTATTCCCTACACCGCAAAGGACGTGGATGACTGGGCAGTCATGTTTGCCCGCTGCTACGAGACGGCAGGCATCACCAGCAGGGACCGCATCCAGATTACACCCGGCTACGGGCTGTGGACAGCAGGCATCGGCTTTCAGACAGGGTGCGAGAAGCTTGGCGCCATGGCAATTCCAATGGGTCCAGGCAACACCGACAAGCAGCTGCAAATGATGATTGACCTGAAATCAACCGTCATTACCGCCACTTCCTCCTACGCGCTCCTGCTCGCGGAGGAAATCAACAAGCGCGGCTTAAAAGACCAGATTCACCTGAAAAAAGGCGTGATTGGCTCCGAGCGTTGGAGCGAAAAGATGCGCAAGTACATCCGCGAGGAACTCGGCATCGAGCTGTATGACATCTATGGGCTGACTGAAATCTACGGTCCGGGTATCGGCATCAACTGCGAGAAGGAAGCCGGAATCCACTATTGGGACGATTATATCTACATTGAAATCATTGACCCAAAAAACGGAAAGCCTGTTCCTGACGGGGAGGAGGGCGAGATTGTCATTACCACGCTCGTCAAGGAGGGCGCGCCGCTCATCCGCTTCCGCACGCACGACATTTCCAGAATTATCCCCGAAAAGTGTTCCTGCGGCAGCAGTTATCCACGGATTGACATCATCCGGGGCAGAAGCGACGACATGTTCAAGATACACGGTGTCAACATGTTCCCCAGCCAGATTGAGGATTTGTTACAGAACGTTGACGGCGTGGCAAGCGAGTACACGGTCACGCTGGCACACGACGACGAAAAGAACCGCGACATCATGATTCTGACCGTCGAGGCGGAGGGACGCGTCAGCTTTGAAGCCACCGCGCTGAAAATAAGGGAACTGGTCAAATCGCGCATCGGCGTCACGCCAAAGGTCACTGTCGTGCCAATTGAGACACTTCCAAGAAGCGAGAAAAAGACAAAGCGCGTGACAGACTACAGGGAATCCTGACAATTAAAACACAGACAAAAATAAAGGCTGCACCAGCCTTTATTTTTGTCTGTCAATGATTATATTATTTTCCATACTGCGACACATTGCTGCTGTCCACGCGCTCAAAGTCCACCCAGACATACTTTCCGTCCTCTGTGCTTCCCTCGAGGTCTTTCACATCCCCATTTCCGGCAAGCTGTATCGCGGCATCCACCGCGGCGTGCCCCTGACCACTGCCGGACTGGTATACCGTAAATGCCATCTCCCCATTGCGGATTGCCTCGCAGCCGTCCGCCGTGGCATCCACACCAAGAATCGGAAGTGAAATGCCATTCTTCCTGCACGCCTCCGCCACGCCCAGCGCCATGGAGTCATTGTTGCAAATCACGCAGTCCGCCTTGCTTCCCGTCCGCAGAAACAGTTCAAACAGCTTCTCTGCCTGTCCCTCGTCCCAGTTCGCAGTATCCTCAAACACATAGTGAATCTGTTTCCCGCTCTGTTCGAGCGTCCGCTTCACCCCATTTGTCCTTCCCTGCGTGGCAGAGTGGTTCGCAGGTCCTTTTATCAGCACCACATTCAGCTCCTGACTGCCCGACAGCTTTCCCAGCACGTACTCTGCCTGAAACTCTCCGGCAACCTGCTCACTGGAACCGACATAGATATATTTTCCTTCCTGTAGGTATTTTTCATCCGGACAGCTGTTGACAAACACAATCGGAATATCGCCCACGCTCATTTTCAGCTGTACGATTGTATCGACAGACACAGGGCTGCAAATGATTACGTCATACTGCTCCGCCGCCGCTTTCTTTAGCTGTTCCACCTGTTTCTCAATCGAGCCGCCCGCGTCCTCCATCGCAAACTGCGCGCCGACCTCTGCCGCCCTTTCCGAGGCAGCATCCACAAGCGTCTGGCGGAACGTATCCATCTGATTCAGGGAAAAGAATATGCGCTTTCCGCCTTTTCCGCCTGCACCCTGCGCACAGCCGGACAAAACGGCAGTGAGCATCACAACAATGAGACACAGGGAAACACACCTCTTCAAATTTCCATAACCTTTCCTACCTTTCATCACTGTCACGCCCCCTCTCCGACCTTAAATATGGCAACCTGTTCATACAGCTCCTCCGCCGATGACGTCAGCTCCCTCGCCCCCGCAGAAACACGCTCGCTGTTGCCGGTGATATTGTCCACCTGGCGCACCATCGACTCGGAGGTCGCCAGGATTTCCTCTGAGCTTGCCGCCTGTTCTTCCGAGATTGCAGCGACATTCGTCGCCACCTCGTCAACCTTTTCCACCTTCTGAATCATCTCGCGCACAAGCGTGCTCACCTGGTCAATGTTATTGAATATGGCATCAAACGTCCGCAGGGTATCTCCCACCAGACTGCTGCTGTTATCAATGTTTTTCACGCTCTCATTCGTCTGCTTGACGGTATCCCCTACCAGACTGTTAATCTGGCTAATCAGCCCCTCGATATTATGGACGGCGTCAGCGCTGGTATTGGCAAGCTGCCCAATCTCCGTCGCCACGACGGCAAATCCTCTCCCTGCCTCCCCTGCGCGCGCCGCTTCAATGGAGGCATTCAGGGAAAGCAGCGATGTCTGATCCGCAATATTTCCGATGATTTCCGTAATATTGGTAATCTCCACGGATGCCTTACCCACCTCGTCAATCGACTGCTGGAGCTTCTGCATGGAGGCATTGATGGTCGCCATCGCGCTGCTGACGCGCTGCAAATCCTCTTTTCCCTGGCGGGAAACCGTGACCGTCTCCTGCATCTTGCCGCCGACCTGCTCCCCGTCATCCTTTGTGTCAGAGACTACCATGGCAAGCGTCGTCGCATGCTCCGCAATCTCACCGACAGAGAGGGACAGCTGCTCCACGGTCGTATTCAGCTCCCGCATGGACTGTCCCTGATGCCTGGATGCGTCATACATCTCCCGCGATATCGTATCGCTGTTCCCTGCCTGTTCGCTCAGCTTGTCAGACACGCCGTGAATCGATGCAATCATCTGCCGCATCGTCCGTATAAACTGCTCCACATAACCGCCCATGACGCCAATTTCATCATTGCTGCCGGCCTTGACCTGTACCGTAAAATCGCCGTTGGTCATTGCCGTAATCACCTTAATCAGCTCCTTAACCGGACGAATCACCATATGAACCACCCGCTCCACAAGTACTGCCAGCAGGAAGATGGACAGCAGGCCGATGACCAGCATCATATTGCGGACACTGTCGATATCTGCATAGATAACCTTTGTCGGAATGTACGATACGAGCACCCAGTCTGTCCCGCTCACCTGTGAAAATGCCGTCATATTGCTGTCAATATCGCACATTTCAAAATCCTGTTCTTCTACCTTCTTCCAGACACTTTGCATAAAGGCGTTATCCGAATCCCCAAGCTTCGTTGAAATCAAATCGTTCTCATGATGCGCAAGGATTGTCCCATCCGTTGCACTCACAAGAAACGCACGCGCCTGCTCCATCTCTATGTAGCTGTTTACGATGATGCTAATCCGTTCCAGCGTCAGGTCTGCCGAAATGACCTTGATTGTGCCGGACTGGTCATCGAGGATTCCCGACGCACTGATGACCTTGCTTCCCTCGGCATTAGTATATGCGTTTGTCAGTCCCATGTTCCACCGGGTAAGCCCTTCCCTGTACCACACGGATTCCGTTGGATTTACCTCCTGTTTCCCGGACGCAGATGCCGTCATCAGCTTTCCGTCTGCATCCGCAATATAGAGTCCGTCCGGATAATTGTCATGGTACCCATAATAGCTGTCCAGAATCGCCTGCAGCTCCTGCTGTCCGGGATTCGTCTGCTCAATTGCCTGTTTCACCGCGCCAAACGCCGACAGATTTTCATTCAGCCACGCCTCAATCTGGTTTGTCTGATTGTCAATCGACGACCGGAGCAGGTTTTCCGAATACTCCTTGATAATATTCTTTGAGATAAAATACAGAATCCCCACCAGCAGTATCATAATGACAATTACCACTGGCAGTATGATTCCAAGCAGCTTTACCTTAATAGAAACAATTTTCCCCTGTTTTTCCTCTTTCATCCTTTGCCGCCTTTCTAAAACCTATCCCTTTGTCCTATTCCTTGCCGTTCCAGCAATATGTGCACAGCTTACAATGTTCCAGCCCTGTCGCGTCCAGCATGTCGTCGAGTCTGTTAAAACGAAGCGACGTAAAGTTCAGCTCCTTTCGAATTTCCTCAACCATCTGTTCATACTTCTCGGACTCAGGATCCGCGTACTCCTCGAGAATCTCCTTTGTCACATTTCCGTTTTCCAGCCGCTCAATCACACGCCTGGTAATCAGATCCATCTCCGATGAGGAACGTGAAAAATTCAGGTACTTGCAGCCATACAAAAGTGGCGGACATGCCGGTCTGATATGCACTTCCTTTGCCCCGCTCTGGTAAAGAAACTCTGTCGTCTCCCTAAGCTGCGTTCCCCTGACAATGGAGTCGTCAATCAGAAGCAGGCTCTTATCCTGAATCAGGTCATCCACGGCAAGCAGCTTCATCTTGGCGATGAGATTGCGCTTGCTCTGTATCGTCGGCATAAAAGAACGCGGCCATGTCGGCGTGTACTTGATAAACGGTCTGGAAAACGGAATCCCTGACTCATTCGCATACCCCACCGCATGCGCGATGCCGGAATCCGGAACCCCCGCGACAATGTCCGGCTGCGCATCGTCGCGCTGTGCCATCTTCTCGCCGCAGCGGTACCGCATCTGCTCAACACTGACTCCCTCATACGAACTTGCCGGATATCCGTAATAGACCCATAAAAATGTGCAGATTTTCATATCGCTCTGCGGATTGACCAGCGTGACACAGTTCTTCTCTGTCATCACGACAACCTCCCCGGGTCCCAGTTCCTTGTAATCGGCATATCCGAGATTCTTGTACGCAAAGTTTTCAAAGGAAGCACAAAAGCCGTCTTCTTTTCTGCCGACCACAACCGGCGTCCTCCCATACTTGTCCCGCGCCGCATAGATTCCTGCCTTATTCATGAGAAGAATCGACAGCGAACCATCTATGACATCCAGTGCAAAATTAATCCCCTCTATCAGGTTTTCCCTGCGGTTAATCAGCGCCGCGACAAGCTCCGTGGCATTGACCTCCCCGCCGCTCATCTCCTGAAAATGAGCATGTCCCACATCAAACAGGCGCTGTATCAGCTCATCCGTATTGTTAATCTTCCCCACTGTCGTCAGCGCATACGTGCCGTGATGTGAGCGGATAATCAATGGCTGCGGCTCATAATCAGAGATACAGCCAATGCCATAATTTCCATGCATTTCATTGACATCCTTGTCAAACTTTGTCCGAAACGGTGCATTCTCGATATTATGAATCGCCCTGTTAAAGCCATCCTTTCCATAAACTGCCATACCGCCGCGCCTTGTTCCCAGATGCGAGTGGTAATCAATCCCAAAAAATAAATCAAATACACAATCCTGCTGTGACGCTACTCCAAAAAAGCCACCCATTCTCTTTTTCCCTGCCTTTCCTTTTTATACAGACTTTGCCGCCCTGCTTTTTAGCATTTTTTTATTTGCATACATGGCGCCATCCGCCGCCATAACCGCCTCATCTATCTTCTGTCTTTCAATCATATCACAGATGCTGAATCCATTTGCTATCTGTATCTCGTATGTATACCATTTTGCCTTGTTCGCCTCATCTACCAGTTTCTGAAATTCCAAAAGACCTCTTTCATACATGTCCTGCAGCCCAAGGCCTGTCATCAAAACACAGAATTCATCCCCGCCAATGCGGTATGATTTTCCCAATTTGCCAAAGCTGTCAGAAATAATCCTCGCCGCAACAGTAATCAGCTCATCTCCCTTTTCATGCCCCTGATTGTCATTGACCTTTTTTAAATTATTGACATCCAGAAATACAATTCCAAGCTTGGAAATGCCCGTCTCCCCGGATGCATACGCCTCGAGCTGCTCCAGATAAGCTGTCCTGTTTCCAAGCCCGGTCAGCCCATCCGAATACGCGAGGCTGCTGATGATGTCAAATTTCAGTCCGTTCTCAAGCAGCCTGTATGTCTCAAGCTGGCTGCTGACGGCAAGACATATGATAAACACCAGCATCCCGACCCTGAGATACTCTGCCCTGTCCATATGGTCGGACTGGGAGTACCGCATCATCTCACACAGGGCTGAAATCCAGAGGGAACATAATCCCGATAATTGTAGTACATAATTTAAAATCGGCTGATGACCCTTCACCATATTTTTCAGCCTGAATACCACCCATACCAGCAGTGTGACACAGCTCACCACCATTGTCAGCATCGCTCCCGGAAGCAGTCCGTGCAAATCATTGACCCCGGAAATCTGCATCGTTGCCGATACCAGTATGTAAGCCACATCCGCATAGCAAAACAACCGCATGAAGCGGAATTTAAAAATCTGGTATTCACAGTTCAGGTATAAAAGCAGCGGCATACTGTCCAATATCATAATCATATTGTCAATGAGCTGTAAAATACGCATGTCATCAACAAAAAACTGCACTGCATTCGTCTCAATAAGGCTCCATACGCCAATCAGTGCAGAGTACAGTCCCAGCCATACCATGCCATGGTGCTTTCTTGCATGGATATAGGCAGGCATCAGGTCAAACGCAATCAGGACAAGCCCGATAATCATCATCAGCAGGCTCACCGCAATGCCAAAAAGCTTATCCTTACAGAATGTCAGGATAATGTCCGTCTTGTCCCCCCACAGTGTGGAGTCGACCGTAACCGCACTGGTATCATATACCATATAAATCTGCATCTCGACAAGCCTTCCGGAACTGTCCGCATGAAACTTTGCCACATTCCACAGGTTTCCCGGAGAACGATTGTAAAACTTGGAATCATACACATTTGTCTCATAAACAACCGTGTCATCAACCAGCAGCTTCGTATACACATCCTTGGAACGGTATACCAGGCTCTCATCCCCTTTCATGTCAGGAAGCCTGTGGTATATGGATAGTATCCCTGTATCCTCATCCATGTATTCCCCAAGCCTGCCCAAATCCGCCTGCATTGTCCCTTCCCTGTCAAGTGTCCAGTCCGAACTAATATTTATATAATTAGAAACGCCATCCTGCACCGTGTCAGACTGTCTGGTAAAATGTATGCCTATCACGACGCAAAACATTCCCAGAAGCCCCAGCACATACATCGAAGCAATCAGCCTTCCGGCAAGTCTTTCCTTATTTTTCATTCCCCCACCTCGATTGTCATATGTATTGGCAATATACGGTATCACCTAATTATATTATATTTCCTAACACCAAATACCACAAGCAAAATTTAAAGAAAAAAAGAGACGCTATGGTATCCCATAACGCCCATAAGACTCATTTCTGTATATAATAGCTGTAATCCGGCATTTCCTCGCCGCATTCCCTTAACTGACTTTCATATTCCCTGTCATATTTTCCATAAAAATATATTTCCAGCAGTGTCTTAAAATCAGGAATCGTCCGTTTCCCCGTCACCACGCCGCTCTCATCAATGTATCCTGCCTTCTCCCAGTCAAACGCTGTCTGTTCAAATCTGGACAGCTGCCATGTTCTGGGATTGTCTGCCTGCACATCTGTCTGACTCACATCCATGCACAAAAGCCCATCCCACTCGCCTATCGGTATAAAATTTTTGACCTTATCCAGCCCCAGATTCACCAGGTCGCTGTCCGTACAGATACTCCGGAAGCTTTCCATGAAAGCGTAAAGGTTTTTGAGCGGATCCTCCTTCGGCAGGGAAACCAGCTCCATCCACCACAGCCCTTTTTCACTTCCCCATTCACAATGCTCCATGCCATCTACCGGAACAGGCGCACATATCACGGAAAAATCATAACAGTATGCTTTTAGATATGTCCTGAAAAGGGAAGGAACACGGATATCAAAAGTCCTTTCAAATTTGTCAATATCCTGGTCTGCCACCGTACTCGGAGTCAGCATCTGCTCTGTCGCTGCCCCTCTCTCAATCAATGCCCGGAATGCCCCTTTTACAAACCGTTCTTCATCTGCTCGTGTCATAGTTCTTACCTTTACCTCATTACCAAAATTCTTACATTTTCAATTTTATAAACTATAACACACTTGCAGTTGCTTTTGTTAAAAATGGCGAAATCACTATGTAAAATGGCGAAATCCGTTGTTTTTGGCATCAGCACTCCTTTTTAATGGAGACATACATCAGAATCCGGACGTCAAAAACCCCATTCTCATCACTGATTTCCGTGGTTCCCTTGTATTTTTCCACAATCCTTTTTACATTTTTAATGCCCATTCCATGATTCTGTGCCCTGTCCGTCCTGTCATAATTCTTTGTTGTAATATATCGGTCATCTACCCGCACCACATCGCCGTCATAACTGTTTTTAATATGAATAAAAAGGATGCCCCTCTGATAGTTGATTTTAATGTGCAGGAACTTGTCTCCTGAACTTCTCGCGGCGGAAATCGCATTGTCCAGCAGGTTTCCGAGAATGATATTCCAGTCAAACGACGGAATATCAAGCTCCTGTGGGACACTCACCTTGCACTTCACGCTTTTCAGCTCTCTTTTTGCCTTGTCAAGCATCAGGTTAATCAGGCTGTCAATGTCTGTATTGCCGCTGCTTGCATACTCTCTCTCATAAGTCATATACACCTGCATGTCCCTGACATAATCCTTGATTTCAGTCGTCCTGTCCGCATCTGCCATCATCAGTATCTCACTGAGATGGTGTTTTAAATCATGGCGCAGCCCCCTTACTTTTTCCTCCGACTTCATGATGACATCCAGCTGGTTCGAGTAGCTCTCAAGCTGCCGCTCAACCAGCGCGCTCTCCTCCAGACGGGTGTATGCACCGACAAGCTCGTCACAGATGTAGAACACGATCAGGTTCAGTAATATCATGCCGATGCTGACAGTCACGCCCACATATCGATTGCCAATATCCGCAGAGAGTATGATAAACAGCACGGCGACCGTGATAATGGGCAGGAATATCAGCAAGTCCCAATGCTTTAGCGCCGTGCTCTCCCGCATGTTCCTGATGCCAAACTTTTCTATGATGCGTTCGCACACAAACATCAGCAGGAACATCAGGTAATATACTTCCGAACCGCTGCCATCCCTGTCATACACCAGATACAGCGCAGCGACCTCGCAGAGTATGTTCATTCCCTGAAGCAAAAATGCAGCAACCAGTTTTTTCCCCTGTTTTCCGGGATAAATCTGCGTAAGCAGAAAAATAAAAACCATGCCCGCCGCAAAGCTGATAACTGAATTGCCATATTGACTGCTGACCAGCCAGACCGTTATGAAATAGAAACCATATGCCGCCAGTTCCGTTGACTTCCTCACCTGCGCCGTGTCAAAAAAGCAATGCATATATCTGTATACAATATATAATACCGCAATCTGTAAAAACAACATTTTTAATCATCCTGTCCCCATGCGTAATCCATAATGGATTTCCTTACCATCTTTCTGTAGGGCTGACTGATATTCAGCTCGACACCTCCGCTCATTTTTACAGTCTCATAGCTGCATTCGCTGATGTAATTCATATTGATGATATAAGACTGATGTATCTGGATGAAGCACTCCGGCAATATCGCGATAATATCCTTTATCTTGCCCGTAAACTGTACTGTCGAATCCTTCGTCACCATATTGATCTTCTTGTTCTCACTATAAAAATAGATAATATATTTATGGGGAAGCCTGCAGCTGTAGCCGTTTGCCTTGTACTCAAAAACAGTATTGCCCCGATGGTACAGGCGCAGTGCCTCATCAATTGTGTCCCAGATATCCTGCGCACTCACCGGTTTTATCAAAAAATCTATCGGATGAATCTTGAAAAGTTCCAGCGCGTAGCTGCTTTTTGAGGATATATAAGCTATGCTGATGTCTGGATTTTCCAGCTCATTCCGAATACGCTTCCCAATCTGTATGCCACTTGTGGAAACCAGCTCAATGTCCAGGAAAAGCAAGTCTATAGGTTTCTTGTCCGCCAGATCCTGGTAGAGCGCCTCCCCTGTGTTCCATACCGAAACCATGATTTCCACATTTTCCTTCCTGCCATACTCGTATACCATATCTGCTATCTGCGCACATGTATCCTTCTCATCGTCGCAAATACCTATATTGTACATACCCATCATGCCTTTCAATTATGTGTAATGTTTTTGTAACAGGTTTTTTATCTTTTTTGTGTTCACCCTTATCACGGGACGCACCCCGAATCCGCTCACGCCAGCCTCTGTCATCTGTAACAGCTCCGCGGTATAGCCGTTGTCCACCAGATAACATTTGCTTGACTTGTTCGCCACGGGATCCCGCAGCCACCAGTAATACTCCTCCACCCCGTATACCAGGGAAAACGCATTGTAATAGTTTGTCTGATCCTGCTCAATTGCCTGCTCCGTGGGTTTTACATACAGCCTGACGTCCGCATCCTTAAGCCACAGCAGCTCTTCCTGCGAAAGCAGCCATACCAGATCCGTGCTCCCCACTGGTTCCTTATCCAGGGCATTCCCCTTCGTGATATTTGTGGTGGGCACGATTGCCGACTTCTCCTGCTCAGTAAAGCCAAATAAAAAACCCTCCTCATTTGCATATCCGTTCTTTTTGTCTGACGTTGCGCTGGCGACAGGTCCGATTCCCTCGTAGGTCACATTTTCCTCATCCGAATTCAGCCATGTCCTGATATCCGAAGTCGCCCAGCGGCTGCTCCCGCGCACATACTCCTGTAATTCCAGATTCCGGTCTGCCTCCGTCTCAGTGATGCTCCAGTAATCATTCCCTTCATCCATATTGTAGCTGCCGCTATCCGGCACATCAAATGCCTTGTTCGTCAGAATATATTCGGAAATCAGTGTAGCCGTCCCATTCTCATCAGACTTAAGTACCCGCCATTCAATCGGTTCCCCAAGATATGTGCCAAACACAACCGTATCACCCTTTTCGAATGACACGCGGGCGCCTCTTTCATGAAAAAACATGGCAAGGCATATCGCTGCAATTGCAATGAATTCTATCAGCTCAAGAACACGCTTCCTCTTGTCCCTGTTCCTGCCATGAGCCTTATATCCCCCGGCAAAGTCAGACCGGCTTACGTCCTCCCCTCCATCATCCACACTGCCATACGCACTTTCCCGGGAACGGTTGTCCTCAATATTTTTGATGCCCTCCAGGATTTTCTCATAATTGTCCGTGTCCTTACCCACAATCCACTGGTTTGACATCAGAAAATATTCAAGCGGTTTGCTCAGTCTGACATCCTCAATCTGATAGACCAGTGTAGGCACACAGTGGCTGACCGCATACTCAATCTCCCTCAGCACGGTCTCCGAACGGTTGGAGGCATTGGAAAGTATCAATAGCAGCACATCGCATCTACAGTCAGCGATACTGTCCTGCGGCGCGCATATACACGTATGCCCATTGGATTCCAGCATCTCGCATATTTTTCTGGTTGTATGTTCATTTTTATCTGAATGTGAAATATATATATACATATCCAACTCCGTGTTACATTTTATCGCATATACTGCAAAAAGACCTGAACAGTTATTTTCTATTTTACTATTAACTATGTGTATTGTGCAATATAAACTTTTAACAAAATACACGCAAATGTTTAGATTCATCCATAGTATATAAGTTTCTTTATATATCCATGTACATATATGCACCATAAATGGCAAAAAAAGAACAGACATGTAGTCTGTTCTTTTTTGACCTGTCATGACTTCAGCGTCCTTGTAGCATTTAAAACCGCAAGAATCATCACGCCCACATCTGCAAAAATCGCCCACCACATATTTACAAAGCCTACCGCCCCCAGCGCAAGGCACGCAAATTTTACGGCAAGTGCAAACACAATATTCTGGTGCACAATCCCCAGCGTCTTCCTGGATATTTTCATTGCCGTGGCAATCTTTACCGGGTCATCGTCCATCAGGACGATATCCGCCGCCTCAATCGCTGCGTCCGAGCCAAGCGCCCCCATCGCAATGCCGATATCCGCCCGCGAGAGCACCGGCGCATCGTTGATGCCGTCCCCGACAAAAGCCAGCCGCTCCTTCGCGCCTTTCTCCGCCAGAAGGCGTTCCACCTCCGCAACCTTGTCTGCCGGAAGCAGCTCGCTCTTTACGACATCCACGCCAAGCTCTGATGCCACTGCCTCCGCCACATTCGCCGCGTCCCCGGTCAGCATGACCACCTGGCGGACGCCTGCTGCCTTCAGCCCTGCCACTGCCTCCTTTGCATTTGGCTTCACCACGTCCGATATCAGGATATATCCCGCATAATTTCCATCAATTGCCACATGAACCTCGGTACCTGTTTTCTGTGGCTCTGTGTAGGAAATCCCCAGTCTTTTCATCAGCCTGGCATTTCCGGCGGACACTTTTCTACCGTCTATGACAGCCGATACCCCATGCCCGCTGATTTCCTCCACATCCGAAACCCGCGATGCATCAACCGGCTTTCCATATGCCTCTTTCAGGCTCCTGCTAATCGGGTGCCCGGAATAACTCTCCGCGCAGGCAGCTGCCTCGAGAAGCACATCAGGCGATACCCCCTCCGCCGGCTCAATGTGCGTCACTTCAAAAACACCTTTCGTCAGTGTGCCTGTCTTGTCACACACGACATACTTCGTCTCGGAAAGCGCCTCGAGATAATTGGAGCCTTTTACAAGTACCCCCTGTGCGGACGCACCGCCAATCCCGCCAAAAAAACTGAGCGGTATGGAAATGACCAGCGCACACGGACAGCTGATGACAAGTGTCGTGAGCGCCCTGATGACCCACTGTGACCAGTTCGCAGGATTTCCCATGACCATATTGGCAAGCGGCGGCAGTATGGCAAGCGCCAGTGCGCCGATGCAGACTGCCGGGGTATAATACCGGGCGAATCTTGTGATAAAATTCTCTGATTTTGATTTTTTCATGCTGGAATTTTCCACCAGATCCAGTATCTTTGACACAGTGGACTCGCCAAATTCCTTTGTTGTCTCTATGCGCAGAAGCCCTGACAGACTGACACATCCACTGATGACATCGTCCCCCTCGCCGACTTCCCGCGGAAGGCTCTCCCCTGTGAGTGCGCTTGTGTTGAGTGTGGAAGACCCGCTTACGACAACTCCATCTATCGGCACTTTTTCACCCGGCTGCACGACAATGATTGTTCCGATTTCCACGTCATCGGGGTCAACCTGTTCCAGCTCCCCATCCTGCTCGATATTGGCATAATCCGGGCGGATATCCATCAGCGCCGAGATGTTTCTGCGGCTCTTTCCCACCGCATAGCTCTGGAACAGCTCCCCTATCTGGTAAAAGAGCATGACAGCCGTTCCCTCTGTGTATTCCCCAAGAACAATGGCACCTACTGTCGCAAGCGCCATCAGGAAATTTTCATCAAACACCTGGCCGTTGAAAATCCCAAGCACAGCCTTTCTTAAAATATCATACCCGATAATCAGGTATGGAACCAGAAACAGCGCCAGCCGGAGATACTTGTTCTCCACCGGCAAAAGCCCGAACACCACAACCAGAACTGCCGAAATCACAATGCGAACCAAAACTTTCTTCTGCTTCTTTGTCATATTTTCACATCCTTTCCAGTTACTGTTCACGCCCCGCCTGATATTGGCACACTTTTGGTTTTAAAAGGCGTAAACAGCAGCAGTTTATGCATACACACGGTAGTCGCAAAATGGCTCCCGCATTTCACGCGGAGCCATTTGGTATGTAATTTTATGTTATAAGAAGATTTCACAGTCGGACTCAACCTTCTTGCAGTTTTTTAAGACCTCCGCCATGACTGCAGACTCGTCAGCGCCCTCCTCGAACTCGACTTTCATTTTCTGTGGCATAAATGCGACTGTCGCCTCTTTAACCCCTGCCGTCTTCTTTGCCGCTTCCTCCATTTTTGCCGCACACGCCGCACAGTCTACCTCAATCTTATACGTTTTTTTCATCCTTTTTTGCCTTCCTTTCTTCTTTATAAAAATATTTTTACTCCAAAATATGTTCCATACCGATGCGGATAATCTCCGAAACGTGCTCATCCGCAATCGAGTAATAGATACTCTTACCCTCCCGCTTGGTCTTTACCAGCTTGCTCTGCTTTAGAAGCGCCAGCTGATGGCTGACTCCCGACTGTGTCATATTCAGCCGCTCGGCGATGTCGCCCACGCACATTTCCCCGCTGTCCATGAGCAGTGAGAGAATCGTAAGTCTCGTAAAATCACCGAATATCTTAAAAATACCTGCCAGATCTTCCATGGTCTCTGTTGTTATCCTTGTATCTTTCAATCTGTCACTCCCTTTCTTATATGAACATTTAATCATATATTCATTTATGTGTCAAGGGGAAAACACAAATATTCATATGAAAAAAAGTATCCATTGTCCTTATCTGAGACAATGAATACCCTTTTTCGTGGTTCTTATGCTATCAGTGCCAGCATTTCATCAACGTTCTTTTTCCCAAATACAATTTTTTCATCATTGATTACGATGCAGGGCACGCTCATGACATTGTACCGCTCTTTCAAATCCGGAAAATGCGACAGGTCAAACATCTCTGCCGTAACATGCTCCGAATCCGCCGCAATCCGCTGTGCCGCCATCACCGACTCCGGGCACATGGTGCACGTCAGGGATACCAGTATTTTAATATTCTGGTCTGCGGAAAGCGCCTTAATCCTGTCGCTGGTCTGACTGTCGAGCTGCTGTCCCGGTCCTGCGACATTGTACAGTGCAATGATAAAGGAGTTAAACTCGTGTCCGCCCGGCACACCATGGAAATAGATTCCACTGCTTTTGCCGGCACTGTCGAGTATCTCTACCGCAGGCAGCTTGATATCCGGTGCGCCTGTATTTCCCTCCGTCCATTCCACCTTGTCCGTGATTCCAGTCAGTTCATTCAGAAATCCCCTGATTTCACCGGAAAGGGAGCTGTCGTCCAGCCATGCCCTGACAGTGACGCCGGACGCGAACTTTGAAAAGACGCCTTCCAGCTGCTGCCTGATTTCGCCGCTGATAAATCCATCGCCCTTTGTAAAATATGCTTTCTCATCCTGGACTTCTTTCGTCCTTGCCTGCGCCGGTTCCTGATACAAGTCCGGAATCCCCAGTTTCGCGTGAATCTCCGACACAACCTTTTCAAGCGAGGTCGCCGCAACCGCCCCATCTGACACGGCTGTCACAACCTGTCTGAGGTTTTTGACACAGACATCCCCTGCCGCAAAAACACCCGCTACATTTGTCTGCCTGTTGCTGTCTGTAAGCAGATATCCCTGTCCGTCGCGTTCCACACTGTCCGTTATCCAGTCCGTATTGGGCACATATCCCGCAAAGACGAAAATTCCAAAGGTGTCCCCCTGCGGCGCGTCATACCGCCAGGTTTCCCCTGTGGCATTGTTGCGGAATACGGCATACGACAGTGCATGTTCGCCTCCTGCCTCAAGAATCTCCGTCTCAAAAATGGTCTCAATATTCCCATATTCCTTTAATTTGTCCGATACGGTTTTCGCACATGTGAAGTCTGGCTCCCGCACAATCATCGTGACCTTTCTGGCATATTTCGTAAGGAACATGCCCTCCTCCACTGCCGCGAAACCGCCGCCTATGACAAAGACATCCTTCCCTGTGAAAAACTCCCCGTCGCAGGTGGCACAGTACGCAACGCCCCTGCCCTGAAACTCCTTTTCGCCCTTAAATCCAAGTTTTCTGGGATTTGCGCCCGGAGCGAGGATGACGCCGAGCGCCTCATAATCCCCCTTGGTGGTGCGCAAAAGCTTTCTGTCCTTGTCAAGCTCCATGTCCAGCACTTCCGCTATGGCAAATTCTGCGCCGAACCCTTCCGCCTGTACGCGCATATGCTCTGTCAGCTCTCTGCCGCCTGACAGCTCCACACCCGGATAATTCACAATCTCGGAGGTTATGGTTATCTGTCCGCCTATTTTGTCCTTTTCCAGCACCAGCACCTTGTATTTTGCCCGCGCGGCATAAATCGCGGCAGATAATCCCGCAGGTCCTGCCCCTATCACAACCACATCATATAATCTGTCATGCGTTTCCTTCATTTCCGTTAACACCACCTGTTTTTTAAATCAGTCCCACTAAGTCAAGGCTGGGTTTTAATGTCTCCGCACCGGGCTGCCATTTTGCCGGGCATACCTGGTCACCATGCTCTGCCACAAACTGCGACGCCTGCACACGGCGGAACAGCTCCTCGGCATTTCGCCCGACATTTCCGGCTATCACCTCGTATGCCACGATTTTTCCCTCGGGATTCACAATGAAACTTCCCCGCTCCGCAAGGCCATCCTCCTCTATCAGGACGTCAAAGCCCCTCGCAAGCACTGCGGTCGGGTCTGCCAGCATCGGATACTGAATTTTCTTAATGGTCTTGGACACGTCATGCCATGCCTTATGCACAAAATGCGTGTCGCAGGAAACACTGTATATCTCACAGCCTATTTTCTTGAACTCCTCATACTTGTTCGCCAAGTCCTCAAGCTCCGTCGGACAGATAAACGTAAAATCCGCAGGATAGAAAAAGAACACGCTCCACTTTCCGAGCACATCCTTCTTGGTCACCTCCCTGAACTCGTTATTTACAAACGACTGAACCTTGAAATCCACGATTTCCTTATTGATTAATGACATGTCAAATCCTCCTTTTTGATGATTTTTTCAAGTAGGGGAATGTCCCTCTCCACTACTCGCGCGCCGGGCGTCCGTCAGCTTGCTGACATATTTCATTTGGACGCCCGTGTGCATAAAATGACAGCTTATTATGCAATCCTGCACAATAATATAAGGAATAGTCTAACCTTTTTACGTCAGACTATTCCTTATTGACTGGGTGAAATCATGATTTCTTTTCAATTCTGAATAACTTTTCATCCTGTGAAAGCTCAACTGCAACATGTGCCTTTTCCAGTACTTTTTCAGGCAGCTTATCCTTCAATATGGAAACCACCAGCTGAATATTTTTCTGCTGCACATATTGCGCAACTTTTATTAGCTGATTGTCATGCATGAGTTTCTTTTTGTCATTTAGCAAAAAATGCATACATGGAATTTTTTCTTTATCAGCAAACAAAATATATGCCAAATCAAAACATAATATCTCACCCTGTTTTTTTCCGGTGCTCATGTTTGCATTAAAAGCATTAAACTTATATACCTGCTGACCATTCTTGTTTACTGCCTTATCATATTTCAATGCATATTTCTCTCCATATAGTTCCTGTGAAATATTAGAGAAAACTCTATTAAACTTTTTTAATTGCTCTTTTAACAATAATTCAAAATCATCTGAAAATAAATATTTATCAATATTCTCAATCTGCTCACTCAGTTCCTTTATATTTCCCTCCACTTCATTTAGTTGGGCAATAATACTTTCGTATTCCCCCTTCATTCTGTATTTATCATTTAGCTCTGAAATAATCTTTTCAAGTTCCTCAAACGAATCTCCTTTGGCAATTTTATTACTTAATATTTTCTCTTCACTTAAAAGACTACTTAGTTCATTTTTTGCCGCTGCTATCTTTTCATTTATTTCTGGAAGATCCTGAACAATAAACTTTATTTTCTCCACAACCATGTTATTGTGATATGTAACCAAATCCTCAAATGTTTTTTGTATACCATCAATGTTTATTGACACCTCACTATACAAAACCCTGAGCTGCTCTAGGTCAATGGATGAAATACTTTGATTCAACTCCCTCTGCGATTCCTCAATCAGGCTTTTCCTGATTTCCAGTTTGGTGATATAAGATCCTGTCTTGTTAATCTGATACTTGATAACATTTAATTGGTCTAAATCCTGCTCTAGAGACTCATTCAGGTTAAATTCCGACTTTTTAAGGTTCAAGAATTCTATCTCGTCCTCAACCATCTCCAGAGCTATTTCATATGCTGGCTTTGTCTGGCTTTTCTCCAGCCTGTCCCGAAAAATAATTTCCTGGTTCATTTTTGCAGTCAGAGACTGTTTCTTGGCACCTCCGTCAAATATACAGCCTAACAAATATAAATATAATGTTTCATATTCAACATCTGTAGTAAATTTGTCCAAAGTTTTAAGTGTCTTATTAATACTATCATCCTTATAGCGGATGTTATGGGATATCACCTGCCTGAACGAAGGCTTCTCGACATGTTTATCCGGCATGATATGCCTTTGCAGCTCATCCTCAAAATCCTTACCCGGTACATCTTTCCCATTAATTCTTCTAATGCACTTTTTTCTTTGCAAAAAATTCCTTGTTACCTCAACACTCCTTGAATCCGGATCATCTAAATCATCAACCAATGTAACTGATACCAACACCTCTTCATCGCTTAAAAAATTTTTCACAACATCATATACTTCCTTTGTGTTTTCAGTATCTGTATATATGATATTGGATTTCGCACCAAGGCAAAAATCAATCAGTTTTAATACAGTAGTCTTACCTACATTATTTCCAGTTAGTCTCGTATTCTCAATCGATGTATTGTCGATAATCAGGTTGAGCCCCGCCTTAAATTCCATATCCCTTATCACTCTGTCAGGCGAGGCAATCATCAAACGTTTTATGAACATAATCCCACCAAGCCTCTCTCATCAACATACGCAGCATCTATCAGATATAGCCAGTCCAGACAGAGCAAAAAGGTGGAAAACGACATATCATTAAGAACTTTTACTTTTTCATACAAAGATAACAGCTGCTGGGAATCCTCTTTTCTCAATTGCTCAATCACCAGGGAACCATTGTAATAAATTGTAAGCTCTGGATGAATATTATCGGGTAGCAACATGGTTATATCCCTCCGGATTTCTAAAGATTTTACACCGCACAAACGCGTCAACAACAATGATGGATACGCACATTTCCAGCTCCTCATATGGAATTTCTACATAGTTTCTACTGTTCCTTATTATCTCTATGGCATTGTCAATCAAGAGATAAAAAATTTCATGGTCATTTTTTCCCTCACCTGAAAGTTTGGCATACAGGTTTCTCAATACAGAAAATACTGACAGACTCTTATTTGCACCCTGCTTATCAAACTCAGCGTATTTTTCATCCAATCTGCTGTAAAATACCTTGAATTCGTCAATTGTATACCGTGCCGATATCAAATTATTGAACGCTATCTTCCTCTCAATTTCAAATTGATTAATTTCCAAGGAATCTGGCACTTCTGCCAGATTTTCCTGTGACAAAATATTAATAATTGCCGCCAGGTTACTGTCTACCTTAAAAGCATCTACCTCTGTTCCCAATTCATCTTTTATAAAACAATAAAGCGCTCTCTGTTCCTCTATTTTCATATTCAGAACCAGATCCAGGATAGACTTGATATCATAAATGTCATTTTGTGGTGAAAAATTTACTCCATGTGGATTTTTATATGTATTTTTCCTTAATTTATTTGCATCTCCTGTAATTGCAATAAAGATAAAGCGAAACTCTGAATATGCTGAAAGAACTTCCTTTTTCAATGAATTCTCTATTTTTTGCTTTGTACATGTCGATGATACTTGTGCAATAATCTTATGCTTTTCGTCTATCAAGTCTATTCCTTCCATATTCTGCTCAATGGCGTTCAAATTTTTCAACTCAAATCCCAATAACTTACTAACCATATCAGCAAAAAAATTCTCAGAATGAATATTCAAGCTAAGCAGATTTATTTTTCCCCTGTTTTTTATGCGGTATGATAAAAAATCCAGTCTTTCCTCAATGTATTCAAAGTATGTGCTGCGCCTCATTTGTGCCTCTCTATTTGTTTCCTTTAAAAGTTTAATGTTCTGTTCATTTGTTCTATTTTTATACTATACCTTTTAATGAATATTTTGTCAACAAATCAAACATATATTCGTCAAAAAGATTTGATACCATAGTACTTTTTCATCTATTCCCGCTATGTTTATGATATCTTTCATTCCCGCTTCTGTATCGTTTCTGACATTAAACTTTGTTGTAGCGCACTGTCTTTTTTACATCATCTCTCTGCATATTGTCGCTGATACATTACCTCCTGTCCTGTCATCACTTGGTGTTTTCGCAATGGTTGTCCAATATCGCCGGTCACCATAATATGTCAGTTTATAATGTTTACCTTCCTCAACAATTTCAAAACCAAGTTCAGCAAGCGTTTTTTTCATTACCCCGTTTACATTTTTATATCCTTTTAACAATTGCTTAATTCTAGTCTGCTTCTTTTCTAGTATATTTTCAAACTTATTGCTCCGCACAATATCATACAGAATATGCTGTCTCCTACTTTTCGGAAATGCAGACTCTGCCGCTTCACTCAGAGCGCCTAATAGAATATCTTTAATTTCGTCTGGAAAAAATTCATCCTCATCGCCCGCATATAAAACTGCTTTATGCTGGTTCTCACTCAATTTTTCTCGAAGCCTTTGATTTTCAAACCGCAAGGCATCGTTGCTTCTTGTCAATTCCTCCACTTGCTTTTGTAAATTCTTCATATCATCATCAAATGCATCCAAAAGACGGTATGTTTCGTCTTCTGTCTTAAGTTTAGCCTGTTCAGCTGCAATACGTTCCTCACGTTGACAAATAAGTTTGTCTGTCAACAATGCATTATTCACACCTTGCCAGGTATATAAATTATCAATATTCTGTACAATTGAATATTGAACAACTGCCCTTACAACCTTATTAAACAACACTCCGTCAGTCCCAGTATCTCGTCGGTATAAATACCGTTGATGATTTATTGCAGCATTGGAAAAATAAATACCAATACTTCCATTATATTCATTTTTATCGTTGCATAAGTGTCTGCATTTCTTATTAATCTTGTGATCCGACTGAACCAGCACATGCGCAATACCTTTCAGCCTACTTGACAGCCATCCAACATTTACCGGGTCATGATTATAAACCGTCTTTGAAACATATACAACCGGCAGACGATACTTAACCTTTTCTTTAATTACATCCGCTAATAAATCCAAATTGCCATCATTAATATAGATTGGTTCTTTAAGAATTGGCAGTTCACCATCATCATTAAGATATCCTCTTTCAATTAACGATGTAATGAAATGCGGCGCAGAAAAATTCGCATCCGTCACCAAAGCCTCTTCTTTATAGCTTCGATCAAGTCTTATAGCCATTTTCATTTCTGTAAAATTCATTACATAATCCGTATCCCATACTACCCCGTCTTTCTCGATTTTTTCATAACGAACAGCAATAATATTTTTATTTCTATATTCTTGTATATCAAGCCATCGGGAATCATCCCCATAGCGGATATTCCTATCACCATTCCAAACAATATCAGGAATAACATTTTCTGCATGAGGACTTCCTTGATTCCATTCTATTACTAATTTAATAAATAATTCTTTTGTTAATCTTTCATTTATCGATAAAATAGTTGAAAATAACAGCATTTTTCCGTCGAGCTGCTCCTATCTCGACCTTCACTTCCTTTCATTTTAATTTTTAAGATAATTTACACCCATAGTTTCAAACTAAGTACTACACCAAAAAGCAATCACCCCCAAAATGACATTATCTTATTTAAAAGCTTTTAGCGATCTAATATGTTGCCTATTTAACACTTCTATATAATTTTGTTCTTTGTATGTTATCCATAAATCCTTTGATGTAACTTTTATATTTTCAACTGATACCTCAATAGGCACAGCTGATGATGTTGTAAATATCAAAATTCTAGTATACATATACTCCTTATGCACTACAGTTTTAAACAATATTATTACTCCCATACCAGATTCAATTATCAAAACAACAATATTAAGCATAATGGGGCTTACCATGCGAACAAACATAAAAAGGAAATCATAATATAACAAAAAAACAAATATATGCACAGCATAGTTTTTGCTAGTTCCCTTCTTATTTATTCCGTCATAGTTTTTTCTTTTAATACGCACCCAAAATATTTGGCAAATCAATACGATAATACCTGTTATAATACGCTCTGTCTGTAGACTACAAATTTTGATGGAATTCGCCATAATCATTACGCAAAAGGCAACAGCAACATATAAAGCAGCGCTTATATATAATATTTTAGGTATAGAAAAAAACAACTCTTGATTTACATAATTATTTTTTCCTGTTATTACTTTAATGTAATCTACTTCCTGCGTTAATTTACAATATAAAGCTCTCATTCCATTACTTAAGGCAACCACAATTGTAATTGCTAATCCACTAAATAGCCATTCACAATTATCAAATATAAACTCCATACACGAATTCATCTTTCAGATCATCTCCCTTCATTCATGCAGACACTGACACTATTTCTAAAAAATTCATTCCCCAATACAAATTATCTCAGTAAGACATTTTTATTATAACATAGTACTCCATAATTTGACAAAATAATCGATAAATTTATAAAAAATTTTAAAAAACAGGAACCAGCCTTCCAAGGTTAATTCCTGTTTTTGTATGTCTTATCGGATATTCTTTTTCATACATTACGCGTTAATATCGCATCCTACAAATACTTTTTCAAAAGCTGTGTCAGCCTGTTCACGTCAATTGGCTTTGCCACATGCTCGTTCATGCCGCAGTCGAGGCACCGCTGGATATCGTCGGAGAACGCGTCTGCCGTCATTGCAATAATAGGCAGGTCTGCATCCGGACGCACCAGGGCGCGAATCGCTTTCGCCGCATCATATCCGTTCATGACGGGCATCCTGATATCCATCAGGATTACGTCGTAATATCCCGATTCAGACTGGCTGAATTTCTCAACGCATATTTTGCCATTCTCCGCCCGCTCCAGTGCAAAGCCCTCCTCGGACAGCAGATCCTCGGCAATTTCCCAGTTCAGGTCGTTGTCCTCGGCGAGCAAAATCCGCTTTCCGGAGAAACTGCCGTGCGGCACAGACTCCTTTTTCGTCTCCTCCTGCGGCTCATCCAGCATATACCGGCTTAACCCAAGGTATAAGTTTGACTTAAAGAGCGGTTTCGAAATAAATCCCTGTACGCCTGCCTCTGCTGCCTCCTCTTCAATCTCGCTCCAGTCATATGCAGAAATGATAAGGATAGGTGCATTCTCTCCCAGGTGTTTGCGCATCTCGCGTGCCGTGTGCAGACCATCCATCTCGGGCATCTTCCAGTCCAGAAGGACAATCTCATAAGGATTTTGTTCATCATGGCATTTTTTTGCCATTTCCACGGCAGTCCTTCCATCCATAGCCCACTGTGCATCAATTCCAATCTCTTTCAAGGAATCAACCGCGCTCTGGCACAGATCCTGATTATTGTCCACCACCAGCATTCTCCACGGCGGAAGCTTCATGTCTTCCAATTTGGTATCCGCCTTTTCCAGGTCAAGTATGATGTGAAACTCCGTCCCTTCACCAGGCGTGCTCTGCACATCAATACTGCCCTTCATCGTGTCCACAATCGCCTTCGTAATCGCCATTCCAAGACCCGTACCTTCGATTTTATCAATCTGTGCCTTCTCTTCTCTTGTAAACGTGTCAAAAATCTTTTCAAGAAACTCTTTTGTCATCCCGATACCGCTGTCCTTCACGCGAAAATGGCACCGCACATAATCATCACCGGCAGGCGACTGCTCCTGTTCCAGGTAAACATTGATTCTTCCGCCCTCCGGCGTAAACTTTAATGCATTGGACAGCAGATTAATCAGTATCTGGTTCAGGCGCACACTGTCGCAATGAACCTCCTCCGTAATGATTTTCTGGATAAAGATATCAAAGTGCTGCTGGCGTTCCTTTACCTGAGGCTGAACAATGTTGACAATGCTGTCCATCGTCTCCCGCAGCGAAATCTGGTTCATGTTCAGCGTCAGCTTTCCACTTTCAATTTTTGACATATCCAGCACATCATTGATGAGTCCGAGCAAATGCCTGCTGGACAAGGTAATTTTACCAAGGCAGTCCTTGACGCGCTCCGTATTGTCGATATTTGCCATCGCAATTGCCGTCATTCCCACAATTCCATTCATCGGAGTCCGGATATCATGGCTCATACTGGACAGAAACTCACTCTTTGCCTTATTCGCCTTGACTGCTTCCCTTCGCGCCATTTCCAATTCCATTACCTGCTGGTTTGACAGTCTGTAATAGATAATAAAAATGATTACAATTCCACCGATAATAACAATGCACATAAGCAGTGTTATCATCTGGCGGTCCATGCTCAGATTTTCCAAAATCCTGTCCAGTGTCCCAAATGGCATCAGGGAAATTAAAAACCACTCGGAATTTGTCAGGTCCGTACACAACAGGTATCTCTTCTCGCCGTTAACACAGGCAAGCGTAGCATACTCCGTATTTGTATCCATTGCCTCCTGAAGCTCAGACGCATATACGTCAGCCTGCTTTCCATTATATTCACAGAACGTCTCGCTCATATTTTGAAAAAAAGAATCTTCCTTGGCCCTTATCACAAATGAGCCGTCATTGCGAACTATGTAAGAGTACATCAGTGAATTCTCGGTATCCAGCGCAAGGGCATTTTCCAAAAACTCCATTGGCATCGCTGCAACCATGGCAGAACTGGTTTTCCCATCCTTCATAGGGTATGCCACATCAATCAGCATACACATCACCCGCTCGCCATCAGCACTGACACCGGAAAACACCCGCAGGCTGCTGTCATGCAGAACCCTCTGGAAAATTTCTTCACTCTCGTATTCCACTTCTTTGCCATAAACCAGCTCTGATTCTCCTTCACTTGTATAAAGCCCCAGATAAGTAAAATCACGAACCTGGGCGCTGACTACAAGCTGGTCTATCATTTCCTGCCCATATACCATCTCTTCCGGGGGATGCCTCTGTACGATTCCCTCCATCTCCAATATCTGGGAATCGACCACGACATCAAACTTCTCCTGCATCTGTTTTGCAATTGCAGACATATAAATCATGCCAATTTCATTGATCGCACCGCCACTTTTACCCGATATGTACACAGATGTGATTGCAAAAATTAAGATACATACAGAAATCAAAATGGAGAAACTAAACACCAAAAACTTTTTTGTATTCCTTATCATTGTAATTCCTCTTTTATACAAAATATTGCCCTCTTCGATATCCGACCCATACAATATTCCAGAGCGCACAAAATTCCCTTATAAATTATACAAGATATCTGTAAAAAGTCAATATTCCTCAATTATGTGACAATTCGTAACAGTCCAGCCTTCGGCTTCCTGTCACGACAATTTATTATAAAATTTTCTCCATTCCGATCTTTTGCTCCACAAGCCCGCAGCTTTCATAAAACCTCCGGGCACCCTCATTACATGCCCACACATTCAGCGTGACATTGTAGCATCCCTGCTTCTTTGCGTAATCCAGCACATACTCATAAAGCTTTTTTCCGATATGCTGCCCCCGCCTTGTCTCATCAACACACAAATCATCTATGTATAGGGACCTGATGTCAGTCAGTATGTTGTCGTCCTTATGCTGCTGAAAAACACAGAACGCATATCCCAATATACTTTCCACCTCATCGGTACACACAAAGATTGGTCTGCTGTCATCATGAATCAGTGCACGAAGCTCTTCGTCCGTGTATTTTTTTGTTTCCTTCTTAAACAAGTCCGGCCTGCCATTATGGTGCACCATCAGCACCTGGCAGAGCAGGCTGTTTATCCCGCCCATATCGTTTTCCCGGGCACGCCTTATTTTCATTTCCAAAACGCTCCTTTTTGCAGTATTATTATCATTATAACAGATTTTATTTTACTTTCAATATTCATTCAAAAAACACTTGTCATATCCTGTTTCCGAGATTATAATACAAAATGGTTTAACGCAAATATAATTTGCATTTACCATAAAATATAAATGATGCAGAAAGGATATGACCATCTCCATGAACAAAGATTTGACCGTGGGAAATCCACAGACAGTCCTGTGGAAATTCTGCCTTCCCATGTTTGGAAGCATTATTTTTCAGCAGCTTTACAACATCGCAGACAGTCTTGTCGCAGGTAAATTCATCAGTGAAAATGCGCTTGCCGCTGTCGGAAACAGCTACAACGTCACGCTCATCTTCATCGCGTTTGCATTCGGGTGCAATATCGGATGTTCCGTGATTGTGTCACAGTTTTTCGGCGCCAAAAATTACTGCGCGATGAAGACCTCTGTCTACACGACCCTGATTGCAAGTGCCGTCCTGTGTGCCGTCCTGATGCTTTTGGGCTTTCTGTTCTGCGATACCCTCCTCGAACAGATGAAGACCCAGCCGGAAATCATGGCTGACTCCGCACTGTATATGAACATTTACATACTGGGACTTCCCTTCCTTTTTTTCTATAATATTGCGACCGGCATCTTCTCTGCACTCGGGGACTCCAAGACACCGTTTTACTTTCTTGCATTCTCATCGACGTCAAATATCGTGGTCGACATCCTGTTTGTAAAATGCTTCCACATGGGAATTGCCGGTGTTGCATGGGCAACCTTTTTGTGCCAGGGCATAAGCTGCATTCTTTCGCTTATTCTGATTCTGAAGAGACTGGCATGTATTAAAACAGACAAAAAAACAGGGATATTTTCATTTGCCCTGCTCAAAAAGCTTGCCGTGATTGCCGTGCCAAGTATCCTGCAGCAGTCCTTTATCTCTGTCGGAAATATCTTTATCCAGAGCGTCATCAACAGCTTTGGCATCAGTGTCACAGCCGGATATTCTGCCGCCGTAAAGCTCAACAACCTTGTAATCACATCGTTCACTACGCTTGGAAACGGCGTATCAAACTTTACCGCCCAGAATATCGGCGCCGGTATTCCCGCAAGGGTCAGAAGCGGGCTGCGAGCCGGTTTAAAGCTGGTATGGTGCATCTGTGTGCCCATTGTACTGCTGTATGTATTTCTCGGAAAATACCTGCTGCTGCTGTTTATGGATTCAACCTCCGCCGAAGCGCTGGTGACAGGCGAACAATTCCTGTGGATTCTCTCGCCCTTTTATTTCATCGTATCGGCAAAGCTTGTGACAGACGGTGTTCTCCGGGGTGCCGGCGCCATGAAACCATTTATGGCAGCCACCTTTACCGATTTGATTCTCCGGGTTGTGCTTGCGTTCCTGTTCTCCGGCATGTTTGGCGCCATCGGTATCTGGTGCGCATGGCCTGTCGGATGGACAATTGCCACCGGAATGTCTGTCTGTTTCTATAAAAAGCTCCAAAACAAGTGGAATATCAGCCAGTAAAACTGCCTGTCAGCTGAATGCTGACAGGCAGTTTCATTACCGGACTACCGGCATCAGATATCCAGTTCCTTTATCACTTCTGCAAGTGTATCTGCGGACTGCTTCAGTTTTGTCTGCTCCTCCTCGTTCAATGCGATGGGAACCCTTGTCTGTACGCCGTCCTCGCCAATAACCGCAGGCATGCTCAGCGCCATTCCCTCGATGCCATACTCCCCATGTATCATCCTTGACAACGGCAGGATGGAACGCTCATTCCGCACAATTGCCTCGCAGATTCGTTTCACGGACATTGCAATGCCATAGTATGTCGCCCTTTTCTTGGAAATAATTTCATACGCGCAGTTCTTGACCTCCTCCGCAATCCGCTCCATGGACTCCTCATGCCGGAAATGTCCCCGCAGCTCACAGAAGTCATTCAAAGGAACACCTGATACATTGGCACTGCTCCACGCTGCAATTTCACTGTCGCCATGTTCCCCGATAATAAACGCATGTACACTCTTGCTGTCGACATCAAGATGCTCGCCAAGCTTGTATTTGAGTCTTGCAGTGTCCAGCACTGTCCCCGACCCAATGACCCTGTTCTCAGGCATGTTGCTGAGCCTGCATGCAACATAGGTGAGGATATCCACAGGGTTTGACACAATCAAAAGGATTCCCTGATAATTCCGGCTTGCAATCTGGGGGATAATGCTCTTGAAGATAGCCACGTTTTTGTGTACCAAATCCAGGCGCGTCTCATCCGGCTTCTGGTTTGCACCTGCCGTGATAATCACGATTGCCGCATCCACAATGTCATCATAGTCACCTGCATAGATGTCCACATGCCCAATAAACGGAATGCCGTGCGCAATGTCAAGCGCCTCTCCCTCCGCCCTGTCATGGTCGGCATCTATCAGCACCATCTCCGAAAACAGCCCGCTCTGCATCAGGCAGAACGCGATTGACGAACCCACAAAGCCACAGCCTATAATTGCCACTTTTCTGTTATTGATTACTTTCATTGTTAAGCCCTCCTTATAATCTTTAATATTCTTTCCTTTTTTACCGATATGATACCGCTTTATGAAATATTCGTGAATCCTGTGCCGGGAATCATAACAGCTATCCCGTCACAGGACAAATCCACCGGAAGTCATATGCGCAACCTGGTTGCCGGACTCGTCGCTTACCTTTACCTCATAATAGCAGGTTGTCCGCCCCTCCTTGATTTTCTGTGCCCTGGCAATCAGTTTATCCCCCTTTGCCCTGCCGAGAAAATTTATGGATGCGTTGAGCGACACCTGCGGACTTTTATTCCAGTTCGATGCCACCGCAAAGGCGAAATCCGCAAGCGTAAAAATTGCCCCGCCCATGACTGCCCCCAGCGCATTCCGGTGTGTCTCGGTAAGCTGCATGGAGCATTGTGCATATCCCTCGTCCACCGCGTCTATCACGGCGCCGTTTACCGTTGCAAAACGATCCTGTGAAAACCTCTCCCGAATTTCGTCAAGCGTTATCCCTTCTGTTTTTTCCGTACCCTGCATGTGTTGTCTCCCCCTCTTTACATATATGAAAAGCATGGTATCCTTTATTCCAACCATGCTTTTCTTTTCCTTAATATGACACATTTATTTCACTACCATGCCCAGTGTCCCCATAATATATTCTATTTCCCTGTCGACAGCTTCCGCCGTAACGCCGATTGTCTGCGCCGATATCTTGAGGCCTTCCATCGTGTATGCGATATTGCGTGCCGCTTCCGCCGCATCCTCGCACACCATCCATTCCTGCTCCACCCCGTCCGCTATCAGCTTCTCCAGGGCAGTTACATTTTCCTGGAACAGTTTTTTGACAGGATTGTCATTTTTGGCAGGTTTGTTTTCAAACAGATATTCATATATTGCTGCCGTAATATTGTCTTTTTTCCGCAAAATCCTTTTTTTCTGCTCGTCAAGGTAAACAAGCATCACTTCGCCCGGTGTGGCATGCGCTGCCCGCGCCTTTTCAAGGACAGCTTCCTCACCAGCATACTCCTCCGCGAGCACCGCCTCAAAAAGCTCCTTCGTATTGGAAAAATACAGATAAAGACCACCCCGGCTGATATCACATGCCTCAACAATGTCCTTCATCGTGACAGCCCGGTATCCGTTCCTGCAAAATACATTCCGTGCTTTCTCCATAATATACTTTTTTTTCTGTACTGATTTGTCTCCCATCCGCATGCTCCCGTCTTAATATTCCAGTGGCTTCCTGATTTCCATCAATTCCTTCAGCTTCAGCAGAAGTGCGAGATACACTCCGTTCTGGACACCCTCGGCCCATACCGCGCCCTTTACGTCACCGCGCAGGACATACTTTGACAGGATGTCGCCCAGAACGGTTATCTCCTGCAAGGAGCATGCGCTTATCACGCGGAGCTCATCTGCCGCCGTCTTGATACGGTATCTTGAAAAGGTATACACGTAATTTCTGTTTAAAAAATCGGTTGCCTTTACTTCCTTGATAAAACTAAGCAGTGTTGAATCATAAACCGGAACTGCCATGGAGGTCTTGTCAATTCCCTCCCCGCTATATATATCCGATGCAGCGGTACCGCTCTTGTTCTGAAGCCATGACAGATATTTCATCAGTCTTGCCACATCATCCCTGTAACAAATGATAATCTCATCCCTCGAAAGTCTAAGGCTGTCCTGCATGTCAGTTCCTCCCATTCCTAATTTCTCAGTTTACGCACTATGCTAATATTTTATCACAAAATAACCAAAAGTACAGCGATTATTGTTTTTTTTTGTATGTTTTCGTTCCTTAATCAAAATTTTATCAAATATTTATTGCTTATTCCCCTATATTCTGGTTACTATAAGAATATGTTTTTTTACCGCACTTATTTTACAAGGAGAACTACCATGAGATTTGAGTCCGCAATAAAATTTTTACTGCGCTTTCTGCTAAAGCCCCTGTCCTTTATTCCTGCACTCATGATGATGTACATTATCTTTTCATTTTCAGCCCAGGATGGCACGACCAGCTCCAACCTGAGCTACAAGGTTACTTACAAGGCTGTTTCGGCGGCTGACAGGGCGCTTGACCTGGAACTGACGGACAGGCAGATATCACGCTGCATCCGGAAAATCCATTATTATGTGCGCAAGCTTGCCCATTTTACGGAGTACTTCCTGCTTGCAGTCTCGGTCTCCTTTCCTTTATACGTATATGGAATCCGTGGAATATGGCTGGTTATCACCGGGGGCATCCTCTGCGTGGGATTTGCGTCCCTCGACGAGATTCACCAGCTTTTTGTGCGCGGGCGGGGCGCCTCCGTGCGCGATGTCATCATCGACAGCTGTGGTTCCCTCATCGGGATCCTGTTTGTACGACTATTTGGTTATATTGGCAGAAAGACCATTTTTGAACCATTAAGCAGGCGTTAGTGTGCATTTTTATTTGTTTCGACTAATAAAATGTTAAATTTTTACAATATAGTTCTTGAATTTGGACTTGTTTTATTGTATAATGTGAATAGTTTAGCAGATACGCTAGACTTGCTAATTAGCAAATTCCGGAAGAATTCCCCTTTTACACAAACCAGGAGCCTGATTACTCAGACTCCTGTGTTTTTTCTCAGTTTTTTCTTTTTACAGACTGACATAATTGTATTTCAGCCAGTTCCTGCACAGTTCCATCCACTGCGCGCACTGTGGTTCAATCTCATTGCCTTCCTTCATTGCGGTTTCCTTTGTCGCCAGTGCATACCCATGCCCGCCGTGCGGAAAGACATGGTACTCAAAATTGACGCCTGCCTTTCTCAGCGCGGATGCAAACAGCAGCGAATTCTCAAGCGGCACGGCGCCGTCTTCAAAGGTATGCCACATAAATACAGGCGGCACCTGGTCCGTCACCTGGTTTTCCAGGCTTAATTCGCGCTCCAGCGCCTCCTCTGCCTTCTCCCCCATCAGGTTCACAAAACTTCCCCTGTGTGCAAATTCGCCCGATGTAATAACAGGGTACGCAAGAATCAGTCCGTTTGGCTGATAGCACGCTTTTTCCATATGCATCTCTTTTTCCAGCCAGTCCTTGTCCCAGAAACACCCAAGGCTTGCGGCAAGATGCCCGCCCGCCGAAAATCCGGCAACCAGTATCTTATCCCTGTCAATGGCATATTCGTCCGCATGCTCCCTGATATACGCAGCTGACCATGCAAGCTCCTTAAGCGCCTGCGGATGCTCCACACCCTGCTTCGCAATATCATACCAGAGCACTGCCGCATGGCAGCCTGCCGTGAGGAAGTGGAACGCAATCGGCTCCCCCTCCCTCACGGACACATGCTCATACCCTCCGCCCGGGCAGATGAGAACCACCGGGCGCCTGCGCTCCCCATATGTGTCAGGATGGTCATCCTGGATGTACAGCGCCAGTTCCGCCTGCACTGTCCCTTCAACCCCTACCTTAATCTTTTCATATTTCATACAACAATCCTGTCCTTTCCCATGCCGCTGCAGGCGCTATCAGTTAAATGCCACCGGTCTTCCCTTCTGTGCCACTGCAATGTACGTCTTGCCTTCGTTTAACTGTATCTCATTGCCCAAGTCATCATAATATACAGTTGGTGCATAATCCCCTGTCTTCTGCCATGTCACGTGGATGCACTTTCCCTTTGTAAAATAATAGCCGTCTTCTGTGTTGTCAATATTCTGGAAGTAGAGATATCCCTTCGCGTCAAGGGTGGTCCACTTTGTGTTCTGTACAATGACATTTGCAAATTTCAGCTGCTGCCCGTTCAGTCCGTCCGTCTGCGCCTTGCCGTGGATGGACTTATAGTACATGCCGTCTGCCGGGTTGTATACAAATGCGCTCTTTGTATATGGAAATACCTGTGAAAGGTCAATTGCGTTTGCGGTCGCAGCCGCAGCGCCATACTGTTCAAGCGTATTGATGCCGTTTGCAAAGGTAAAATGCTTCGCATTGTAAAATCCTTCCCTGATATTCAGCGAATACCCAAGCTGGGCGCAGGCATTGACAATACCGGGTGCCGTTGTGTACGCATTGTGCGGCGCTTTTCTGTCCGATGTCCTGAAAAATGCATTGGAGCCTGGTGCTCCTCCGCCCACGCCGTACTGGTTCGTTCCGGATATGTTGTTGATATCGGGAGCTGTAATACGGTCTTTCATATAGACAACACCGCCAAAATGAATCAGAATCGGATCCCATTCCGTAGCCTCCGGCAGATAGTATGCACGGCAGCTCCTGACATTGCCGATTTTGGAAAGCCCTGTCCAGTTGCTAATCACTGCCATCTGGCGTGAAATATTGCCTTCTTCCATGATTTCATACAGTACATCCGCGCTGCTGATACCATAGGAAGGCTGTGCAACCTTGTCCGTCGGCATCATGACTGCAATTGGCCGCACCACTGTCTGCTCTGCCGGCACCAGCTCATTGGTGTACACGCTCCTGACATAACCCGGCAGTACCTCATCTGCCTTTACTGTCGATACCGGCAATACACCGTTTGCCGGCATTGCTGCAAGTGTCACTGCCGCCATTATGACAGCTGCCGTCTTTTTTAATGTTCTTCCTGCAAATAATCTTTTCATTTTCTTTTCCTTTCTTGATTTCTTTCCCACAAAATCAGTGAAACACAATCTTTGCCTTCGCACGGACAGGCTCCTGACTGGTGTCATGGCTATCTGCATATTTGTTGATTGTGTCTATGAATGCCTGTCCAAACTTGTCATACTTTGCCTGCCCCACGCCTGATATCTCAAGCAGCTCCTCGCGCGATGACGGGAGATACATGCTCATTTCCTTTAATGTCTTATCCGTAAAGATGACATATGCCGGAACCTCCGTCTCTTTTGCCAGACGGTTACGCAAAAGTCGCAGCTGGTCATAAAGCTCCGGATTGTCGGAAACGCGCCTTATCTTTCCATCTGCCGGTACAAGCTGCCTTGCCCCTGCCATGTCATTGATGCGCCCGGAATATCTTTCCTGCTTTTCCTGGTACTGCTCTGCCTCAAGCTTCCTGATGCAGTTTCCACATCCCCCGCAAAAGCTGTCTGCCTTTTCACCGAAATAGTTAAGCATGTATTTGCGGTAGCAGTATTTCGTATGACAGTAAAAGACCATTTTTTTGAGCCGTTCCCTGTCCTTCTCCATCACATGCTCGCGTTCCGTATCGCTCAGTTCCTCATTTTCCCGGTTATTCTCAATAAAAAACTGGTTTGTATGTACATCCTGCGGGCTGTACAGCAGATAGCAGTCCGCCTTTTCCCCGTCACGCCCTGCGCGCCCCGCCTCCTGGTAATAGCTTTCCATGTTTTTGGGCATGTTATAATGGATGACGAAACGCACATCCGGTTTATCAATCCCCATGCCGAACGCATTTGTCGCCACCATGACATGTGTCCGGTCATAGATAAACGCCTCCTGGTTCCTGCACCTTTCCTCGTCAGTCATTCCTGCGTGGTACCTGGAAACCTCCACGCCGCGTTCCGACAGCATCCCATACACTTCATCCACCAGCTTTCTGGTTATACAGTAAATGATACCGCTGTCCCCATAGTGTTTTCGCAGTAGCCCCAGCAGCTCTGCCTTCTTATCCTTTGCATGTTTTACGTAGAAGGACAGATTCTTCCTGTCAAATCCCGTGGTGACAATCTTTGGATTATTAAGCTTCAGTATCCGCATGACGTCATCCCTGACTTCCTTTGTGGCAGTCGCCGTAAAGGCACCGACAACCGGACGTTTCGGAAGTCTGTCTATAAAATCCACGATTTTCAGGTATCCCGGCCTGAAATCCTGTCCCCACTGCGACACGCAGTGAACCTCGTCCACGCTGACGCAGGAGATGTCCGCATTGACGGCAAAATCCAGAAATGAATCCGTGAGGAGACGTTCCGGCGCCACATAGATAATCTTGTATTTTCCCTTTCTGGCAAAATCAAGCGCCTTAAAATACTGTCCCTGTGTCAGGGAACTGTTGAGATACGCCGCATACACACCGACCTGGTTCAGCGCGGCAACCTGATCCTTCATCAGGCTGATTAACGGTGAAATGACCAGCGTAATCCCCCGGAGCATCAGCGCCGGCAGCTGGTAGCATATCGACTTTCCCGCACCCGTTGGCATGATGCCAAACACATCCCTTCCCGCGAGCATTCCGTCAATCAGCGATTCCTGCCCGTCCCGGAATGCATCATAGCCAAAATACCGTTTCAGCATGCCGTATTTATCCTGTTCTTCCATAACCCATCTCCATTACTGCTGCTTCCGTTTTCAGGTGATGCATTTCTGCAGCAAAATGCACATTACAGCTTAAACGCCTTTCGCAGCTTTGCCTTGAGCCTCTGCAATGCATTGTCCGTGGACTTCTCATCCCTCGAAAGTACTTTTGCAATCTGTGAATAGCTCATGCCGGTGATATACAGGTCAAGCACCTGTTTCTCGAAACTGCTCAGCTCTTTTTCTATAATTGCCTCGATATCCGCCACATTTTCCCGGTCTATCATCAGCTGTTCCGGATTGACCTCTATCTCCGACGCAATCACATTGAGAAGCCCTGCCCCATTCCCCCCATCCTC
This sequence comes from Lachnospiraceae bacterium UBA7205, assembly GCA_002490665.1. Classification (GTDB taxonomy): domain Bacteria; phylum Bacillota; class Clostridia; order Lachnospirales; family Lachnospiraceae; genus COE1. The sequence goes on along the minus strand of DKUL01000053.1, from coordinate 29,004 downwards.
TATTTCTGTCATATCAGCGTAGAGCGAAATGTATGTGTTGAGCGGCGCATGCTTTTCCCTGCGTGATGCCTGTACTGCATTATACATCTGACGCGAAATACACAAATCCGCAAAGGTATAAAAACTGGCATCACGCCCCGCGTCATAATCGCGTACTGCCTTAAAAAGGCCAATCATTCCCTCCTGAATCAGGTCGTCATTATCCGCTCCCAGTATGTACATGGACTTTGCTTTTTTGCGCACAAGATTCTTGTACTTGTCCATAATGTAATCCGTTATCTGCGCCTCACCGTCACGCAGCCTGTCTATCAGTTCCTCGTCTGTAAGTCCCCCATATCCTTCCGACATATGCACCCATCCCTACATCATTCTCTGCCTGACAATTTCATATGCAAGCACGCCTGCGGCAACGGAAGCATTCAGCGAGTCAATATCCCCCTTCATCGGAATGGATGCAACAAAGTCGCACCTTTCCCTGACAAGACGCCCGACACCGTCGCCCTCACTGCCGATAACAAGACCAATCGGCCCTTTCAGGTCAAGCTGATACATGGTCGTTCCATCCATATCCGCACAGACAAACCATAAGCCCTGTTTTTTGAGCTCGTCCATTGTCTTTCCAAGGTTCGTCACCCTGGCAACAGGCGTGTAATTGAGCGCCCCGGCAGAGGTTCTTGCAACAGCGGCAGTCAGTCCCACCGCACGGTTTTTGGGGATAATGACGCCATGTGCCCCTGCAAGGTTGGCTGTCCTGATAATCGCCCCAAGATTGTGGGGATCTTCGATATTGTCCAGCAGAATAATAAACGGAGGCTCATTTCTGGCACGCGCCGCCGCAAGAATATCTTCCACATCTGCATATTCGTAAGCTGCCATGTAAGCGATGACACCCTGATGCTTCCCTGTCTCACTCAGCTGGTCGAGCCGTTCCTTTGGCACAAACTTTATCATGGTGTCATGTTTTTTTGCTTCTCTTTTGATGGTCTGTATCGGCCCGTCCTGCGCACCATCCAGTATGAAAAGCTTGTCAATCGGCTTCCCTGCGCGAAAAGCCTCCGTCACGGCATTCCTGCCCTCTATCACAAATTCTTCGTATCTCATGTCAATTGCAGTACCTCTGTCCTTTCCTACGCTTTCAGCTTCATATTTTTATAATTCGACCTGCGCCGCCTCAAACGCCTGCCTGACAATCTGCATGATCCGCACAGTATCGTTTTTCAGGAACAGATATCCGCAAAGCGCTTCAAAGCCCGTTGCTTTCCGGTAATCACCAAGGCTGGCATTTTTCGCCGAGGAATGAATTTTTGTGTTCTTTCCCCGCCTGTAGACATCCTGTTCTTCCTCCGTCAGGCTATCATATACCGCATCTGCCAGCTTTGCCTGCATCTGTGCACAGACAATCCTTGTCGTATGCCTGTGCAGTGCGTTTGCTGCCCGCTGCCCCTTTTCCACGACAAGCGTCCGCACAATCATCTCGAACACTGCATCCCCGATGTACGCCAGCGTAAGCGGCGAGTACGTCCTGATATCCACATCCCCGCTGCCAAATTCCCCGCGTATCAGCGAGAGCAGGCTCTGCCCGTCTAAGCCTTTTTCCATTTCACACCCTCGCGCGTATCCTCCAGCAGAATACCTTTCTCCATCAGTTCGCTCCGGATTGCGTCCGCTTTTGCAAAATCCTTCTCCTTCTTTGCCGCCTTTCTCTCCTCTATCTTTGCGAGCACATACTGTTCCAGCTCCGCGTCCACGCCGCCATCTGCCTCCTTTGCCGCATGTGCCGTGGTCAGGTTCAGTGAGAGCACCTCGTCGAAGCTCTCTGCCAGCGCAAACTTCGTCACATCCGACATGTCCGCCTTCAGCATATCATACAGCACGGTAACCGCCATGGAAGAATTGAGGTCATCACAGAGCGCCGCCTCAAATTTTGCCCTGTATGCATCAAATTTTGCCTGGTCCAAATCCCCCGTCCTGTCAAGCGTCCCGATTTTTCTGACAAGCTTGTCATAAGCGGCACTCATATTATCGAGCACTTCGTAGGAGAATTCCAGCGGCTTACGGTAATGCGACTGTAAGCAGAACAGGCGGTACACAATCGGATCATACCCTTTTGATTCCAGCAGCGAAACAGTCAGGAAGTCACCGTTGGACTTGCTCATTTTGCCTGACTTGTCATTCAGGTGATGCACATGGAACCAGTAATTACACCACTTATGTCCGAGATATGCCTCGCTCTGTGCTATCTCATTGGTGTGATGCGGAAAAATGTTATCCACACCGCCGCAGTGAATATCCATATACTCCCCGAGATGTTTCATGCTGATGCAGGAGCACTCAATATGCCAGCCCGGATAACCTACCCCCCACGGACTGTCCCACTTTAACTCCTGGTCGTCAAACTTTGACTTTGTGAACCAGAGCACAAAATCACTCTTATTTTTCTTGTTCTCATCCTCGTCAACGTCATCGCGCACGCCGACAAGGAGTTCCTTCTCACTCTGGCTTGAAAACACATAGTATTCCCCGAGCCTTGAAGTATCAAAGTATATATTCCCGCCGCTCTCGTACGCATAGCCCTTCTCCATCAGTACCGCGATCATATGGATGAATTCCGCAATGCAGTTTGTCGCTGGTTCTACCACATCCGGCGTTTTGATGTTCAGCCTGTCACAGTCCTGAAAGAATGCGTCCGTATAGAACTTTGCAATCTCCATTACTGTCTTATGCTCTCTTTTTGCACCCTTGAGCATTTTGTCCTCACCTGTGTCCGCATCGCTGGAGAGGTGCCCGACATCCGTTATATTCATCACGCGCTTTACGTCATATCCGATATAGCGAAGCGTTTTTTCCAGCAAATCCTCCATAATGTAGCTTCTCAGATTACCGATATGCGCAAAGTGGTACACGGTCGGTCCGCAGGTGTACATCGCCACCCTGCCGTCCTCGTTTGGAATAAACGGCTCCACCTTCCTTGTCAATGTATTATAAAAGGACAATTTGTTTTCCATCTTCTCTCAAAACCTCCAAAATGTATGTATTACTTTCGCAGCAGTTCATAAAACAGCGTAGTGTTTGAAAGGCGTTAAGCCCCCATTATTTTTGTCCGAGTTCCTTCTTCAGCTGCTTTATCTGCTGTTCCAGCTCCAGTATGCGGTTGGTCATCTCACTGTTGGCATACTTGAGACTCCTGATATCCTCATTTACCGGGTCGGGAAGATCCACCTGGTTTAAATCCTCACGCACAAGCCTCTGGTTATCGCGCTTCACAACCCTGCCCGGCACACCTACGACGGTACAGTTTGGCGGAACCTCCTCTATCACGACACTTCCCGCGCCAATCTTGGAATTCTCTCCGACCTTGAACGAGCCAATAATCTTGGCGCCTGCACTGATCATGACATTATCGCCGATTGTCGGATGGCGTTTTCCATGTTCCTTTCCCGTTCCCCCGAGGGTCACCCCCTGGTACAGCGTGACATTGCTGCCCACCACAGCCGTCTCGCCAATAATCACACCGTTTCCATGGTCAATAAAAAAATTCTCTCCGATTTCGGCACCGGGATGTATTTCTATGCCTGTCTTTCTGGCAGCGCGCTGGGAAATCCACCTGGCAAGGAAATAATGCCCGCTTTTGTACAGCCGGTGTGCCACCCTGTAATGAAGCATCACCTTGAAGCTCGGATACAAAAACACTTCCATATTGGAATGGATTGCCGGGTCGCGTTCCCTTATGACTTTTATCTCATTTCTCACATTCTTAATCAATCCCATGTCGTGCCTCCGTTGAGACTTTTATTGTTACTTTTCACATCCACGCCAAAGTAGTGGGAATCATGCGCCAAAATCTGTTATAATTCACACCTCAATAACTTATATTTTGATAATCATTGGCGCACATGTGAATTGCAATCTTTTATTTGCCAAATATTTTATCCAAGGCGCACTGCTGTGCCCAGCGCAATTTCCATCATCTGCGTAAAAGAATTCTGGCGCTCCTCGGCTGTCGTCTCCTCCCCTGTCACCAGGCTGTCGGAAACGGTGAGAATGGCAAGCGCATTTTTGCCGCACCGCGCAGCGTTCATGTACAGTGCCGCCGCTTCCATCTCAACACAGAGAACACCCATTTTCTGCCATCCTTCGCTCGCCGACTTGTCATCATTATAAAAGGTATCTGACGAAAGGATATTGCCCACATGGTAGGATGCCCCCAGCTTATCTGCCTGTGCAATTGCCTCCTTGAGCAGCGGATAGCTTGCAACCGGGGCAAATGTGCCGCCCAGATTGTACTGGCTTGCATAGTTGGAATTGGTACATGCGCCCATGCCAAAGACAATGTCGCGCACTTTTACCTTCTCCTGCATTGCGCCTGTCGATCCTATCCTTATTATATTCTCCACATCAAAAAAGTTGAAAAGCTCATAGGAATAAATCCCGATTGTCGGCATCCCCATGCCACTCGCCATGACGCTTACCTTTGTCCCCTGATACGTTCCCGTGTATCCCTGTATGCCCCTGATATTATTGACAAGAACGGCATTCTCAAGAAAATTCTCCGCGATAAACTTCGAGCGGAGCGGGTCACCGGGCATCAGCACCGTCTTTCCAAAGGCCTCCTTATCTGCATTAATATGTGGTGTCGTAACAAGTGCCATACTGCATCCCTCCTTTTTTTTATTACTCACGACAGATGAAATCTGCCGTGAGTATTGCGCCAGCCGCAGCCGCAAAGCGGCATATTTCCTTATGCGGCTGTGTGTATCACATGATACTGAGCGGTCAGTCTTTTCGACCGCCAGTATAATATCTTTCGTTCATCCACACCGGACCTGCTAGGTATATATTATCAAACTTCGCATTTTGTTTCAATGTTATATATTCAAAAATAAACGCCGTAAATTCACCTATCGTCGCGCTTACTTCCGGTCTTGTGGAAACAGTCTGCTCCACACGCTCCATATAGCTTCCTTCCTCGTCAAGATACCATATGAAGTCCCCGTCATTTTTTGCAAGCACAGGGTCACTAAGCCTGATGGCTATTGTCGTCTTGACATTTCCCGAGATATGCCGCAGCATCTCCGGCAGGTTGATGATTCTTGCCATGACGGCCGGCTTCTTATCCCCATTTTCCAGAAGATAGCGCTCCCTGTCAGACGGACTTGCAAAAACAGCTTCACGTATACTGCCGCCCCCGCTTTTCGTATATGCAAAGTACCCTTTTATCTGTTCATTTTCCGCTATCAGAAACAGGTCTCCCCCAGTGCCCTGCAGTTCTTTTCTGAACTGTTCATAATAAGCCGCAGTTCTGATGACAAAAAAACCATAGCGCCTGCACAGGTTCGCATTGACAAAATGCCCCAGCGCTAGAAGGCTGCTGCTGTCTGCTGCTTTCAAGACGGTATTCTGCCCATTCAGCAGTACCACCCCGCCATTTGCAGCCTTTTCCAGCATCTCCTCCGATATCACGCACCCATTCAGCCCATACCGGGGTCTGTCATAAATATAATGAAATCCAAAGTGTTCAAAAAAGTCTCCCTCGTCCGTATCCGCAAAGCACACAGGTATGTTCATCTGTTCCTGATATTCCAGTGCACCCGACATCAGCCGTCTCATACATCCACTATTACGATACGCTTCTTTCGTAAATGTCATACTGATAAAATTTGTTTCCACACGCACGATATCTGCCATACTTGTCATTCGTTTTGTGTGGAAAGCCAAGGGATTTTTGCGAAGCGCCGCGGTGCAGGGCGTAAGGTGCAGCACCGACTGTGCCTCATCACCCCACATTTTTTTCGTAATCCGGGCTGACGCATCGCGCAGAACAGTGAGGTCAAATTCCGTTTCTATTCTGCCCCTGACCTGTTGCTCCGTTTCCCGCTCCCCTACTACCTGTTCCATATGCAGTGTCCCTCTACTCTTTTTCCCCGGAACGCAGATGTGCACATCCCGGACAGCTGTCGCAGGGGCGTTCCCCCTCCTGCTGCCTGTCTGCTGCTGTCGCCTCCATCGTCGCCATCTCTCTCGGGCTGGTAAGAAGACACACTGCCTGTGATGATATCCCTGCTCCTTCGCCGGTAAATCCAAGACCTTCCTCTGTCGTTGCCTTTATGTTCACCTGTTCCGTATCCACTCCCAGCGCTTTTGCAATGTTTTCGCGCATCTGGTCAATATGCGGACGCATTTTCGGTGCCTGTGCAATGATTGTCGCGTCAATATTTTCGATGTAGAACATATTTTCTTCCAGCAGTTTTCCCACTTTTTCAAGCAGTATCAGGCTAGAAATCCCCTTATATGCAGGATCCGTATCCGGAAAGTGTTTTCCGATATCGCCAAGTGCCGCAGCTCCCAAAAGTGCATCCGCTATGGCATGCAGCAGCACATCTGCATCAGAGTGCCCCAGCAGCCCAAGCGCATATGGTATCGTCACGCCGCCTATGACAAGCGGTCTCCCCTCGACCAGGCGGTGCACATCATATCCCATTCCTATTCTCATCTCAATCTCCATTCTGCCAAACGCGAAACATCAGTTTTGTTTTATTTTTCAGGTATAACCAGCCTGTCGAATCCGTCGAGAAGTCCTGTCACGATATCAAACAGCTTATCGCAGTCTCCTTCCCTGGCGCCTTCTATATTGAGCGGCATCTGCGGGTCATGAAGGGACATGCGCAGCAGCAGCCAGCCCTTTACTTCCTCCGTGTCAAACGAAATACGCACACCTTCGTAAGAATTCGGTGCAATATCAAATCCTTTCGCCTTCGCCCTCTCCTCAAACGTATTCAGCGCTTCCGTGCCGTATGCCTTAAAATCATCCCCCTGTATCCTGAAACGGTACTCTCTCTCCTCGAAGCCTTTTTCCATGTTCTCGATAAAGGATGCGAGCGCTTTGCCCTCCTTTGCCGCCTTTGCGAGCGCTATCAGGAGCTTCACCGCCATGTAAGCGCCATCATCAAGGAAATAATTCTCGCTGAGGGCGCCGTGGCCAGAGGTTTCTATCGCAAGCGGCGACACAATGCCCTCATCATTGAGACGCATGGACTCATTGATGACATTCTTGTAACCTCTCATATATCTGTGATGCTTCATGCCGATGCCTTCTATAAACCGTGTCAGTCTGTCACTCGTTACAGAATCCGTCACAATCGTCCCACCTGGATAGTCCTCCGCGATAATCGCCGTCATCATCGCAATAATGGCATCCCGGTTCACCTCGTCCCCATTTGGAAGCACTGCCGACATCCTGTCCACATCCGTGTCAAATATTATGCCAAGGTCCGCCTTGTTTTGAAGCACTGCCTGCCTGACCGCCTCCATAGCCTCTTTGTTTTCCGGGTTTGGTATATGGTTTGGAAAATGTCCGTCAGGCTCCAGGAACTGGCTGCCCGACGTGTCCGCGCCAAGGGGATTCAGCACCTTCTCCACGAAGAATCCGCCTGCACCGTTTCCTGTATCGACCACAATGTGCAGACCTGCAAGCGGCTTATCGTAATCCTGCGCCTGGATGCTCTTTTTTATCTTTTCCTGCAAAAATGTACAATATACAGAAATGGAATCAACTTTCTCCACTACAGACAAATCCGCGTCCGCTATTTCAAGCGCTGCCGCTGTTTCAAGAACCTTCGTAATATCATCATGCTCCAGTCCGCCATCCCTGTCAAAAAACTTATATCCATTTCTATTAAAGGGAAGATGGCTTGCCGTAATCATAATCGCGCCGTCAAACGCAAATTCATCAAACACGGTCGTCATAAACATGGACGGCGTCGACACCAGTCCGCAGTCATAAACCTTTGCGCCTGCTGCCAGAATTCCCTTTGCCGCCGCCGCAAAGAGACTGTCTGCGGTAATGCGCGAATCATGGCCGATACCGATTCGCAGCTCCTGCGTTTTCTTTCCTTTCTTGTCCGCAAGCCATCTGACAAATCCGCCGCCTATCAGATTTCCTGCTTCCTCTGTGAGGTTCACGTTCTCTCCCGCAACCCCCTCACAGGCAATTCCGCGAATATCGCTTCCGTTTTGAAGCTTCCTAATATCTGCCATCCTTCTCTCCTCCTATGTCATAAAATATCAATATATGCCGTCTGGCAACGTCGTCACCAGGCAAAGAATTGTGACTGCTGCCCATCATTTCCTCATTATATCATAATTTACATAAAAAGGAAATACGAAATAACGCCACGCATACGAACAAATCATAACCGTATTCCTGTTCACTCCGTTCCGGAAACAGGTAAAAAACCATACGTTTTCTCACGTGGCATGTAAAACCAGAATTAGCAGCATGTGCCAAGTCCTGCCTGAATAGGAACCACATATCCGAGAAAGACTAAACAATATGAGACGCGATGAAGTGAAATCAGAAACAACAAGGAAGAATACCATGAAAAAAGCGGCTGTACGCCCCTTTGACTATTATGCATTACTATTTTTTACCACCGCTTTTGCCGGATGGCTCTGGGAAGTACTGTTATATCTGGCAACAGCCCGCACTTTTGTAAACCGGGGAGTTTATCAAGGTCCCTATCTGCCCATTTACGGCATCGGGAGCATCATACTGTTTTTGCTGCTTCACAGGATGCGGAAAAAACCGTTCCGCGTCTTTATCCTTTCTGCCGTACTCTGCACGGTTCTTGAATATATCGCGGGGGCATGGCTGGAATGGAAATGGAACATCCGCTGGTGGGATTACACCGGACGCCTGCTGCACCTGAACGGCTATATCTGCCTTACAAGCGCTGTCTGCTTCGGTCTAGGCGGCGTTCTGCTCATCTGCCTTTTCCAGCCAGTATTCAACAAGCTCTACCATCATATGACAGTCCGTCTTCGCACTGTGCTCTGTCTTTTGTTTATCCTGCTGTTTATCATTGATGCAGCCTATTCTGTAATCCTTCCCAATACCGGAAAATATATCAGCGGCATTGCTATCCCTGGCTGCCTATTTTAAATCTTGCTTTTTGGTACCAGAAAAGATATGATAAAGACAAAACATTTTAGGAAAGGGCACGGCAAGGAAGATTCTGCTGCCGCGAAAGGACTGGACAAATGGAGCATATGGAAATTGAAAAAAAATACACCCTGAAAAAACTGCCTGAAAATCTCGAAGACTATCCTTGTAAAGACATCGAGCAGGCATATCTAAACACTACTCCTGTAGTACGCGTCCGTAAGTCGGACGACTCTTATTACCTGACCTACAAAGGAAGCGGTCTGATGGCACGCGAGGAGTACAATCTTCCCCTTGACAAGGAATCCTACATGCATCTGCGCGCAAAGGCTGACGGCAACATCATTTCCAAAAAGCGGTATATCATTCCGCTTGAAAATCCGCAGTTTGATGACAGCTTCCATCCATTTTCCACACCCGGTCTTTCCGTAGAGCTTGACGTGTTTGCACCACCCTTCGCGCCGCTTGTCATGGCTGAAGTCGAGTTTCCAAGCAAGGAGATGGCAGATGCTTTTATCCCACCGGAATGGTTTGACGAGGATGTCACCTACAACCCTGAATACCACAACTCGGTCATGAGCAGGAAAAAATGGGGTTAAACTGCTTAGCCGTTTCTTCAATCCCCTGCCGGGCGCAGCATCCCGAGCTTGAAATGCCTGCGGCAGAGCGCCACATAGTTGTCATTGGCACCAAGTACGACCTGTTCTCCATCGCGCACAATGCCCCTGCTGTCAAAACGCGCATTACAGGTCGCCTTTCTGCCACACCAGCATACTGTCTTAATCTCCTGTATGATATCTGCAATTGCTACCAGCCGCTCACTTCCGGGAAACAGATTGTTCTGAAAATCTGTCCGCAGCCCATAGCACACGACGGGTACCTCCATAAAATCAACAATGTCCGAGAGAAAGTCAATCTGCCCTCTCGTGGCAAACTGCACTTCATCCACAATAATGCAGTCATAGGACTTGATTTCCTCCTCGGGCATCCGCACCAGTTCACGCAAAAATATGCACTCCATTTCCAGGCCAATCCGCGAGCGTATCACACGCTCCCCATCGCGCGTGTCCGTTTCAGTCTTGCACAAAAGCGCCCTCTGTCCTACCTCCTGATAATTAAAGTGTGTCATAAGTGCGTTTGCAGTCTTGGAACTGTTCATTGCACCATAATAAAAATATAGCTTCGCCATACACACCCTCCTTCCTCAACAATATAGTATACCCTGTGCACTGGAAGTTTTTCTTCCTTTTTTTGCTTGCGCAAACCTCCCTCTCTGGATTATAATGACATCAGCTGCCAGTTCTGGGAGGAGTATGGCTCTGCTGTATCGGAGGTGTCCGGTCTCACTTGGTCAATCCCGGGAACACGCTCCGGCTGGCAGCTTTAGCTGTATATTCACTTTCTGCGTCCGTATACAATCGGGCAGGGAAGACTTTCCCTACTCGCCGCGTGCCCCATGCGCCGCTTCTGCGGCATACTTACTCTGCATGGGACCGCGCATAAAAATAAGGGCATTGAAACACATAAATGTTTCAATGCCCTTATTCTATGCGGATAACAGGACTTGAACCTGCACGGTCGCCCACCAGAACCTAAATCTGGCGCGTCTGCCAATTCCGCCATATCCGCATTTACATATTCACACGTCTGCCAGATACCTGTCAAACGTACTCTTACAGTCTACCAAATGTAATCGTGAAAGTCAACCACTTTTCTTTTTAGGATTAGGGAATGGGCAGGGTAACAGCCCAGAACTTTGCACTTGCTGCAAATTGTGGCTTACAAGCCTTTTTTGACAATATGAAAGGGACGTTTTTCCATCCCTCTCATGTTTTTGCCTGCTCTCATTTCATCCCGCCCAGAGCCTCAACCCTCATGGCAATATTCTGCTCAAACTCTTCATCAGAATACTTCGGGTCTCTTGTCGCCCGCCAGATTTCACACGGCAGTTTATCGCACTTGCCGCAGTCCTTCAGTTTCTTTTCATGCACTACACAATTATAAATCGTACATCCCCCTGGAGAGTGGAACACTTTCCCTTCACAGGCACTACAGCCACTGCACATCTCGCCATAGCAATAGCAGACACTACAGTCTGTACCGCAGACACTCATCAGACTCATACAATAATTCCTCCTCTTTCGCATATAACATGTACAGGAAACGCGCATACCGCAAAGCGGTTCAATTCCAAATCAAGCATACTATACCCAGCATCGCCTGTCTTGTATATTTGCGACATCCTGCGCCGCATACCGTCTCGCCTCCGCCATGTTCATTGAGTGATATTTCCTGAAGTCATGGCATAGGTGCGCCTGGTCGGCATACCCATAGCGAAAGGCGGCATCTGCCTTGTTAAAATTCTTGTCATGTAAAAGTTCATTCCATATGTACTGATACCTTACCATGGCAGCAAGCGATTTCGGGGAGACGCCGACATACTCCAAAAACAGCCTTTGCAGCTGCCTGCTGCCGACAAAGACATCCCTCCCTAATGCTGACACCATAATATTTCCTTTCTTTTCCAGCATCCTTGCCACGGCGTGGAAGACTGTCTGGTTCTGGTGCCGTTCATCCAGACGGCTTAGCAGTATTTTCTCCGCAACAGGAATGAGCTGGCAGATGTCGGCAGCATCAAACAGATACCGTTCAATCTCCCTCTTGACCGTGGGAAAATGACAGTCCGCATCAAAAAAGCCATTTTTTGTCTCCCGCAGGGACTCCTCCGCAAACAATGCCGCACTCCATGGGTAAAAGCGCACCGCAAACACAAAATACGTCTTCTTTTCGCTGCTGCCATGAGACGCAGCAAATGTCCTGTCGTCTATTCCGCAGAAGCTGCTGGATATTTTATTGAGCGTAAAATCCACATGAAAGATAATGTCCATACAGGTATCGGGTATCACTATCCTCATTTCCCCTGCATCGTTTTCCGCCCATGTGACTGCCCTTCTCGAGCCCCAGAAGCAACGGATATACGGCTTTAAGGCATCGCAGGGCGCAAACTCCATGTAATCCTCGGTGCACCGATATGGTGTTGCCGTTACCGGATTATAATATTTGTGTATTGTAGTTACATTCATACAACTGCCACCATTAAAATGCCGGGAGCGCTGCAAACAAAACCTTCTCTCCGTCTGCAATCCCGCCGTAGACCATATCCGTATGACACCCTTCCTTTAAATAATGCGCCATGACAAACTGCGCCGTAAACGGCATTTTCAGAGAAGGCAGCTCCTGCAACAGGAACCATCTGCTGATGCCCTCATTGGATACCAGATAATCATCCACGCCATCCTTCAGGTTCGCAAAAAAATAGTAATTCTGCCTGATTTCTTCCTGTGACCGCCGCAGTGTGACGTACCGCAGGCGCAGATTTTCAATCGAATGCTCCGTGATTCCCAGCTCCTCCTGCAGCTCACGCAGTACACATGCCCTGGCATCATTCAGCTCAAACGCCTCAAAATGCCCACCCGCGGAGCCGACCCACACATCATTTACCACGCGCCCGCCCTGGCGGTAGAGCAATAAGATTTTATTGTCCTTTTGAATATAAACAGATGCCATATTTCGCAATTTTCCTTCCATACTGCCTCCTTTTTCTTTATCCTTCTTATTTTCTAAGCCGTACCATAATATTCATTGTAACACAATCCATGGCATTTTTGTATTTAAACGTTGACCCTTCCCACAAACATGGTACAATAAGAAAATGAATAAAGAACTATTTCTTTTACAGCAAGGGATAAGGAGAACACTAATGAAAGAATACCAAAATTTTATTGACGGCTTTGTCCGGCAGAACCAATCGATTTTAGGAAGCAGTCTCGTCGGCGTATATCTCCATGGTTCCGCAGTAATGGGATGCTTGAACAGAAAAAGGAGCGACCTCGATTTCATCATTGTCGTTCACCATGACCTGTCTGCCGCCGTCAAACGCCGGTACATGGACATGGTTGTCGCACAGAACAGTCAGGCTCCCGCAAAAGGAATCGAGCTTAGCATCGTGGAAGAATCCGTATGCCAGCCGTTTGTTTACCCCACACCCTTTGTACTTCATTTTTCTGCGGCACACCTGGACTGGTATCGCTCCAACCCTGCGGACTATATTGAAAAAATGAACGGAACCGACAAAGATTTAGCTGCCCATTTTACGATTCTCTATCACAGGGGGAAGACACTCTGCGGCAAGGAAATTCGCGAAGTTTTCTCCGAAGTTGATTCCGCGGATTATTTTGACAGCATCCGGGGCGATATCGAAAACGCAGTCGAGGAAATCATGGAAAATCCAATGTACATCACCCTTAATCTATGCCGGGTACTCGCCTATCGGAAGGAACATCTCATCCTGTCCAAGCTGGAAGGCGGAAAATGGGGACTTGCAAACCTTCCACAAAAATATGACCCCCTGCTCACCGGCGCGCTGGCTGAATACACATCCGACAGCACCATGGAGCCAGACACGGCACTCGCCAGAGAGTATGCCGCCTATATGCTGAAATCTTTGAACTAATTTAAGTAATACACCTTTTCAGGTATTGTCTCAATCACCATAAAGAGTTCTGCCTCCATAACCTTTGTCCCGACAGGCACGGCATGCTGAATCAGGGTACATCTGTTGCGCAGTCCGTGGGGTCCTGTCTCCTGTTCCGGTTTCCCGCCTATCAGAAAGATGGATGCCACGCCTGTACTTCCGCCGACTACCCGCGACACGAGAGGTTCCGGGACACGGTCCAGCTCCTCGGCAGCATAAAACTGCGGGCTGAGATTTTCCCTCGTACATTCATATTCCATGGTAAAACATCCCATTCCTGCCGGAAACTGTCTTTCGACCGCGTCCAAAGCCATCTTCTTCATCTCCTCAAATTCTTCCTTTGAAACATGCTGCAATGCCTGTTCCCGATACTGGGCATCTTCAAAGTGTTCCCGCTGTTCCCTGAGCGGCTCCGACATCCCGATTTGATTGATGTAGCATCGTATTTCCTCCCCGCCTTCCTCCAGGGAAAATTTGAGCTCGGCAGTCTTTCCCTGCTCTAACCGTACCGGAATCTGAAGAATATAATTCCTGCTTGTCCGATGTATTGTCAGCTGCTCTATTTCTCCGGAAAGCTCCGGAAGCATTTTATCCTCCTCCTTTAGCCGCAGCTCCGCCAGACACATGCATTCCCAGTCCAGCCGATAAAACGGTGACGTTTCCGGTATGCACCACCCATTTTCCACCATCTGCTGAAAAAAGAGATATGCCTGCGCGTAATCTGCGTGCACCAGCCCTCCCATGCTGCCTCCCTGTAACGCAAAGCAGTGTCCTCCTATTTTGATTTCACTGATACATAATGCCTTATTGCTTTTGTCCGCCCCTTCTGTTTCCAGCATGGATTCCCTTTTTGTCTGATGTCCCCTGTCCATGGAGCCGTTCTTCCATGCCGGCTGCTGCTCCAAAACATATAGGACTGTCCCTCCATTGTCACATTCCTTTTTCCGCCCAATGCCAACGACGTGAAGACACTCACCGTCCAGCATGACATCCTTACCGATAATCTTTACCTCGTCCAGACGAAACGCCCTGAAATACCCCTGAAATGTATCAAAATTCATTTTCCACTCCTCCGATCTCCTGCTGCCCTGTTTTTATAAACAAATTAAGGGACTGTCAAGAACCATCTGCCGGTATGCAGCCCCACTCCGTATCCTGGCAAGAAAACAATCCAAATCCCCGGCATCCCGCATTACATGCGTGCCGCACAGTCCTGCAATCCACTGGTTACCTGTAGGTTCCCCGACCAAATGGCTGTCGATGCATGCCAGATGGCGCCCCTGCCTTATGGCATACCGGACAGTGTGCATCGTACCGCTGTCACACGATGCCTCTATCACGAGCACGCCGTCGCTGATTCCGCTTTGCAGGCGGTCACGCGCCACGTACTGATATCTCTGTGCAGGCGCCAGGGGAGGATATTCACTGACCAGGCAGCCGCCATTTGACAGCAGCCTTTTTGCAAGGGACAGATTGGAAGCGGGAACGATCTGCTCCAACCCGCAGGGCATCACTGCCACACATTTTCCGCCTGCCGCAAGCGCCCCGCACAGGGCATGCGTGTCACAGCCCAGGGCAAGTCCGTTTACCACATTGATTCCCCTCCTGCCAAGCGCATATCCAATCTGATAGGCAAGCGCCATCCCATTTTGTGACACACGCCTGCTGCCAATTACTGCAATGCTGTGATTTTGATTCAGAATATCAATATCACCCATGTAATACAAGCAGTCCGGTGCCTTTGCAATGGAACGCATCCGCCAAGGATATTTCTCGCTTTCTCTCCCTATCTGTCCGATGCCGCCCTGCCAGACCATTTTCATCATCCCCCTTGATTCGGAATCGCACAGAACTACCTGTCCATCTGATTACACCATTCCTCTATGTGTTCAAAACGAATCGAAAGCTTCCCTTCATAGATATAAACCGGAACCGGCTGTGTCAAATCATGCAGCTGGGCATAGATGTCCTCCTCAAAGAAAAAGACAAGCAGCTGCTTTTTGTAAGGGTCAAGTATCCAGTACTCGCGCACGCCGGCATTCTCGTATTTCTCAAGCTTTTTGAAATAATCCTTCCGCTTCGTTGACGGCGAAACCACTTCCAGCACAAAGTCCGGTGCGCCGAACACCCTCCCTTTCAATATCTTCTCATTATTGCACAGAATCAGGACATCCGGCTGTACCATAGTTTTGTCGTCACAGTCAAGCTGTACATCAATCGGCGCCATGACTGCCTCACACTTTCCGTTGTTATCCATGATATAGTTGGCAATCTGCCTGTAAATCTCCCCTGCAATCCTCTGGTGGTCAAATGTCGGCACTGCCAAATCATAAATCACCCCGTCGATGAGTTCCACCCTGGTCTCATCCGGTATGGCAAAATAATCCCCAACCGTATATTCTCCCTGTTTTTTTTCATTGGAATCCCCATAAGAAAAAACAGCGCTGTCATTCAGTGCCATACTGCCATCCTGCTCCTTCAATGCCTGCTCCAGCGCATGAAGCGTGGCATACCGCGGATGCGCCGTCTCCCCCGAAAAAATCTTCTGGACAGTGCCAAGCGGCACACCCGACCAGTCGGAAAGCTGTGCATAGCTGTAGCCCTTCTGCAACTTTTTCTGTTTCATTTCCTCTATCGTCATAACTGCCTCCTGCCAGATTACCCTGTCCGTAAAATTCTATATATATCTTATCCGTTTTTTATCCGTTTGTCAACCGTTTTATTTCCATTTATCATCCGTTTTATTGTCAGACCATATATGCGTGGCCGCATTCCTTACAACCGCTCCACGACGCTCTCCTGGCTCATCTGCCAAAACTGTCCAAGCGGAATGAGAACTGCAACCACCACAAGAAACGGCAGTAAGACCACACATGGCAGCACCGTAACTTTGATGTTGAAGAAAAACGCCTGTCCCAGGGCAGCTGTCAGTAATTTTGCACCAAACAGGACTGTCACGGACACCGCAAGCAAAAAAGCGCCGAACAGATACAGGCATCCCTCTGCCATGAGCATTTTGCATATCTGCCTTTTTGTCATCCCCACGACTTCCAGAAGCGGACTGTCCACAATCACGCCATCCCCGCGCGAAAACGTCTCCCATGTGCACGCCGTCCCGCACCACTCCAGCTTGTCAAACACCGCCCGGTCAATTCCCATCAGCATTATTTTCATCTGATTCTCCGCCTTCATCTGCTCCCAGCTTTCCAGCCACCTGCCGCTGAGCCTTTCCTGCGCAATCTGTTCCCACACCTGATACAAATGCGGTTCCATCTCGTGATATTCCTCCGAATAACGCACATAACCGATGCGCTCTGCATAGGGGCAGACGTTGAGCTGTGCCTGGATATCTGACGTAATTGCGTCCATCACGGCGTACGGCGCATAAGCCGGAAGCCTGTCAACCGCAAAATCCGATGCCATGTATACACGCTGGTATGCATCAAGGTCATAGCCGCGAACCATCATAAAGATTCCGTTTAGCATCACAAGCGAAAGCGCAATTGAAACCATGACAATCATTCCCCTTTTCCAGATGCGCCTGAAATTTCCCAGCGCCATTCCCCACCATGCAGCTGCCATATTCCGCTCACGCACGCCGTCCGCACGTCTTTTTGCCCTGCTGACAGCCTGTCCGCCTTCCGCAATGCACAGCGCCTCGACTGGTGAGACCCGCGCCACAATCCTGCACGCCTGTATGCAGGACAGATAAACCGTCACCAGCGCAAGCACGGCGGCTGCCGCAAAAATGAACGGACTGGTGCTGACTGTAGTCTGACGCAGATGTCCAAGGCTGTCAATGTCCGCTGTCAGCGCCGGACTTATCAGCACCCCGCAGCCATATCCCATAAAAAGCCCTGCGGGAATCCCTGCAAGACACAGGCAGAATGCCTGCATATGCACAATCCGCGCAAGCTGTCTCCCCGTCGTGCCGACATTTTTGAGCAGACCATATGTGCGCAGATCGGTCTTGATGGAAATGCTGAAAATATTATAAATAATCAGATACCCTGCAAGCACAATCAGCAGTATCAATGAGAAGACACCGGACAGCGACATGCCGTCACCGCCGATAAGCCCCTCATAGGCAGGATTTATCTGAAATCCACCGTTTTGTGCTCCCGTCTGCAAAAAAAGGCACCGCTTTCCCAATTCGTCTGTCTTCTGACGCAGATTCCACAGATTTTTATACCAGACAGAAAAACCGACGGCTCCGCTCATCGCCCCATGTTCCAGCGCATCACGTGTGACTCCGGGTACAATCTCCCCGGCAGACGTCTCTGACACCCATGCATACTGACTGTAATCAGATGCATCGCCCTCCCACCAGCCACAGAGATAAAATGCGTGCGTCACCAGTTCCTCTTTGCCGTCTGCATTGTCAATGGCGATTGTCAATGTAATCTTATCATGATTTTTCATCGGATTTCTGTACTCGATTCCAAGCGCATCCAGCACAAGCGAGCTGAGTGCAATCTCATCCTTCTTTTCAGGCAGACGCCCCTGAACCGGCGCATTGCAGAAGGCAGATGCGGCATTCCAATCCGCCGCGCGCACCTCCGTCTGAAACGGAATCCGCTCATCCTGTAGTGTCCCGACAAATGTATTGACACCAAAACGTTCCACAAAATCACTTTTTTCCAGTACATCAGACACCCTTTGTGCCTCATCCCTCGTGACGTCCTGCAAAACGACATGCGACCATGCGCTGTATGTCTTCTTGTCCGCCTCAAGTTTGGAAAGCATCATTGAGACAGCCCCTGTAAACAGGCTGGTAAACAACGTCGTTGTCAGCACAATCGCCAGTACCGCGATTCGGCTCCGCCCGCGGTTATTTTTCAGAAAACGCACCGTCAAAAGCCATAACGTATCCCTGTTCTCAACCTTTACCATATTAATCCCCCCATGCCGCCTTGGGCGGCTCAAATAGATACTGTGTGAAATTTTAATACTTCTTAGGTAGCGTCTTTTGCTGCCTTAGAAGTATTTTTCACACTAACCCCTCTTATTTCAGCCTGCCATCCTCTATCCGCAAAATCCGGTCCGCCAGCTGTGCAATTTCCTCATTGTGCGTAATCATGAGAATTGTCTGGTGAAACTGCCCGCTCGTCACCTTCAGCAGCCCCAGCACGTCCTGGCTTGTCTGCGAATCGAGGTTTCCTGTCGGCTCGTCACAGAGCAGGAGACTGGGTTTTGCCGCAAGCGCTCTCGCGATGGCAACCCGCTGCTGCTGACCGCCGGACAACGTACATGGCAGATTTGCAGTTTTGCCCGAGAGTCCCAGCGTGTCCAGCACCATCTCCACATACTGTTTCTGCGGCTTCCTTCCATCAAGCTTCGCCGGCAGTACCACGTTCTCCCACACGTTCAGCATGGGAATCAGATTGTACTGCTGGAAGACAAACCCGATATTCCTGCGCCGGAAAATCGTAAGCGCCTCGTCGTCCATATCCCCCAGCGTCCTGCCATCTACAATCACCTCACCCGAGGTCGGCCTGTCCAGCCCGCCAATCATATGGAGCATTGTGGATTTGCCGCTGCCCGATGTCCCCACCACAGACACAAATTCCCCGCGCTCCACCTCAAAGCTCACGCCGTCCAGAGCATGCACCGCAGTCTCGCCCATACCGTATATTTTTGTGAGCTGCCTGATTTTTAATATCTTCATCCCGTCTGTCCCCCTTTTCCTGATTCCTTTATGCTGAGCGGTTAGTCTTTTCGACCACCAGTATAATATATCACACAAATATCACAATCCGGTTTCTGAAATGTAACAGGATTGAAATAATTGGGCAAAAATAAAAAGGGCGAAATAATCATCCCTTTTATCTTTGCCTGCATATACTATTAATATATCTTATTTTCATAATCCTGCAACTCATGAAAAATATTATCTACAAAAACAACATCATCCACGATACGATACAGCATAAAATATCTGTGACTTAAAAAGTTAATGCGACGATATCCTAACTGACGCAGTCTTGGATTATCACACAGCTTCAGACTTCCTGCCACATGCTTTAGAATTTCAATTGTCACATCATAATCATTCAATACATTTCCTGCCGCCTGCATACTCTTTTTCTCAATAATGAGATATTTGATAAAACGCTCTAAGTCCTCTTCTGCATCTCTTGTAACTACTACTTTATAATCCATATTTTGCCCTCATATCACGCGAAACTTCTTCCGCCTCCTTATATATCCCCTGCGCTGCGTGCTCTCGCGATTTCTCAAGCTTATCTAATATTTCTTGTTCTGTTAATGCTTCATACGGATTTGCAGTTGTCCTTTTTATTTCAAACGGAAAACCATTTACTGCCAGCGCCTGCGTTAAAAACATACGGATAGCAGTTGTGGTATCTGTTCCCAAATCTTTAAACAATGCATCTGACTTTGTTTTTAAATCATCATCTACTCTTACCTGAATCGTACTTGCCATTTACAATACCCTCCTGCACCTACTCCATTTCCACCATAAGAATAGCAAACAAGCAATACTAAGTCAATACATTTATAATGATTTAGCATTATTATTTATACCATTCCCCTTAAGGAACCGGCAGAAAGACCGAGAACAGCGAGCCCTCTTTCTCCTTTGACGCCACTTTAACATACCCTCCCTGCGCCTGCACTATCTCCCTTGCCAGATACAGCCCGATTCCGACACCCGGCTGGTCGTCCGCTGACAGACACCTGTAAAATCTAGTGAAAATCCGGTGAAAATCCTCCGGTGCGATTCCGATGCCATTGTCTGCCACGTCAATCCGCACAAAGAACGTATACACCCGCGCAGAGATATGCACTTTTCCACCTGTCTGCGTATACTTGACCGCATTATCCACAATATTCCCCAGCGCCTCCCCCATCCACTTCAAGTCAAAAACCGCACGCAGGCTGCTCTCCTCAAAAGTGAGCGTTATCCTTTTTTCGGAAGCCTTTTTCCTGTACTCCCGATGCACGATATCAAACAGGCTCTGTATATTCCCTGCCTGTACGTGCACGCCAATCAGCCCGGTTTCCATCCGCGAGAGCATGACGAGGGACTGAATCAGAAAATCCAGTTTTTCCGTCTGCCCGTACAGTGTGTCCATGACTTCTGACAGTTCGGAATCAACCGCATCATCAAATCCTGTCCGGTTGCAGACCAGTTCCTGTAATAACTCCGCATACAGTTTCAGATTGGCTATGGGCGTAAGTGTCTGATGGGAAATGTCAGAAATCAGCCCCTGAATCACCTGCTTCTGCTGACGGTTATTCTCATTTTCCAGCAGACAGCCATTTACAAAACGACGAAACTTATCCTCAATCATGGAAACCTTTTCCTCCGAGTCTGTTTCCGACGCTTTCTTTTTCAATTCATCTGTATCCCTGTCTCCTGACATGCACGCCGTATCAGCCTCCTTGCCGGCGCTTTGCCCCTCAGCCCATTCAATGACATCATACAACCGTTGCAGCATTTTCTTCTCTTTCCTGTAAAAATAGATACCACGTCAGCCCTGACGCGAAAAATGACACGATTCCTGCAAGCGCAGCATACTGTGAAAATGCATACAGGTCACTTTTCAGAGCCAGCACAATTCCGTCATTCAATTTTCTGTCATCCTCTACAATCACGATTCTCTTCACTATATATTTCCTTCTCAATCCCCTCAGGCACATCCTGAAGTAAACACCTCACATTGGCTCCCGCCATTACGAATATTCTAAAAATGAACCACCGGCACGGACAGCCAGTGATTCATCTTCCCAGTAAAAAGTCAGGCATTATCCGGTACTTTACTGATAACTTTTTTATTAATCTTTATCATAAAAAACGCAGATGCGCAGAGCGACATTCCCTCTGCAATCGGAAATGCCCACCAGACCGCATGGAGCCCGCCAAGCCTCGCGAGGATAAATGCTGCCGGAAGCAAAACCACAAGCTGTCTTGCGACAGACACAACAAGGCTGTATACACCATTTCCAAGCGCCTGAAATACAGACCCTGCAATAATACAGAACCATGCAAGCAAAAAATGCACGCAGATAATGCGCAGCGCCGGAACACCGATGGCAAGCATCTCCTCTGATGCGTCGAACATCCCAAGCAATGCGGCTGGCATCGTCTCAAACACAATAAAGCCCGCAAATAACAGGACAAACGCATACACAAGGCTGCACTTTATCGCCTTAATCAGGCGGCTTCGTTTGCCTGCCCCGTAATTGTATGCCACAATCGGTATCATTCCGTTATTCAGTCCGAATACCGGCATAAAGAAAAAGCTCTGCAGCTTGAAATATACCCCGAACACTGCCGTCGCCGTCGCCGAAAACGTAATCAGTATCATATTCATGCCATAAGTCATGACCGAGCCAATTGCCTGCATGATAATGGAAGGTACGCCGACCTTATAGATGTTTCCAATCGTATAGCCATCCGGCCGGAATCCTTTCAGTGACAACGTAATTTCCTTATTTTTCCTTATATTGAAATACAGTCCCAGCGTTCCTCCCACAATCTGCCCGATTACCGTGGCGATTGCCGCGCCCGCGACACCAAGCGCCGGCATTCCAAACAGGCCGAAAATCATTATGGGATCCAGGATAATGTTGATAATTGCACCGACTGCCTGTGTTATCATGGAATACAGCGTCTTTCCCGTGGACTGCAGGAGCTTCTCAAATACAAGCTGCGCATATAATCCAAAAGAGCATACGCATACAATTGTCAGGTACTGTACACCCATCGTATATATTTCCGGATCCGCATCCTTAATCTGGCTTGCATAAAATGGACCGACACCCACAATTCCCACAATCACGAAGGCAATATAGCTTAGAAGCGCCAAGAAAATTCCATTCATTGCCGTCTTACTTACCTGTTTGAAATTCTTTTCACCCAGCTGTTTCGACAGCAGGGAATTGACGCCTACGCCAGTACCCGTTCCAACCGCTATCAAAAGTGTCTGTATCGGGAACGCAAGCGATACCGCCGTGAGCGCATTCTCGCTTAGCTTTGCCACAAAGATGCTGTCCACGATATTGTAAAGCGCCTGAACCAACATGGAAACCATCATTGGCAGGGACATATTCAGAAGCAGCTTGTCAACAGGCATGACGCCCATCTTGTTTTCCTGCGTTTTTACACCTCGTTCACTACTCATTCGTTCTCCTCATATTAATACCATTATATTTTTGTCTCTACAAAGATTGTATAGATTGCCTTGATGGCAGTCTCAAAGTCCTCATTTGCCACACCGATAATGACATTCTGCTCACTGGAACCCTGGTCAATCATCCGGACATTCACGTTTGCATGCGCCAGTGCCGCAAAAATCCTGCCAACAGTACCCCGCTGTGATTTCATGCAGCGTCCGACGACAGCAATCAAGGCAAGGTCAGACTGGATGTCAATGCTGTCAGGATTTACCGCCTTGCTGATGCCTGACAGTATATTCTGCTCCTTGTCAACAAACTCGGACTGATGGACCATTACATTCAGCGTGTCAATTCCGGACGGCATATGTTCAAAGGAAATGTTGTACTCCTCAAATACCTGAAGCACTTTTCTCCCAAAACCAATCTCCATGTTCATCATATCCTTCTCGATATTGATAGACGCAAACCCTTTTTTGCCGGCAATACCCGTTATCGTATACTTTGCCTTTTTGCACGTATGTCCCACAATCCATGTTCCCTCGTCCTCTGGCTGGTTGGTATTCCTGATGTTAATCGGAATTCCCTCTTTCCTCACCGGGAATATGGCGTCCTCATGCAGGACAGTCGCACCCATGTAGGAAAGCTCCCGAAGCTCGCCATACGTAATGATGTCAATTCCCTTCGGGTTGTCAATAATGCGGGGATCCGCAATCAGGAAACCTGACACGTCTGTCCAGTTCTCATACACATCCGCACGGATTGCCTTTGCGACAATGGAGCCTGTAATGTCGGAGCCGCCCCTTGAAAACGTCACGACCGTCCCATCCTCCATTGCGCCATAAAATCCCGGGATAACTGCCCGCTCCACATTCTCGAGCCGCTTTGACAGGAGCTTCTGTGTCGTCTCCGCATCAAATACACCGGCTTCATTAAAACGGATTGCCTCTGCCGGGTCTACAAATTCGTACCCGAGATAATTTGCCATTATGATTCCGTTCAGGTATTCCCCGCGGCTGGCTGCGTAGTTGGAGCCTGCCTTGCTCTTAAAATTGTCAATAATCCGGTCAAATTCCCTGGAAAGGTCAAGGTCAAGCTTCAGTCCGTCAATAATCTCCTGGTAACGTTTCTCAATCTGTGCCATCTCCGCATTGAAATTATGATCTTTCTCTGCCAGCTCATAGCACTTATAAAGCATATCTGTAACCTTGGTATCTTTGTCAAAACGTTTACCCGGCGCAGACGGAACAACAAATTTCCTGTCCTCGTCCGCATGGATGATGTTTCCAACCTTCACAAACTGCTCTGCACTTGCAAGCGAGCTTCCGCCAAATTTCACAACCTTTTTCATCTCTCACAATTCCTTTCCAAACTGTTGTACTCTCATTATATTTATGTTATTCCAAAATAACGATAATGTTATCCCTGTTTTCAGTCTACCCGAATCATTGACAGGATATCACCATATTTCGCAGCCTTATCCTTATATTCTGCCTCTGACATCTCCTCCGTGACAAATCCGCACTCTCCGTCGGCAACTCCGGAAATCATCTCAACCTCGCCAAAGAATTCCTTAATCCGAGCCTCGTCCGTGGAGGATGAGCGCACAAAAAATTTCCTGACTGCTCCGTCAATCGGGGATATCTCCAGTTTTGTGTCTTCCCATTTGATGTCAAGGTGTTTGCCTTTATGACGAGCGCAGTCAAGGACATCTGCCACAACTGCACTTGCAGTAGCAAGCTTGCCTGCACCCTTGCCATAGTACATTGTCTCGCCGCCCATATTGCTGTTTACAAGAATCGCATTGAACACACCCTTGACTGCATACAGCGGATTCTCCGGAAATACGACAAACGGTGCAACAAGTGCATAGTACTTTCCGTTCTTCTTCACGCTCTTGGCAAAAAGCTTTATCGTCGCCCCCATTTTCTTTGCATATGCAAAATCTTTATCCGTAATAGCTGTAATACCTTCTGTCGTAATATCCGCAAAATCGGCTTTCCTGCCATATGCAAGCGAAGTGAGAATGGCAATCTTCCTGCAGGCGTCAAATCCCAGCACATCCGCGTCGGGATTCTTCTCCGCGTAGCCTTTTTCCTGCGCCCTTGCAAGCACATCTGCAAACGCAAGCCCCTCCGTCTCCATCTTGGTGAGGATATAGTTTGTCGTACCGTTTAAAATACCTGTGATGGAAAGGATTTCCTCCTGCGCAAGCGATGTCCGCAGCGGCCTGATAATCGGAATGCCACCGCCGACACTCGCCTCAAATAAATAGCTGCAGTTATGTGCCTTCGCAATCTGTAAAAGCTCCGGACCATGCTTCTCCACAAGTTCCTTGTTGGATGTACACACACTCTTCCCACTCTCGAGTGCCCGCTTTGTAAATTCATATGCCGGATGCTCGCCGCCCATTGTCTCACACACAATCGCAACCTCCGGATCGCTGATAATCGTATCAACATCGTGAACAAGGACTTCCTGTACCGGATCTCCCTCAAACTCCCTAAGATCAAGCACATACTTCACTTCGATTTCCTCGCCGAGCTTACTGGAAATCACATCCCGGTTCTTTTTTATCACCTCGTACACTCCGCTTCCTACCGTACCGTACCCTAACACTGCTACCTTTGTCATTTTCCTTCGACCTCCTATTTTCCCAGCACTTTTACATTATGCACTCCGCTTCTCTTTTCTATCTCTGAAACCATCGCAGACACATCGCTTGTCGTATCAAGTATCTGTATGCTCAGGGACAGCGTCGCAATTCCGTTAATCGGTATCGTCTGATGGATTGTCAGGATATTGGCGCCAAAATCCGCCACCACCTTCAACACATCCGACAAAAGCCCCGGTTTGTCATCCATCCTGCAGGACAGCGTTATCGTCGTCCCCTGTGCGGAATCATGAAACGGAAAGATATCCTCTTTGTACTTATAATAAGAGCTCCTGCTGATTCCGACACGTTCGACTGCCTCCTGCACCGAAGCCGCTTTCTGTGTCTCCAGAAGCCTGTTTACCTCAACCACCTTTAACAGCACATCCGGCAGAGCCCTTTTTTTTACAACAAAGTAAGCTGTTGTTTCTTCCATTTTCCCATCATTTCCTTTAAGCTTTCAATTTAACCTTATATGAAACTTTCTTCCAAATACCGACCTGTTTTTCCAGCAAAGACATTTGTGCGTCACTGCAATACATATTATCATAACGCACAAAAAAGTTCAACCCATTTGTTGCACTTTTTCTAAAACAGCAATCACCTTTATTATCCCCAACCGAGTATGGGACTGACCTTCTCTCCTACTCGCCGCACGCCCCATGCGCCGCCTTAGCGTCATTCTTCCCCTGTATGGGGCTGTGTGCCTAACTTTATGCTAAGCGGTCAGTTTTTTCTGGCCGCCAGTATAATATCTTTCTGCATACATATACTTTTTATGAGGTATATAATTATGAAACGATTAAAATGCTTTACCATAGCCGGTATATTCTTTGTCCTGATAACAGGCTCACTCGCCCACTTTTTATATGGCTGGAGCGGAAATAATCATATCGTCGGTCTTTTTACGCCAGTCAGTGAATCAATCTGGGAGCATATGAAGCTGATTTTCTTTCCAATGTTAATCTACACCTGTATCATATTTTTTCCGTGCAGGGCTGCCTATCCCCTTATTATATCCACACTCTGCCTCGGTGCACTGACCGGAACAATGCTCATCCCTGTCTTTTTTTATACCTACACTTTCTTTTTAGGCAGGGATGTCTTTCTTTTGGATATCAGTACCTTTATCCTAAGTACCATAATTGCATTTTCTGTGGTTTATAAATATACTCCGCTCCGTTTGCATAACAAATATTCTGTGATTATTTATGGCCTGACGGCTGTCGTATTCCTGTGCTTCATACTATTTACCTACCAGCCGCCAAGCTTACAGATATTTGAAAATCCCACATAATCCGAAAACTGATACCAAATATCCTTATTTTAATCAGCACGTCTGATTGTTCTTATTTATCACATTGTAATATGCTGGAGCATGTTTGAAAAATCATTCCTGCCATATGCGCGCTCCGCTTCTGCATCTGTATGTCACTGCCATATCCTTCCTTCTAATGCGTTGTTCTTAAAAAGCCAACAAGGACAACCCTTTCGAGCTGCCCTTGTTGGTTTATACTATGTCAGCCTTATTGCCGCAGGTCGTTAAGGCGATTACTGCTAACTTTTTCATTTCCTTTTTCTCCCTCCTATATGCATCTTACTTTCTTAGAAAATATTGATGCCATCCATCCCAGGACACTTAGCAGCCTCTATTTTTATGTTTCTTGCTTGATATATCAAGTTGCATTTGCTGCTTTTTGTTGTTTTATAGTTATTATGCTGCATATTGTAGTCATTTGCAACCATTTGAAGTCTTTATTCTTCTATTATAGATTTGGAGGTATTGTTTATGATTTCTAATCTTGGTAATAAACTTAAATCTGCCCGTATCCAAAACAACCTTTCAAGAAAGGTCGTTGCACAACGTATCGGGGTTTCTGTCAGTATGGTTGGGTTGTATGAATCTGATGTACGCCAGCCTTCCCTTTCCATACTCATCAAACTTGCTGCCATTTATAAAGTATCTGTTGACTATCTCCTTGGTATGGAAACAAATAAAAAAAATTTCCTATGTCTTGACGGACTTACCAGCAAACAGATTGAAGCCCTAAAAATGACAGCTGAATGTTTCCGCAATCTTAATAAATGATATGGGATAATTTCGTACATACCCACCTTGTCCATGACTGAATTTACCATCCTTTGCAGCACATGCAGGCTTCTTACGACATGCCTGTCGCCTTCATTCTCTGCCAAGGATATCCCTAATAATAACATGAAGTTTAACGCCTCCTCCAGTCCTTCTTTTATTCCCTTTAACTCCTCTGCATTCCTTACCATGTTGTCATTCCTTTTTTAATATATGTTTTTGTAAGCGTACTTCCAAAAATCCCATATCTTAATAATTCTCTGCCTTACAGATTCATTCCAGCTTTTAATATAAACAAATCCGCTTACCGCACCAAAGCAATTCATCTATGTACAGGGGATTTGTTTTCTATGTCCGTCATATTTTTGATAGTCCCCCCATATCTCCAATTTTCTATATTTCTGCACAAAAAAACAGCAAAAACTTTATGGATATTCCACAAAGTCTTTGCTGTTTCATGAGACATCGGGGACTCGAACCCCGGACAACTTGATTAAAAATTTTATGGTCTGTAATTTAGCCAAAGCATCTTGCAAAACCAAAAGCTATATGCTATACTACTTTTGAAATGCGAATAATGTAAGGTTCCATTGTTGGTAACCGCGAAAAACCCCAAGGGCTGTGAACACTTGGGGTTTTTCTAGTTTTTCAGGTAACTTACACCTATGGATAGATTATTGTTGCCTTATTTCGTCCTATCTATCCATTTGCATATGTAATATGCAAGGACTCCTGTGAACAACGTTAATGCGAATTCTGTAAAGTCCATTGTTTCGCCTCCTTCCTGTTCCCAGTGGGAGGGGCAACATGAATATGATAATGGAAAATGCAAAACTTGTCAATTTTTATTGATTTTTGGGTTCACGCATGATCTTATATGTTAGTCAATCATTAAAACTTCCTGTTTTATTGAATTTGGTCTTATTGACGATAATTTTTGTACCGTAGTTATTACTTGATTCAAATTGATAACCTCTAATATTGAATTATAATTTTTCACATCCTTTAAAACACTATCATTGGAAAAAAACAAAAGAATATGTGTAATCCCAAGAAAGGAAGCAATGCGAAGCTTCTTGAAGGAGACAGGTTATGAGATGCTTCATTTATGATGATGGGTAATGCTAACTTACGGAACGTATAACCATGCAGGTACTTTTCCAAAGGTTACTGACCGTCATAAAAGATGCAGCTCCTCATCCGTGTGCTGCATCTTTATTTTGCACCGAAACCAGACGGTTTTATTTCGTGTCAAGTGGTCTGGATGGCTATAAAAACAAAAAAGACAAGGCGCACTGCCCTATCTTCCTTGTATTCATGAGACATCGGGGACTCGAACCCCGGACAACTTGATTAAAAGTCAAGTGCTCTACCACCTGAGCTAATATCCCATATTAATTAAATTATTTTGGCAAGATTGACTGGCACCAGTCTTGTCCTGACAAAACTGGGCTAGCTGGATTCGAACCAGCGACTACAGGGATCAAAACCCTGTGCCTTACCGCTTGGCGATAGCCCAAAAAGGTGGATACTGGGATTCGAACCCAGGGCCTTCAGAGCCACAATCTGACGCGCTAGCCAACTGCGCTATACCCACCATATATGAGATAAGGCAAGCTCAATCTCAAACGTGCTCGAAGGGATTCGAA
>DKUL01000082.1:5425-9069 GCA_002490665.1 Lachnospiraceae bacterium UBA7205 | reverse complement strand
CCACGAAGTGGTTTTGCATGGCTTGATGCTTGTAACAGGAAGCCGAAGGCTGAACTGTTACAAAAGAACGCCGAATTTCGGCGTTCTTTATATAGATTATCGTATTCCGATTTCTGTATCGGATGCAGACACCTTGCTGTTGCTCTTGATGTAGTCGACAATCTCATCAAGCTCTGTAAATGCAAGCCCGACATAGCTGTCAGCTGCACCGTAATAAATCGCAATTTTTCCGGACTCTGAGTCATGGATGGTTGCGCATGGGAAGCACACATTCGGAACGAAGCCCCTCTCCTCATACCACTCTTCCGGCGTGAGCAGGAAGTTCTCGCAGCGGTACTTGACAATAGAAGGATTGTCGATGTCGAGGATTGCCCCGCCAATGGAGTACACATATCCGTTGCAGGTTCCTGATACGCCGTGGTAGAACAGCAGCCAGCCCTCGCTTGTCTCGATAGGCGCTGCGCCACCGCCAATCTTGAGGGACTCCCACCACTCATTGCCTTTGCCCATCACATGCCTGTGCTTGCCCCAGTAAACCAAATCCGGGCTCTCGCTCACAAAAATATCACCAAACGGTGTGTGTCCGGAATCAGAAGGACGGCTCAGCATCATGAAGTTGCCGTTAATCTTTCTCGGGAACAACACAGCGTTTCTGTTAAACGGAAGGAATGGGTTCTCAATGCGGGTAAATGTCTTGAAGTCAGTAGTCTTTGCCATGCCAATTGCCGCGCCGAAGAAATCCTGGCACCAGATAATATAGTAGGTGTCCTCTACCTTTACAAGGCGAGGGTCATATGCATATACCGGCATGAACGGCTTTCCTCCCTCATCCACAAAGTCAATCTTGTTGGAATTGAAATCCCAGTGGATGGCATCCTTGCTGTGTCCAAGATAGATGTAAGGAATACCGTTTGTCTGCTCGCCGCGGAATACACCGATAAATTCACCTTCATATGGGATTACCGCACTGTTGAATATTCTCGCAACGCCCTTTACCGGGTTTCTTCCGATAATCGGATTCTCATTGTACCGCCAGATTGGCGCGTCAGGATTTCCTGTAGTCTTTCCATCTTTCCTATCCTGCCATGGCACATTTGGCACCGCCGGGCTAATCATTTTTACTTTGCTCATTATAAAGTCCTCCTTATTTTCCTTTATTATTTTTTTCCAGAGCCGATTACCGACACAAGATAAAATGGTACTTTGTCGTCCGCATGTGTCTCAACCAGCTCAATGTCAACATGGTGCTTTCCACTGGGTAGGTGTTCTGCAATCGTATCAAGGTGCAGGCTGTCCCCCCAGGTTTCCTCGAAATTTCCGTCGAGAATTTTTGCATTGTCCGTATCGCCGTCCACCACTGCCCGCGCAATACACGTGGGTTGTGCAACCGACTTGCGGTACTGTACGCCTATACAGCTTCCCTCAATATCAAAGCCGATATGTGCGCCTTTTTTGTCTGCCGTCCATCCGCGCCGGAAAATTTCCCGGATGTCATTCTGCGGCTGTCCATCTATTGCAAAGCCGTCATTTTCTGTCAGGACAGCCTCACTGTTATCATTTTGGATTCTTACAGAGTCTTCATAAGCATTTTCTGTCACTGGCGTCATTTTCTGCACATCGAGATGATTATCAGCTGCCTCAGTTCCTGCTTCCAATTCCTCGTAAACCATCTCCAGAAAGCTTATGATAACCTCTGACATAAGCCCATGCCCCTCATCATTGGGGTGGAGGTCGTCTTCCGTGATGTCACGGCTTGTGTAGGTGCCATCCAATATCTTCTCATACAATGTCGGTTTCATGCTGACACACGGCAGTTCATACGCCTTTCCAATTTTAATATGCTGCGCCTGTGCATTGACACCGTCATCGTACCGCACACTGTTGACAATCAATATAGCAGGATTCGTCTTATAACTGTATATTTTCCGAATCAGCCCTTCGTAGGTCTCTAGAAAATGTTCATTGTCATCATCATTCACGCTAAACTCAACTACTGTAAAATCAATGTCCTTTGACAGCAGATCGCTGTCAGCCCTCGCCACACCGAACTGGGAGGTTGTCCCCCCGATTCCGGCATTGACATAGGTAATTTCGGAATCTGGAAACTTCTCGCACCACCACCGGTATACAAGATATGCATAACAGGTTTCCGGAGTGGAGGATAAACAGCCTTGTGTTATGGAACCTCCCAAAAATCCCACGGTGATTGCCTCACCGCGCATCGCTCTCTTCATCACTCTCTCAATTCGATAAAGGTTTCCCTTATTCATAACGCCCTTCCGGCAGTCGATTCCATACTTTTGTGCACGCATCTGTCCATCCCCACTTCCATAAACTCTTATACAGCTGCCAAATTCCATTCGGAAAATCAGCAATTCCTATTTTGCCATATATTCCAGGTTTTTTCTGATAAAGTCACATCGCTGTTCCACGCACTTGACAGAGCGCAGCGCATCCTCCGGTGTGTTAAATACATAGTCGACAAGCTTATCTATCGTTGTCGTTGCGACGTGAAGCCTTGTGTCGCTGGATGCATAATAAATATATACATCACCGTTGTCCCTTGCAATCGCGCCGTTGGTAAAGACCACATTTGACACGTCCCCGACTCTCTCCGCGCCAAGCGGTGCAATCAAGAACCCGCCCGGCTCCGCAATCACCTTCGTCGGCTCGTCAAGCGCCGTGGCAAACGCATAAATGACATAGCGCAGTCCTGCCGCTGTATTCCTCACGCCGTGTGCGATGTGAATCCAGCCCCTGTCCGTCTTAATCGGCGTTGCGCCGGCGCCGTTCTTTGCCTCCGTAATCGTGTGGTACTTTCTCTTGCTCGTGATAATCTCCTCATCAATGACTGCATGTGTGATATCCTCGCAGAGCCCGAACCCGACACCGCCGCCGCTTCCCGTGTCAATAAAGTCATCCATGGGTCTTGTGTAGAACGCATACTTGCCGTCCACAAACTCCGGATGCAGCACGACATTTCTCTGCTGCGGGGAACGCAGCGTCTTTAAGTTCTCAAGCCGCTCCCATGTCTTTAAATCCTTCGTCCTGACTATCCCTGCCGCCGCCACTGCCGCGGACAGGTCATTGACCTTCGTGTCCTTGCTCTCCGAGCAGAATACGCCATAAATGTAACCATCCTCGTGCTTTGTGAGACGCATGTCGTACACGTTCGTCTCCTCGGGGCACACATCATCCAGAAGAACCGGATAATCCCAGAAACGGAAACCGTCAATGCCGTTGTCGCTCTCTGCCACTGCAAAAAATGATTTTCTGTCATTTCCCTCAACCCTTGCCACCAGGTAGTACTTGCCGTTTAACTCAATCGCGCCGGAATTAAATGCGCAGTTCACACCAAGCCGCTCCATAAAATACGGGTTGGTCTCCGGATTCATGTCAAACTTCCAGAATGGAGGAATATGGTCGCGTGTCAGTACGGGGTACTCATAGCGGTCATAGATGCCATTGTAGAAATCGCTCTTGACATTTTTGCGGTTTACAATCTCCTCATATCGTTTCATAACCATTGCTTTATTTTCATCAAATAATTTACTCGTCATTCTAACTCCCATCTGCCTGCTTCAGCAGGCGTTCAAATCAGGATGGTGAAATGCCCTTTTTCACGCTAACCTCCATGATTCCGC
>DKUL01000082.1:0-5122 GCA_002490665.1 Lachnospiraceae bacterium UBA7205 | reverse complement strand
GAAACTTAGTACTTCTCCGCGAAGCAGCCTCTGCTGCGAGTGGAAATTGCTGAAAGCAATTAGAAGTACTTTTCACGCTAACCTCCGAATTACTTCAAAACACATTCTGCCATTATGATACGGGCATTTCCATGGTTCCACGATTGGCTGTGTCTCGTCCGGTGTCCCATCCGCTTTCACACGCCAGTACCATTCCCTGCCATCCTTGTAACCGTCCCGCCTGTCAATCAGGCAGTCCTTAATAAACTGCCAGACATCCTGCGCAGCGGTAAGGTACTCCTCCCTGCCAGTCTTCTCGTATCCGTTGAGGAATCCCACGACGGTCTCCGCCTGTACCCACCAGATACGCCATTCGTTCACGACACCCTTCTCACACTCATTTGCAAGCGAGGAACCGTTGAACGCCACCTTGTAAATCTGATTGGTCAGGTTCTTTGTGATGGGCGACATCTTCTTTTCATATTCCGCGTCACCCAGCACCTCGACGCTTCTGTCCGTCAGCCATGCCGTCTCAATATCATGACCATAGGAGTGTAAATCGATAATGGAGTTCCACTTGTCGTCAAAGAATACTTCCTGACGGTGCAGCGCGGGATTATAAACCTTCGTGGCAATGATGTCCATCATCCACCGAATCTTCTCCGCCACCTTCTCGTTGTGGTCAACCCTGTAAAGTTCTGTGTACGCCTCAAACACATGGAGCAGCGTGTTCATTGTCCTTGATGCCATCACACCGTTCTCGGAAAGCTTGTCATTGTCAATCTCATGGAAGGCTTCGTCAAAGGCTTCCTTATATCCAAGCTCGTCGCGCATCTTCCCCTCTATCAGGTCATAGAGCTGATACGCCATGTCCAGCGCCTCCCTGTCTTTGCTTGCCTCATAGTAGGAAGACAGCGCGTAGATGGAGAATGCCTGGTTGTACGTATGCTTCAGGGTCTCGGCAGGCGTACCGTCATAGTTGACTGACCAGTACACGCCGCCGTTTTTTTTGTCCCAGCATGCATCCTTCAAAAATGCAAAGCCGTGTGCCGCCTCCTCAAGAAGGCTGATATCCTTTAAAAGGGTATATGCATTTGCAAAAAACCATGTGATGCGGCTGTTTAAAATGCATCCCTTGACTGCTTTCCTGTCTGCCTTCAAATCATATCCGAGATAGCCTGTGTAGCCGCCATTCTCATCATCCCTCAGACTTTTCCAAAATGGTATGATATCTTTTGTGAGGTGTCTGATTACCTCTGAATGCATTTCCATGTTAGCCATATTTAGCCTCCTAACAATAAGAAATATTTAACTATATTTATCTTAACAATTAATCTGTCAGACTGCAACTAGGCAATATCCCGAAACTATTTGTCTATTTGTGACAATGCTGCTGTTCAAGTAAACATCATCCCTTGACCGCACCAGCCGTAAGTCCGGAATAAATCTGGTTCTGGAATGCGATGAATAAAATCAGCGCCGGAAGCAGTGTCATGATAACACCCGCACAAATCAGGTTATACTGGTTGCCGAACGGTCCCGTGAAGGTATAGAGTGCAAGGGAAACCGTCTTTAAGTCAGGCTTTGTCAGATAAAGCATCGCATTATAGTATTCGTTGTAGATACCTACGCCCTTTAAAATCGCACAGGTAACGATAGCCGGCTTCAGGAGCGGGAACAAAATCTTATAGAAAATCTTGAAGTAGCTTGCGCCGTCCATAAAAGCCGATTCGTCCAGTGACACGGATATGTTCTCAAAGAACTGGATAAATACGTAAATCGAGATGACGTCCGTACCCATGCTCAGGATGATGTAGCCGTATAACGTATCGATAAACTTGAGCTGGAACATCAGCTGGTATGTAGCAACCTGCATCGCAATACCCGGAAGGAGTGTCGCAAAGAGGAACAGGCTGCGAATCAGACCGTTGCCAGGGAACTTAAAGCGGTTCAGGACATATGCGATCATCGAACCAATCAGCACGGAGCCGACCACAACACAGATTACAATGAGTGCGGAGTTCAGAAACGCCCTGCCCATGCCGCCATCGCGGAATGCCGTCACAAAGTTCTCAAAATTGAACCAGTTTTCCGGCGGTGTCATTACGTTTGTATTTTCATACTCTGTCTTCGTTTTCAGCGCCGTGATGACACAGGAAACGATAGGCAGCAACGCGATAAATGAGAAGAATATGACTGAAAAATACTTAATAAATATCCATAAATATTTCTTAAACGCCTGTCCTGCTGTCATGCCTATGCCCCCTTCCTTGCATTCAACTTCGCAATCTGTCTTTCACGCCTTGCCGCAGCGCCCCTGTCCTCATCTTCCCCGCTCTTAAACACATACTTGAAGAAGAGCTTCTGGAGAATGGTTGCCGCAAAGATAATCAGCAGGAGAACGACCGCCATCGCGGATGCCTGGCCAATCTTCTGGCTGGTGTGCGCCACCTCATGCATCTTTACAAAGTATGTCGCCGTGCCGTTTGCACCCTTTGACGCGATAACGTATGCAGGCTCAAATGCACTGAGCGAACCGGTGATGGACATAATCAGGTTCAGCATGACGATGGTCTTGATGCTCGGCAGCATGATGTACTTAAACTGCTGCCATTTATTTGCACCGTCCAGCTCTGCCGCCTCATAAAGCGACGCGTCCACGGACATCATCGCACCGATGAACAGCACCATGTTCTGTCCGAAATATTTCCAGACGCTGGTTGCGACAAGCGACCAGTTGTTGATGCTCTGATCCCTGAGCCAGTACGGAAGACTTTCAATGTTAATTCCCAGCCAGCCAAGAACCGTATCAAGAACGAATCCCCTTGTATAGAAGAACTTAAATATAAATCCGATTGCAATACCGTTTATCAAGAACGGGAAGAACATACAGCCCTTAAAGAAGTTTCCGCCTTTTACCTTAAAGCAGAATATCGTGGCAAGATAGAGCGCCAGTGCCAGCTGGAATACTGCGCCTGCCATATAGTAGACTGACAGGAACAAAGACCGGAACAAATCTTTTTTCCGAAATACATCCGCATAATTTTTTAGTCCGACAAACCCCTTTACGCGGGTGTAGCTTCTGTCATAAAAGCTGAATTTAAACATCTCGACGAACGGATAATAGGTGAAAATAAACAGCAGCGCCAAAGGTATGATTGAAAATAATACAATGATAATTGTCTGCTGTCCCTGCCGGCTTCTCAGCCACTTCTGGAAATTAAATGGTTTTTTTGTCTCAGTCCTAGCCAATACAATCCCCCTCCTTTTCTGGAAAAATTCCCCATGTTACTACATGTTACGCTTTTTGGGATTTATGGCTTGCAAACGTAACGCCTGCAAGCCATATACCATCATAATAATCGGGTTAATTGATTCAATTACTCTGTAACATCCACACCCAGTGATGCCTGCGCATCGTTCCACTTCTGTGTCCAGTCTGCCATGATGTCGTCATATGTCATGGAACCTGTTGCTGCTGCCTCAACGATTTCCTGAACCTTGCGGTCACCGCCGTTGTTGAAGTTGAGCTCGCACTCTGCGTTCATCTGGTTCATCAGATCTGCCTCGTCGTCCGGCGCTGCCACGTTCTCAACAACCTCAACACCGTCAAATGCGAAAGAAGTAGGAGCTGTCTTGGAGATTGGATATCCACCCTCGTTATCACACCATCCGGACTTTTCAACCATCCACTTAACGAATACCATTGCTGCTGCCTGGTTGTCTGCTGAGCTTTCCTTGTTGATGCCATAGCTGTAGTCAGGACCTGCTGTAGCGTACTGCTTGCCGCCTACAGAGATAGGGAACGGCATATATCCAATGTCGCCGCCGTTTGCATCTGCTTCCTTCATCTGTGCAACTGCCCATGAGCCAAGTACCATTGTACCAATCTCACCTCTGTTAATCATGCCCTTGCAGCCTTCCCAGTCTGTCGTGGTATAGTCATCCTCTGTCAGTCCGTTTGCAACTGCATCGTAGAGAATCTTGTACAGTGCATATGCGCCTGTCTCATCGCCGTTATCCTTGAACGGTTCTGCCTGATGTGCAAACTTCTGGTTTAACCATGTTGTGTCGCCTGTCGTGATGGCGCCGAGATATGCATCCCACTGTCCGCCCATTGTCCAGCCTGCTGCATAGTTTGTGTAAAGAGGAATTGCGTCTGTGTTGTCCTTAATCTGCTGTAATGCCGCGATAAACTCTGTCGGTGTCTTTGGAATCGCCGTGATACCTGCATCCTCGAAAACTTTCTTATTATAAAGAAGTCCCTGTGCATTTCCCATGTACCCGATACCATAGCAGTTTCCATCCAGCTTCCACTGGTCTGCAAAGTTGATGTACTCTGACATCTCGTCCACTGTTCCGTAAGGGATAAAGTAATCAGACAGCTGTACCATGTCGATTGCAGGGATGAACATTACATCGCCCCATGCTTCGCCTGTCGGCAGTCTCAGCAGCGCTGTCTCAGCATAGTCCGTGATACCTTCTGTCTCAACAGTGATGTTCGGATAATCCTGGTTGAATGCCTCGATGTACTTTGCCATGGATCCGTCCTGCTCACGGTCTGTCTTGTGATGGATAAACTTGATTGTTGTGTTAAGGTCTGTGTAATCCTCGCCAAGTGTGATGCCTGCATATGTAAGTCCGCCTGCCGCATCTGCGTCTCCTGCGGTGTCTGTGTCTGCTGCCGTGTCTCCTGCGTTGTCTGCCGCCGCGCTGTTATCTGCTGACGCGCTTGTGTCTGCCGCCGGCTTGTTGTCTGTCGCCGTGCTGCTGTCTGCCGCCTTGTCATCTCCGCCGCATGCTGTCAATGACATTGTCATTACTGCTGCCATTCCGAGTGCCATAAGTCTCTTTAACTTCATAGATGAAACCTCCCTTTAAAAACTTTTGTTTTTTAATTTTGTTCTTTGTTACTCGTTAACTTGTTTGTTAACTTGTTTTTAGTTTAATTTAACTTTGCCTTTAAGTCACCATGTAAAATTGACTGTTATATCCAATTATTGCTTTTTTTCGTCATTTCCTCTATTTTGCTAATTTCTATTTGTCATTTTTATATATTTTGCATATTGAATTCTATTTTATTACTTAAAAATACTTAATTTTTAGCTCTATATTTAGCTAAACGCTTTTCTTTTTCGTATAA
>DKUL01000016.1:20101-20313 GCA_002490665.1 Lachnospiraceae bacterium UBA7205 | reverse complement strand
CCAAACCAGACGGACCAGTCCATCGAGGGCCAGGTCGCTGACTGCCAGGCTTATGCAGAGAGAAACGGGATCCAGATCGTTGAAATATATGCCGACCGGCACATCTCAGGGAAGAGCATCGTCGGCCGGAATGAGTTCCAGAGGATGCTGCACGACGCGGAGCAGCACCGCTTCGAGTGCGTGATCGTCTGGAAGATCGACCGCTTCGGGCG
>DKUL01000016.1:19438-19767 GCA_002490665.1 Lachnospiraceae bacterium UBA7205 | reverse complement strand
CCGGAGGGGATCATCCTGGAGAGCGTTCTGGAAGGCCTGGCCGAGTATTACTCCGCAGACCTCCGGCAGAAGATCGTCAGAGGCATGAGGGAGACCGCGAAAAAGGGACAGTATTGTGGGGCGCCGCTGCCGATCGGCTACACGGTGGACGACGAGAAGCACATCATCGTCGACGAGGAGAAGGCTGCCGTTGTCCGGGAAGCCTTCCGGATGCACAACGCCGGGGCCCAGACGAAGGAGCTGGTCGAGCTCTTCCGAAAGCACGGCGTCACTGGCCAGCGCGGGAAGCCGATCACCCAGGCCGTGATCTATCGGATGTTACGGAACGA
>DKUL01000016.1:18776-19134 GCA_002490665.1 Lachnospiraceae bacterium UBA7205 | reverse complement strand
TGCTGAGCTGTAAATGTTTTTGTTCATACTGTGGGGCGATGCTGAACGGGGAGTCCGGCACCAGTAGAACGGGGAAGGTGTACCACTATTACAAGTGTGGCGCGAAGAAGCGCGGCGAGAAGTGCGAGCTGAAGCCGATCCCCCGGGATCACTTCGAGGATCGGGTCATCGAGGCCACGGTCGAGGACATGCTGACCGAGGACATGATCGAGAAGCTCACGGTCCGGATCCTGGAGATCCAGGAGCAGGAGGACGCTCTGGATCCGGCCGCAGCATACCGGAAGCAGCTCGACTCAAACCGGAAGCGCCAGCGGAACATATTGGACGCCATCGAGGAGGGCACCGGGGCCCGGGGCCT
>DKUL01000016.1:0-18482 GCA_002490665.1 Lachnospiraceae bacterium UBA7205 | reverse complement strand
TGAAAAAGCCCCGGCTCACCAGTGAGGCGGTCGGGGCTTGGCTTCGTTCGTTCAGAAATGGGGATACAAAAGACGCCGCCTTCCGGCAGCGTCTCGTTGACACGTTCATCGCCCGGATCGAGGTCAGAAACGGCCAGGCGATGATCTTCTACAACATACAAGAAAAAGGACCGCACTCAAAAGTTCGAGTACGGTCCGAATGGTGGAGATAGCGAGACTCGAACTCGTGACCTATACGTTGCGAACGTATCGCTCTCCCAGCTGAGCTATATCCCCATATATAGAATTATAACACAGATAAAGCAGAATGCAAGTATAAAATTGTAACAATTCAGCTTTCGTCTTCCTGTTATGTATTTTCAACTGTATTTTCTGCAAGCGCTGTGATATACTTTTAGTAAGGAATTGTCCAAAATACGCGGGAGGTTTTCTAAATGCACACAATCATAAACATTCTGGAACTGCTACTTACTAATATTGTCGAAATCTGTACGATACTCCTGGAGCTGTTCGGCGTTGCCATCCTCGTCTCCACAGCAGTAAAATGCTTCTGGTACTGGATTAAGCGGGATTCCAAGATTCGACTGGAGCTTGCACAGGGTATCGCCTTGTCACTCGAATTCAAAATGGGCAGCGAGGTCCTGCGTACCGTTGTCGTACGTGAATGGGGGGAGCTTGGCATCCTGGGCGTGATTATCCTGCTGCGCAGCATCCTCACGTTCCTGATACACTGGGAAATCAAGCACGAGGAAAAGGCACTTGCCATGGATGACAAGAACAGGCACTAAAAATCAGGATACCGGAGACTACTGCTTCCCATACCAGTATTTATGTGTTATACTTTATATATTCCAAATTTGAACAAAGGAGGTCTTTCTTATGATGATTGGCAATATTCCGGGATATTACCCTGGCTACTCTCCCTATACAAATACTGCGGCTCCTGTCGCCACCAATACCGTTAACCCGCTCGACAAACCGGAAGAAAAGTCCGCAAACCCGGACGATACCAAAAAAGCCGGACGCCGTTCCGCACCATCCGAGTGTGAGACATGTGCCAACAGGAAATATCAGGACGGCTCCGACGAGGGCAATGTTTCCTTCAAGGCAGCTGCCCATATCTCCCCGGAAGCGGCAGGGGCACGGGTTCGTGCACACGAGGGGGAACACGTATCAAACGCGTACAAAAAGGCAGCACAGAAAAACGGCAAAGTGTTGAATGCTTCCGTGACAATCCATACCTCCATCTGTCCGGAATGCGGGCGTACTTATGTGTCCGGCGGCGTCACCAACACCAGGATTAAATACACCAACGAAGACAATCCATACACCAAGAACCAGAAGCAGCTTGACGCGGCGCAGTACAAAGGCGCCAATATCGACTACGCCGCATAAAGGCGGATTGCATTATCAAATAAAAACAATATAAAAAAATACCATTGCCACTTTTGCAGAAAATGACAATGGTATTTTTATGAATGGCAGATTTACATTCCAGCCTGTGCTGCAACCTCTGCTGCGAAATCGTCAACCTTCTTCTCGATTCCCTCGCCTGTCTCAAAACGGACAAATCTCTTAATCCTGATGTCCGATCCGTTTTCCTTGCCGACCGAATCAATATACTGCTGAACAGTCTGCTTTCCGTCCTCTGCCTTCACATATACCTGTTCAAGCAGGCAAACTTCCTTCAGCTCCTTGTTGAGGCGTCCATTCACGGCACCCTCGATAACCTTGTCCGGCTTTCCAGCCATCTTAGGGTCATTCTTAATCTGCTCTGTGATAATTTCCTTCTCGTGCGCCTTGTATTCTTCCGATACTTCATCTGAAGAAACATACTTCGGATAAAGTGCTGCAACCTGCATCGCAAGGTTTGTAAGTGCTTCTTTTACCGCATCATTCACGACTGCCGTCTCAGCCTCCACAATAACGCCAATCTTTCCGCCGCCATGTGTATATGTCACGACACAGCCGTTCTCCGCAACCACTTTCTCAAATCTCCTGATTGTCAGGTTCTCACCGATTACGGCAATCTTCTCAACCAAAGCATCCTTGACTGTCTTTGAAGCATCCTCATTCCATGCCTCTGCAAGGAACGCGTCAATATCTGCTGCCGATGTCGAGAGCGC
The DNA here is from genome assembly GCA_002490665.1 of Lachnospiraceae bacterium UBA7205. Taxonomy (GTDB): domain Bacteria; phylum Bacillota; class Clostridia; order Lachnospirales; family Lachnospiraceae; genus COE1. The sequence continues at coordinate 16,356 of DKUL01000016.1, read as the reverse complement.
CTGCTTTGCAACTGCCGCAACATAATCCTGGAACTGCTCATTCTTTGCAACAAAGTCCGTCTCGGAGTTCACCTCGACTACTGCCGCTGCCTTGTCACCGTCTGTCACAACCTTGCAGAGCCCTTCTGCCGCGATGCGTCCTGCCTTCTTCTCTGCCTTAGCCTGTCCGTTCTTTCTCAAATATTCAACAGCTTCATCCATATTTCCGTCTGTCTCATTCAGTGCCTTCTTGCAGTCCATCATTCCGGCACCGGTCATTTCCCTCAACTCTTTTACCATTGCTGCTGTAATAGCCATTTTATATTCCTCCTGATTTCCTATCTGTTATTCTGCCACGGCTTCTTCCGCAACAGCCTCTTCCGGCGCTTCGTCCGTCATAATCTCGCCCTGGTTTGCCTCGATAACCGCATCAGCCATCGCAGATACGATTAACTTGACCGCCCTGATAGCATCATCATTACCTGGAATGACATAATCAAGTTCTTCAGGATCGCAGTTTGTGTCAGCGATACCGATAAGGGGAATGCCAAGTGTATGTGCTTCCTGTACGCAGATTCTCTCCTTCTTCGGATCTACTACAAAAATTGCATCAGGAATCTTTGTCATGTTCTTGATACCGCCAAGGTTTTTCTCAAGCTTTTCCCATTCCTTCTTAATCTTGATAACTTCCTTCTTTGGAAGAACATCAAATGTTCCGTCCTCTGCCATGGTCTCAATTGCTTTGAGCCTTGCAATTCTGCTTCTGATTGTCTTAAAGTTTGTGAGCATGCCGCCGAGCCATCTCTCATTTACATAGAACATGCCGCAGCGCTCTGCCTCTGTGCGGACAGCATCCTGCGCCTGCTTCTTTGTGCCGACAAAAAGAACCGTACCGCCCTGTGCGGCAATATCGGCAACTGCCTTGTATGCCTCATCGACCTTTCCAACAGACTTCTGTAAGTCGATAATATAAATACCGTTTCTCTCCGTGAAGATATAAGGAGCCATCTTGGGGTTCCATCTTCTTGTCTGATGCCCGAAATGAACACCTGCCTCCAACAACTGTTTCATTGAAATAACGCTCATTTTTTCCTCCATTTTCTGCGGAATTACCGCGCTTCCGCCTGCTTCACCTCTACGGGCTACCGAATCCTGCCGGCACACCGCTGTGCACCGTTCAGACACCGTGTGTGTCTGTATGCATATGGCATGGACCATAAATCGACAGGCGTGAATACTGTTATATTGTTACCGCCATGGCTGCAATACCCGAATACAGCCATAACATCAATAATATAACACAAAAAGACCTCCCATGCAAGAGGTCTTTCAATTTTTTCCAGTATTATTTTGTAGTAAGCTTTTCTGCGATTTCCTGCCAGCTGTCTGACGCATTAATGTTCTTCGTACCCGTACTAAGTTTCTTGTCATATCCATGCTGCATCAGAAATGCATCATACTCGTCCGCATTCTCAATCAGTCCTGCATTGTATAGCTTTCTTGATATGGTTCCCGAGTCGTCCCCCCTTGAAATTGTTATCTGAATCCCATTTTCCGGAGTACCCTCCTCACCGTCCGGTGTCACTACAGCCGCTGTGCCTGACGGTGCTTCCTCCCCATTGCCTTCCCCTGCAGGCTGTGTAGACGCCACTTCCCCACCTGATATATTCTCTGCCGGGGTCTCTGGTACATCTTGTTCATTATCCACCGCCTCGTCCAGCACGGACTGAATTTCGGACTCCTTCTCCTCATTCCTGACAATAACCGGCTGTGTCGTTTCCTCAGGTACTGATGACGCATCGTTTTCTTCACTCGTCTCTGTCCCATCCACAAGCCTGCTTTCTTCACCAATGCCATATTCCTTCAGCACTGCCACTCTTGCGTCTGCCACAGCCTGTCTGTTATAGGCGCCCATGACCGCCGCAGTCATAATGACACCAATCCCAAGCCCCCTTATCATATATTTAAACTTCATCTATACAGCCCCCTTGAACAGATTAATCACAAGCTTCACCTCGCCGACACCCAGCCCGAGTTCCTTTGCAATATCCACATTCGAAAATCCTTCTTTATGGAGCCGGAGTATCCTGTCATTATTATTTTCCCTCAAATCACTGGCAGGCGACTGTCCGACAAATGTCTCCTGCTGCCGCCTGATATTTGCCGTGTCCTCAAACACAGCCGGCTGCACCTCTTTCTTCACCGGTCTCTCAATGTGTGGTGCCTGTTCCGCAAAGGAATAGACTTCGACTGGTCTGATGTCTGCCGGTTTCACGTCAACAACCGTCATATCCTCCGGTCTTGAACCGAGCGTCTGCAGTTCGGCCGCACTGACGGGTTCCATACTGGTATTTTCAGGTACGGGCTTCATGTCACTTGAAGTAACAATATCCGCTGGCACAATTTCCACACTTTTCACAACCAGCGGGCTTAACTCAGCCGGCGCACCTGCCTCCATATTCGGCTCCTGGTTAACCGCAAGCGCACGCATATCCGCAGGGCGGTAATCCGGACGGCTTTCCGTGCGAAAATCGGCAAAAAAATCCATGGTGCGCATATCTACCTGGCGGTGCATTGGCATATCCTGCTGCATTGGCAGAATCAGCCTTGCCATCTGGCGGCGGGCATATTCCTTTTCCTGTGCCTCTTTATCCCATGCATGCTCCGCAATCTTATTTCTATTAACAGAATCTAATCTTTCCCTTTCTTTAGCCTCGGCATCCTCCTTTGCCTTGGCTGCCAGGGCAATCGCTGCCGCATTGGCTGCCTCCTCAGCCTCCTTCGCAGTCTTGTCCACATGCTTTACTGTCTCTTTAAGATTATTATGCTTGTCATTGAGCATATCATACAAAAACATTACTTCCTGATGGGATTTATTGATATCGGCAAGCACGGTTTCCGAATACTCGCTAATCGCCATTATCTTTTCATTCGAAATCCGCTCTGACGCACGCTCTGTCTTCTCTACTGCATATTCCAGCGTCTCATCCACAACCTCCGAGACGCGCTCCTTTGCATCCTCCATCTCTTTCTCGATAAAACTTCTGACCAGCTCCGCATCCACCTGCTGGCCGTCATCCTCTTTCTCAACTTTTCCCTTAATCAAAAAACTTCCTGCAAAAGCGCCTGCTCCAAATATGAGCAGCGCTACCTCTAACCAATTCATCCGCTACCAAACCTTTCCAATACGTAATCCTGTTTCCAATACCACAAGACGATATTCCACGCTGCTTAAGGGATTCCTTTATCCGTAAAAAGTATGTTTATATCTTTATGTCGAAGCCTCCCTCGGACTTTGTGACGACCTTTCCGTCACTCTTTAGCTTCTTCCTGCGTTTTCCCCCATCGCCGGAATAGCCATTATGCCCTTTTTCCTTGGCATCAAAACGCTCCTCCTTAAACAGTGCCTCATCGGAATGCACTACCTGTTTTGCCCTTTGCTGTTCCTTTTTCTCCTCCTGAACCTGGATATTGCCCTGATCCACCATCCCCTTTTCTACCTGCTTTACCTGGTTGTGCAGGACATTGTCAGTCTGTTGTATGCTTCCGTTCAGTAATATTGGACTAATTGCCATCTATTATCCCTCCCTCTTGAAAGCTTATCCGCTTTATTTTAATACATTTTCTCCAAAAAGGCAATAGCCCCTACAAAGTTGTAGAGGCTATATCTGCACCTTTTTTTATTAAGGTACAAAATGTATACTCGCTTTTTATGTTCATCGAGGTTCCCGATATGCTCACCGACACCCCCTGGTACATGGTGCCGCGTACATTGATGCGCGCCTCGCCATGATCCTTTAGCATTTTGTCAAGCGTCTCGATTTCATTTAACTCTTCCTGAACCTTCGCCTGTGCATCAGCCAGCGTCATTTGCAGCATCCTGGCATTTTTTATCTGTTCAGGCGTAAGCCTTACGCCGGCTTTTAACTTTTTGGCTGTGTCTTCCACCACTTTTTTCATCTGTGGTATCGTCTTTGACTTCTCACCGACACTTTTTTGCAGTTCCGCAAGCCTTTTTTTTGCGCTCAGGTCGGTTCCGACCTCAATGATTGTAGCTGCCCCCATCGGCGATCCGACATTTCTTGCATTGACAGCATTCTTTGCAACAATGCGTCCTCCGGTAATCAGTCCCTTGCCTGCATCCGCATTGACAGTTGTCCCGGCAGACACCTTGGCATTTAATATCTGCTCTGCTTCCACATAGCCTTCCGCTTCCACTTCGGCAGCAGAGATAAATTTCGCAACAACATTTCCGCCAGCCTTCAGTTTTCCCTTGTTCTGCCCATGCATGCCGCGGGCAATGATAATGTCTCCGCCAGCCTCTATCACCGCTCCCTCCACGACACCGCTCACCATCACATTGCCATCTGTCTTAATGCTGAAGTTCTCACAGACATTCCCTTTTACTTCCACATTTCCATGATACTCTATGTTGCCGGTCGCAGTTCCTACATTTTCCACGCTGTATACATCCGTGACAAAAACCGTGCCATTTACCAGCGACGCATGACCATCCACCATGCTTCTGAGCTGTAGCCTGTCCTCTGAAATCTCGAGATTCCTTCCATGGGAAAAGGTCATTTTGTGCACCTCTCGAGCCAGAAGGACATTTCCATATACATCGAATCCGTTCTCGCCCCTTTCCTCCGGAATAATCTCCGCAAGAACCTGTCCCTGCGTACACTGATGAAGCTTGTTTAGCTTAAAGAAATCTACCGTCCCATCTTCCCTCAGCTCCGGACGCGAATTGTTGTTTGTGTCAAAATGGTACACAATGGACGCGTCACGTCCTGCTGTAGGCAGCTTCCCCCTTGCAACTACAATGTCCGTACAATATGGCCGCTCCTCGACTGCCATCTTTATCGCTTCTTCATCAATTCCCGCCTTTATCTTTGCCTTGTTTATGAGCTCCATGATATGAGCCTTACTTGTGGCAAGTCCTCCTGCGCTTGGCGGAAAAATCCTCAATATTGCCGTCATCTTGTCAGCCATCACCTGGATGTCACATTTCTCGTCCACTGGCGACAATTTCATTGGAGCCAAAAAAAGGACTGTCTCTTCCTCTTCCAGCGAGCAGAGGGCTGAGTTCAGTGCCACAACATCATATGGTACACCAATGATATTAAGATACTCTTTTAATTCTGCCTGCCGTATTTTTTCACCGTCCCCAATCGGAGGGCAAAGCAGCAGGCTTACGCCTTTTTCGTCTATCTGTAACTGAAAATATCCATTCATATAAGTCTCCGTTCCTGCCCAGATTCATAAAACATGGGCACAAGTACTAATGTTCTTTACACAAATCTGTTTCCATGTCATGAATGCATAGTAAACGGCAAATGCTTTTGTCGTTTACTATACCTATTGCACCAATATTCCAATATAGCTGCCCATCTTTGTCTTCATTTTTTGCAGTGCTTTTGTGTGCAGCTGAGAAATCCTTGATTCCGATACCTCCAGCACACGGCTGATTTCTTTCAGTGTAAGTTCTTCATAATAATAAAGAAGGATTACTTTTTTTTCTTTCTCCGTCAAAAGTTCCAGCGCTTCCTGAAGCACTTCCTTCAACTCATTTTTTTCTATCACACCCTCTGGTGTGTCAAATCCCGAACTGATACTCTTGTCTGACGAAATATCATTTCCCTGTTCCACATATTCATTTAAGGATATCATATTGTCTGCCTTAACCTGCGTCTGCCAATCCAGCAGTTCATCCTCGCTAATGCCCATATATGCAGCAATTTCAGCGTCTGTAGCAGGTTTTCCGTTGCGCCGCTCAAGCTCTTTCATCGCCGTATCAAGCTGCTTCTGACGCTGCCTTATGGTACGTGGTATCCAGTCCATCTTCCGGATCTGATCAAGGATAGCGCCACGGATACGCAGACTCGCATATGTCTCAAACTTAACTTCCTTGCTTGTGTCAAACTTATCAATGGCATCAATCAGACCGAATACCCCATAACTAACCAGATCCTCATACTCTACATTGTAACCCAGATACATGCTCAGTCGTCCCGCCACTACCTTTACCAACGGTGCATATTCCAAAATGAGCTTCTCCCTCAAATCTGAAGTTTTCAGTCTGGCATAGTCTTCCCAAAGTCTCTTACGTGCTGCATCGTTCATGTTATTCCCCCGTTATACAACAGTCCAGATTCCCCTGCTGTAAATCTGTCCGGACCGTTTTCCCATTATACAATGTTGTCTGAGCTAATTATTTACATCTGAGTATCATCCTCATAGTTTTCCATTTCAGATGTGGTGTCTTCTGCCGCATAATCCGCAAGCTCCTCGTCAGAATATCCCTCCGCGTAATCATTTTCCGTATCCTCTGACATAAATCCGTCCGCGTCCACACCTTCCTCCGCATTATCCTGCCCATCGCCTTCAAATGCCACAACGCTCCCTGTTAAATCACCATTCTTTCTTGCTGCCTGAACCATTTTATCCAATTCATATGCAGGTATAATACGGGGCCTGATAGATGCATAGATATATCTTATTGAATCACCGATGATATAAAATATCACCAGAACAATCAGAAGTCCCCATAACATTCTTGTCAGTTCAAATCCCCTTATATACATAATTATAGATGCTATCGCACCTGCCAGAAGCATGAAAAACGGTGTGATAAGACCTGTCTTATTTCCCATTATGCTATCCCCTTAATATCTTCCAACTCTTCCCAGTTCCATTCCCTATATTGTTTTCTCCGGCTTACCAGCTGAACGGATTACCAGATCACCCGTCTCAGGATAAAAAACAATAGTGCGACCATAATTAAGTCCTGTATCCTGGGCTTTCAAGGGAATCCCAAGTTCCCTTAATTTTCTCTTGCTTGCCTCTACATTTCTCTCTCCGACACGTACCATATCCGATTTGTTCTGAAATGCAAACATCTGCGCCCCGCCTGCTATCTTTGCCTCAAGCCTTCCTTTTCTGCCTCCCATTGCCAGTATCTTTTTGACGAGGTCCTCTATTCCCGTATCGGCAAATTTTGCCCTGTTTGAATTATTCTCTATCTGTCTGCTGTCCGGAAGCATGGCATGTGCCAACCCACCGACCTTTGCCACCGGATCCCTGATACATATCCCCACACAGGAACCAAGTCCCAGTGTTGTTATCCCCTCAGGGCTTTTGCACACGTTCAAGTCAGCCATCCCTACTTTAACTATATTCGCCATTGCTCACTATGCCCCTTCTCTAAAATTCGTACCGCGCATCTAAGAATGTGTACCGTTATATTGGCATTCCCAATGCTCCCAACATCTTTGAGTATGAGTCAAGATCCGGCATAAGGATAAAATAACCATTCAAATCCACATCATCCGTAAATACAGTCTGTATCAGAAGGATCTGATCGCCTATGATTCCAAACTCTATTGCCGGTACGCTTAAAATTGCATTCAACATATCAATATTTAAGTCCGGCACGGATGGAATCATCTTAAGATTCGTCATCTGAGCCAGCGAATTTAAATAAGCCCCTGTAATAATATTGCCAATCTCTTTCATCGCTGATATCTCTATCTCGCTAAAGCCACTCTCTGATGGTGGCATTCCCATAAGCTTTGACACAAGCGATTTGCCAGCATTCTGTTCCAAAATGAACATAATACTGCCTGTAATATCCCCCTCTACTGCCAGATAGATACCCACAACAAGCTGCTCTTCTCCACCCATGACTACACCGACATCCTTGAAGTCAAGAAGCCTTACCTGTGGAACCTTCATATCCACCTTTGTCTGAAGCATCTGGGCAAGCGCTGTAGTCGCATTGCCTGCCCCGATGTTTCCCAGTTCCTTTAAGACATCATAATATTCCGTCGTAACTCTCTCGAAACTTATATTTTCCGCCATGATAAAACCTAAGCCTTTCCTTAATTCAAAAGTCACATTTTAATAGAGGTTATACGTCAACTATCTCCGAGAGTACTGATGTAATATCAAGTAGTGAAATCAGCTTTCCGTCCGCCTTGCCGACACCGGAAAGAAATCTCTCTTTTTCATCCTTTTCATACCCGATACGCTCAATATGCTCCTCGTCAAGCGTCACGACCTCTTTGACCTCATCAACCATCACGCCAATTGATTCGTGCTGTTCGAGTGTAAGGATAATAATACGCGTCCGCTTTGTAACTTCATCTTCCGGAAGCCCCATCTTCAGCCTGAGACTGAGTGTCGGGATAACGACACCACGCACATTAATTACGCCCTTAATATAATCTGGTACCTTCGGAACCCTCGTAATCTTTGACATCCTTATAATATTAGATATGTACTTGATATCAATGCCATACTGCTCACCGCCGAGCTGTGTCACGATAAACTGTGTTGTATTGCGTTCCGTGGGACGATTGAGACTCGCATTCCGCTTCTGTTCGTCCATTACTTTTACTTCATCCATGTTCTATGCCCTGCCTTTCCTTTTTCATCCATACAAGTTAGGATTATATCAATGCATTGGTATCAAGAATCAGCGCCACTTCGCCATTGCCCAAAATGGTAGCACCGCTTATCATCTTTGGCACCTTGATATATTTGCCCATGGACTTGATAACCACTTCCTGCTGTCCGATAAGCTCATCCACAACCAAGCCTGCCAGCTTGTCACCCTTCTTAACAATAATAACTGTAAGGTTTTTATTGCTGTTTTCCTCTGCGGACGGAATATCAAGAACATTTCTCAATCGGATAATCGGAATAACCGTCCCGCGGATATGGATTACTTCTTTTGCCTGCACCAGCTTGATATCCTCCGGCAAAACATCCTCTATAGTCTGAATCGACCCAAGCGCTATCGCATATTTTTCATCACCGACAACAACCATGAGCGCCTGTATAATCGCAAGTGTCAGAGGAAGTCTGATAATCCATGAAGAACCTTCCCCAAAATGATTCTTTACCTCGACCTCGCCGCTCAGCGACTCGATCTTTGACTTCACCACATCAAGACCCACGCCTCGGCCTGACACGTCGGACACTTTTTTTGCGGTTGAAAAGCTTGGCAGGAACAGGAGGTCAATAATCTCTTTCTCTGTCATCGTCTCAGCCTGCTCCGGCGTTACAGTGCCGCGCTCAATCGCCTTGTTTCTGACAGCCTCCACATTGATTCCGCCACCGTCGTCCCGCACTGCAATCACGACATTGTTTCCATCCTGATAGGCATCAAGAAAAATAGAACCAACTTCAGGCTTGCCGTTTGCAACCCTGACATCATTTGGCTCAAGGCCGTGGTCTGCCGAATTTCTGAGCATATGCATCAGCGGATCGCCAATTTCATCAACAACAGTACGGTCAAGCTCTGTATCCTCGCCTGTCATGTACAGCTCCATCTTTTTGCCAAGCTTCTTGGACAAATCCCGAATCATTCGCGGGAACTTTGCCACAACACTCTCGATTGGCACCATTCGCACCTTCATGACAGATTCGTGAAGGTTTGTCGTTACACTCTCAAGATATTCTATCTGTTCATTTACGGAATTGTTATCCCCCTTGCCTTCTGCCGCAGTCGCTGAAATCAAGGAATTCTTTGCAATAATAAGCTCACTGACCAGATTCATCAGGTTGTCAAGCTTCTCGATATCCACCCTGACAGTTCTGTTCACCACTGGCTTCGCCGACGCTGTCGGCTTTGTCGTTGATGCCGCAGCCGCAGGCTTTGCCGGTGCTGCTGGTGCTGCCGCAGGAGCCGGTGCTGCCGCCTTTACTTCCTCAGGAGCCTTTACCTCTACCTTTGCAGTTTCCGCTGCCACAGGAGCCGGTGCTGCCGCCATCTTATACTCTGCACAAAATGCTTCCTCTATCTCGGAGACACTCTTAACTGCATCCTTTATCTCATCAGCAGTGTTCCCTGATATGAAAATAAGGCTGAACGTAAGCTCAAACTTTTCATCTTCTATATCCTGTGCTGTCGGCGATGATACTATAATCTCACCGAGCTTCTCAAGGGCCTTGAATACAAGAAATGCCCTCGCTGCCTTGAGCACGCATGCCTCCTCAACATAGACAGTCACACCGTATACCTTCAGTCCCTCGGTGTATGCCTTCTCTATCAGCATTTTCTCTGTGTCATTAATCTTAATATCCTGCCATCTTTCGCCTTTGCCGCCCGAACCATCCGCAGTGGCGCTCTCTGCCTTTGGTGCTGCGGGTTCAGCAGCCGGAGCTGCTGGCGCGGCAGATGCACTGTCGCCCACCTTCACTTCACCGTTGTTCTTCAATATGCTGTTCAGCGCATCTATCAAATCCTGATTGTCATTTGTTCCTTCTTCCGTTGTCTGCTGAATATTGTTGACATACTCCTCCAGTGCATCCAGACTCTTAAAGAGTATGTCAATCATGCCGGGCTGTACCTTAAACGTACCATTGCGGACTTCTGAAAACACATTCTCCATATCATGGGTAAGTGTCTGCATTCTCTTATATCCCATCGTTCCCGCCATGCCCTTCAGGGAATGAGCCGCCCTGAATATCTCATTGATTGTATCCATGTTTTCAGGATTCTGCTCCAGTTCCATAATCTGATCACTCAGATTTTGTAAATGCTCCTTTGATTCATCAAGGAAAATATCAAGATATTGACTAGTATCCATTTACCTGACCCCCACATTCATTATTATTTCCTGGGCCACGTCATCAAGTGCGACTACCTGATTGACCAATCCTGTCGCAGCGATTGCTTTGGGCATGCCGTACACAGTCGAAGATGCCTCATCCTGTGCAATGACGTGTATTTTTTTTGAAGTTTCCAAATTCACGATTCCCTTCGTTCCGTCAGCGCCCATACCTGTCAGCACAACGCATACAACCTGAGCATAACTGCTCGTCTTTAAAGATTCATACATATAGTTTGCGCACGGCTTTACTCCCTCCCTCGGAGGTTCATCTGTATAGGTGATGGTTGCCCTTCCGCCCTTGGTAGCTACATTCATGTGCTTTCCACCCATGGATATATATACCACACCGTTTTCTAACACATCACCCTCTGCCGCTTCCTTGACTTTTATCTTGCTGAGTGAATCAAGCCGTTCAGCCAGTGACTGGGTAAATCCCTTCGGCATATGCTGGACAATCAAAACAGGCGCTGCCAGCTCTGCCGGCAGTCTTGGCACAACACTCTGAAGAGCCTTGGGTCCTCCTGTCGAACAGGCAAGCGCGACAATTTTCTGTCCTGCCACTGTAGGTTTTGTCTTTCTGACAATATTGACAAGCTTCTGCGTATTCTCCTCCTGTTTCTCCCTTGTCACGATCGGAGCCGCAGCAATATTGGTCTGGCGGCTTGTGACAACCGCCTGAAGCGTATCAAGGAACTTATCCTTAAACCCGCTGCTCTTCAGATAGACAATGTTGACTGGTTTCTCTATGAAATCAATCGCCCCAAGGTCAAGTGCTTCCATCGTAACTGCCGCACCGTCCCTTGTATCCGTACTAGCCATCATGACACGTACCCTTATCTTGTCTCTCTGCAAAGCACGCAAAAGCTGAATCCCATTCATCTTGGGCATATTCACATCAAGGACAACGCCATCATACTGATTCTTTTTTAAGAGTTCATATGCTGCCTGACCGTCAAATGCCTGCTCCACTACCTGGAACCGTTCATCTGAATTTATTATATCACACATAACTCTTCTCATAAGTGCAGAATCATCAATTACAAGTATTTTTTTCTTTATTTTTGATGCATTTGAGTTAATTGTCATACTATTCAACGACCCTTCCCATTCTTTCTATTTTTTCTTTCTTCGTCAAAGATATATTTAATAATCTCTTCTCGTGTCATCGTGTCAATAAATTCAAACTTTACACGGTTTTCATACTCGTTTTCCCTGTTTTCTATCTCCCCTGAATAAACTACTTTCGCCGCCAGCAGGAATGACCTTTCCTTATCCACAATCGACAAGTCAAAACTCATCAGGATGATGCTTCCCTCCTCAAACTTCTGTCTTGAGACAAACCGGGTTCCGCCGCCGCTGATATCTACAATAACGCCCCTCGCCATGTTTTCCTCTGAGACTATAAACGTAAGCCCTCTGGCAAACGCATCCACCTCCTGCCTGCTCATCTCCCGCGCCATCATATCCACGATGCAGTTAAATCTATAATATTCCCTACGTTGATATTTGTGAAGGTTGCTGATGATCTCAACAACAAGAATATACGTACCATTTATTTTCTGCCTGTCAACAATTCTGACATCCGCCCTATACATACCACCATGCGAAAAAAAACACACATCATACTCACCGTCTACCGGAAGCAGAACAAGTTTTGTCTGCTCCATCGGCATAACCAGCTCCAGTCGTCCGTCATCCTGAATATCATATACAGAAGACCTATATGTCTTTACTCCCTCTGTACCATCAGGAAGCACCACACTGACTGTCGATTTCAATTCAATCTTATCTCCTGGTGATATAAATTTCTCTATCATAGACTCCTCCTGATTATATATTTCATTCACTCCTTCGTACCGCCTGACATCATCCCATCTTCTTGTTTCCTGCCATAATATGGGAAAAGAACGCCGCCATGCCTCTCTTTACAAGGGACTTGTCATACTCCTTATCCATAAGGACATACGCCATTCTCTCAAATGCGATTGACGACTTTGCATTTGGACTCTGCATGCTTACCGGCATCTGCTGCATCACTGCATCCTCAAGACGAAAATCCTGCGGTATCGCACCAAGATAAGATGTCGGAAGCTTGAGGTATCTGTTGACTACCGTGTTCAGTTTGTTATACATAATCTCACCCTCGACTGCCCCTGATACCTTGTTTGCAATTACCATGATTTTCGAATCCTCCCTGGAAAAGCGTGGATGCCGGTTCAGTGCCTTCAACAGCGAATAGGAATCTGTAATGGATGTTGGTTCCGGTGTCGCCACCACCAGTATCTCACCGCTGGCAACCAGAAAATCCAGCACTGCATCCGAAATCCCGGCACCTGTATCTATGATAATAATATCGGCAATCGCGTCCAGTTTTGCAAGATTCTGAACAATATAATTCAAATAATCGCGGCTTAAATTTGACAGACCCGCAATTCCGGATCCACCTGATATAAATCCTATGTCCATAGGTCCCCAAGTTATGATATCCGTGATGTCCTTCCCCTGGTAAATCAGGTCACACAGATTATGTTTTGGGACAGTCCCAAACATAATTTCTATATTGGCAAGTCCGAAATCCGCATCTAAAATAATTACCCTTTTTCCCAATTTTTTAAACTGACATGCAAGGTTTATGGATGTATTTGACTTCCCTACCCCGCCTTTACCACTTGTCACCGTTATCACCCTGGAAAGTGGTCTTGGAATAGGATTCATTTTTATAACAACGTTTCTTAATTGTTCTGCCTGATCCATACACTAACCTCCTATCAGCGCCTTCCTCCAAGCAACTGTTTCACAGTTGACTGTGGATTGAAATATTCAATATCGTCTGGTACATTCTGACCACATGTCACATAGGAAAGCGTCGCGCCCGTATAGAGCTTCAGATTATAGATATTTCCTAACGTGGCAGTCTCATCCAGTTTTGTAAAAATCAACTTGTAATCAGTAATTTCTTTATATGTATCGGCAGTATTCATCAAATCCCTGTACTTTGTGGAAGCTGACAGCACAAGGAACACTTCCTTATCCGCTGTCGTGTCCACAGAGCTTATCAAGTCACCCATGCTCTCACACTGTGCCTCATTGTTGGGCGAATGCCCCGTTGTATCTACCAATATATAGTCATACTCCTTAAAATCCTCAACAGATGCCGTAATTTCATTTGCAGTATACACCACCCGGAAAGGAACCTCGAGAATATTTGCATACGTTCTCAGCTGCTCCGCAGCGGCAATCCTGTATGTATCTGCCGTGAGCAGCGCCACCTTTTTCTTGTGCTCCACCCTAAAAGAGGATGCTATCTTGGCTATTGTTGTCGTCTTGCCAACGCCCGTCGGTCCCACAAAGAAAATGACCTTCGGACCATTTTCGCTTTCGTCCATCACATAAGGCTTTCCAAGCTTCAATATCATCCTCTGGTAAATCTCAGAGAGCATAAAATCCATCGTGACATCCGGCTTACAGTTTCTGTCGATTTCCTCAAGCATCTCGTTTGCATACTTTTCATTGATTTCGTTGTCGACCATTTTATTGTACAACAATTTCAAAAAGCTTGACCGCTCTGTGTTCTCTTCCTTTTTGTCACTTTCTGCATTTTTTACCTCTTCAGGCTGCGACTTGCCCTCCTGCTGCGAGAGCTGTTTTTCAAGCAGATTCTGGAGATTGTCCAGTTTTTCCTCCAGGCCGTTTCCCCGGAGATTTTCCTTTGTAGGCTCATTCGCCTTTGCGTCGGTCTTTCCCTTTTCTTTTCCCTCTGGCTTTTGCGGCGGAAAGGTTGCAAGCACGTCCGCGACCGCCTGTCCCACTGCCTTCGCCTCCATTGCGGTCTTTGCATCCTCTGTGGCATCCTCCTGCTTTTCCGGCTGCTTCATGGGGATGATTTTCCCCTGTGCCGCATTCTGGCTTAACGTGACCGCCACACCGTCCTTTTGCGTCTCCTTTGCGGAAACCGCCCCATATTTTTCATTTTCTTCTTCCTTGGCGACTGTCACCTCAATCTTTGTCCCCTTAAAAATGCCAAACACACCTTTCGCCTTCACTGTCTTGACATTCATCTCGACAATTCCCTCGCCGAGCTCTTTCTTTGCATATTCCAGCGCTTCCTCTTTCGTTTTTCCCTGAAATTTCTTTATTATCATGCTGTCACCATTCCTACTGATTGTAATTCTACATTTGAATCAATTTCATTATATGATACTACCACCAAATCCTTATAGTAATCCTCCGTCAGACGCTTAAAGTACATTCTGACTATGGGAGAAGTTATTATAATTGGATTCTTCCCTAATTTTTCAAGCTTTCCGACTTCTGATTCCACAGACGCAATAATCGTCTTTGTCTTCTCCGGATCCAGCGTCAGGTACGCTCCCTGTTCTGTCTGCTTCACGCTTCCCATAATCTCCTGCTCAAGTCCCGGGTCGAGTGTAACCACGCTTGTCGTCTCGTTCACCGGGAAGTACTTGTTGGAAATGGCACGCTTGAGACTCTGGCGGACATATTCTGTCAGGATATCGGTATCCCTTGTCGATGCCGCATGGTCGGCAAGCGTTTCAAATATTGTAACTAAGTCCCTTACGGATATCCCTTCCTTTAAAAGATTCTGTAATACTTTCTGGATATCTCCAAGTCCAAGGAGCTTCGGTACAAGTTCCTCCACCAGGGAAGGATTGGTCTCCCTGACATTGTTGACAAGATTCTGCACATCCTGTCTTGTAAGCAGGTCGGCAAGATACTGTCTGATAATTTCTGTCAGATGTGTCGCAATAATCGATGGCGGGTCAACGACCGTATAGCCCACGCTCTCCGCGCGCTCCCTCTGGTTTTCCGTAATCCATATCGCCGGCAGGTGGAAAGATGGTTCAAATGTCGGAATACCCGAAATCTCCTCCTCGACGAAACCGGGGTTCATCGCCATATAATGGTCAAATAAAATTTCTCCCTCGCTTACCTGGATTCCCTTAATCTTTATGATATACTGGTTCGGATTCAGCTGGATGTTGTCACGCAGACGGATAATCGGCACCACGGTACCAAGCTCAAGTGCAACCTGTCTTCGAATCATGACAACACGGTCCAGAAGGTCGCCGCCCTGGTTGACATCCGCCAGCGGTATAATACCATATCCAAACTCAAGTTCGATAGGATCTACCTGCAGCAGTGAATTGACATTCTCCGGCCGGCGGATTTCATCTGCCGTATCCTCCTCCGTGTCAGCCTCTGCCTCAATGTTTGCCACTTCAATCGTGGAGGCAATCATGCGCCCGCACACGATAAAAATAATTCCCAGGACAACGAAAATCAAAGGATTAAGCGGCGTCACCAATCCCAAAAATGCGAGCACCGCACCTACCATATACAAAACTTTCGGTATGCCGAACAACTGGTTTACAAGAACAGACCCAAAGTCGGCTTCCTTTGAACCCTTTGTGACGAGAATACCTGTTGATAACGAAATAAGAAGTGAAGGAATCTGGCTGACCAGACCGTCACCTATTGTTAAAATCGTAAACTTATCCGCCGCGGCACCGATATCCATGCCCTGTCTCAAAACACCCATGATGATGCCGCCGACGATATTGACACCCGTAATAATAAGACCTGCTGCCGCATCTCCCTTTACATACTTAACAGCACCGTCCATGGAACCGAAAAAGCTGGATTCCAGCTGAATCTTGTCACGTCTCTCCTTCGCCTCTTTGTCATCGATCGTTCCGGTATTCAGATCCGCATCGATGGCCATCTGTTTACCGGGCAT
>DKUL01000050.1 GCA_002490665.1 Lachnospiraceae bacterium UBA7205 | reverse complement strand
TAAACGGTGGATAGCATGTACCTATACAAAATCCGAACCATCCTGTATCATAGAGTCAGGATGGCTCGGATATACTTTTGTTGCTATTCTTTTCAGGCTTACGGCAGTGTTCCGGGAGATTTGGCGACCATGGAAGCAGGTCTCCACAAAAACTCCGGTCAGTGTCATCCATATGCTTTGGGATTTCTGTCAGGAGGTATTCAAAGTATTCATATGGTCTCAGGTTATTTGCTTTCGCTGTTTCAGCTATGCTGTATATGATGGCACTTGATTTCGCCCCGGCAATGGTATCGATCATTACCCAGTTTTTCTTTCCTATACAGAAACCACGGATCGACTGCTCTGCAGCGTTATTGTCCATCGGGACTTCTCCGTCATCCAGAAATACCTTCAGGTATTTCTCCTGGTTAAGGCAGTAGCTGAAACCTTCATGGGTTTTGCTTTTTTCCGGAACTTTGGATATATTTTCACGCACCCATGTGAAATAAGCCTCCACCAGCGGTTTCACACTCAGCTGGCGGCGGTTCTGTCTTTCTTGCGCAGGGAGTTCCTTTAGCATCTTTTCCTCGCGGTATATGGCCTGTATCATTGTTAGGGCCAGGTATGCGCGGCTGTCTTTCCTCCTTGATTGTGGCAGCGCCTTGACTGCCTCGTCAAACCTGCGGCGTGCATGCGACCAGCACCCGGCTATTGTCAGGTCTTCCCGTTCGTTTTCAACTGTATGGTAGACCTGATACCCGTCCGTGACGCATACGCCGCTGAAGCCTTTAAGGAACTCCCGGGGATGACTGGCGTTGCGTGTTTTCTGGTATTCATACAGGACAACCTGCCGTCCGCTGTACATGCTGCCCGTGCGGTATACCCACATGTAGCTCTTTGCCCCGGCTGTACGGCCATCCTTGTTTACCAGGACAGGTGTTTCGTCTGCCTGCAGTACATGATATGCATACATCATTTCATGAAGGTAATCATACAGGACTGCAAGGTACCTGTCTGCACACTGGATCGTCCAGTATGCCATATTCTGGCGGGAGACAGTGATCCCGTAACGCTCAAATTCCTTTTCCTGGCGGTAAAGGGGGCAGGCATTCACATATTTGGCATTTATGATTGCAGCTTCCATGGACGGGGATACCAGGCTGCCTTTAAGCAGGCATACCGGATGCTCTGCCCTGACGATGGCGTCATCCGTCTTTGCGGCATATACGGCGACATGGTGTTCCTCGACCTCTACTTTTGCCGGGGTGAACCTGTACCTGCGGTAAACCTCGTCGGGAAGGCGTTTGTATCCGTCCGTCCCGAATGTATCTGAAAGCTGTTCTTCCGTCATGGAATGTTCTATGATAATAACGGGGAGTCCGTCCAGATCTTCTTCGCGTTTTCCCTTCTTCTTTTTGGGAGTCCTGCGTCTGGGCGCTTCCTGCGTTTCATTTTCAGCCTCCTGGTCTGTTACGGCTTCAGGTTCATTGAAAAATACGATCTCCCCGTCAACTTCCATGAAAGACACCTGCCCTTCTGTCAGGTGTCTTTCTGTTGACCTGCCAAAACGGTGTCTTTTCTGGTCGGCAAGATGCTCCAGCACGAGCTGCAGGTTTTTATCTATATTTTCCAGCTGCTCCTGCTGTGCAAGAAACAGCCGGATGATTGTTCCTTTTTCCATACCGGAAAGCATTTCTTGCGTATATCTGGATTCCATTGCAGTCCCCTCCCGTGTCTGATGGTTTTATTATACCAGATTTTTACGGTTATGGCGAATCCTGTTTCCCGACGGTTTCGTCATAATGCCCATATGCCAGGATGCATTCCGGCTAAATATAAGGGCGCTTTTTTCCTGGATGGTTTTCAAAAACCTTCATCAGGGCCGGACGCCATGCGGCCATGAATCCGGCCTGTCACAGGCATCCGGCAACAATGCGCCGCCTGCCGTGGGTCCTGTCACGGCAGGGCTGTAAAATTCTCTGTTCTGCACAAAATCATCCCATGTATTCCGGCGGCTTTACAGTCCTGACGGAATTTTTAGGGGTGGTTGTAAGTCCCTCCATCAGCCAGCGGAACTGCTGCTGTGTAAGCTCCCGTACCTCGTTCGCGCTGCGCGGCCACTGGAACTTGCTCCCTGCAAGTCTCTTATACAGCATCAGCCAGCCGTCTTTCTCCCACACCAGTCCCTTGATGCGGTCTGCACGCCTGCCGCAGAAGAGATACAGGGTGTCCGGCACATAAGGGGTGCTGCCTGTCTGTGCCTCGAGGACTGCCGCAAGGCTGTCTATTCCCGAACGCAGGTCTGTATATCCGCACACAATGTATACGGCTTTAAAGCATACAGCATCATTGAGCATTGCGGACCACCTCCAGGACATCAGACAGGAGCTTCATAGAAGAAGATTCCGTTACGTGAATGCAGATCCCGTTGAGGGACATCTCCAGTCCGCGTGAAGATATGGCAGGGTTGTTATTTTCCTGAAAGGACAAAAATTCTGATGGTACGGGTATAACCTGACGCCCTGCAGTTTCCTCCGGGAACTGTTCAAGGCATGCCGCCCTGACACGGCGCAGCCGGTAGTAATAATTGGCCTTTGTTATACCATTACGGGAACACCATTCGATGACACTCATTCCTTCGGCACGGTTTTGGCAGTCCCTGATTTGTTCTGCCCATTCCCTGAGGCGGCACTGCTGCGCAGCCAGGCTTGTTTCTGAAACCATAGACTATAACCTCCTTATAGCAGTCTGAAAAGTTTAGTGCTTAACTTTT
>DKUL01000043.1 GCA_002490665.1 Lachnospiraceae bacterium UBA7205 | reverse complement strand
AATATAAATCGGTCAGTACACTAGAGCCAAGGACAATGCAGTATCAGT
This sequence comes from Lachnospiraceae bacterium UBA7205, assembly GCA_002490665.1. Lineage (GTDB taxonomy): Bacteria > Bacillota > Clostridia > Lachnospirales > Lachnospiraceae > COE1. The sequence continues at coordinate 23,896 of DKUL01000043.1, read as the reverse complement.
TCAAGAGGATATTAAAAGAAGCACAAATTACTGACCGGAATTTTCACATCCTGCGCCATACGTTTGCCACAAACTGTATTGAAAACGGCATTGATGTAAAAAGCCTGAGTGAGATTTTGGGTCATTCTGATGTCAGAATTACGCTAAACCGCTATGTACATCCGACAATGGATGCCAAAAGGCTGCAGTTGGAGCACTTGCGTTGCTTTTATGGTCAGATTCATGGTCAGACTTTTTGATAAAGGCAGCATTTTCCAACAGTACAGGAGAATTTCGCAGAATGGACACTTCTGCGAAATTTCTGACCCCAAAAATAAAACAAAAAGGGCAATGACCTCCACAAAATCATTGTCCTTTCATATTGCAGCCAGTCACACCAGCCCCATAAGCTTCCCAATCCAGTAAACAACCCCAAGGCACCAGCTTGTAAAAATACCATACAAAATCACCGGTCCGGCAATTGTAAAAATTTTACATCCAATACCAAATACCTGTCCCTCCGTCTTGTACTCAATTGCCGAGGCAACGACCGAGTTGGCAAATCCGGTTATCGGCACCAGCGCACCGGCACCGCCCCATTTTACTAGCTTCCCATACAAATTAAAACCGGTAAACAGGGCGCTTAACAAAATCAGTATCACGGAACACCATCCTGCCGCGGTTTCCTTCTCTATGCCAAAACGATTCATCGCCATATTGACAATGAACTGTCCCAGGCAGCATATAATGCCGCCCATGACAAATGCCTTCCCCATCTGCAGCGGCAGATTGGTCTTGGGTGAGTTCTGCCTCACGTACTCCTGATAATCTTCCTTTTTCTGTTCTGACGCCATAGTCCCATCCTCCTTAAATACCCTCAAAAAATCCATTGATAAAGTAAACAAACGAGCCTGCTATCTTTCCGAGCGCCACCGCCAGCACTGCAATGCTCACGCCCATCTTCAGCCTGATACGCCTTGCAAAAATCGGAATTCCGTCAAGCACTTCCGCAAGCGCAATGGACAGGCAGCCCACAAAAATTCCTGCAAAAAAGCCTATCAGCACCAGGAGGAGCGTCAGCAGGAGCCTTGAAAATGACGCTTGTGTCACAAATTCTCCTATGGAACCCTCAATCGGAAATACACTCAGCACGTCTGCCAGCAGCGCACCGAAAATCAGGCATTCCTCATAAAAAAGTTCACACCTTGCCGTGTCCGTCCTGCCTGCAAAACGCGGCACCAGTCCCACGACAAACAATACCGTAAATACCCCCGCCGAAACCATAATTCCCGAGCTAATACCCATTATCCACAATAATATTGTCTGCCACACCATCTATTCCACATCCTCTTCCAGCTTCTGCCTGTCTGCCATCTCCACAAGCGCCTGATTGACATCTCGCTCGTAGTTTCTCATCTCCACCTCCAGCGGCGTCGGATCCGAAGTAAGCCGCTTTCCTCCGATGTGGTTGTAAAATACAATGATTCCCGCCGCAAGCCCGATGGAATAAGAAATTTCTATCGAGGTGAAACCATCCGACTTCACACCCGTCACCAGCTCATAAATTCTGCTCAGCACATCCCCAAGCCCTACATCATTATGGAATGCCATAATCGTAAACGCCGAGCCGAAAAAACAAATCAGCGCGACAAAGGCGATTTTGATGTACGCCCATGCCCCCTTCTTCTGTTCTGGTTTGTCATGCTGTAAGGACGCCTTTTCTATAATAATGTCCGTCTCCCCGACACTCTCCACCGTGATTCCGGGACAAAGCTTTGTAAGTTGCTCGATTATTTTTAAAATGCTTATCACAACCCTGGGCTGACCGTCCTGCCGGAAACGGTGTATTTTCATCGCCCCCGCCTTTGCCCTGACTGTCTCGTCCTCGCAGTAAATGCCTGCCACATCCGCCAGCTCCACGTCTGCCTTGTCAAGCGCGACATTCTGTTTCGCCATAAGATACAATACTACATTTGCCACAAAAATAACCATGCCTTTCTGAAGCCAGACCATGTAGCAGTTCAGCCTTCGGCTTCCTGTTACAGGCATCAAGCCATGCAAAATCGCTTCGCGATATCAAAGCCATGTGCCATGGCTTGATGCATCTCAACCACTACGCATTCTTACGTGGCTTGTATAAGCCATAATTTGCACTGCAATGCAAAGTCCTGAGCTGAACAGTTACTAACCCGCTTCTATCATACATGGTTATTCTTTACAACTCTTTATTTTGTTATACCAGCAACATTGAATTTTTCCGTCTGAAACGATATAATGATACTATTCACAAATTTTTGAAAAAATGCTTGAGGAGACTGCATCCAATGTTTCAGGAGAAAACACCACTTTTAGACGCAATCAACACGTTCATCGCGACAGACCCTGCATATTTCAGAATCCCCGGGCACCGGCTTGACAAGGGAATCAGTTCCCGGTGGACGAAAACAGCAGGCACTGCCATCTTTTCCTATGACGTGACAGAGACGCCGCTCACCGACGACCTCCATGTCCCCAATGGGGCAATCGCCGAGGCACAGGAGCTGCTCAGCCGCCTCTACGGCGCAGACAGAAGCTTTTTCCTCGTAAACGGAAGCACCTGCGGAAACGAGGCAATGATACTCGGCGCCGCACTCGAGGGTGAGAAAATCATGGTTGCAAGAAACGCACACAAGTCAGCCATGATGGGGCTGGTACTGTCCGGCGCATCCCCTGTATACGTGATGCCCGAACTGCTTCCCGGATGGTCGATACAAGGCGGGATTACCGCCCGCGCAGTACAGGAATGCTTCGAAAAAAATCCTGACTGCAGGGCACTGTTTCTTGTCAGCCCCAGCTACTATGGCATCTGCTCCGATTTAAAGGCGATTGCCGACGTATGCCACCAATATGGTGCACTTCTGCTGGTCGACGAGGCGCACGGCGGACATCTGTATTTTCACAGCCAGCTCCCGCAGGGCGCGCTTGCATGCGGCGCAGACGTCTGCGTACAGAGCATGCACAAGGTTGCCGGCGCACTGACGCAGAGTTCTGTCCTCCACATAAAAAGCCATGGCATCCGCGAAGACGCCCTTGAAAAAATTGCAGAGAATCTGCATCTGGTACAGAGTACCAGTCCAAGCTATCTGCTGATGACGTCGCTCGACTGTGCGCGGTATGAACTGGCACGAAACGGAGAAAAAATGATGGAAAAAGCGCTCGCCCTCGCCGAAACCACAAGACAAAAAATACAGGGCATCCACGGCTTTCGCTGCATGGACAGCGCGGACACAAAAATGACATTCGTGTCAGAATTATGCTCCTACGACAGGACGAGACTTGTCATATCCGCAAGCAAACTCGGGTTGTCCGGATTTGCCCTGGACTCCATTCTATTTGAAAATTATGGTGTCAATATGGAATTATCCGATTACGAAAATGTGCTTGCAATCGTGACATATGCAAACGAGGAGAAAGACATGGACAGACTGGTAAGCGCCTGCGAAGATATCAGCAGAGCCCACCTTGCCAAAACAGAACCGAGCAGAGAAGCTTTATGCCTTAGCGGCATATTTCCTCCACATGCGGCTGCGAATAAAATAAGTGAGGACACAAAAGGAACTGTCCCAGCCTTCCCCAAATTCCCCCCACAGGTTATGACACCCCGCAGGGCTTATTTTGCGCAAAAAAAAGAGATACCATGGCAGGATGCCGCCGGAAAAATTTCAGGACAGATGATTGCCCCCTATCCCCCCGGAATCCCCGTGATTTATCCCGGCGAGCAGATAAGTCCCGAAGTATGGGCATACATTGAACGCTTTCGAAAAGATGGCAGGCATATGCATGGAACAGACCACAGCGGAAAGCTTGACACCATAAAAATAATCGCATAATCGAAATACAGGAGGTCAGAATCATGTCATATTTATACGAAACGCACCTGCACACCACTGCTGCCAGCGCATGTGCCAAGAGTGCAGGCTCTGAATACATATCCTTCTATAAAGAACTCGGATTTGACGGCATTATCGTGACAGACCACTTTTTCAACGGCAACTGCTGCGTCCCCAAAAACCTTCCGTGGGAAGAGCGTGTTGACATCTTCTGCAGTGGCTATGAGGATGCCAAGGCCGAGGGCGACCGCCAGGGATTAAAAGTCTTTTTTGCGTGGGAGTGCCGTTTCCATGGCGATGAATTTCTGGTCTACGGACTGGACAAGAAATGGCTCAAGGCGCATCCCGACATGCTGGAATGGGATCACGTCACACACTACAACCAGATTACGTCAGACGGGGGGCTTGTCGTCCAGGCACACCCCTTCCGCGAAAGGGGATATCTCTCGGAAATTTATGTGCATCCCCACCAGTGCGACGCGTTCGAGGTGGCAAATTCCGGCAATCCCCACGAACAGAACCGCATGGCATACCGCTATGCAAAGGAACATGGCATCACCATGACGGCAGGCTCCGACATCCACCATGTCGGCAGGACGGATAACGGCTATATCTACGGCATGGAATTTGACAAGCCGCTGCATTCCATCACCGATTATGTGACACGCATCAAAAGCAACAGCGGCTTTTCTCTCCACGTGCCGCCCGAACACGTTGCATGGAAAGAAAATACCGCCAGCCATCTGCCTGTATTTATTTTTGACAGGGAAAACCACCCGACTGCCACCGAAAGCATAGACGAAATTTTCGCAGCCTATTAGAAGCATCCCAAAACATCTAACCGCTTTTCCGGCTGAAAACCCCCCAGGTGCTTCTCGAAAACAGGATTAAAATCGGAAAAATCTCAAGCCGCCCGGCAAGCATGTCCACAATCAGGACCAGTTTGGAGAGCCAGCTGAAATCCCCATAATTGCATGTGGGACCGACTGCCTCCAGCCCCGGCCCGATATTGTTAAAGCAGGACAATACCGCCGTGAAGTTCGTGGTAATCGAAAACTGGTCAACAGATACCAGTATAAAGCTGAAAAACAATATCAGGACATATGCCGCCAGATACGCATTCGCGTTTTCCAGAACCTTCTCATCAATCATGTGATTGTTAATCCTGACCACCTGCACTTTCTGCGGCGAAATGGCGCGTCGCAGGTTTCTGCGCAGTCCCCTGACCACAATCAGAATTCTGGCACATTTAAACCCGCCCCCGGTACTTCCCGCACACGCCCCGATTACCATCAGCCCCAGAATAACCGCCTTGGAAAAATCCGGCCACAGGTCAAAGTCCGTCGTCGCAAACCCAGTTGTCGTCACAATGCTTGCCACCTGAAATGCGGCATGGCGCACAGTTTCCCCGAGCGTGCCGTAAAAGCCCCTCACATCCAGGGTAATCAGCACGATACTTCCAATTACCACCCCCAGATAAAGACGCAGCTCCTCATCCTTCAGCACGCTGTAAAACTGGCGCAGGAGCAGCAGATAATAGCAGCTGAAATTCACGCCAAACAGCAGCATGAAAACAGTACACACATTCTGTATATAGGGACTGTACCCTGCAATGCTGTCATTTTTGATGCCAAACCCGCCCGTCCCGGCAGTGCCAAATGCCGTACACACCGCGTCAAACAAAGGCATGCCGCCCAAAAGCAAAAAGGCAATATTGACGATTGTGAGCACAATGTAAATCAGGTATAAGATTTCCGCAGTCTTCTTCATCTTGGGCACAAGCTTACCCACCTGTGGCCCCGGACTCTCTGCCCTTAAAAGATGCACCGTGAACCCCTTGCTGCGCTCCCCGAACGCGCCTACTGCCAGTACAAATACAAGTACCCCCATGCCGCCCAGCCAGTGCGTAAAGCTTCTCCAGTAAAGGATGCTCATGGAAAGCTCCTCGACCTCCGACAAAATGGAGGCGCCTGTCGTTGTAAAACCCGATACCGTCTCAAACAGGGCATCCAGATAGGACGGAATCTCCCTTGATATGTAAAACGGCAGGCATCCAAGCAGACTCATGACAATCCAGCTCACACCCACACACACAAGCCCTTCCCGTGCCTTGAAGCTTCTTTTGCTGCCCCTGCACAGAACAAGCAGCAAAAGTGCCACAGCCAGAATCACACAAAGGCTTGCGGCAAATCCAATGCATACTATATCCTCATCATGAAACAGACTGATAATCAGCGGCACCACCATGAAAACTGCCTCAACCAGCAGAATGTGCCCTATGAATCTGCCCATCATTTTATAATTCATAATCTTTCCCCTGTTTTCTCACTTCATTATTCAAAAATATCATTTAGCTGGTAGACCACCCTGCCGGCACCCGTAACGACAATCACCGTATCGCCGTACTCAAAACAGGAATCACCGTTTGGAATATCGAGCTTCATGCCATGCATAATACATACAATCAGCACATTTTTCTTTAATTTCAGCTTTTTCAGCGGCTCCCCGCAGTGAAGCGTATCCTTATCCACCATAAACTCCACCGCTTCTGCCTGTCCGTCCGCTATGGTATGTATCGTCAGTGCAGCCCCCGTCTGGTTTTCCATCGCACGCACATACCTCACAATATGGTTACAGCTGAGTTCCTTCGGGCTGATAATGCTTCCGATGGGCAGGGTATCCAGTATTGTATTGTTCTCAAGCCTTCCAAGCTTTGTGATAATCTGCGGAACCTTGCAGCTGCTTCCGTACAATGAAATGATAATGTTCATCTCATCCACGCCCGTGAGCGTCACCAGTGCGTCACAGTCGGAAATTCCCTCATTGTCAAGCAAAAACTCCCTGCTCGCATCCCCATGGATGACAGACGCCTGCGGCAGCGCATTTGCAAGCTGGATGCACCTGTCATAATCCTGTTCCACAATCTGTACCCCGATTCCGTTTTTAATCAGCGACTGTGCCAGGTAATAGCTCACACGCCCCCCTCCGCAGAGAATCACCCGCTTTACCTTGTGCGTGATGATTCCCAGGTTCTTGAGCAGCATTGTAAGGACATTCGCAGGAGCAGTAACAAAAATCCGGTCGCCCTCCATCAGCACAAAATTGCCGCCCGGAGCCACCGCCTTTCCATTTCGGATTACCGTACAGACAAGAATCTTACACTTTACAATATTGTAGAGGTCATTCAGCGCAATGTTGCACAGCTTATGTCCTGCCTCCACGCGAAGCTCGACAATTTCCACGCGCCCCTTCGCAAATGTATCCCGCTTGAGGAATCCCGGGTATTTTAACAGCCTCTCTATCTCAAGGGCTGCCTGCCGCTCCGGGTTAATCATCATGGAAAGTGCAAAAAGATTCTGCATTTTGTAAATCTGTTCTGTGTATTCCGGATTCCGGATTCTTGCTATTGTATGAATGTCCGGGTTCATGCCATGCGCTGTCATGCAGCAAAGCAGGTTGACCTCATCCGCATTCGTGACCGCTATGAGCAGATCCGCCTCCCGGATTCCTGCCTGCTCCAATACCTCCATTGATGCGCAGTTTCCCTGCACAGCCATTATATCGTATCTCTCCTCGGTGGATTCCAGCACTTTCAGGTTTGCGTCAATCAGCGTCAGGTCATACCCCTCTGCCGAAAGCTGCCGCGTAAGTATCGCCCCTACTTTACCGTCACCCGCAATGATTATTTTCATGTCACATGCGCCTCCTCTTAGTCCGCACTGTTTCATCTGCACAGTGCCTTGCTATCACATGTACAATTATACCACTTCTCTACTCGCCACGCACCCCGTGCGCCATTTTAACGGCATACTTCCTCTGCATGGGGCAGCGGATAAAAAGACAAAGAAAAACAGCGTGTGGCAAAGCACACGCCATTTTTTGTTTATCTATTTGCCTTACTCCTCTTCGGAATCCCCCGCAAGTTCCGGATGAAGCCTATCCTTGATTGCTTTCACAAGCTCCTCGATGGAATCCGCCTGGATTTTTTCCGTCTCTTTCTTCTTCTGGGTCACTTTCTCAAGCTGTTCCTTCTCGGCTTTCTTTTTCTCGGCACGCTTCTCCTCAAGGCGCTCCTGTCGCTTTTCCTCCGCCTTGCTGTTCTCTGTCATATCCTTCAAGAGCTTAACGGCATATGACACCTTTCCATCCTTATCCAGCGTAATGGTGAATCCTTCTATCTTATCGGCATCCTCGCCCAGTTCTTCCTTCAGCGTATCATACTTCTCACCCACGCCGCTCAGGATTGCTTCATACTCTTCCCTTGCTGACGGGTCTGATGCCATCTTCTCAAGCAGCTCCGGATTAATCAGTACGCTATAGTCCTTTGTGGCAAGGCTTGCATAATGATCCTGCTCCTCGTCCGTAGACCACTCCGCCACGGCAATATCCATATTTCCATATTTTTCCCTCAGCTCGGCAAGCAGATTCTTTGCAGAATCACTCAGCTCAATGCCTTCCTGTATTCCGTTCGCATCAAGCGCCTTGTAGCCGGATTCTGTACTCTTGGGTCTGCTGTAGCCAGCCTGGACATTGCGTGTCTGACCACTGTATTCATATGTGTCCTTGTCAACATTGCTCTGTCTTGTATCAGCGGCTTTCTCGGCGGTCTTCTTCGCTGCCTTTCTATTTACTCCGGAAATGCCTGTAAAGCTTGCCTCTTCCTTGTTTGCCTGATTTGAAAAAAGTCCTGTATTGTTCAAAAGTGAACTATAATTGATTCCATTCATTTCGCATACCAGCCTTTCTATATGATAAACATATTAAATGAATAGGGCATCCATTCCCTACCGTTTGTTTCTATAAATATTATCGGCTCCTTTTTATGAAACTTTATAGACTGGCTGAAAAAATTTCCATTCCTATGCCATTGCCTCCCTCCTGAGGCGCAGAAGTACTTTTTTCTCCATACGGCTGACCTGTACCTGGCTCATTCCCAGGTCTCCCGCCACCTGCACCTGGGTCTTGTTTTCAAAATACCGGAGCCTGATAAGGTTTTTTTCCCGCTCGTCAAGCCCGCTCAGCATTTTTTCCAGCATCAGGCGGTTGACAATCTCTTCGCTCTCGCCTTCCCCGCCAAGCATATCCAGCAAAAGCACTTCATTTCCGTCCGACTCATACATCGTCTTATAGATGGACTCCACTTCCCTTCCGGCCTCAATTGCCGTGACAATATCCTCCACGGCAATTCCCGACATCTCGGACAGTTCTGAGACAGTCGGCTCCCTTCCCATGTCCTTCCAGAATTCCTCGCGAACCATTTTCAGCCTCCTTGCATTTTCCTTGATGCTCCTGCTCACCTTAATCATCCCGTCATCCCTTAAATACCGGCGGATTTCACCCATTATCAGGGGAACCGCATAGGTTGAAAAACACACACCGAAATCAACGTCAAATTTCTCTATCGCCTTTATCAGCCCCATGGCGCCTATTTGAAACAAGTCTTCCGCCTCCACGCTCCCCCTGTTTACAAACCGTTTCACCACATGGTGCACCAGACCCATATTTTTCTGAAAAAGCTGTTCCTTTGCCTCCTTTTCTCCCTGCTGTGCCCTGATAAAAAGTTCCCTCTCCTCCATAGTTTATACCCTGCCGCTTCTGTTCCACACTGCTGCCTGCAAAATCGGCTGGGACGCAATCTGCCCGGTTATGAAGCTTTTCCACATATGTACGCACGTCCCCTCATTCGGACTGCTCTCCACCTCCAGCCTGTCCATAAATGCCTCCATAAAGGCAAATCCCATGCCGGAGCGTTCCTTGTCAGCCCCGGTGGTGAAAAGCGGCTGCATTGCCTGCCCGATGTCCTCTATACCGACCCCCTTGTCGATAATGTCAACTGCCAGTTCCCCGTCGCATGAGAGCTTTGCCGTCATCACGACACGCCCCCCCTTCTCCCCATAGCCGTGTATAATGGCATTTGTCACTGCCTCGGACACTGCCATCTTCACATCCTCTACCTGGTCGACAGTCGGGTCTATCCTGGACAGAAACGCCGCTATAATCACCCTCGCAAGCCCCTCATTCTCCGATATGGCGTCAAACTCCACACATATCTGGTTTTCCATGCCCTGTGTTACTTCCCTCTTTGCGCACTCTTTTTCCATATTCAATCTCTGTTCCCTTCTTATATACTTTATTTCTGTTATGCAAGAATTTCTATAATGGATGACATCCCTGAAGCCTTCAGAAGCCTGCCTATGCGCTCATTTGTGTTTATGGCATAGACTTTTCCCCCGAAACACGAAATCTTCCGGTAACGCCCTATGATGATGCCAAGGCCGGAGCTGTCCATAAACGTCGTATCCTCAAAGTCAAACACGATGTTTTTTACCTTGTCATCCAGTATCAGCCTGTCCGCACACTCACGGATGCTGGCTGCACCATGATGATCCACCTCCCCCGGCATCCTGATGCACAAGTAATTGTCAATGATTGCAAATTCTTCCATATTCCGATCCATAGCTCCTCCTCCTCAATCCCTGTCAATCAGAAAAAACACGAAAGAGAACCTGCCTTTCCTGGCATGTTCTCTTTCGTGTTTTCTAAATATATGGGGTTATTCCCCTTTTATCTGCCTGATATAGTTCTGTGATTTCCTCGCCTTCTCCGTATTGGGGAAAAGCGCTACCACCTGCTCATAAATTTCTGCCGCCTTACTCGTATCTCCCTTTTTATTGTAGGAATTTCCAAGATTGTACAGTGCCTCGCCATTTGACGGGTCATACTGGTATGCCCTCTCAAGATTCTTTATCGCCGTGTCGTAATCCTCTGCCCGGAATGCCGCATAACCGGTATTGTAACTGTTTTTTGCCACGACCTTGCTGATGTCATTCCGCAGTGCCTCGTACAGGTTTTTAAAGCTGTCGGTCGCCTCATCCTGCAGATACTTCTTGTCAATCTGTTCAAGCATATCCGCGATTTGCATTTCGTCACCGGTCTTGTTCATACGCATCAGAACAGCCTCTATCAAATCCGTGTATGCCTGCAGCAGTACCTTGTTCCCCTGCGCCTCACTCAGGCTGCTTGACAGGGAATCCTTCTCCTGAATCAGTTCATTAATCTGCGTCGTCAGCTCCTCGGTCTCGAGGGTCTTTGCGTCAAGCTGTTCGCTGACCTCCTTGTACTTCTCATTTACCTCGGTCTGAGCCTGCTGTATCTTGGATGGGAGCACCAGAAACCATGCAATTCCCACGCCAATCGCGACGCCGATGATGATGTTAATCAGTGTCTGCAGACCGACCATCTCCTTTTTCCCGACCGGCTGAATCACAGTGTCGTTGCCGCTCTGGTACACGATGGCTTCTTTCTTTTTTCTGATGCGCTCCTCGTCCGTGGGTGTCATTTCCTCCACCTCTTTCAGATACCGGAGCGTCATCGTATTGTTTGCGTCTATACTGAGAGCCTTGTCAAGCTCCTTTTTAGCCCTCTCCAAATCCTGGCTGTTAATATATAAGAGCGCCAGGAGCTGCCGCGCCTGCACAAACCTCGAATTCATTGAGACAACCTTTTTGAGCTGTATCACTGCCAGGTCAAGACTGTCCTGCTGACAGTATGTAAGTGCCATATTATATTTTTTGATTGTCTGGTTGTATGCCTCAAGCCTCCCAGGATTATTCTGAATGATATCAATGTAATCATCTGCAATATTTTTCTCGCTTCTGATATTCTTGCTCATGACCCACTCACTTAGCGCCGCGACGACCTCGCCGCGCTCGAAGTAAATAAGCCCCAGCAGGTTTCTGGCATCAATATGGTTTTTATCCAGCTTGATGCACTGTCTCAGACTCACGACTGCACCTGACAAATCCCTTACCTTTGCCTTGTCAAGCGCCTCATTATAAAAACGGTTGGCAGTGTACATAATTTTCTTGTACAGCCCCACATCTGCCCCGCAGCCGGTACAAAAATTTTTTTCCGACAAGCGGCATCCACAATTAAAGCAAAACATACTAAGCTCCCCTACTCTGCACCAGTTCAGCCCTCCGCCAAACCATCCCCATACTCTTCCTTTGCCTCCTTGACCAGCTTGACCAGCACGTCGGCAAGGTCCGTCACATCCTGGTTGTATATCGCATCCTCTACATCCTCGACTTCCAGACTAGGGTGGAATTTTTTCAGTTCTTCTTCAAAATCTATCATAAACAATCTCCATTCAGCCAAAAAGTTTCCTCACAAATCCCGCCAGATACAGGGAACCCACAATGTAAACCATTCCTGATTCACCCCTCACTGACATGCCATACCGCACTGCATCCTCAATCCTTTCGCAGATGCGGATATTTTGTATGGATTTGCCGGCATACCGTCCAAATATATCCCTAAGCGCTTCCAGCGCGGCTCCCCGCTCACCCGGAATGTGCGTCACCACAACATCCGTAATCATGGAAAGCCCGCAGAGCATCTCTATCATCTTATCATACTGCTTGTCCTTTACAACCGAAAAGACAAGCACGTTCCTGTCACCGCAGCCTCCCCCGCAAAAATCCGGCGCTTCATTTAAGGACTGCACAAATGCGGCAATCCCATCCTCGTTATGTGCACCGTCAATATAAACCCCGGGGGCAATCTCCTCCATGCGCCCTGCCCAGAACATCCCCCTGATTCCTGCCCGAATGGATTCTACGGTTATTTGCCCTAATCCGCAGTCCCTTTTAAGCACTTCACAGGCACGAACCGCCGCGGCTGCATTCTCCACCTGGTAGACCGCCTTGGTGTTTACTATTATTCTACCATAATCATAATACAGATTGAAAACGGAAAAATCAATGAATTTTTTCTGAATTTCATTTATTTTATAGTCATTTTTCGACACAGGACAGCTTTTACAGCCACATGCCGCCGCTTTGTGCCTTATTATGTCAGAAACCTGTTTTTTTCTATCCACAAATACGACAGGGACATTTGATTTTATGATACCCGCTTTTTCGGATGCAATCTGCTCTATCGTGTCCCCGAGGTATTCCATATGGTCAAATCCGACTTCCGTAATCACCGCAAGAACCGGATTACTTACGACATTGGTCGTATCCAGCCTTCCGCCAAGCCCCGTCTCAAGTATCGTGACATCAACTCCCGCTCCTGCAAATACATGCACGCCCATAAAAAACAGCCGCTCAAAATAACTCGGGCTGTATTCGGGATTTACCTCATGGTATGCTTCCACCATGCCGGCCAACCAGTTGAATGCACGGACAAACTCCTCCTCTGAAATCATGTTGCCATCCACGCAGAACCGCTCCCTCGTTGTCACAAGATGCGGCGAAACAAACATTCCGGTCCTGTAACCGCTTTCCCTGCATACACTTTGCAGGAAGGCACAGACCGAGCCCTTCCCATTCGTCCCCGCCACATGTATTACCTTTCCAAGCTTTTCCTCGTCATATCTGCCGCCCTCACGGCTTTGTATATACTTGTAAAATTCCTTTGTTTCCTCAAACGGATTCTTTTTCGTAAATCTGGGCACCTCGGATAAAAATTTTTCCGCATCCGCGTAGCTTTGCACTGTAATCTCCCGCATGCCAATCCCGCCTCTCCCAAAAAAAGGGCCGCGCCAGTCGCGAACCCTTTTTTATCATTCAATTTGCTTAGATTACCACCACTGTCCCGACAATCACACCGTTTTGCGCGGAATACTCCATAAAGCTTGTATCACGGTTCACTACCATCTTATTGTCGTCAATGCTGATAACCGTCCCCTTATAAATGTTACCACTAATCCTGATTTTGGCTTCCCTGGACTTGAGTATCGTATTTTCAAGCTCGTCAGCCCGCTTCTTGGCCCTGATGCACCGGATATATATCTCATTCTTCTTCTTTTTCAGGTCATCAAGATGTGCCTGGAGCTGCTCGCTAAGCTCTCCTGTCTGCTGTCTGACACGCAGTATTTTCGCCATGCTTGCCGCCACTTCATCCAGCTCCTGGTTGAGCTTGCTGTACTCCTCGTTCACCTCAATCCGCTTCTCCATTATCTCGGGCATCACGCCCACATGGATTCCTGTCTTAAGTTCGGACATATTCCCCGCCGTCTGGCAGTTCACGCCCATCATCGCGTGCACATATCCGCCTGCAATCAGGCCCTTCTTTCCGGTAAGCGTAATCTGGTCGCCTGCGTTCACCTTAGAGTTGAGTATGACATTGGACTGCACCGTTCCCGCCGCTTTCACATTCGCATATTCGATAAACTCAGTAAATACATCGCCGCCTGCGACAATTTCACCCTTTCCGGCTCCCTGCATGCCTCTTTTCAGGCACACCGTGCCGCCTGCCGATATATTTGCCGACTCGACAACACCCTCAACGGTAAGGCTTTTTCCGGCACGGACAGTCACCCCGGCCTCCACATTTCCATGTATAATGACATCCCCGTTAAAGTCCACGAGGGAATTATTGGCGTAGTCACAGCTTCCATGCACCTCGTACACTTCCACCACCGACAGCTTGTTGTCACCGTCATACTCAATCTTTCCGGACTTCGTTGCATAATACTTATTGGGGTCTTCCTCGTTACTGATTCCCTTCCCTGTAAGCGGCCTCAGTTCCTTATATGTATTTGATTTCTCAAAGGCACCCGTGACATCCCTGCCCGATGTTCCCTGCACTGCGGGATGGTAAATTGCAAGCAGCTGCCCCTCCTCCACATTCTGTACCAGGGACATGCTCCTGTAATCCACGGTTCCGTCCTTGCGGATCTCAGGCTTGGGTTTCTCCGTACTGAAGAAAAATTCAAACCTGCCGGCACTTCCCGGATCACCCGGCTCACTTGCTGCTATCTTTACCTCACGTTCATATATCTGCTTCTTACACATCGCTGCTATGTGTGACTCATTGATACCTGCTACCACACCATTTAGCTGAAGGTATCTAATGATTTCTGACTTTTCATATCTTGTGCCCTCCTCAGGCGCACAAAGATAAAGCCATGCTTCCGTTTTATCTTCTGTTATTCTGACATAGGACTTGACATTAATCATCTGCTCACCTCCGAGAAGGCAGAAACTGCCCCCTTATGTCTTTATTTTAACACCATTTACCTCAATTGCGCAAGTCGTTCTATGACTTGTTGCTTCATTTGTGTGTATTTTGTTAATTTTTCCTTTTCCTCCGCTATCTTTGCCTCTGGTGCCTTTGACATAAATCGCTCATTGCCAAGCATTCCGTTCACGCGCGAAATCTCGCTGTCAAGACGCTTTTCCTCCTTTTCCAGACGCTCAATCTCCTGCTTTATGTCAACCAGTTCTGCAAAAGGAATATAAATATCCGCATTGGCAATAACTACTGAAACTGCATCCTCTGCTATACCATTTTTGTCACACTGTATTGTGACATTTGATGCAAATGCAAGCGATGTAAAGAAAAGTTTACCCTCGTCGAAAATCTTCCGGATATCCTCCTTTTCCGAAACAACATACACATGCGCTTTTTTGGAAGGTGCAACATTCATCTCGGTCCTTACATTCCGGATACCGCGCACTGCCTCCTTAATCGTCTCAATATCCCGCTCGTCCTTGGCAAAGCTGCGCGACTCCATGTATTCGGGCCACCTTGCTATCATGATGGACTCCTCCTCCGACTGGAGCGTACAGAAGATTTCCTCCGTGATAAACGGCATGTATGGATGAAGGAGCTTGAGCGCGTCAATGAGCACGGTCTTTAATGTCCAGAGTGCCGCATTCTGCGAGGCGGCATTATCGGAATTATAAAGCCGCGGCTTCACCATCTCGATATACCAGTCGCAGAACTCGTCCCAGATAAAATCATATATCTTCTGCACGGCAATGCCCAGCTCAAAGCTCTCCATGTTGTCCGTCACCTCTTTGACAAGGCTGTTTAATTTGGAGAGAATCCAGCGATCCACAGGTTCCAGGGACTCCGGTGCCTCCGCCACCTCTTTTCCATCCATGTTCATCATGATAAACCGTGACGCATTCCAGATTTTGTTTGCAAAGTTCCTGTTTGCCTCAACGCGCTCATAATAAAACCGCATGTCATTTCCAGGGGCGTTTCCTGTAATCAGGGTCATCCTGAGGGCATCCGCGCCATACTTTTCAATCACCTCCAGCGGGTCAATGCCGTTGCCAAGGGACTTTGACATCTTCCTGCCCTGCGAGTCACGCACCAGGCCATGGAACAGCACTGTCCGGAAAGGCTTTTCATTCATGTGCTCATAGCCTGAGAATATCATGCGGATAACCCAGAAGAAAATAATGTCATATCCCGTCACGAGCACATCTGTCGGATAAAAATATTCCAGGTCCTCTGTCCTGTCCGGCCATCCAAGCGTGGAGAACGGCCAGAGTGCTGATGAAAACCATGTGTCAAGCGTGTCCGGATCCTGTGTCAGGTGCGTGCAGCCGCACTTCGGGCAGACATCCGGCATCTGCTTTGCAACAACAATCTCACCACACGCATCACAATAGTACGCCGGTATCCTGTGTCCCCACCAGAGCTGCCTTGAAATACACCAGTCCTTGATATTGTCCGTCCAGTTATAGTATGTCTTGTCCATTCTTTCAGGAATCAGCTGTATGGCACCGTTCTTCACAGCCTCCACGGCAGGCTGAATCAGCTCATCCATCTTCACAAACCACTGCTGCTTTACAAGCGGTTCAATCGTCGTCTTGCAGCGGTCATGTGTGCCTACATTATGGCTGTAATCTTCCACTTTTACAAGAAGCCCCATCTGGTCAAGGTCTTCCACAATCGCCTTTCTCGCCTCATAGCGCTCCATGCCTGCATATTTTCCGCCATTTTCGTTGATGGTCGCATCGTCATTCATAATATTGATAATCGGGAGGTTATGCCTCTTTCCGACTTCAAAGTCATTCGGGTCATGCGCGGGTGTAATCTTTACAACGCCAGTACCAAATTCCATGTCCACATAGGTATCTTCCACAACAGGTATTTCCCGGTTCATCAGCGGAAGCATCAGTTTTCTGCCCTTTAAGTGTGCATACCGCGCATCATCCGGATGGATTGCCACCGCAGTATCACCCAGCATGGTCTCAGGTCTTGTCGTGGCAAAGGTCAGGTACTCTCCTGACTCCGTACCGTCGTCATTCAGCACCGGATACTTGATATGCCAGAAATGCCCTGCCTGCTCCTCATACTCAACCTCTGCGTCAGATATTGATGTATTACAAACAGGACACCAGTTGATCATTCTTGCGCCCTTGTAAATATACCCTTTCTCATGCATCTTGCAAAAGACTTCCGTGACAGCCCTGTTGCAGCCTTCGTCCATCGTAAACCGCTCCCTGTCCCAGTCACACGATGAACCGAGCTTCTTTAGCTGGCTGATAATGCGTCCGCCATACTCCCGCTTCCAGTCCCACGCACGCTCCAGAAACTTTTCACGTCCAAGGTCATGCTTGTCGATGCCCTCCTCCTTGAGTTTCTCGATAATCTTGACCTCCGTCGCGATGCTTGCATGGTCAGTCCCGGGCTGCCAGAGCGCATTGTATCCCTGCATCCTTTTAAAACGAATCAGGATATCCTGCATTGTGTTGTCAAGCGCATGTCCCATGTGGAGCTGCCCCGTAATATTTGGGGGCGGAATCACAATCGTAAACGGTTTCCTGCTGCGGTCAACTTCCGCGTGAAAATACTTTTTGTCCATCCACTTCTGATATATTCTGTCCTCCAGACCATGCGGGTCATACGTCTTTGCCAGTTCCTTTCCCATAATTAATCTCCTTCCTACAATCAGGTGTTCACTCTTTCCTTCGTCAGCTTGCTGACATATTTCATTTGGACGCCCATGTGCATAAAAAAACCCTTTTACTGTAATTATACAGCAAAGGGCGAATAAACGCGGTACCACCTTTGTTTGACACATCCCATAACACCGGGCTGCATCGTCTCAGCAGACTCCCACCAGAGTCCTATCCTGTAACGCGGACAAAACGTGAACCCCTACTCTGACTACATCCGCGTCATTTCAGGCCTCCGGTTTCAAAGCTACCTTCCCTGTCCCTTCCTCAAAGAAATCTCACAGCCTGACAGTTTTTGTCAGAATTTCTCTCCCTGGTGAGGGGCTGACAGATACTCCTCTTTGGCATAACCTTTTCCAAAATAATTTTATATTTTATTATAGTATTAAATCAACGCCCAAATGTCAAGAAATTTTATTTATTTTTTATATATAATCTTTTCCGTGGGCATGATATACTATAAAATATGTGGTTAAACGCATACCACGATTTCAACAGAAAAACAGGGAGGATTCCTAAATGAAAAATATTGTCACCCCCAAAAAACAATTTGCACTTTTATGCATGTCAGCCGCTCTTGTATTTGCTTGCACACCTTCGTCCGTTTTTGCGGCAGAGGAAAATGCCCAGACAGAAAGCGCACCGGCAGGCACTCCGTCTACGGAAGCCCCGTCAGTACAGCCCTCCAATCCCAATGAGACACCTGACAGCGCTTCGTCCGAGACCGCATCATCCGAGGCATCGAAACCGGATAGCGCCGGCACAGACGCATCCACGAACATAGAAACCCCGGGACAGGAGACCTCCTCGACACAGGCACCGCCAGCACAGACACCGTCTACACCAGCCCCCTCTGCCGAGACTGTCACGCCGCCTGCGTCCAGCACACAGCCCACAACACCGGAAAACACGAATCCGGGGAGTGCTGTCACGCCAATGCAGGGTACATTCTATGCCGCGACAAGAACCGGGCTGAATGTCCGCAGTGGTCCCTCCACCAGCCACAGCAAGGTAGGGACACTAAAGTATGGTCAGGAAATTACTGTAACGGGAAAAACTGCCGATAACTGGTACCAGATTCAGTTTTCGGGCGGCACCGGCTATGTCCTTGCCGATTACGTATCAGATGTTCCACTTGCCAGCACGGAAACGCCAGACGTCCAAAACCCAGTCACAGAGACACCTGAAGACGGAACACCTAATAGCGTTGTTCCCGATATCGGAGAAAATGATATCGAGGACATTCCTGACGAACAGGACTCCACCGAGCAGGACGAGGAGGAAGGCTCCGGCGAGGCAGAAGCCCTTGTCACCTCCAAACTGTTTGGCACGCCTGTTATCGTGGTGCTGGCACTTGCCATTATCGCACTTATTGCGCTTATTGGTTATACTGTCTACAGTCTCTTTAAAAAGGATTCCGGAAACAATGACCGCTATCCGGACGATGAGTATTATGAGGACGAATATTATAATGACGAATACTACGAGGACGAGCAGTATCAGGACGACAATTACTCTGGTGAGGAATATTATGAGGACGGGCAGTATCAGGGCGACAATTACCCTGGTAAGGAATATTATGAGGATGGGCAGTATCAGGACGACAACCATTCTGATGAGGAATATTACGAGGAAGAATATTATGGGGAGGATGATACGGAAAAGTAATTTCCGTATCATCCTCCCCTGTGTTTTTATTTAGAAACCTATTTTATTATTCGATTTTGTCCGGAGCATCTTAATGTCCCCTTCAATATCACCAAGCTCTTTTAACACCTCATCCGCTGTTTCAAGCTGTGCCGAATTGATGCAGAACACAATCCTCACTTTTCCTCCGCCAAATATCTTGGACAAGAAACCGGGCTTCTCCCATCTCAGAAAATAGGAAACCCTTGCTTTCATAAATGCTTTTTCCAGTATTGTCTTAACCTCCATCTCCGTAACAGAGCAGAAGTCCATCTCGTTATTTACCTTTACCTTGCTATACTCATTTTCCAAAATCGTGACGCCTTCTTTCGTTTTTATTTTGTTCCTGCATCTTAATAATATGTTCTACCCTCTTCAATTATGACTGCCCTGCCGTCATTTACATCCACGATTGTGACTGCACAGTTTTTATGGACACCGCCCTTCCAGAAATCCTTTAACTCAATACCATTGATATACGACAAAAGCCCCCTGAGCGCGGCGCCGTGCGTGGACACCAGTATTGTATCATTTTCCATATTCTTATTATGCACAATTTCGTGCAAAAAATCAGCAGTTCTTGCTTTTAATTCGTCAATGCCCTCGGCTCCCCTTGGCGGTTTATATGCCTCCGGCTTGTCAAAAAAGTTCATGAACTCAGGATCCGGAATGTTGAAGTTGTCCTTTCCGCAGCACAGCCCTTCATACTC
Source organism: Lachnospiraceae bacterium UBA7205 (assembly GCA_002490665.1). Lineage (GTDB taxonomy): Bacteria > Bacillota > Clostridia > Lachnospirales > Lachnospiraceae > COE1. Next base: position 3,946 of record DKUL01000043.1, on the reverse strand, counting down.
CCCAAAGCCAATCTCTATGATTCTCGGCTCTTCAATAACTGGTATATCGCGGTCTCCCTTTATAATCATTGCCGTCTCATATGCCCTTTTCAACGGGCTTGTATATATCTTCGTAAAAGCAGTCTCCTTTAATGCCTCCGAGGTAATCCGCGCCAGTCTGCGTCCCTCTTCATTTAGCGGAATGTCAGCCCTCCCCTGAAAGCGTCTTTTTACATTCCAGTCTGTCTCCCCATGGCGTATGATATAAAGCTTCATGCTCTCCTCCAAAATGTTGGTTCTGTCTCCACCGAAAATGTTCGCGGACTATTTGCCTTCTGCAATAATAACTATAATATAATTTCATTAAAAAAACAAGATGCTATTGTGTACAGTTCACAATTCGCTTGCGTATCGGTACAAACAGCAGGTTGCTTTTTTTTCTTCATGCACTTATAATGAAGACAACACTTTAACCACATATGTATAGCGCGGAGGAAAAATTATGTTAAATATCACAAAAGGATACAAGTCTCTTTTTTACCGTATTCCATTATTGGCACTACTGTTATCACTTTGCTTTCCCAGTATGCATTTAAACGCTGCCAGCTGGGATTCCAATAAGTTGAAACCTGATACGAGAGTTTCAGCAGGAGATACCATTACTTGCAAAGGTACCGACAGCATCACTATCGCCTATTATCAATCAAACGGAACAACACCTATAGAAGAAATTACTGACACTGGCAAAATTTCTATTACAGAGAAGCCTGATACACTTAATGGTGGCACTTACAAAAAATATACCGTTACCGAGGTTTCTTTTTCACAAAATAATATGCGCATTTCCCTAACAGGCATCACAGCTCCAGATTATATCCTCACAAATCTAATGATTAAAACCCCGCCTGCAAAGACCACCTACACAGAGGGCGAATCATTTAACAGAAGCGGGATGATAGTCACAGCATGTTATTCGAACAATAGCTGGGAGGACATCACAGATTACACAGTAAAGCCTAGCGGTGCGCTGACCCCCAGCGATGAATATGTTACCATAAGCTACACTGATAACAGCAATAAAACCGTGCGGACCACCCAGAGCATCACCGTAAACGCCAAGGAACCTGACACCTTTTATATCTCCGCGGGCGCCGCAGCCGGAGGTACTATCTCGGACGCCGGAGGCTCCGGCGTAAAAGGCGGTCATAACAAGACCTACACAATCAGTCCGTACAACGGATACCGCATTAATTACGTCGAAGTCGACGGAAACAATGTCGGCGCTGTCACCTCCTATACCTTTCACAATGTCTGGGAAAACCATTCCATCAACGCATATTTTATGACAGGCAGCGCCGCAAAAAAACTGACAGTTGTCGGAAGCTTTGCAAACGCCAGCGGCGCCGGATCCTACACACCCGGCACAAAGGTGACTGTCGATGCCGGTTTCGTTCCGGGCTTTGTATTTGCAGGCTGGACTGCATCGGACGGAATCATTTATCCAATGCCGCAGATGTCCTATACCATGCCCGGCTATGATGTCTTATTGTATGCAAACTGGATTCAGTCAGGATTGCCGAATGCATTCAGCCAGATAACAACAACCAACTTAAAGGGTACGCAGCTCACCAGCTGGGCAGATATCACCAACAAGCTTGCCTCCTTCAGCGCATCTGACCTGAATCAGCCAGGCAGTCCCATCCTGAAAGTGACGGCAGGCGGAAGCAGCTGTTATGTCGACGCAGCTGCCATCGCAATGCTCAATACAAGGCAGGGCATTGCCCTTGATGTTTCCTATGGAACTGACGCAAGCTTTACCTTTTACAGTGATATGGACAATGCATTGTTCACAGGAACGGATTTCACCTATACATGCAGCGCAGAAACCACACTGTTCTTTCACGAAAAGAAACTGATATTCACACAGCCCGGCGCAATCAATACCGGAATCTGTCTCAATATGACGCTTCCTGATGCACAGATCGGACAAACCGCGTATGTGTACATTGTTGATGAAAAGGGAACGGAGCTTATGTATCTGCCGACCGTTGTAGACGCAGAAAATAAAATCACCATACCATTAAGTGCCAAAGTCAATCTCAATATCAAATATTAAGGTAAACACAAAAAGGGGCTGACGCCCCTTTTTGCATTCCTAAATTATTTCAATACACAGACTGACTTGGCAGGCATGGATAACACATCACTGTCGAGGGTTATCTCCTCACCATTCAGGGTAAGATACCCGCGAATCGCCATCCCGGAAAGTGCTGTATCAGACAACGCAGCCGAAATTGTCTCGTCAGAAGTATTGTACACAATTCCAATCGTGCTGTCCTCATATGTCTTTGTTATCGCAGCCTGGTTTCCCTCTGTCAGCTCCTCCACAATCTGTATCTCGCCGCGCGCAATCTCAGGATTCTCATTTCTTAGCCGGACTGCCCTTTTATAGTAATTCAATATGGAATACGGATCCTGCAGCTGCTGCTCGACGCCCGCAAATGCCGAGACAATATCCTTATCCGCATCCAACGGGCCGTTTGTCATGCCCGTCGCATCCGTGTCGGACCAAATCATGGGAAGCCGCTTATTCTCGTCCTTTTTACCCGAGCTTGACATCCCAATTTCCTCGCCATAATAGACAAACGGACTGCCATTCATCATCATCAAGAGGCCACATGCCATCTTCATATTGTCCGCATCCTTCGCAAGGCCGTTGGCAACGCGTCCCATGTCATGGTTGGCTATAAACGGCGCATCAATGAAATCAGCATACTTCTTTGCATAATCCGTCTGATAGCCCACCATATTTTCAACCAGGTTGGCCGCCTTATAATTTCCCCTCGCCGCCTTAATCAGTTTTCCTTCCGTGTCCGCAAGGTCAAAATTAAACATACTGGGCGTCTCACTTGCGTAATAGTTCGTAATTGTCGCCTTGTTTGCCCACACCTCGGAAACCATATAAAAATCCGGGTTTAATTCTGTACAGAAGCTGTAAAGCCAGTTTAGCGCCTCCGTGTTAAACGTAATATCGTTTTCCTCAAAATGCATTGCGGCATCCATCCGGAAACCGTCCACGCCCTTATCAATCCAGAAACGTGAAACATCCTCAAGCTCTGTCCGGAGCGCCTCGCTGCCAAGGTTCAAGTCCGGCATTTCAGACCAGAATACGCCCTCATAATACCAGTCACTTCCGCTGACATTATAGTAATCACCATTGACCTGCTCCTTCGCAAAATGATAATAGTCCACATACGGACACTCGTCCAAATCCGGCTCCTGACCCTCCGGAAGCTTTTTCAAATATTCGCACGCATCCACAAACCACTGATGCTTTGATGATGAATGGTTGATTACAAAGTCGATAATAATCCGGATATCCCTTTTATGACATTCCTCCACCAGCCGCTCGAAATCCTCCATTGTCCCATACTCTGTATCTATGGAGCAGTAATCTGTCACGTCATATTTATGGTACGTCGTCGACTGCATAATCGGCATCAGCCAGATTCCGTTAAATCCCATGTCCTTTATGTAATCAAGCTTTTCAATCACACCACCAAGGTCGCCTATCCCATCTCCGTCGGAATCATAGAACGAGTATACAAATATCTCATAATAATTTCTGTAATTGTCATCTATGATATTCAGTTCCTGTTCATAATCATACGAAACCGCGCCGACAATTTCCTTAATCTCCTCTGCCGTGGCAGTTTCCGCTGTGGTCTCCCCCACAGCAGTTTCCGCTGTCAATGATACCGGAACCTCCTGGGAAGCATCCTCCCCCATAGGTGCAGTCTGCTGTACAGAGACGTCTCCCGCACCACCGCAGGCACAAAGCTGCAATGACAATATGCCTGCCAATACCGTGCATACCAAACGTGTTCCATATTTTTTGTGCATTCCTATCCCCCACTTCCAAAACTTTCCGTAACAGTTCAGCCCTAGTACTCCATCCGGCTAGAAA
>DKUL01000051.1 GCA_002490665.1 Lachnospiraceae bacterium UBA7205 | reverse complement strand
CCACGAAGTGGTTTTGCATGGCTTGATGCTTGTAACAGGAAGCCGAAGGCTGAACTGTTACTATAGGTGGTAATCGTTCGTCATATTTTACACAGGACTTAGCATTTACTGGGAAGTCTGTGTAAAAGATGGAATATCTTATTGACTGCCTGTAAAGAATGCGATAGAATGTAAGTACTTACAAAAAGGCAGTTCCCGGTGTGGAACGATGCACACAGCCGCATGGGGAAAAATATAGAAAAGGAAGGGATTATCATGGAATTAAGAACAGCAGCTTCACCAAAGGATGTCAGATACTACACAACCGAGAGATTGCGGGAGGAGTTTCTGATTGACGATTTGTTTCAGACAGGCACGATAAAGCTTGTCTACAGCCACATCGACCGTATTATCACAGGGTCGGCGGTGCCAGTGGAACCCATCGCGCTCACGGCGGGGGATGAACTCCGCGCAGAATATTTCTGCCAGAGACGTGAGCTGGGTGTGATTAATATCGGATCGGCAGGCTGCATTACAGTGGATGGCAGACGGTATGAGGTCGGGCACAAGGAAGGCATGTATATCGGAATGGGTGCAAGGGACATCATATTTGAGTCCGCTGACACCGCAAGTCCGGCAAAGTTCTACCTGAACAGCGCCCCGGCACACAAGGCATATCCGACAAAGCTCATCAAACCGCAGGGTGAGGCTTCGGAGGATGTTGTCATCATCAAGGATGAGAACAAGGTGGAGCTTGGCTGCCTTGAGGATGCAAACCACAGGGTAATCAACAAGTACATTCTGCCCGGACAGGTTGAGAGCTGTCAGCTTGTTATGGGGATGACGGCACTGAAGCCCGGAAGTGTGTGGAATACAATGCCCTGCCACACGCATGACAGGCGCATGGAGGTCTATTTATATTTTGATATGCCCGAGGATGCGTTTGTGATGCATTATATGGGCGAGCCACAGGAGACAAGGCATATCGTTATGAGGAATGAGCAGGCAGTCATTTCTCCGAGCTGGTCAATCCATTCGGGAAGCGGAAGCCGCGCGTATACCTTTATCTGGGGAATGGTCGGGGAAAACCAGGACTTCGACGATATGGACGGCGTTCGCATGCAGGACTTGCGATAAGGAAACAGACGCTCTTTGGCAATATTTCATATTGTCAGAGAGCTTTTTGTTTATTTTGTATAAGAAGTGCCGGAAAAAGGATAAAACAGGCTTTATATGGATAAAATTTCCACAAAAGGGAAAAGATATACAGAGGGGTTTCATGGGGAAATAAATAAAAAAAATTGAAACGTTGCACCATTATGGGAAATCATGTAAAATTATGGTATATAGGTAAATATGATTTGTGTTTACCATAAAATATGTAAAAAAGAGGTGATTGCGAGAATATGATGTATTTTGGTTCGGGATTGGAAAGGAAATATTTTCCGCCTACGGATGACATAGGCGGGTTCAAGGTCAGGCCTGGCAATTTTTTGAGCAATGGGGCGGTCAGGGTGGATGAAGGGGTAAACTTCACGATTCATTCAAATGGGGCGGAATCGTGCAGTCTCTGCCTGTTTCGTGTCGGCGAGCATGAGCCCTATGCAGTGATACCGTTTCCGGAATCCTGCCGTCTGGGCGACACATACTCCATGGTTGTCTATGGGCTCAAACCCAAGGATTTCGAGTATGCATATCAGTTTGACGGTGAGTATAACCCCGGCAAGGGGCTGCTCTTTGACAAGACAAAATACATCCTTGACCCGTATGCCAAGTCTGTCGCAGGTCAGGAGAACTGGGGAAAGGAAAAGCCGGTTTCAGAGCGCATATACAAGGGGCGTGTCGTGGACAGCGGATATGACTGGGGAAACTTCAAGAATACCAGCTTAGAGCCCAAGGACATGATTATCTATGAGATGCATGTAAGGGGATTTACACAGGATAAGTCCTCCGGTGTGGAGCACAGGGGAACCTACGAAGGAATCCGCGAGAAGATTCCCTATCTTCTGGAGCTTGGAATTAATGCGGTTGAGCTGATGCCGGTTTTTGAGTTTGACGAGACGGAGGATGTGCGTGTCGTGGACGGCGAAAAGCTCCTGAATTACTGGGGATACAGCCCGGTGTGCTTTTTTTCGCCAAATGTTGCCTATGCCGCAGACACGCGTGCCGGAAAAGCAGGAAATGAGTTCCGCAGCCTGATTCATGAACTGAATGCAAACGGGATAGAAGTCATCCTTGATGTTGTGTTTAACCATACTGCGGAAGGAAACGAGATGGGACCGTGTTTCTCGTTTAAGGGGATTGACAACAATATCTACTACATGCTTACGCCTGACGGGAAATATTACAATTTCAGCGGCTGCGGCAATGTGATGAACTGCAACCATCCGATTGTGCAGCAGTTTATCCTGGAATGCCTGCGCTACTGGGTGGTGTCTTACCGCGTGGACGGTTTCCGTTTCGACCTTGCCTCCATCATGGGACGCAACGAGGACGGCTCACCGATGAGCAAGCCGCCCCTTTTGCAGAGTCTTGCGTTTGACCCGGTGCTCGGCAATGTCAAGCTGATTGCCGAGGCATGGGACGCGGGCGGACTGTATCAGGTAGGCAGCTTTCCCTCATGGAACCGCTGGGCAGAGTGGAACGGCAGGTACCGCGATGACATGCGCTGCTTCCTGAAAGGGGATTACGGCATGGCGCAGGCGGCAATCAACCGTATTACAGGTTCCCTTGACTTATATGGAAAAGAAAACCGTGGCGAGAATGCCACTGTAAATTTCCTGAACTGTCATGACGGCTTCACGCTGTACGATATGTATGCATACCAGTGCAAGCACAACGAGAAAAACGGGTGGAACAATACAGATGGTGCGGACGACAACAACAGCTGGAACTGCGGGGCAGAGGGCGATACGGATGATCCGGAGATTCTGGAACTGCGCAGCCGCCTCCGCAAAAATGCCTTTGCCGTGCTGATGTGCAGCCGTGGTTCTGCGATGTTCCTCGCGGGAGATGAATTCTGCAATACGCAGTTTGGCAACAACAATGCATACTGCCAGGACAATATCATCTCATGGCTGGACTGGAACCGCAAGGAAGAGTACAGCGAGATGTTTGAATTTTGCAAATACATGATTGACCTGCGCAAGAAGCATCCGATTCTGAGAGGGCGTTCCGGACCAAGCGGCTGCGGATTCCCGGAAGTTTCCATACACAACAAGACAGCATGGAACAGCAGCTGTGATGCGGACACGCGCACAATCGGCATCATGTTTGCGGGACGTACAGAGGGAAACAGGGAGGACGACATTATTTACATTGGTATCAATGCATTTTGGGAGAAGGAGGAGGTACAGCTTCCGAACCTTCCGCTGGGACGAAAGTGGCGCATCCTTATGAATACACAGTTTAAACATACAAAGGATACGGATTACCATAAACTGACAAAGTGGATGGGAAAAGATACGATAGTCATGTTTCCGCGCTCCGTCGTGGTCGCGATTGTCGAGAAATTTTAATGGGCGCATGAACGCCAGAAGCAGATGACAAAAGGGTGCATTCCACATGGGCGGCTGCCTGTGTGGAATGCACCCTTGTATTTATGCGCAGCCCCACGCAGGGGAAATATGCCGCGGAAGCGGCGTATGGGGGCGCAGTGAGTAGTTACCAGTAACGAGTAGTTTGCTTGATTTAATGAAAAAATAAATTACCTGTTCCATTATGTGGAAAGATATGTTACAATAAAACAGATACATACCCAGAAGAGTGAAAGACTGTGTATGTAAGGTTTTTGAGGAATGAATTAAGAAGGGAAATTAGGTATGGCAAATTTATTGGTCGTGGATGATGCGGCATTTATGAGGATGACAATTAAGAAGATGGTTACACCACATGGGCACACTGTTGTGGCGGAGGCTGAAAATGGGGTGGAGGCTGTAAGAAAGTATATGGAGTGTAAGCCTGACGTAGTGCTGCTTGATATCACAATGCCGCAGATGGACGGACTGAATGCGCTGAAGCGGATTCGGGAGCAGGATCCGAATGCGAAGGTTGTTATGTGCTCTGCCATGGGGCAGCAGGCGATGGTGGCACAGGCGATTCAGAATGGTGCAAAGGATTTTGTCGTGAAACCATTTCAGGAGGACAGACTGGCTGCCGCGGTAGAGCGTGTATGTGGTAAATAAAAAATAATAAAAATAATGGTAGACAAACCGTTATTTTTATTGTATGATAAAGAAAACGTTTTCTGGAAAACGTTTTCTTAGGAAAATTTCATAAAGAACACGCAAATTTTGGTTGTCAGGGAAAAGAAGGTGAAATAATTTTTGGCTTCAAATTTAGTTTCTATTAGAGATGTGGCAAGAGAAGCAGGTGTGGCGATATCAACTGTTTCAAAGGTGCTCAACCACTATCCCAATGTGAGTGAGGAGACAAGGCAGAAAGTGAATGCGGCGATAGCACAGCTTGGTTTCGTGCCAAATACAATTGCCTCTGCGCTGTCTTCCAAGAAAACTGGAAGGATGGCACTGGTTCTTGATGTAAATAGGCATTCCCAGAAAGTGGATGAGATACCGATGCGCTACATAATTGGCGCCATCAACAAGGCGAAGGAAAAGGGAATGGATATCATCACAGTATTCTTTACCATGATAGCCGAGATGGATGTGGAGGAGATGATTCGTTATTTCCAGTCACAGAGTATAGAAGGGCTGATTATTTGTGGTCTCTCAAAGGACGACACTGTATTGCGCAAGCTGGTTGAAAGCCAGAAGTTTAAGGCTGTGCTGATTGATGCGCCCGGGGTCAGCGAGAATACTTCGAGCATTCACATCGATAATGAAAAAGCACAGTATGAGGTGGCAAAGCGGTTTCTCGCCGGAAACAGCCACAAGAAGATTTTATATATATCCGGAAAGAAAAACGGCTATGTGTCGGAGGAGCGCTTAATCGGGATGAACCGGCTGGCAGACGAGATGGGGCTTCAGGTTCTGGTCAGGACAGGAAATTTCAGTGAGCTTGAGGCGAGGAAGCTGACGATGCAGTATGCCAGAAGCAAGCATGCGATTATCTGTGCGTCGGATCTGATGGCGATTGGCGCGATGAAGGCGCTGATTGACATGGACATTTACAGGCCGGTATGCGGATTTGACGGTGTGAGCCTGATGGGATATGCAGGAAAACAGATGCACACGGTAAGGCAGGACTTTCAGAAAATTGCGGCATGTGCCGTGGAGGAGCTGTGCCGGCTGATGGAGGGGGAGCCTGGTCAGGACATCGTGATGCCGCATAAGTTAATCCGCATTAATTATCTCGATGTGATATCATAAAATAGGGAACCTAAATGTTACACATAATATATATGAAACCATTAAATTTATTTTTGCTGTATGCAGCAGCGGGAAAAGGAGTAGTAAGATGAACGTAAAAGCAAGTTTGGAAGCAGTAGCACAGAAGATGTACCAAAAGGCAGTTAAGGAGCTTGATGACAGCCAGCTTTACTTTGCAATCCTTAACATGACCAAAGACATGATGAACGACAAGGGCGTTATCAAGGGAAGCAAGAAGATTTATTATATTTCTGCGGAATTCCTGATTGGCAAGCTTTTGTCAAACAACCTGATTAACCTTGGGATTTATGAGGAACTTGACGCAGCACTCAAGGAGGAAGGCAAGGAGCTTAGCCGCATTGAGGAGGTTGAACCGGAACCATCGCTTGGCAACGGTGGTCTTGGAAGACTTGCAGCATGCTTTCTGGATTCTATCGCAAGCCTTGGGCTTCCGGGAGACGGCATCGGACTGAATTACCATTTCGGACTGTTCAAGCAGGTATTTAAGGACAGACAGCAGACTGCCGAGAAAAATGACTGGATTGAGTCACAGTCATGGCTCACAAAGACAGACATTTCTTTCCCTGTATACTTCGGGAAGAAGAAGGTTATGTCAAGATTGTATGATATCGATGTGATTGGTTATGAGCAGGGAATGAACAAACTGCACCTGTTTGACATCGAGACCATTGACGAGGGCATTGTGAACGACGGCATTGATTTTGACAAGGCAGACATTGACAAGAACCTCACATTGTTCCTCTATCCGGATGATTCCGACGAGGCTGGCCAGCAGCTGCGTATTTATCAGCAGTACTTTATGGTATGTAACGGTGCACAGCTGATTTTGAAGGAGATGAAGGACAACGGCTATGACCTGCACAAGATGTACGACCATGCAGTCATCCAGATAAACGATACCCATCCGACGATGGTGATTCCGGAGTTAATCCGTATCCTGACGGAGGAAGAAGGATTTGACATGGACGAGGCAATTGATGTGGTCAGCAGGACATGCGCATACACAAACCACACAATCCTCGCAGAAGCGCTTGAGAAGTGGCCTGTGAAGTACCTGCAGAAGGTTGTTCCGCAGCTGATGCCGATTATCTGGGAGCTGGATAAGAGGGCTTCCATCAAGTATAAGGATCCAAAGGTACAGATTATCGACGACAATATGCGTGTGCATATGGCACATATTGATATCCACTATGGTTTCTCTGTAAACGGTGTTGCCGCAATCCACACAGAGATTCTCAAGGACTCCGAGCTGAACCATTTTTACAAGATTTATCCGGAGAAGTTCAACAACAAGACAAACGGTATCACCTTTAGGAGATGGCTGCTTTCATGTAACAGGGAACTGGCAGCATGCATTACAAAGACCATAGGCGCGGGTTATAAGAAGGATGCCGCGGAGCTTGAGAAGCTGATGGAGCATCTTGACGACGAGGCGCTGCTGACAGAAATCAAGGCTATCAAGAAGATAAAGAAACAGGAGCTTGTTGCATACCTGAAGGAGAACGAGGGACAGGACATCAATCCGGATTCCATCTTTGATATCCAGGTGAAGAGACTTCATGAGTACAAACGCCAGCAGATGAATGCGCTTTACATTATCCATAAGTATCTTGAGATTAAAGGCGGCAAAAAACCGTCCACACCGATTACATTTATCTTTGGCGCGAAGGCAGCCCCGGCGTATATCATTGCGCAGGACATCATCCATCTGCTGCTGTGCCTGCAGGAAATTGTAAACAACGACCCGGATGTCAAGGATTACATGAAGGTTGTCATGGTAGAGAACTACAATGTAAGCTACGCTGAGAAGCTGATTCCCGCATGTGACATTTCCGAGCAGATTTCACTGGCATCCAAGGAGGCAAGCGGTACCGGTAACATGAAGTTTATGTTAAACGGCGCAGTGACACTCGGTACGAGCGACGGTGCCAATGTCGAGATTCACGAGCTTGTCGGGGATGACAATATCTACATCTTTGGCGAGAAGTCCGAGCAGGTTATCGCGCATTATGAGAAGTCTGACTATGTGGCAAAGAGCTACTATGAGAAGAGCAGCGTGATTAAGGAAGCGATTGACTTTATCACGGACAAGGAAGTACTGAAGGTGGGCAACGAGGAGCGTCTGAACAGACTCCAGAAAGAGCTGATTAACAAAGACTGGTTCATGACACTCTTAGACCTTGAGGACTATATCGCTACAAAGGATAAGATGTTTGAGGACTACAAGGATGAGGCAAAATGGAAGAAGATGATGCTTGTAAACATCGCAAAGGCAGGATTCTTCTCATCAGACAGGACAATCGAGGAATACAACAGGGACATCTGGAAACTCAGATAAGAACCGCGTAAAAGAAAAACAATAAAATAACAGGAAAGGCTGGACGGCTTCAGGCGGGTTCGGCCTTTTCTGTTTTTTGCCCTCGTAGTCAGACCATGGTCACCAAAACGAGCCAGTCATCAGTGCAGGCAAAAAGCGGACAGCGCATATGAATTTCTGCATATTGGAATGAAAAGGTTAAAAAAATGAATCAGAAAACTGTATAAATATTTTGGAAATTGGAAAGAATGAACTGTATAGGATTGACAATGCCCGATTGGATTGTATTCCGAAAAAAACATAGATTCCTTGAAAACGACGAAAATTTCCATAATAATGCAAAAAGCTTTACTTTTGGCAGGATTTTGTATAATATAAGAAAACAAAAGAAAGTTTCTGGTTTGTAAAATATATGTAGAAAGGACGGTGCTTAGTATGATAGAACGCAAGATTAAGATGACACCTGCGGAAGTTGCGGATTTCGTGAACGAGGCGTCAAAGTGTGACTTTGATATTGATATTTCCTACAATCATTACGTTGTAGATGCAAAGTCCATTCTTGGTGTGATGGGACTCGATTTCCGCTCAACGCTTACCCTGCAGTATGCGGGTCACAATGATGAATTTGAAAGCTATGTAAGCGGACTTGCAATAGCGTAAGCCATGGGAAAGCATCCCGTGGTGCAATGAAATTGACTCTCTTTGAATGATGGGTTAAACTGTCATTTAGGGGGAGTTTTTCAATTTGTACGCCCGCAGAAGCGGGCAGATGGGAGTTGGGATGGAAATACGTGTATCGGTTCGCCAGCTTGTGGAGTTCATACTGCGCGAGGGCAGCATAGACAACCGGAAATCAGGCGGTGCGGACACCGCAATGCAGGAAGGAAGCCGGATTCACAGAATGATTCAGCGGCGCATGGGAAGTGAATATTATGCCGAGGTGGGGCTGATGTATACATGGAGTACGCCGGATTATGACATTATTATAGAAGGAAGGGCGGACGGCATCATTGACCGCAGCTGGGGAGCGCATGGCAAAACGGCACAAGAGCAGGATGGTACGCTGCCAGCACCCATTTTGCCCAAAGAAGACAAAGTGGTCGTGGATGAGATAAAGGGCACCTACAGGGAGCTGAAGCGTATTCAGCAGCCTGTCGGCGTGCATCTTGCCCAGGCAAAGTGCTATGCGTTTATGTATGCCCAGGAAAACCATCTCGAACAGATTGGCGTCCGGATGACATACTGCAATATGGAAACCGAGGAGCTGAAGTATTTTCACGAGGATTTTACATTTGATGAAATAAAACGTTGGTTTGACGGCATCTTGGCGGAATATAAGAAGTGGGCTGACTTCCAGTTTTCGTGGAACGCCATCCGCACGGACTCAATAAAAAAGCTTCCCTTTCCTTTTCCTTACCGCGAAGGGCAGAAGGAGCTGGTCACATACGTCTACCAGACGATTTACCATAAAAGAAAGCTTTTCCTGGAAGCGCCCACTGGTGTGGGGAAAACGATATCCACGGTCTTTCCCGCCGTGAAATCCATGGGAGAGGGAATGACGGAGAAAATATTCTATCTCACGGCAAAGACGATTACCCGCACTGTTGCGGAGGATTGCTTTGGACTGCTACAGGAAAATGGCCTGCACATGAAGACAATTGTTCTGACTGCAAAGGATAAGATATGTATTTTAAAACAGTCGGACGAGGTGCGCGAAAATGAGGCGGAGTGCAATCCGGATGTATGCCCATATGCGGATGGGCACTTTGACCGCATCAATGATGCCATGTATGACCTTTTGACGCACGAGGACCATTTTACACGGGAAAAACTGCTGGCATATGCAGAAAAGTATCGGGTGTGTCCGTTCGAATTCAGTCTTGACATGAGCCTGTTTGCAGATGCCGTTATCTGCGATTACAATTATGTGTTTGATCCGAGAGTCTATCTGAAACGGTTTTTTGCGGAGGGGATGGGGAAGCGCGACTATGTATTTCTGATAGACGAGACACACAACCTTCTCGAACGAGGCAGGGAAATGTACAGTGCTGCCCTGTTCAAGGAATCGTTTCTGCACATAAAGCGGCTGGTTAAGGACGCATCCCCTAGGATGGCGAAGCTGCTTGACAAGTGCAACAAAGAACTGCTTTCCATGAAACGGCAGTGTGAGCGTTACCGGAAAGAGGAGGGGATTGACGGTTTTGTGATGGCACTAAACCGCCTTTATGCGGCGATGGATGATTTCCTGGATGAGCACGACACCTTTCCGGATAAAAAGGAAATCATGGAATTTTATTTTGAGGTAGCACATTTTCTCAACATGTATGAGATAATGGATGAACATTATGTAGTATATAGCCAGCTTATGGAGGACGGCGGTTTTATGCTGAAGCTGTTCTGTGTCAATCCGGCGTTGAACCTGCGCCAGTGTATGCAGAAGGGGAGGAGCGCTGTTTTGTTTTCCGCGACGCTCCTTCCCATCCAGTATTATAAGAAGCTTCTGGGCGGGGAACCGACCGATTATGAGGTCTATGCCAAGTCCACATTCGATGAGGATAAAAAGGCGCTTTTGATTGCAAACGATGTCACGAGCAGATATGCGAGAAGAAATGAGGACGAGTACAGAAGGATTGCGTGCTATATTTATGAGGTGGTCAGGCAGCGGCATGGCAATTATATGGTCTTTCTGCCGTCACATCTTTTCCTGGAGCAGGTTTACGACTGCTTTATGCAGGAATTCTATGACAAGGATGTGATGGAGTGCATTGTGCAGGAGAGCGGCATGAGTGAAGCCAGAAGGGAAGAATTCCTGCTGCGTTTTCAGGGAAATGCGGACGGTGATTTTTCCGGGGGGACTGCATCTGACATAGAGGCGGCGGATACGATTCTCATAGGCTTCTGCGTGATGGGCGGCATTTTCTCGGAGGGAATTGACTTGAAGCATGACAGCCTGATTGGGGCGCTTATCGTTGGGACGGGAATGCCGCAGGTGGGATGCGAGCGGCAGCTGTTAAAGGAATATTTTGATGCCCGGGGAGAAAACGGCTTTGATTATGCCTACCGCTATCCGGGAATGAACAAGGTATTGCAGTCGGCAGGGCGCGTGATTCGAACCGCGGAGGATATCGGCGTGGTGGCGCTTCTCGACGAGCGCTTTTTAGAGCCGCAGTACAGACGCATGTTTCCGAGGGAATGGAGTAGGTATGAGATTGTAAGTGTCTCCCAGATTTCCGGAAAAGTTGAGAATTTCTGGAATGAGTGGCTTTGAGATTTTATAAAAAAGCATTATAGCTATTTCCTTTTCACAAACAGTACGATATAATGAATAGTGAGAATATGTAATTTTTTACATGGAATGGTTTTCCAGTGAAAAACGAAATCCGGAAAGGAACTTGATGACAGGTGGCAAAGAAACAAAAGCTGCGCGTGGCGCTGACTGCACTCCTGATTGCTGCGGTGACGGGACTGCTTGGCCTTGCGCGGGTGGGATATTCCATAGATGTCATGGTATCGGATGCATTGTGCCAGCGCGCGTCCGTTGCCAGTAAAAATATTTATATAATTGCAATTGACGACAAGACACTTGGACAGTACGGTTCAATTATGTCATGGAGCAGGCAGCTTTCGGCAGATCTGGTGCGGATTTTGAATCAGGATGCGCAGACAAGGCCGGCAGTGATTGCGTTCGACGTGATTTTCAGTGAGAAGGGCGATGCGCAGGGCGATGCGGCGTTTGCCGATGCCTGCCGCGCGGCAGGAAATATTGTGACGGCGATGTCCTATCGCTTTAAGGAGCAGCCAGAGTATGACCGGATTGGCAGGATAACTTTTGACAAGTATCATGTGGACGGCGTGATTATGCCGTATGAGGCGCTGCGGGAAGCCACCAGGCAGGGATATGCCAACACCCTGGTTGGCACGGATGGTTATGTGCGCCGCGCAATGGCATACATAGACGAGCAGGGGCAGCGCAGTTACAGCCTTGCCTCCCAGGTATATCGGATTTACCAGGAGGGACGCGGCGCAGCGGCAGAATGGCCGAAGCTGGATGAAAATAACCAGTATTTGTTTTCCTATTCGGGGAAAACAGGATGCTATAGCACGATTTCCATGGCGGATGTATTAGATGGGACAGTCAATCCGGCTATTTTTGCGGACGGCATTGTGTTTGTGGGTGCGTATGCGGCAGGAATGCAGGATTCCTACATGCCGGCAATTTCTCATGGAACGCAGATGTACGGAGTGGAAATCCAGGCAAATATCGTGGAGGCGCTTTTGGAGGGCAGGACACAGCAGCAGTTTCCGACAGGAATTTATGCCGTACTGGCAGCAGCATTGGCGGCAGTGTTTTATCTGGTAATCCGGCGGATGAAGATTGTTCCGGCAACTGTTTTGATGGTTTTTGCGGCGGCGGCAGCCGGACCGGTTTTTGCAAGGGTGATGTATGCGCAGGGATTTGTAACGCCTGTTATTTTACTTCCTGCCGCGTTCTTCATGATATACGCGGTGCATTTGATTTATGGCTATGTACAGGAAATTATGCGGCGGCAGAAGGTTGTAAATGTGTTTAAGCAGTATGTCGCGCCGCAGGTTGTGGATAAAATCAGCAGGGATAAGGATTTTGAGCTGGTGCTTGGTGGAGAGAACCGTCATATTGCATGCCTGTTTGTGGACATCCGCGGGTTTACGACGATGTCGGAGAGCCTGAAGCCGGAAGAAGTCGTGGAAATTTTAAACGAGTATCTGAGCCTGACGACAAATTCGATTTTTCAGAACGGCGGAACACTGGACAAATTTGTGGGGGACGCCACAATGGCTGTGTTCAATGCGCCGTTTGATTTGGATGACTATATCTATAAGGCAGTCTGTACAGCGTGTGACATGAAAGCGGGGGCGGATGCCATCGCCGAAAAATTTGAACAGCGCTTTGGAAAAAGCGTGGGCTTTGGAATCGGCGTCAACTGCGGCAACGCCGTCGTCGGCAATATCGGCTGTGATTTCCGTATGGACTATACCGCAATCGGCGATACCGTTAACACGGCGGCGCGTCTGGAGAGCAATGCGAAGCGGGGGCAGATTTTAATCAGCAGGGAAGTTTATGACGCGGTAAAAGACCGGGTGGATGCCACGCCGATTGGAGAAATTCCGCTGAAAGGCAAATCGCAGGGCGTTTTTGTATATCAGCTGGATGCTATAAAAAGTGTTTGAGAGGAGTAGGATTTGTAGATATGCGGCAGTTACATATCATTCCGGACAGAAAACGGATAGAGGAGACGCTGGAGCTGGCAGAGGAATACCATGCTGTCTTTGAGTATAATGATTTCTTTCATCCGGCAGTACTGGATGACAAAAAGAGGATTGATGAACTGGTTTCATTTTATATAAAACAACCGCGCGACCGTTCGCGGGATACGATGCACGGTGCATTTTTGGACATAACCATTCACAGTGAGGATTCGATGATACGGCAGGTATCTGGTCACAGGATCCGCCAGTCCATGGATATTGCGCGCGATATGGGACTGCGGGGGGTGGTGTTCCACACGGGAAGGCTGTCTGGGTTCCGAGACGAACGGTATATCGAAAACTGGCTGAACACCAACGAGGCGTTTTTCGGAGGATTATTGCAGGCGTACCCGGAACAACAGATATATATGGAAAATATGTTCGATGAAGCGCCGGATATTTTGGCGCGGCTTGCAAAACGGATGGCGCATGAACCACGTTTTGGTGTCTGTTTAGACTATGCGCATGCGTCGGTTACAGGTATTGCAGGAGAACAGTGGGTGGAGGCACTGGCGCCTTATATCCGCCATATGCACATCAATGACAATGATAAGACGAATGACTTGCATCAGGAGCTTGGTACTGGCAGGATTGACTGGCAGGCGTTTGACAGACAGATGCGCAGATTCCAGGTGGAGACGAGCGTCCTGATTGAGATGAAAGATTTAGGACGGCAGAGGCGTTCTATGGAATATCTGAAAAACAATAATTTGTATCCTTACGGAAAGGCATGAAATATTTATGTGGACGATGACAGAGGAAAAAGAAAAACCGACAAATGCGGAGTTAAAGAAAATACTGAATATTGGAATCAAGCTGTCTACGGAAAAAAACAGGGAGCATTTACTGGCGTCCATCCTGGAAAATGGAATGGACATCACCCATTGTGATGCAAGTACGCTGTATCTTTTTGAGGAGGGAAAGCTGCATTTTCAGATTATGAAAACGCTGTCCCAGCATATCAGCCGCGGTGAGGATGGACAGCCAATCGACGACATGCCGCCTGTTCCGATGACAGAGCGCAACGTATGCTCGTATGCCGCGCTGCACCGGGAAATCATCAATATTCCTGACGTGTATGATAACACTCGTTTTGATTTTTCGGGACCGAAAAAATATGATGCGCTGACCGGCTACCACACGCAGTCCCTGCTGGTGATTCCGATTGAAAACAACGAGGATGAGCTGATTGGCGTTCTGCAGCTGCTGAACGCAATGGACGAGGAAGGGAACATCATTGCGTTTGACCCGGAGTACGAAATTATCATTCGTTCCCTTGGCGCACAGGCAGCGATTGAAATGACCAACTTAAAATATGTGCAGGAAGTAAAACAGCAATTACGCTCGTTTGTGGAAGCGATGTCAACCGCAATTGATGAGCGCACGCCATATAACGGTTCCCATACGAGAAAGGTTGCGGAGTATGCCGGACTGATTGCGGAGTATATGAACAAGCAGCATCGGTCAGGTATGTGTGACGACTATTTTGATGAGGACCGCAAGGATAAGCTGGAGCTTGCGGCGCTTTTGCATGACATTGGAAAAATGGTGGTGCCGTTGTCCATTATGAACCGGGCAACGCGGCTTGACAGGGAGCTTGGGATTGTGGAAACACGGTTTCAGCTGCTGGAGGCGTACTATACCATTGACCACATGAAGGGCAGGATTGACGGGGAGGAATACAAGCAGTACATTGCTTATCTGCAAGAGAGCATGGATTTTATTCACAGGATAGACGGTAAGGGTGTTCTTGATGATGCGGATTTCGACCGTGTACAGGAACTTGCAGGACACAGCTATGTACATGAGTCGGGCGAAGTGCTTTCGTACCTGACAGAACGGGAGCGGGAGCGCCTGAGTATCCGAAGGGGAACACTGACAGAGGATGACCGCAGGCAGATGGAATACCATGTGGTTATGACGGAAAAGATATTAAGCAAGGTATGGTTCAATAAGAATTATGAAGAGATACCAAAGTGGGCATCATCCCATCATGAGCTGTTGGACGGTTCCGGCTATCCGAGGCACCTGAAAGGCGAAGATTTGGCGCTGGAGACCCGGATGATTACAGTGGCGGATGTGTATGACGCGCTTACGGCAAGGGACCGCCCCTACAAGAAACCGGTTTCACAGGAAAAGGCATTGGGCATTTTAAAGGACATGGCGGATGAGGGAAAGCTGGACTGCCGTCTGGTGGATTATCTGGCGGCAGCGATTCGAGAGAGAGAATAAAAGGAAAGGAGTCGTGAAAAATGTCAAAGAAAGCAGGAATTGTGATTGGTGCAGTTTTGGCAATCGTTGTGGCTGCCGCAGCGGGCTTCGTGGCGCTGACGGGAGGAAAGGACGAAGCCTACCGCTCCATTATGGTGTATCAGGTTGAAGGGAACGCGACGATTACAAGAGCATCTGTCGGGGAAATGGAAGCGTATGAAAACCTGATGCTGCAGTCGGGGGACAGTGTGGCAGTGGCATCGGAGAGCAGCCTGCGCTTAAAGCTTGACGATGACAAGTACCTTCTGGCAGAGCAGGATACACGGATGAACATTGTCGCCGAGGGAGACGGCGAGAATGCAAAAACATACATAGACTTGGAACAGGGTTCGGTTACGAGTGAAATTCAGAATAAGCTCGGACAAAATGCCTCCTATGAGGTCAATACCCCAAACTCTATCATGGCGGTGCGTGGAACAATATTCCGTGTGGAGACCGCAAAAAATGAGAGCGGGGATGACGATACGAGGCTGTCAGTATTTGAGGGGACGGTCAGTGTGAGGACGGTAAAGCCTGATGGGACGGTCTCTGATGAGGAAGTCATGGTGGAAGCCGGACAGGAACTGCATGTGGGAGGGACGGCAACGTCCGCTGCCGACTTGGGAGAACCGGCAGATATTGATTATGAGAGCCTTCCGCCGGTGATGCAGGCGTACATAAAAGAGCTGGATATTGTGGACATTGATAGGGATGACAGTACACAGGAAATAGTGAAAATAGAGGAAACAGGGGAACAAGAGCAGCAGAATGCGGAAGAGGAGCCGGAAGCGGACGAACAGGAGCAGGCGCAAGATTCACCAGAGACACAGCCAAAGGAATCAGAAAATGCTCCGCGACAGCAGCCGTCCGAAAAACAGGAGGAAGCAGTGCAGGAGCCTGAGCAGGGATTAGAAGAGCAGGAAGAAACACGGCAGGAAGAAACGCAGCCGGAAACAAAGCCGCAGGAAGAAGCGCAGCCGCCAAAGACACAGCCCCAGTCTCAGCCGCAGGCATCCGAGCCGGATAAAGGTTCGTCTTCCGGAGGAGAGCCAGAGGACGGAGGCAAAAAGAAAACACAGTATTATACGGTGACATTCCGTTACAATGGAAGCACATTCGGAACGCAGAAGGTGAAAAAGGGAGAGAAAGCGACAGAGCCGAAACTGAGTCCGACAGAAAATGGTACGTGGGATTATGACTTCTCAAAGAAAGTAAATAAAAACCTGACTGTTCAGTGGATTGAAAAGTAATTGAGAATGTACGGTATGGAAAGAAAAGAGAGGAGTGAAATCAATGCGTAGGAGAATAAAAGGACTACTATCATTGATGATGGTGTTTGCCATGGTGACTGCATCGGCAAGCCCGGTATGGGCAGACGAGCTGCCGCAGGAATCGCCGGCTGTACAGGAAACGCAGACAGAGCCGGAACCTGAACAGCCACAGACCATGTCGGGGGCGGATATGGAAACTGCCGAGGAACAGCCGGGAATCGAAGAAACGGCAGCAGAACAGGAGGCGGCAGATTTGTCTGTCGCGGAAACTCAGCCAGCAGAGGAACAGCCGACAGAGGAAGGGCTGGTTTTGAAAGCGGCAGAATTAGAGATTATGGACTATTCTGGTGTCGAGGGCGTGCAGGTCGCTTCCACCGGGGATCCGGTAAGTGACCCATATGACGACCTGACACCCGAGCAGAAGCAGTTCCATGTATATGCCGGAACGCAGCCGATAAAGCCATTGAGCGAGGTGCTGGATGAAGATCCCAGTGACGTCCTTGCGCGGCTGGAGTTTTTGGACAGCGGGGTTGTTCCTGATTCCGAGAATATGCCTGCGCAGTCGGGTGCCATTGTGAAGAAAATCCTGGATGGCAGGGAGGGCGATGCAAGATTTTACAGATTGTCCGAATGGAATTTATGGAGCGTGCGTTATGACGGCATTCCGATAGCAGTCTATGCAAATGCAGGGGCAACCGCTTTGGGAAATATTGCTACAATGGAAAATTTCCAAATTTGCTCCTATCTTGATACAGGAACATCGGCGGAGCCGGTGATTACGATTCATAAGGCGATATTGGAGCCTGTCTGGGGTTGTGTCGACTATCCGGTACCCGTATATGATGCGCAGGGACAGAATACGGGCTTAACGGTCACCGTCAATGCCGAGAATTACAGCGACCCTTCCAAGGTGGCATTCCCTGATGTGGAGGCGGACGAATGGAAGCTTGTCTATAAAGATTCCGAATGCAAGTTGAACAGTGCAAGTGAAATATGGACGAACCCGGCCAACGGAATAGCGTCGGTCGGGCGGGATTTTGATGTAAAAAATGCAAAACTTCAGGCATGCATCCTCACCGCAACGGAGGAAGCCCAATACGAGATTCTGGGTTCGAAGGGGAATGAGGGATGGTATACAGGGGCAGTGACCATACGCGCAAAGGACGGCTATCAGCTCCGGCTGTCGGCGGCGGACGCATGGACGGATGCCGTTACGGTTACACAGAGCGGGAGTGTGACGCTTTATGTGAAGAAAGCAGACGGAACGGAATATCCTGCGGAAGCACTGCAGTTCCTGATTGACGAAACAGATCCCGTAATCACCGGCGTGCAGAATGGCGGGACATATTATGGTGATACCGAGGTGATTGTTACGGACGCGTTTCTCCTCAAGGTTACAGTCAATGATGTGTTGCAGACAATTGCGGACAATCAGGTAAAATTTGTACTCAAGCCGTCCGAACAGCCTTATATCATTAAGGCGGATGATATGGCAGGCAACTGGATAGAATGTATCGTGTGGGTAAAGGATGCGGGGACGCCGCCGGTTTTGCAGGAGGGTACTGCGGAGTTTACCCAGCCCGGATGGTATGAGGGCGACGAAATGCCTGCCCCCTTGGTAAGCTCCGAGACAAACGGCGTTGACCACATAACATATTATTACAAGAAAGCGGGCGCGGACGACAGTACCTATACGACAACAGTACCGGACAAGGCGGGCAAATATACCGCTAAGGCAGTGTTTGCGGCAACGCAGCTGTATCAGGAAGTCATTAAAGTTTCAGATTTTGAAATTCTGGCGCGCGTGGAACCTGATGGGACAGCACCAGTTATCAGTGGCGTGTCGGATGGCGAAAGCTATTATGGTGACCAGACTGTAATAATAACGGATGAAAATCTTCGTTCCGTTACGGTAAACGGTGCGGCAGTAGCAGTAATCGACAATCGTGCGGAGTTTACGCTCAAGCCATCGGATAACGCGTATGTGATTGCTGCGGAAGATATGGCAGGCAATCAGACAAAATATACGGTGGAAGTATGGGAAACGTGGGTTCGGGACGGAATTACCACCAGCGGAAAGAAGAATCTGCGACGCGCAAGGATTTACAGGCTTGGCAGCGGAAAGTGGAGCGTTGCCGGGGACAGCACGGTTTATCAGGGCGGCGGAACATTCTATGTGAAAAACAGCGGCACATATGATTTTAAAAAGAAATAAGAAAACAGGAGGAATGACATGAAAATTGCAGTAGCGGGTATCGGGTATGTGGGGCTTTCCAATGCCATATTGCTTGCGCAGAACAACGAGGTGGCGGCAGTGGATGTCTTTCAGGAAAAGGCAGACATGATTAACAACAGGAAGTCACCCATCATCGACAAGGAAATTGAGGAATACCTGTCGTCAAAAGAATTGAACCTGCGGGCGACAACGGACGGTGCAGATGCATACCGGGATGCGGACTATATAATCATTGCGACACCGACCAACTATGACCCGGATAAGAACTACTTTGACACAAGCTCGATAGAGACGGTGATAGAGCTTGTCATGAAGGTAAATCCGCATGCTGTCATGGTCATCAAATCGACAGTCCCGGTAGGGTATACGAAATCCATCAGGAAAAAATATGGCATTGACAATATTATCTTCTCCCCCGAGTTTCTGCGGGAAGGCAAAGCGCTATACGACAACCTTTATCCGTCAAGGATTATTGTGGGGGAACAGTCCGAGCGTGCCAGGGTGTTTGCAGACCTGCTCAAGCAGGGGGCAATAAAAGAGAATATTCCGACACTGTTTACGGACGTGACGGAGGCGGAGGCGATTAAGCTTTTTGCCAATACTTATCTGGCGCTGCGTGTGGCGTACTTCAATGAGCTGGACACATACGCCGAGGTGCGCGGGTTAAACACAAAGCAGATTATCGAAGGCGTGGGGCTTGACCCCAGAATCGGCAGCCATTACAACAACCCGTCGTTTGGCTATGGCGGTTATTGCCTGCCAAAGGACACGAAACAGCTGCGGGCGAACTATGAGGATGTGCCCAATAACATTATCACGGCAATAGTGGATGCCAACCGGACCAGAAAAGACCATATTGCAGATATGATACTGGCACGCAGGCCGAAGATAGTAGGCGTGTACAGGCTTACCATGAAGACCGATTCCGACAATTTCCGCCAGTCCTCCATACAGGGCATTATGAAGCGTATCAAGGCAAAAGGAATTGAGGTCGTTGTGTATGAGCCAAGCCTGAAGGAGGACAACTTCTTCCGCTCGCGGGTAATCCGCGACTTTGATGCGTTTAAGGAAATGTCTGATGTCATTATTGCCAACCGTATGACAGATGAGCTTGCCGATGTAGCGGACAAGATTTACACCAGGGATATTTACGGAAGGGATTAGTAAGACGGACAGAATGAGCCATATATACAAATAATATAATTTGTCAGAAGAATCTGTGGAAAGTGGACAGCTTTCGCAGATTCTTTTGTCGTATTTGCACAATATAAAAGTTATTATTTCGGATAATTTCGCCAAAGATGAAATAATATGGAAAATTAGCTTGATAATTTTTCGGCAGAATGATATGATTAATTTGTCCATTGGAAACGTTACCGATATCGTTACCGAAAACGATTCCGGAATGCGCAAGGGACTTTAGAAACCAAGGGGATACAAAGGTATCAAAAAGGAAAGAGGTATTAATTATGAAGAAAAAGTTATTAAGTGCAGTTCTCAGTGCGGCAATGCTCGCGACAGTGCTTACGGGGTGTGGCGGAAACGATTCAAGCCAGACACAGGCTCCCGCGGCGGACACAAAGACGGAAACAAAGGCAGATGATACAAAGGCAGACGATACAAAGGCAGAAGATACAGCAGCAGACAATGCGCAGGCAGATGCAGGCGCTGCGTCAGGAAGCGGCAAGGTTTACTATCTGAACTTCAAGCCGGAACAGGCTGGCGACTGGGAAGAGCTGGCTGCAAAGTACACGGCTGAGACAGGTGTGGAGGTCGTTGTACAGACGGCTGCTTCCGGTACATATGAGTCTACATTAAAGTCAGAGATGGCAAAGTCAGAGGCGCCGACATTGTTCCAGGTAAATGGCCCGGTAGGACTTGCGACATGGAAGGATTACTGCTACGACCTTTCCGGTTCGGAAATTTACGGACAGTTAAAGAGTGACGATTTCGCGCTCAAGGATGGCGATGAGGTAAAGGGAATCGCGTATGTTGTGGAGACATATGGCATTATCTACAATGCGGATATCTTAAATGATTATTTCACAAAGGATTATGCCGCTGTCAAGAGCGTTGAGGAGATTAATTCCTTTGACAAGCTCAAGGCAGTAGCAGACAGCATTCAGGAGAACGCAGATGACCTTGGCGTAAAGGGTGCCTTCACATCAGCCGGCATGGATTCAAGCTCTGACTGGCGATTCAAGACACACCTTGCAAATCTGCCGATTTACTATGAGTATCAGGCAGACGGCATCGGTTCCACAGACGCCATCAAGGGTACATACTTAGAGAATTACAAGAACATCTGGGATTTATATATTACAGATTCAGTCTGCGCTCCTTCCCTTCTGTCAAGTAAGACAGGCGAGGACGCTACAGCGGATTTCGCACTTGGCGATGCGGTATTCTACCAGAATGGTACATGGGCTTACACGGATTTGAGCGGAAATGGCATGGCTGATGAATCCCTCGGCATGCTTCCTATCTACATCGGGGTAGAGGGCGAGGAAAACCAGGGACTCTGTACAGGCAGCGAGAATTACTGGTGCGTGAACAAGAATGCATCTGCTGAAGACATTCAGGCAACACTGGACTTCATGAACTGGTGTGTGACATCCCATGACGGATGCGATGCACTCTCCTATATCATGGGATTTGTCTGCCCGTTCAAGGCATTTGATGACTATCCTGCTGCAAACCCGCTTGTAAACATTGCAAATGACTATGTGTCATCGGGCAAGACATCCGTTGCATGGACATTCACGACAATGCCTTCAGAGAACTGGAAGAACGGCGTGGGAAGCGCACTTCTGGAGTATGCACAGGGCACCGGCGAATGGTCTGCAGTTGAGACTGCGTTTGTTGACGGCTGGGCTTCCGAGTTTGCGGCATCAAACAACTAATACGCATCAGTGCAGTATTTGCGGACATAATCAAAACTGTTTACAGTTTATGGGTGCAGCCGGAGGCATCTGGCTGCACCATTTTTACATTATAGGAATTTGCAACAGCGTAAACCATTTGACAAAAAGCGAAGTTTTTTTATGAGAGAGGTAATAAGTTTATGGATAAGGCAATTAAAAAGTATTTTCCAATTTTTGCGTTACCGACGCTTCTTGCGTTTACAATCGGATTTATCATTCCGTTTATTCTTGGCGTATATCTGTCATTTTGCGAGTTCACTACAGTTACGGACGCCAAATTTGTAGGATTTAAAAATTATATCAGAATCTGGGGTGACGGCACGTTTATCCATTCACTCTGGTATACGGCTCTGTTTACCATCGTCTCTGTCCTGGCAATCAATATCCTTGCCTTTGCGGTGGCGATGCTCCTGACAAAAGGGATCAAAGGTACCAATATGTTCAGAACCATATTCTTTATGCCAAACTTAATCGGCGGCATTATTCTTGGCTATATCTGGCAGCTGATTTTAAACGGCATTCTTGCCGGAATGGAGCGCACGCTGACATACAGCTCCGCATATGGTTTCTGGGGACTTGTCATTCTGATGTGCTGGCAGCAGGTCGGGTATATGATGATTATATACATTGCAGGAATACAGAATATTCCCGGGGACCTGATTGAGGCGGCAAAGATTGACGGCGCTAACAACAGACAATTATTAAGACACGTAACCCTTCCAATGGTTATGCCGTCGATTACGATATGCTCATTTCTGACACTGACCAACTCGTTCAAGCTTTTCGACCAGAACCTTGCGCTGACAGCAGGCGAACCATCCAACAAGTCTGAAATGCTTGCGCTCAATATCTTTAACACCTTCTATGGCAGGAACGGCTGGGAGGGTGTAGGCCAGGCGAAGGCAGTCATATTCTTTATATTAGTGGCACTGATAGCAGTTGTACAGCTGAAGGCTACAAGGGAAAAGGAGGTACAGGCATAATGTCAAGTGTGAGAAAAGCAAAACATGGTGGATTGTTAACGGCAATATTTACAATTATTTCGGTGATTTATGTCATGCCGATTGTCATTGTGTTATATAATTCCTTTAAGAAGAAAATCTTTATCAGCAAGAGGCCATTTGCACTTCCCGATTCCAAGTCCTTTGTGGGAATGGAAAACTATATCAGCGGTATCGAAAAAATTGAGCTGCCAAAGGCGTTCGGCTACTCGCTGTTCATTACAGTGGGTGCGGTATTTGTGATTATCCTGTGCACCTCTATGTGCGCGTGGTACATCACCAGGGTAAAAAATGCAGTTACCTCCGGCATGTATATGCTGTTTGCATTCTCAATGATTATACCTTTTCAAATGGTAATGTTTACATTATCGAAAATAGCTGATATACTTAAGTTAGGAAACCCTGTCGGCATTATTATTGTGTATCTGGGATTTGGGGCAGGGCTTGCGGTCTTTATGTTCTGTGGATTTGTGAAATCCATTCCGTTAGAGATAGAGGAGGCTGCCATGATCGATGGCTGCACCCCCATTCAGACATATTTTAAGATAGTATTTCCTGTCATGAAGCCGACAGCGATATCCGTGGCGATTCTGGAGGCAATGTGGGTGTGGAACGATTATCTGCTGCCGTATCTCGTGCTGGACATCAAGAAATATAAGACCATTCCTATTGCGATTCAGTACCTCAAGGGCGGTTATGGCGCGATTGACATGGGTGCCATGATGGCGATGATTATACTGGCAATCATACCAATTATCATATTCTATATTGCCTGCCAGAAATATATCATCGAGGGCGTGGTTGCAGGTGCTGTAAAAGGATAAGTTTTAATATTTATTGCAGGAAAAGTGACGGTTCCGTGCTGCATGACTGCTGGGCAGTATGGAATCGTTGCTGGAAAAGGAGAAATGTATGAGAAGATGTGGCGTGCTTATGCCGGTATCCAGCTTACCGTCAAGATTTGGAATAGGCGGTTTTTCAAAGGAAGCCTATGATTTCGTGGACTTTCTGGCAGCATCAGGACAGTCATTGTGGCAGATTTTACCATTAGGACCGACGGGATATGGTGATTCACCGTACCAGTCTTTTTCTACTTTTGCGGGAAGCCCGTATTATATCAGTCTGGATGCACTGATTGAGGAGGGACTGCTCACGGAAGAGGAATGTTCGTCTGTCGATTTTGGTAACGATACCAAAAGGGTAGACTATGAGAAAATATACTTCACAAGGTTTAAGCTTTTGCGGAAGGCATTTGAGCGGGCAAACGTGGATGAGAATCCGGCGTACAAGGCATTTGTCGAGGAGAACAGGGAGTGGCTTAAGGATTATGCGATGTACATGGCAGTCAAGGATTCCCTTGACGGCGTTTCGTGGATTGAGTGGGACGAGGATATCCGTCTCAGGAAACCACAGGCGATGGCAGACTATGAGAAGAAGCTTGCGGACGACATTGCATTTTACAGCTATCAGCAGTACCTGTTCTCCACACAGTGGATGGCACTCAAGGAATACGCCAATGGGAAGGGAATCAGTATTGTGGGGGACATTCCCATTTATGTGGCGTTTGACAGCGCGGACACATGGGCGAATCCTGAGCTGTTCCAGCTCGACGAGGAGAATGTCCCGACTGCGGTTGCAGGCTGCCCGCCTGATGCGTTTTCTGCGACCGGACAGCTCTGGGGCAATCCGCTGTACAAGTGGGATTACCATGAGGAGACCGGGTTTGCATGGTGGATGAGAAGACTTGCACATGTGTTTGAGATATACGACATTGTGCGCATTGACCATTTCAGGGGATTTGACGAATACTGGGCAATCCCATATGGCGATGAGACGGCTGAGAATGGCGAGTGGAAACCAGGACCAGGCTATAAGCTGTTTGAGGTCATGAAAAAGACGCTTGGAAACCGTGCGGTTATCGCGGAGGATCTGGGATTTCTGACACCGAGTGTACTGAAGCTTGTCAAGAAGACAGGATATCCCGGAATGAAAATTCTGCAGTTTGCGTTTGATTCCAGGGAGGAGAGCGACTATCTGCCGCACAACTACAGCAATAACTGTGTGGTTTATACAGGAACACACGACAATGACACGGTAAACGGCTGGATTCCATGTATGAGCAGAAAGGATTTGTCCTTTGCAAAGAAGTATCTGGGGGTCAGGAGGGCATCGGATATCTGTGAGAGCCTGATCCGCACGGCGCTTGGATGCGTGGCAGACACGGCAGTGATTCCCATGCAGGACTACCTGGGACTTGGGGCGGAGGCGCGAATCAATACACCGTCCACACTTGGCGGAAACTGGGAGTGGCGCATGGAACACGATGCATGCACTGAGGAACTCTCAAAACATATGCTTGAGCTGGCACAGATTTATGGAAGAATTGTCCGCAATAATAAGGCGAAGAAGAAATAGTCAACAGGGGTGATGCAAGTGTTTGAGCCGACGATTAAGGATATAGCCAAAATGTGCGGGGTGGGTGTCAGTACTGTTTCCAGGGCGATTAACAATCATCCAGACATTAATCCGGAGACGAAAGAGCGGATTATGGATGCGATAAAGGAAAGCGGGTATGTGCCGAATGACAGTGCCAGGAATTTAAAAAGGGTGGATGCGAAAGCGATTGCAGTGCTGATAAAAGGTATTTCAAATCCGTTCTTTACCAGTATGATTAAGGTAATTGAGCAGGAGTGCAAAAAGAAGCACTATGCAATGGAGCTGTCACACATTGAGGCGGATGAGGACGAAGTGGATGTGGCTCAGAAGGTGGTAAAGGAAAAGAGGCTGAGGGGGATTATATTTCTGGGCGGTCTGTTTTCACACTCTGAGGAAAAGCTGCAAAAGCTCACTGTCCCATTTGTGTTTAGTGCGGTGGGTTCCATACCGGAGAGCATTAACAAGAATTCGTATTCCAGTATCAGCGTGGATGACCGAAAGGAAAGCGCACGGATGGTAGATTACCTGATTGGTCTTGGGCATACAAGGATTGCAATCCTTATTGCGGAGGCGGAGGAGCAGAGTATCGGCAAGCTCCGTCTGGAAGGATATTGTGATTCCCTGAAGGCACACGGCATTGCGGTAAATCCCAAACTGGTCTGTCAGACAGACGATGGGCTGGGGCATTTTTCCATGGAGAACGGATATCTTACCACCAGGAAATTACTGGAGAGCAAGGAGCCTTTTACTGCACTGTATGCGGTGGCGGATGCGCTGGCAATCGGTGCATTGAGAGCCCTGCACGAGGCGGGGCTGGAGGTGCCGGGGGATGTGTCCATCGCAGGCTATGACGGGATTGACATGGCAAATTATACAGTGCCAAGCCTGACGACAATGCACCAGCCTGTGGAGGAAATGGCGAAGGCGACAACCAAGCTGCTGTTCAACATTATCGCAGGAAGGGCAGAACACCAGCACATTACATATAAGGCGGAGCTCGTGATAAAGGAATCGACAGATTACGCTGCGAGAACGGAAAAATCGTAACGTTACGAAAAATCCCTGATGGAATGTCAGGGTTTTTTCTCGTATAGGCTGTTTGCCGACGGTTTCTTATGAAACAGGAAAGGAGTGGGGCTGGTCATGGATTTGAGTGTAATCGTAGCTGCCTGCAATATGCAGGGGTATATCGCTGCGTGCCTTAGGAGCGTCACAAGATGTTCCAGGGAAAATATTGCCATGGAATGCATCGTGGTGGACGACGGCAGCATGGAGGACACGGCAGATGTCGTACACAGGTATACGGAGCGGGACAGCCGCATCCGGCTTGTGAAAAAAGAAGGCGGCGGGCTATCCGCCGTGCGCAACAGGGGGCTGGAAGAGGCTGCTGGCAGGTATATCCTGTTCCTTGATGCGGACGACAGGCTGTGCGAGGATGCATGGGAACAGATAGAGGCGGCAGTGGAGGAGGACTATGCAGACTTTGTCGCATTCAGCCATATCGTGCTGCAAGAGAACGGAAAGCTTAAGGCACGGATGCTTCCGCTGTCCGATGTGGTATCGACAGACGCAGAGGAGGCAGGGAGGCTGATGTATGCTGATTCTGTGCTGAATACCTGCTGGGGAAAGCTGTTTAAGGGCAGTATCATCAGGGACAACCGTATTTCCTTTCGGACGGATTTGCCAGCAGGGCAGGATTTTCTGTTCGTGGCGGAATGCTTTGCACGTAGCAGCAGCTACATGCTGTCCAAGGCAATGATTGTCTATTATTTGCAGAGAAACAACATTGTCATGCAGGATTTTGACATGGAATCGAGGCTTGCCTTTATGAAAATTGTATATGATTATAGCACCGCAGCGGTAACGAGACACAATGACAGTGAGCTGGCAGGGCGCATGAACGCATATTATGCAAAGGAATTGTCCGGTCTGTTTTGCGAATGTGCCAGGGCATACCGTGCTGATAAAGAAAGTTTTGCAGAGGTCTGCGATGCGGCATTGGAAAACGAGACGGTGAACCAGATTCTGGGCGGGGTGGATGAGCACCTGATTTCTTCCGGAAGAGAACGCTTTGAATACCGGCTCCTGAAAAACAAGAGGGCTGGAAAAATCAGAAGATACTTTTTGCTGAGGGCATTGTTGTAGAAGGGTGAATATATGAAATAATCGGGCAGGGAATAGCTTCCCAGGCCCGATTATTTTATATATTCCGTTATTTCGAGGCTGAGTGCATCCTGTTCAAAGTATGAGATATATTCCTCAAGGCTGCGGTAATCCCATGGGTTGAAAAAAGTGATGCGCATAAAGGACGCATTTTCCGGCGGCGTGATGTCATAGGACAGCTCCTTGTCGAGGGCATGGTACGACACAAGATTCTGGTGGGCGTCATAAAAGCACAGGCCGGAAAGCCTCAGGCCATTCCCGGCTCCGGACGTATTGAGACTGATGCGGTATCCATAACTGTACATGACAGGCATTCCCTGCTTTCCCGGATTGAGGGTAAGTGCGCCGTCAGGAAAGTCTACAAGCGCTCCGGTCAAGGGGGAAATCGAGGCATAGGAGTAGCTTTTTATGGAGTCAAAAATGCTGGTGGCAATCTTGTCGGTATTAAATTCCGCGGGATTCATAAGTGAATCGACAATATCTTCATGGACTGGTTCTCCGCTGTCACGGTCAATCAGTCTGTAGTCGTGCCCGTCATCCCACCAGAAGCATTTTATACCGTATTCATTTGCACATGCGATGTAGTTTCCGGCATGATTGGAGCGGTATTCCGCAGGAACGAAGCTGTCCGAGGTTCCAAATTCCGTGATGACAATCGGGACGCCGAGACGCATGGAATGATCCTGAAGCCTGTCAAAAAAGCTTTTGATGTCCTGGTTGTAGGAAGAGTTGTAGCTATGCACACTGATGGCAAGCCTGCCGTCCGTCGTATCGTCCGGAAGGACAAATCCGTTGAGGATATCATCCGCCGTTTCGCTCAGGTAGGTGTCACAGAGCAGAATGCGTTCGGCATTGTACCCGCCGCCTGCGCGTACAGTGTCCACGAAGAGCTGGTTTAAAATATTGGCGGCTTCCATGGAAGACGCATAGGACTGCCAGTCGTTGTCCCTTGCATTGATTTCATTGAAGGATTCAAAGACAAGGCGCTGGTCATAATCCTGAAAGCGTTCCGCAATCTGCGTCCACAAATCACACAGGTTTTGGGAAACCTTGTCAATGTCCTCCATATCTGCCCATATGATGTCATCATCATGATGGGTATCCAGTACGATATAAAGATTGTAATCCATGGCATAATCAATGACCTGCGCAACACGGTCCAGCCAGTCCTCACGGATGGCAAGCCTGCCGTTCTCACGATATGTATTGCATGACCACGTGACTGGGAGACGTATGGCATTGAAGCCGGAGCGCTTTAATGCGCCTACAAATTCTTTTGTGATGACAGGGTTTCCCTGACAAGTTTCGTAGTAGGCGCTGTCGTGGGTGCCGTCATTCCTGCCAGCAGCGGGACAGCAGTCCAGGGAATTGCCGATATTGTATCCGACTGTGATTTGATTCAGCAGTTCGTCCGCCGTCAGGTTGGCAACCAGCGGCCTGGCTGCATCTGCACTGTTTGTCTGGCTGCGGTACATATCCTCGTCATCCTGCAGGGTCAGATAGATGGATGCGGAGGCGGCTGTCATGACCAGTAGTAAGATAAACAATAACAGGGTGGTTCGATTTTTTCCGTTTGGTTTCATAAAATCCTGCTTCTTAAAAATTTAACGTAATTTAATAAAAAATTAATAGTATAGTAAAATTATAAGCTTTCTTTTCGGTTTCGTCAATCGTTGTATCCTGCCATTCATTTTATTTTTTATTGAAAACTGGAATTGACATCATTTTATATTTCCTCTATCATTACAATATGATAATTAAATAAGAATGTCTGGGAGAGTAAAATTGATTAAAGGAAAAAATACAAAACGGATATTTACGATAAAGCTGGGTGCAGCAGCGCTGACGGTGGCGCTTCTTATGGGTGGCTGCGGCAAAAAGCAGGAAAATACGAATCTGCTTGCGGGAATGGACCAGGTGGAGCAGTATGATTTCCAGGGGGCGGTTGACAGTTTTGAAAAGGCGCTTCTGAATAATGAAGACCTGGAGCTTGCCTACAGGGGACAGGGGATTGCCTATATGGGACTTGGAAACTATGCGGATGCTGCAACATCCTTTCTCAAGTCGATAGAGAATGCGGGAAACAGCCTTACGGATTTGGAATACGACACCAATTATTACCTTGCAGCGGCTTACATGAAACAGGGAAAGTACAAGCAGGCAGAGGAGATTTACTCGGCAGTTCTGGCACTCAGGAAAAAGGACAAGGATGCGTATTACCTGCGGGCATGTGCCATACTCAGGCAGAACCGCTATGAGCAGGCTGTCGCGGACTTTGAGAAAGCGTTTTCGCTTGATTCGGACAATCTTTCCCTGCGGACGGATGCGTATGTGGAGATGCAGGCAGCCGGCTTCGGGGAGGAAGGCAAGACGTACCTGCAGGAGTTTATGGGCAAGAACGACAAGAAGCTCAAGGAGGAGGAAAAGGGTGTTATTTATTTCTACCTTGAGGACTACGACAATGCACGCATCAACCTTGACAGCGCTGTAAACGGAAAAGACCCAAAGCTTGCCCTGCTGCTGGGACAGACCTATGAGAAGCTCGGGGATATGAATTATGCCACGGTAGTATATCAGACGTTTCTGGATGCCAATGAACCTGATGCGGCGCTGTACAACAGCTAT
The DNA here is from genome assembly GCA_002490665.1 of Lachnospiraceae bacterium UBA7205. GTDB lineage: Bacteria > Bacillota > Clostridia > Lachnospirales > Lachnospiraceae > COE1. The sequence goes on along the minus strand of DKUL01000051.1, from coordinate 22,113 downwards.
GGCATCTGTCTGATGCGGCAGGGGAAGTATGAGGAGGCTGTGACAGTTCTCGAAAGCGGCATTGATATGGGAAATTCCGACTATCTGCAGGAGCTCCGGTATAATTTGATTGTGGCAAAGGAGTATCTGGGAAAGTTTTCGGAGGCAAGGACGATGATGCAGGAGTATTTACAGGTCTACCCTGACGATGCGCGGGCGAAAAAGGAGAATGATTTTCTGAAAACCAGATAACACTAGATATTGTAAAAAAGTCAAAAAGGAACACATAATATTGCGTTGTGTTCGATTGACTTGGAATTTTATATCTGCTATCATTGATGTGATGGCGCTCTTCGGAGCGTAAAGATATTACGGAAGGAGTAGTTTGAGTGTTTCAGGTTATTAAGAGGGATGGCGTACTGGCAGCGTTTTGTCTGGATAAGATAAGCGGGGCGATTGTCAAGGCATTTAATGCGACACAGGTGCAGTTTGATGATGATATCGTGGGTCTGCTTGCACTGCGGGTTACAGCCGACATTCAGGGAAAAATAAAAGAAGGCAAGGTTCATGTGGAGGATATACAGGACAGTGTGGAGAAAGTCCTGGAGCAGGCAGGTTACGCAGAGTCTGCAAAGGCGTTTATCCTGTATCGGAAACAGAGGGAGAAAATGCGCAACATGCGCTCCACGATTCTGGATTATAAGGATGTAGTAGACAGCTATGTGAAAATTGAGGACTGGCGCGTGAAAGAAAACTCGACAGTCACCTACTCCGTGGGAGGGCTGATTCTGTCAAACTCGGGTGCCGTCACGGCAAACTACTGGCTTTCCGAGATATATGATGATGAGATTGCAAACGCGCACAGAAATGCGGACATCCATATTCACGATCTCTCCATGCTTACGGGGTACTGCGCAGGCTGGTCTTTGAAACAGCTGATTCAGGAAGGGCTGGGTGGCATTACGGGAAAGATTACTTCCGCACCGGCAAGGCATCTGTCGGTTTTGTGCAACCAGATGGTGAACTTCCTTGGCATCATGCAGAATGAGTGGGCGGGAGCACAGGCATTTTCCTCCTTTGATACATACCTTGCGCCGTTCGTGAAAGTGGACCATCTCTCATATCACGAGGTCAAGAAGTGTATTGAGGCGTTTATTTATGGGGTCAATACACCGAGCCGGTGGGGGACGCAGGCACCGTTTAGCAACATCACGCTTGACTGGACTGTTCCCAATGACCTTGCCAACCTTCCTGCAATCGTAGGCGGTCAGGAGATGGATTTCTGCTACAAGGACTGCAAGGCGGAGATGGACATGGTCAACAAGGCGTTTATCGAGACCATGATAGAGGGCGATGCTGACGGAAGGGGATTCCAGTATCCGATTCCGACCTATTCCATAACACGTGATTTTGACTGGTCTGACAACGAAAACAACAGACTGTTATTTGAAATGACGGCAAAGTACGGAACACCGTATTTTTCCAACTATATTAATTCTGACATGGAACCTTCCGATGTCAGGAGCATGTGCTGCAGGCTGCGTCTCGACCTGAGGGAGCTGCGTAAAAAAACAGGTGGTTTTTTTGGCTCTGGGGAGAGCACGGGAAGCGTGGGCGTCGTTACGATTAACATGCCGCGCATCGCATACCTTGCTGCCGACGAGAAGGATTTTTACAGAAGGCTTGACCGGCTTATGGATATCAGTGCACGTTCGCTGAGTATTAAGAGAAAGGTGATTTCGCGGCTTTTGGATGAAGGGCTTTATCCCTACACAAAGCGGTATCTTGGAAATTTCGACAGCCATTTTTCTACGATCGGGCTGATTGGCATGAACGAGGCGGGACTGAATGCAAAGTGGATTCGCGCCGACCTCTCACAGAAGAAGGCACAGCAGTTTGCGAAGGATGTGCTCAACCATATGCGCGGGCGGCTGTCTGACTATCAGGAACAGTATGGTGACCTGTACAATCTCGAGGCGACACCCGCAGAAAGCACGACATACCGGCTTGCAAAGCATGACAGGGAGAAGTGGAGTGACATCATCACGGCGGGACATCCGGGGGACAAACCATATTACACGAACTCCTCGCATCTGCCTGTTGATTATACGACGGACATTTTTGATGCGCTGGACATACAGGATGCGCTTCAGACGCTCTACACATCAGGGACGGTGTTCCATGCGTTTCTCGGGGAGAAGCTTCCGGACTGGAAAGCGGCAGCGAAACTGGTGCGCACGATTGCCGAGAATTACAGGCTTCCGTATTACACGATGTCGCCAACCTACTCCATTTGCAGGGAGCATGGATATCTTGCGGGTGAACAGAAGGCATGCCCGAAGTGCGGGAAGGTGACGGAGGTCTACAGCCGTATCACGGGTTACTACCGGCCGGTACAGAACTGGAATGACGGCAAGCTTCAGGAGTACAAAAACCGCACGGAGTACAAGATGGGAAGCACAGTGCATGTACGTGCCGCGGAGAAGGCAGCGGACAGCGTGCCAAATAAAAAGGCAAGAGAGATGAACCGGATGCTGGTGCAGGAGAAAAAGGCATCGGGGGACAGCAAGGATACATATCTGTTCACGACCAAGACCTGCCCGAACTGCAGCCTGGCGAAGGAGTACCTGAAAGACGTCGATTACACGATTATAGATGCGGAAGAAAACATGGATCTTGCAGTCCGGTATGGTGTCATGCAGGCGCCAACGCTTGTAATTGTAGCTGGACAATCCGAGCAGAAATATGTTAATGTATCTAATATAAGGAAGTATGCCGAGTATTTAAAGGCAAATGCGTAATACATATGAATACCCCAGATGGCATAAATACGATACAGGGAGAGTACATTATGATTGATAAACTCATTGAGAAAATTCAAAAGACAGGGGCACCCATCGTGGTGGGACTCGACCCCACAATGAAGTTCGTCCCCGAGCATATTCAGAAAGCAGCTTTTGCGGAAAAAGGAGAGACGCTCGAAGGTGCAGCGGAGGCAGTGTGGCTTTTCAACAAGGGAATCATAGACAAGACATACGATCTGATTCCGGCTGTCAAGCCGCAGATTGCGATGTATGAGCAGTTTGGCATTCCCGGGCTTAGGGCATTCCAGAAAACGGTCGACTACTGCAGGGAAAAAGGGCTTGTGGTAATCGGTGACATCAAGCGCGGCGATATCGGATCAACCTCGGCAGCCTATGCATCGGCACATCTTGGCAGGGTTCAGGTAGGAAGCAGCCTGTGTGCAGCATTCGACGAGGACTTTGTGACGGTCAACCCCTATCTCGGTTCAGATGGTGTACAGCCCTTTATTGATGTGTGCAGGGAAGAAAAGAAAGGCATTTTTATACTGGTCAAGACCTCCAATCCGAGCAGCGGCGAATTTCAGGACAGGCAGGTGCGCACAGGCTCGGCAGGCGAAGATGCCGGAGGGACTGACTCTGGGGAGAAGCCGCTTTATGAAATTGTCGGTGAGAAGGTTGCTGAGTGGAGCAGCCAGCTGATGGGTGAGAAGGGCTACAGCTATATCGGTGCGGTGGTGGGCGCTACATATCCTGAGCAGGGCAGGGCGCTGCGCAGGGTGATGCCAAAATCATTCATTCTTGTGCCCGGTTATGGTGCACAGGGAGGGACAGGAAAGGATTTGATACACTTTTTTGATGACAACAGGCTTGGTGCGATTGTGAACTCGTCAAGGGGGATTATCGCGGCATACCAGAATGAGAAATACAGCAGGTTTGGCACATATAATTACGCGGATGCGTCAAGGCAGGCAGTCATTGACATGATTACGGATATTGATCAGGCATTTGCAAGTGTCGGAAAATAACGGAGGCGTAAGAGGATGGAACAGTACAAAAAAGAGTTTATAGAGTTTATGGTCGACAGCAATGTGCTCAAGTTCGGTGAGTTTACATTAAAGAGCGGCAGAAAATCGCCGTTTTTCATGAATGCGGGGGCATATGTCACGGGCTCACAGCTCAGGAAGCTTGGCGAGTATTATGCAAAGGCGATTCATGACAACTACGGTACGGATTTTGATGTGTTATTTGGACCGGCTTATAAGGGAATTCCGCTTGCGGTTGCAACGACGATGGCGTTTAGCTCACTGTATGGCAGGGATATCAGATACTGCTCAAACAGGAAGGAAGCCAAGGACCACGGTGACGTGGGAATCCTTCTTGGAAGCGACTTAAATGATGGGGACAGGGTTGTCATTATCGAGGATGTCACTACCTCGGGGAAATCAATCGAGGAGACATTTCCGATTTTGAAGGCACAGGCAAATGTGGACGTCGTGGGTCTGATGGTGAGCCTGAACCGTCAGGAGCGCGGAAAAACCCAGAAGAACGCGCTTGCAGAAATCCGGGAAGTATATGGGATAGAGACGGGCGCCATTGTGACCATGGAGGAGGTTGTGGAGCATCTGTACAACAGGAATTACAATGGCAGGGTGCTCATTGACGACAGAATGAAAGAAGCCATAGAGGCATATTATGCGCAGTACGGCGCAAAATAAAATGATGGGGAAACCTGAAGGAGAGAAAATGGCATGGATGAGAAAGTGTATAAAATAATGGGACGTTCCGGGGCACTTGCCATCGTGATAGGCGTGATTTCCATTGTGGCAGGAGTCGCAGGCGGTGTACTGCTTTTAATCAGCGGCGGCAGGCTTCTGGCTGGTAAATCCAGGATACTGTTTTGATGCATACGGACGACAGCTCTGTCTGTGTCCGGCACACGAGTGGGCATTTCGTATGGAATGCCCATTTCATATGGGAGGGAATATGCTTCGAATTTTTGGAAAAACAGGGTATATTTTTACAGATAAGAAAAATCCTAAGTGGGGCGTGATGTCATCCATATTAGGGCTGATAGCGACTGTCTCAATTAGCCTTGCAGTGCACCTGACCTATCAGAATAAGGGGACTGCGCTGATGCAGTATGGAGCGGTGGTGATTCTTTCCGCGGTATATGCGGTGGCAGGGCTGGTTCTCGGAATTCGTTCGCTGATGGAAAAAGACATTTTCCATATTTTTCCGGTAATCGGAATTTTGTTAAATGCCCTGACGGTAATTGCTGGCGGCATTATTTTGTATTTGGGAGTGGTTTAGGGATGGATATGGTTACAGAGAGATATAAGCTTACCTGTGATAGAATCAGGGAGATTGCGGCAGCACAGGAGGTTGCCGGCATTTATAAGGAATTTTACAGGAAAACCGCGGACTTTATCCTGCTGGTTACAGATGCATATGACAATATGGGGAAAGTAGCCGGCGTGGAAGCGCTGCGGGCGCAGAATGCGTCATTGTATGCGGACATCATGGGGGCAAACTATGACGAGAGCTATGCCAATCCGTCGTTTGCCTGTAAAAAATTCGGACAGGAAATGGGGCAGATGCTCTCGTTTCTCTACACGGAGCTTCGGGCAATGATTCCGTATGCCTTTGAGCAGAGAATGGAGGACATGGTAATCCGTATGGAGCTGTTTGTGGAGATATACAATGCGTTTGCATACGCGTATTCGGAGACAGCGCTGGGAAACCTGCCGGAGAAAGCGGCAGTTCCGAATACGGAGGACATAAAGGAAACACTGTACTGGTTCGTGAGTGACTATTCCGAGACGGATGCCCGGCAGCGGGTGCGAAGCCTTGTCGACGCGGACTGTGACTTTGCGGTGAGAATCGTGATGGACAGTGATTTAAATGATATCAGCTATCTGTACAGATATGGAGAATATGTGTCGCCGGATGTGGAACAAATGGCACTGTATTTAAACACCCTGCCCGAAGAACGCATACAGCTGATGGCAGACACCTGCACAGAAGGATACCGCATCGGGTTTGCCAAGGCGCATATCGACCTTGCCAGAAAGGAGACGGTTGACCTGCGCTATATGCTTGGCTTTGAGCGTATGGTAAGGGCAGTTATCCTTAATTTTGAGAAAATGGGATTGAAACCGACCATATACAGAAGCGAGAATAACATTTTTACAAAGTCGGTGGTGCGCAAAAAAGGATACTTCGGTGCGGATGCCAGTAAACAGTTCCTGTATGACCACAAGGATGACATTGCGCTTTTCCTCGATAAAAGGCTTGTGAACAGAAATCTGGAGGTGCTTGCGGCGGCATACGAGGAAGTAAAAGACAAGGCGGCAAAGTATGCGGGGCCGGCAGTGGTTGAAGTGTTTGGTGAGGCGCCGTTTGCGCCGGCATCCACAAAGGAAGCCTGCAGCCTGGATGAAACCCAGCAGAAACTGTCGGCGGAATTAAAGGGTGCATCAGCGGATATCGTGAGCAGATATATCCATCAGGAGGAGCACAGCATTACGATTATCGCGTTTCCGGTTCCGAGCATCGGGGAGCGTTTTCCGGAAATATTTGACGAGACGATAAGGCTCAACACCCTCGACTATACGACATATGAGCGCATACAGGCGACGATGATTGAAACGCTCAACAGGGCGGCGTATGTGGAGATAAAGGGCATGAACGGCAATAAGACAGACTTGCGCGTGGCACTGTATCCGCTGGCAAATCCCGAGAAGGAGGCGATTTTCGAGAACTGTGTCGCGGATGTCAACATTCCGGTCGGCGAGGTGTTCACATCGCCCGTGCTTGAGGGGACGAATGGGAAACTCCATGTCAGCCGTGTCTTTTTGAACGAGCTGGAGTACCATAATCTTGAGATTGACTTCCGGGAAGGCATGACAGCGGATTATACCTGCACGAATTTTGGCAGCGAGAAGGAAAATAAGGATTATATCAGGGCGAACCTTCTGTTCCATTACGATTCGCTTCCAATGGGGGAATTTGCAATCGGTACGAACACCACCGCATATATGACGGCAAAGAAGTATGGGATTGCCAGCCTTTTCCCGATTCTGATTGCGGAGAAGACAGGGCCGCATTTTGCGATTGGCGATACCTGTTATTCAAGGTGCGAGGAAGTAAAGGTGTACAATGAGGACGGCAGGGAGGTCGTGGCGAAGGAAAATTCCATCTCGGCGCTGAGAAAGACGGATTCTTCCAAGGCATACTTCGCATGCCACACGGACATCACGATACCATATGACGAGCTGGGGTCGATTGTGGCGTACGACAAGGATGACAATGCATATCCGATTATTGAGAAGGGCAGGTTTGTGCTTGCGGGCACGCAGGAGCTGAATGCTGCCTTTGATGCGGAATAATATGGAAATACCATGGAGCAGGGGAAAGTTTTCCCCTGCTTGATTTTTTGGCGAATTTACAAAGAATTAGTTGACGTATGAAAATATTATTTGTAAACTATAGGTAAGTATGCATAAGATTGGATTTATGAATCTTTTCTTGTGGGATGATATATGAGGAGGTTAAATATGGCACAGGTTGGTATTGTAATGGGTTCTGACTCCGATATGCCTGTCATGGCAAAGGCGGCAGACATACTGGAGGAGCTTGGGATTTCCTACGAGATGCGGATTATCTCGGCACACAGGGAGCCGGATGTGTTTTTTGAATATGCCAGGACAGCGGAGGAGAAAGGTTTTAAGGTAATCATTGCCGGTGCAGGCATGGCAGCACATCTGCCAGGAATGTGCGCGGCGATTTTTCCGATGCCTGTCATCGGAATACCGATGCATACGACTTCACTGGGAGGACGAGACTCCCTTTACTCGATTGTGCAGATGCCGTCAGGCATCCCTGTTGCGACAGTCGCAATCAATGGCGGTGCGAATGCCGGACTTCTGGCTGCAAAGATACTGGCAACGTCAGACAGCAGCCTGCTTGCAAAGCTGAAGGATTACGCCGCAAAACTCAGGGAACAGGTTGAGGCGAAGGATGCCAGACTTCAGGAGACAGGTTATCAGGAGTATCTCAAAAAATAAGAATGGGGGATGAACATGGATTACAAAAATGCAGGTGTTGACATAGAGGCAGGTTATCAGTCGGTGGAGCTGATAAAGAAGCATATAAAAGGAACGATGAGACCGGAAGTGCTTGGCGGAATCGGTGGGTTTTCCGGCGCTTTTTCCATGGAAAAATTTAAGGGTATGGAGAAGCCTACCCTTGTCTCAGGAACCGACGGGGTTGGCACGAAAATTAAGCTGGCATTTCTGATGGACAAGCACGACACGGTCGGGATTGACTGCGTGGCGATGTGTGTCAATGATATTGCATGTGCGGGCGGGGAGCCGTTATTTTTCCTGGATTATATTGCATGTGGAAAGAATGAGCCGGAAAAAATTGCGGCAATCGTTTCTGGCGTGGCGGAGGGCTGCAAACAGTGCGGGGCGGCGCTAATCGGCGGTGAGACAGCAGAGCACCCGGGACTGATGCCGGAGGACGAGTACGACCTTGCCGGATTTGCAGTCGGCGTGGTTGACGAGAAGGATTTGATTACGGGAGCGGATTTAAAGGCAGGCGACGTGCTGGTCGGAATCGCATCAAGCGGCGTGCACAGCAATGGTTTTTCCCTTGTCAGGAAAGTGTTTGACATGACCAGGGAAAGCCTTGATACCTATTATGACGAGCTGGGGAAGACACTTGGCGAGACGCTGCTTGAGCCTACGATTATCTACGTAAAGGCGCTTAAGGGCATCCAGGACAGCGGTGTCAGGATTAAGGCGTGCAGCCACATCACGGGCGGCGGCTTTTATGAGAATGTTCCCAGAATGCTCCATGACGGGGTACATGCCGTCATCAGAAAGGACAGCTATGAGGTTCCGGCTATTTTCCGGCTGCTGCAGGAAAAGGGCGGCATTGACGAGCATGTGATGTACAACACGTACAATATGGGTATCGGCATGATTGTGGCAGTCGACCCTGCTGATGTCGATAAGACGGTGGAGGCTGTCAGGGCGGCAGGCGAGAGCTGTTATGTAATCGGTGAAATCAAGGATGGCGAAAAGGGAGTAACAATATGCTAAAAGTATGCGTGTGCGTATCCGGCGGCGGCACCAATCTTCAGGCAGTCATGGACGCCATGGAGTCTGGTGCGGTCACGAATGCAGAGATTGTGCGGGTTATCAGCAACAATAAAAATGCATTTGCGCTGGAAAGGGCGCGGAACAAAGGAATCGACGCGGTGGCAGTATCGCCAAAGGATTATGGGGACAGGGCGCTTTTCAACGAGGCGCTTCTGAAATGTGTGGATGAGGCAGCACCGGATTTAATTGTGCTTGCCGGTTTTCTTGTCGTTTTACCGCCAGCCATGATTACAAAATATCAGGGACGCATCATCAATATTCATCCGTCACTGATTCCGTCTTTCTGCGGAAAAGGATATTATGGACTGAAGGTGCACGAGGCGGCGCTTGCGCGCGGTGTCAAGGTTACCGGGGCAACGGTTCACTTTGTGGACGAGGGCACGGACACAGGACCAATCATCCTGCAAAAGGCGGTGGAGGTACTGTCTGGCGACACGCCGGAAATTTTGCAGCGGCGTGTGATGGAGCAGGCTGAGTGGCAGATTCTTCCCAGGGCAATTGATATGATAGCGAATGGACAGATTTCAGAATACATATAGAAAGGACAAGAATGACAAAAATGAGGGTATTAATCGTAGGAAGCGGCGGGCGGGAGCATGCCATTGCGGCAAGCGTCGCGAAAAGCCCGAGGGTTGACAAGATATACTGTGCGCCCGGAAATGCCGGAATCGGACAGATAGCAGAGTGTGTCGCAATCGGCGCAATGGAGTTTGACAGGCTCGCGGCGTTTGCAAAGGAGAACCGGATAGACCTTACCATCATCGGCATGGACGACCCGCTGGTGGGCGGTGTGGTCGACGTGTTTGAGGCAGAGGGGCTGCGGGTGTTTGGACCGCGGAAAAATGCGGCAGTCCTGGAAGGCTCCAAGGCGTTTTCCAAGGACCTGATGAAAAAATACCATATTCCCACTGCGGCGTATGAGAATTTTGACGATGCCGACAAGGCGCTGGCATATCTGGAGACAGCAAGCTTTCCCATCGTGCTGAAGGCAGACGGACTTGCACTTGGTAAGGGCGTGCTCATCTGCAATACACTTGAGGAGGCTAAGGAGGGGGTTCGCTCCATCATGCTGGACAAGCAGTTTGGAACTGCCGGAAACCGCATGGTCATTGAGGAATTTATGACGGGTCGCGAGGTGTCGGTATTGTCCTATGTGGATGGCAAGACAATCAGGACAATGACCAGTGCGCAGGACCATAAGCGCGCGAAGGACGGCGACCAGGGACTGAACACCGGCGGTATGGGTACATTTTCACCCAGCCCGTTTTATACCGACGAGGTGGATGCATTCTGCCGTGCGCATATCTATCAGGCAACCGTTGATGCCATGGCGGCGGAAGGGCGTCCGTTCAAGGGGATTATTTTCTTTGGCCTGATGCTGACGCCCAAGGGTCCAAAGGTGCTTGAGTACAATGCACGGTTTGGCGATCCCGAGGCGCAGGTGGTGCTTCCACGCATGAAAAATGATATTATTGATGTCATGGAAGCCTGCATTGACGGCAGGCTTGACACGATTGACCTTCAGTTTGAGGACAACGCGGCAGTCTGTGTCGTGCTTGCAAGTGATGGTTACCCTGTCCATTATGAGAAAGGGCTTGAAATCAGGGGACTGGAAACTTTTGAAGGGAAAGAGGGATATTATTGTTTCCACGCAGGAACGAAGCTTGATGAGAACGGAAGGTTTGTGACAAATGGAGGCCGTGTCCTGGGCGTGACAGCCAAAGGCGCTGACTTGAAGGAAGCGAGGGCGAATGCCTATGCGGCAACAGAATGGGTAGATTTCGACAATAAATACATGCGCCACGATATTGGAAAAGCAATAGATGAGGCGTAACAGGGAGTAAAAATATGAGAAAAAATACAAAAAGAGCTACCATCAGGGGAATCAGGCATGTGCTGGCTGTGGTTCTGTTCTGCATGGTTATGAGCATTGGTTTTGTGTGTCTTGCCGATGAGCAGGGCACAGTCTCCGTGGCGAGTGCAAAGATAAGGGCTTCGGCAGATGCTTCGAGTGAGGCGCTTGGAAGCGTGAAGCAGGGCGGAACGGTAGATATTATTGGTAAGACAACTGGTACGGACGGAAAGGAATGGTATCAGGTGTATGTGGATGCCAACACAAAAGGCTTTATAAGAGGGGATCTTGTAAAAGTAGCTGACAAATCAAAGATAAAGACCATTCAGGTATCTGATGCGCCGGCACAGAATACGGACACAACGCCTACCACGGCGACATCAGTCGATGCGAGAAGGGCAACCGTGATAAACAACAATGTGCGTATCCGGGAAGGCGCTTCCACCAACCATGGTGTTGTGGCAACTGCAAATAAAGGAATGGTACTCACCGTGACAGGGGAGACAGATGGCTCAGACGGAAATAAGTGGTATCAGATATCTTTCAAATACGGAAATGATGAAAAGACAGGTTTTATTCGGTCTGACCTTGTAACCTTTGATAATGTCCCGCCTGATGTGGCGGAATCGCAGATTACAGGGGAGGAAAATCCGGGGGAGGAACAGCAGCCCCAGGAAACTATCCCGGCAGAAGAACCGCCCCAGGAGACACCTCCTGCAGATGAATCGGCAAACCAGAACGCATTTACGCCGATGCAGGCAGAGCCGCTGGAGTATGTTCTTCCTGGATTTCAGTCCGTGCAGCCTACAGACAATGGCCAGACATACCAGGCATATTTGAATGGCGAAGAAGGGAAGGGGCAATTTTTTATCCTATATGGTCAGAAGCAGGATGGTGAGACCGGATGGTTCCTTTTTGACAAGGAAAGAGGTGTCTACATCAGGTACCCATATCTGGTAGACGGCGTGAAAGGGGCAGATGGAATCACGGTCGGAATTGTTCCGGTAATCGTAATGGTGATTATCATTGTAATACTGGTAGCTGTTGTCGGCCTTCTGTTACTGAAGCTTAGGGAAAATGCCGTGTACGGAAGAAGCTATGGCAGAGATGACGATGATGATTTTGGCGATGATGACATAACGGACCTTGAGGAACTGGAAGAGGACGAGGATGATGACTTGCCTATGGGACGGCCGCAGGGCAGGCCGGCGAGACGCCCGCAGCCACAGGGGCAGGCACCGTCCGGGCAGCCACAGCGCCGTCCGCAGGGGCAGGCGCCGTCCGGGCAGCCGCAGCGCCGCCCGCAGCCACAGGGGCAGGCACCGTCTGGACAGCCGCAGCGCCGCCCGCAGCCACAGGGACAGGCGCCGTCCGGACAGCCGCAGCGCCGTCCGCAGCCGCAGGGTGGAAATCCCCAGCCTGGTGCAAGGCAACAGGGGGCAAGACCGGCAAACGGGCAGTCGCAGCGCCGCCCGCAGCCACAGGGCGGAAATCCGTCAGGAAGACGTCCGCAGCAGCATGAGAAGGCACCGGCACAGAAAGGATATAAGGCAAAGAACCTCCTTGAAGATGACGATGATATGGATTTTATGGATATTTAATACAAAAGGATTTGTCCGGCGTACTTTGCCGGGTAAATCCTTTTCTGGTTACTGCTCATTCCGTTTCAGGAACCTTTTTGGTCCATAAAAGTGAAAAATTTTGTGAAGCATACTTGTATCCATATTTGCATTGTGCTACAATCTATATAACAGCCGGTTAAAATGAAGGAGCGTGAGCATATATGTATATAGAGATAGATTTTAACAGTGATGAAGCCCTTTATCTACAGCTGCGCAACCAGATCATAATCGGGATAGCCACGTCTCAGTTCCAGGAGGGGGATGCGCTTCCCTCGGTGAGACAGCTCGCAGATACTATCGGCATAAACATGCATACGGTCAACAAGGCATACTCCGTGTTAAAGCAGGAGGGGTTTGTGAAGGTGGACAGAAGAAAAGGCGCGGTGATAGCCATAGACATTGACAAGATGCAGGCAAAGGAGGACTTGAAGCGTGATATGCAGGTGCTGCTGGCAAAGAGCAGCTGCAAGCAGATATCCCGCGAGGAAGTGCATGCGCTGATTGACGAGATTTATGAGGGCTACAGGGAATAAATAAAGAATGACATGGAGGCATAGGAAAATGCAGCAGTTTACGGATAAGGCAAAGGTGGCGCTTCAGAAGGCTGCCAAGGCTGCAAAGGATTTGCATCAGAGCTATATAGGGAGTGAGCATATTCTAGTGGGGCTTGTCAAGGAAAAGACAGGTGTCGCTGCAAGGGTGCTTGCCGAGAACGGTGTGGATGAGGTGCAGCTGATTAGCATGATAAAGGAACTGATTGCGCCGGAGGGGGATGTTGCGCTGCTTGAACGCGACGGATACTCCCCGAGGGCTGCGCGCGTGCTGGAGGACAGCCACAGGCTTGCAGAGAAATATAAGAGCCAGATGACAGGCACGGAGCACATTCTGCTCGCCATTTTGCGGGAAGGCGAGAATGTGGGGTTAAGACTTTTGAACACCATAGGCATCAATGTGCAGAAGCTGTACATGGATACACTGATTGCGATGGGAGAGGATATCAACCAGCACAAGGATGACCTGAATAAGAACAGAAATAAAAAACGCAAGGACGGAACGACACAGACGCTGAACCAGTACAGCAGGGATCTGACCAGTCTTGCCAGGGAGGGGAAGCTTGACCCGGTGGTTGGCAGGGAGACGGAAATTATGCGCGTGGTACAGATTCTTTCCCGGCGCACGAAGAACAATCCCTGCCTGATTGGGGAACCCGGCGTTGGAAAGACAGCCATTGCGGAGGGTCTGGCGCTTCGGATTGTAAATGGGGACGTACCCGACACAGTCAAAAATAAACGTGTCGTCACGCTTGACCTTGCCGGAATGGTTGCAGGCTCAAAATACCGTGGGGAATTTGAGGAGCGCATCAAGCGGGTAATCAGGGAAGTTATCGAGGCAGGAAATATTTATCTTTTCCTGGATGAGATTCATACGCTGATTGGCGCGGGAGGCGCGGAGGGCGCCATTGACGCCTCAAACATTCTCAAGCCCTCACTGTCAAGGGGCGAGATACAGCTGATTGGAGCGACTACAATAGTAGAATACAGAAAGTATATTGAGAAGGATGCCGCGCTCGAACGCCGTTTTCAGCCAGTGATGGTTGAGGAGCCAAACGAGAGCGAGGCCGTCGAGATACTAAACGGGGTGGCTTACAAATATGAGGAGCACCACAATGTAACGATTACGCAGGAAGCGATTGAGGCGGCAGTCAAGCTTTCAGACAGGTATATCAACGACAGGAACCTGCCGGACAAGGCGATTGACCTGATTGACGAGGCTTCTGCGGCGATCCGGCTCAAAAACATGAATGTGCCGGACTCATTCAAGGAAATGACGGAGCAGATTAAGAAGTTTGACCTCCAGATAGAACGCTCCATCCGGATGGAAGCCTATACACAGGCGGCAGAGCTGCGTCAGCAGCAGGAGGAGCTTATCAGGAAGTACGAGAAGGCTGTAAGCAAATATGAGAAAAACCAGCAGGAAAAAAGTCTTGTCGTCACGGAAAACGACATTGCCGAGGTTGTGGCAAACTGGACAAAGATACCAGTGAAAAAGCTTACCCAGAAGGAAAGCGAGCGCCTGTTAAAGCTTGAGTCGATTCTGCACAAGCGCGTTATTGGACAGGAGGAAGCAGTGGCGGCAGTGGCACAGACAATGAAACGCGGCCGTGTGGGGCTCCAGGATCCCAACAGGCCCATCGGCTCCTTCCTGTTTCTGGGACCGACAGGTGTTGGTAAGACTGAACTGTCAAAGGCACTTGCCGAGGCGATGTTCGGTTCTGAAAACGCGCTGATACGTGTCGACATGTCGGAGTACATGGAGTCGCACTCCGTTTCCAAGATGGTAGGCTCGCCTCCGGGATATGTGGGGTTTGAGGAGGGCGGACAGCTCAGCGAGAAGGTGCGCCGCTCCCCCTATTCCGTCGTGCTGTTTGACGAGATTGAGAAAGCGCACCCGGATGTGTTTAACATCCTCCTGCAGGTGCTCGACGACGGACACATCACGGATTCCAAGGGAAGAAAGGTAAGCTTTAAGAATACCATCCTGATTATGACCTCCAACGCGGGCGCGCAGCGGATTGTCGACCCCAAGAACCTTGGATTTGCCACGGAAAGGGATGCCAGTGCGGATTACAAAAAAATGAAGTCCAATGTCATGGAGGAGGTAAAACGCATTTTTAAGCCGGAGTTTATCAACCGCATTGATGAGATTATGGTTTTCCATCCGCTTACAGAGCACGACATGAAGCAGATAGTGGCGCTTTTGTCAAAAAATCTCTGTGAGCGCTGTAAGGTGCAGATGGACATTGACCTGACCTTTACCAGTACGCTCAAGGAATATCTGGTCAAAAACCATTCAGACCTCAAGATGGGTGCCAGACCCCTCAAACGTGCAATCCAGAACGTGGTTGAGAATGAACTTGCCACGGCAATCCTTGAGGGCAGGGTCAAGAGGGGCGATGCGGTATCGGCAGGCGTGCGCGGCGATAAAGTTGTATTCACCGTGAAAGAACCAAAATAAAATTTTTCCATAAATTTTCCTAAAATTTATGTGGCAAAAGAGAAAAATATAGTATATGATTAAAGTAGGAATACCATAAACGAACAGGAGAAAATACCCTTCTATGTTTGGTATGCCAGGTATTAAATTACCGAAAATACATTGAAACATGGTAAATTTAGGAGGACGAATGAAATGGCAGTAGTTGTAGAGTTACTACGTTCCGAGAGTAACGGAAACATCAGCTTTGGCAACCATGAGCTGGCGGCAAAGGCTAAGCTTGAGGATTTTGAACACGCAGGCGACATGTACAAGGTAAAGACTTATGAGGCTATGACAAAGCTGGAAAAGAACGGACTGTTTTTATACGAATCCGTTCCGGGAACTTCCGTTCATGACTTTTGCGAAAGTGAAAACGGTATATCATTTGTGGCAGAGGGAAAGCAGGACGCGCAGATTACTGTAGGCACCGAGGAAGATGCAGAGTACGAAGTCATTGTTGCCGGCGAGAGCGCAGGCGTGATGAAGACAAACCTGTCGGGAAAGCTGAGCGTCAGTGTCGAGCTGGAAGGCGCAGGAGAAGTCGAAGTGAAGATTATAAAAAAATAAAGAATAGAACAGGAAACAAGTAGACCATTTAAACAAAAAGCGAAGCTTTTTGCTAGATGAGCGCGCTCGCGCTCATCTTTTTCATTATTAATGGAGAGAATCAATGGCAAAAAAGATAACCACGGTATTTTTCTGTCAGGAATGCGGGCATGAGTCTTCAAAGTGGATGGGACAGTGCCCAGCATGCAAGAAATGGAATACTTTTGTGGAGGAGAAAGTAAATGTTACTGGAAGCGGCATGGGGGGAAGCGCGAGGACAGCGCCGGTGCGAGAAGCGGCGAAGCCTGTTAAAATCGGCACCATTTCCATGAAGGAGGAAGAGCGGGTAAGCACAGGCATTGCGGAGCTTGACAGGGTGCTTGGCGGAGGCATTATGCAGGGTTCCCTGATACTGGTCGGGGGAGACCCGGGAATCGGAAAATCCACGCTTTTGCTACAGACATGCAGGCTGCTCGCGAATGCCGGGCACAAGGTTCTGTATATTTCCGGTGAGGAATCCCTGAAACAAATCAAACTCAGGGCGATGCGGATCGGGGATTTTCAGGATAACATGCTGCTCCTGTGTGAGACGAACCTCAGTGCCGTGGAGGAGACGATACGCCATTCAGAGCCGGAAGTTGTGATTATTGATTCCATACAGACAATGTACCAGGAATCTGTGGCATCCGCACCGGGAAGCGTTTCCCAGGTAAGGGAGGCGACAAATGTCTTTTTGCAGCTGGCTAAGGGCATGGGAATTTCCATTTTCATTGTGGGACATGTGACAAAGGAAGGGACTGTGGCAGGTCCCAGGGTGCTGGAGCATATGGTGGACACAGTCCTCTACTTTGAGGGGGACAGGTATGCCTCATACAGGATTCTCCGGGGTGTCAAGAACCGTTTTGGCTCCACCAACGAGATTGGTGTGTTCGAGATGCGCAGGGAAGGCCTTGTCGAGGTGGAAAACCCTTCGGAGTATATGCTGAGCGGGAAGCCGGTTGGTGCAAGCGGTTCGGTCGTGGTCTGCTCTGTCGAGGGTACCCGCCCCATTTTGATAGAAATACAGGCGCTTGTGAGCAGGACAAACTTCGGAATACCACGGCGGCAGACAACGGGAACCGATTTCAACAGGGTGAATCTGCTGATGGCGGTACTGGAAAAGCGGTTAGGATTACAGATAGGGGACTGTGATGCCTATGTGAATATTGCCGGCGGCATGAAGATTAATGAGCCGGCAATCGATTTGGGGCTGATTATGGCGATTGTGTCAAGCTTCAAGAACCGTGCGGTGGACGAGAAAACGCTTGTCTTTGGCGAGGTAGGGCTGAGCGGCGAGGTGCGTGCCGTCAATATGGCGCAGCAGAGGGTGCAGGAGGCAAAAAAGCTCGGTTATGAGACTGTCGTTATGCCGCGGGTAAACCTTGAGGGAATGGACAGCGGATGCATGGATGGAATAAAGGTGGTCGGTGTCGGGGGCATCGGCGAGGCAATTGAGCTGATTTAGCAATATGGAGGGATAGGGCAATGGAACATATATCGGAACTGATGGAATTTCTCGACAGCAGCCTGACAAGCTATCATGCGGTGCGGAATGTGCGCAGCATGCTTTTGCGAGGGGGTTTTACGGAGCTTTCCGAGCGGGAGGCATGGCAGCTGGAAGCAGGCGGGAAATATTTTGTCGTGCGCAATGATTCGTCAATGATGGCGTTTTGCATTCCGGCGTGCGGTGCGGACAGGATTAAGGGATACCATGTCTATGCTGCCCACTCAGACTCGCCTGCGTTTAAGGTAAAAGAATTTCCCGAAATAGAAAAGGAAGGGATGTACATCAGTGTGAACACGGAAAAGTATGGCGGCATGATATTGTCCACATGGTTTGACAGACCGCTTGTGATAGCAGGCAGGGTATGCGTGGAAAATGACGGAAAGCTTGAGACATATCCGGTTCAGCTAAAGGAAAATACGTGCATGATACCGAGTCTTGCCATCCACATGAATCGGGAGGCGAACAATGGCACGGCATTCAGCGCGCAGAATGACATGATGCCGCTGCTCGGGATGACAGGAAACAGCAATGTGCCATCAAAAGGAATCATAAAAGCCATGCTTGCAGATGCATTGCGTGACATGACAGGCGGTAATTACCATGCGGAGGACATCCTGTCCTATGATTTGTTTGTAGAAAACGGTGAAAAGGCAGTCCTGGCGGGGGCGGAAAACGAGTTTGTCATGACACCGCGGTATGATGACCTTGCCTGCGTGTTTGCCGGGTACAAAGGCATCATGGACGCAGAACCGGACTGTTATATTGACGTGCTTGCCATCTTTGACAATGAGGAAGTCGGAAGCCTTACAAGACAGGGGGCAGATTCGACCTTTTTACGTGACACGCTGGAAAATATAGCCGATGGGCTGGGGTGTGGCGCAAATATCCGCCGTACATGGATTGCGGACAGCTTTCTGCTCAGTGCGGACAATGCCCATGCGTGTCATCCGAACCAGGGGGGGAAGGCGGATTTGACCAACAGGCCATACTTAAATAAAGGGGTTGTACTGAAATACCATGGTGGACAGAAATACGCCACAGATGCTTACTCTGCGGCGTATGTGGGAAAATTATGCAGGCAGAATGACATTCCGCTGCAGACTTATGCAAACCATTCGGACATACCAGGCGGCTCCACGCTTGGAAATCTCGCAATGGCACAGGTTTCCATGGCTGCGGCGGACATCGGGCTGCCGCAGCTGTCCATGCACTCTGCCTATGAGACGGCAGGGGCAAGGGATGTGGAATACCTGATACGGCTTGCAAAAGCTTTTTATAAGGAATAGCCAAAGAATGGTTAAGGAAGCTCCTCCACAATGGCATCCTGTTCATCTACTGTGTAGTTGTGGTAGACGTCCTTGATAAAACCATGTCCGTCTGGCTGGACTTCCTGTTCATCTAATGTGTAGTTGTGATAGGTTCGGCTATTTTGTTCTATTTCCCGTGTGCGGCGGTCGAACTCGGCATCGCCTTCGTGAAACGCAGTGATGGAGGTGATGTCGCCAAGACGGCTGCGCACGACTGTAATGTCAACATCACCCTCCTGCTGGGAATAATACCGCCCAAGCATTGGGTCAGAATAGGTGCGGATGGTCTCGCCGTTGTAGAGCAGTACATCATTTTCAGTGTTCTTGCGTTCAAGTCCCCACCTGGCATATTCTGCAAAGAGCTCCTCGCGGTCCAGGCAAAGGGAGATGTCAAGTACAAATGCGCTTTTTTCCACATGAAACGCATCAGCAAGGGCAGACAGAATGTTATTTTCCAGTATATCAGGGTCGTTTGTAGTATCTTTGGCAAGGACATCAAAAATGATTGTGCTTGCCTTTTTTTCTGCATTTTCACCCAGGGAAATTCCTCTTGCCAGGGATGCGCGGACGCCCCAGCGGCTGGCACTGCTGGCGCAGAATGAAGACAGGTAGGTTTCAAAAGGCGCCTGTCCGCCAGTGGCAAACACGACCGAACCGCTCAGGACAAGACAGATGGAAAGTGCCAGCACAAGGGCAGATGCTTTCCGGTAATGGACAATGTTCTGGATGCGCTTTTCCACCTCAGTCTTGGAAAAGGCACTGTAGAGCAGCGCCGGACGGTTTGCGGTGATTGCCATGGCGAGCAGGCTGAGCGCATAATTTTTTCTGTCTTCTTCGCCGTACTGCCTTAGGACGGCCTCATCGCAGGCTGACTCCAAATCCGAAGCAAGGCATTTTGCCATCATCCATACAAGCGGATTGTACCAGTGCGCGCAGAGCGTGATGAGCATTGCAAGCTTCATCCAGTTGTCCTTCCTGCGGATATGCATGGTCTCGTGGCACAGGATATGTCGTAGGAGTTCCGTGTTGGAAAAGTCCATCCGTGTCGGAAGGTAGATTCTTGGCGCAAGCAGGCCGCATACCAGCGGAGAGGCAATTTCATCGTTGGTAAATACCAGGATGTGCCCCATGCCCGCATCGCGCAGGAGTGTGTTGATGGTCTCATTATGTTCAATCAGGAGTGACGTCCCCAGGCGCTTTGCATATCTGTATTTTAGGAAGACCATGGTGCCAGCAGTGATGAACATGCCTGCAAAGCCGGCAAGAAGCAGCCACTTGTATACACTGTCCGGGTGATAGGTCGTATATGCGATTTCAAAAGCGGTACTATAGGAAACCTCTTCTGCAACCTGCGCGACATTGGGTATTCCTCCTTTTTCTGTTATGAATGCGGTACCAGGGGCGGGCGGGTCTTCTGCGACAGCGGTGACACTGTCCGTGGTAACAGCTTCAAAGGGCGACAGCATAAACCATTCGGGAACGCGCATACTCAGCGGGCTGCTCAGTGAAAACGGAATCAGCAGGCGCAGGATAATCCCGGTCCAGAGTACCGGAAACACAAACTTGGGCAGTCTGTTTTTCAATAGTACGCGCAACAGTAAAACAGCGAGAATCATAATGCTGCCATAAAATGCCATCAGGTAATAGGGCATATTCATTTGAAAATTCAACATCTCATTTTCCCTCCTTAATCATTTTGGCAAGCCGTGCGGCATCTTCCTCCGAAATTCCCTGATTTTTCAGGAATGAGGAGAAAAAAAGCTCGCTCGAACCGCCATACATCTTGTCGATAAGCTGCTCGGTTTCGCTCTGGGCAACTTCGTCATGTGTCACGAGCGCAGTGCAGAGGAACCCGGGTTCCTCGCGGGCAATGGCTCCCTTCTCAATGCATTTTTTGATGACCGTGTAGGTGGTGTTCTTGTTCCATCCGATGCGGTCGGAGAGCACATCCACAATCTCCTTTGCAGATTTTGGACCCTGCTCCCATAAAACTTCCATAATTTTCAGCTCGGAATCAAATAGCTTCATGTCGGGTACCTCCTTTATAATGAACATTATAGACTATCACGATAGTCTGGTGCTAAAATTAGACTATCATAATAGTCTGAAGATGTCAAGAACAAAGTAAAAATGAGTAGGGAAGAACCATCTTTCCTGCTCGCGCGCATAAAAAAACCTGTAAGCATTAAGCCTACAGGTTTTGTCTTGGTAGCAGGGGCAGCAAGAATCGAACTCGCGTTGACGGTTTTGGAGACCGCTGTTCTACCGCTGAACTATGCCCCTCTAATCAGCGTTCCTTACAGTTTATGTAAATTTCTCACTGACGAATTATAGTGTACCATATACAGAAATAAAAAGCAAGTAAAAAATAAAATATTTTCTACTTTGCATTATTTTTATTTGCTGCTTTTTTGAGCTGGTACTGGACGACATATCTCTTTACAATTCTCTCTGTGTGCGTTGACACAATATACGTGATTTCATCAAGGTTCATGCCGGAATCAAATGCTTTCTGGAGTGCAGTGTCAAAACCCGTTTCAGAAAGCTCTGCATCAAATGCCGAGGCAGCCTCATTCAGGGTTGAGCGGTCATCATTAAAAATACTCATGAAAATTCTCCTTTCAAAAATAGCTACTGGGAAACAATGATAGTAGTGTTCCAATAAGCTACATTATACCAAGTTCCTATCCAGTAGTCAAATGTAATGTCAAATGCATCAATTCATTGAAATCCCATCTGTGTCATGGTATACTATATGAAACAAATGTAGAACAGAAAAGGGGGAATGGAGGGGACGGCTTGAAGCTACCGAGTGTCGGCGTTGCGATGAAAAAATTTGTGTGCTATTTTTTACATTTGCATAGACAGATGATTCATGGCATGTTATAGTTGCCGTGCATTCATATTCATGAATACGAAGACGAAATCTTGAAAAGGGAGAAACAGTACAATGGATAAGAAAAACAGGCAGAAGGAAAAGCAGGAAGTGCTGCCGGTGAACAGGCGGGCGAAGGACACCTTTTTCAAGACGGTGTATGCGTCGGAGGAACGCAGGAGGAGACTGGCATCATTCCTGCTGGGGATAGAGGGGGAGCAGATTAAGACGGCGAACGTGAGACCGGTGCTGTTCGGGAACAAGGAGAACGACCTGGCGTTTGTCTGCGACTCAATCTTCTACTTCATGGCAGAAAGCCAGGCGACGGTATGCCCGAACATATCCTACCGGTTACTGGAGTATATGACGGCGGGACTGC
>DKUL01000001.1 GCA_002490665.1 Lachnospiraceae bacterium UBA7205 | reverse complement strand
GTTCGATTCCGGTTCTGGGCATTTATTTATAAATAAAGATATTTTAGATTTGTAAGCACGTTATGATACGTGTTTTTTTTTATGCGCAGCCCTATGCAGAGGAAATATGTCGTTAAAGAGACACATCGGTGGCACGCAAATAATGAAAATAACAAAAAGAACCTCCTAATTCCCCAATAAATGGGGGATAGGGGGTTGAAGTGTCGAAGACACTCTTTTATATATTTCACTGGACGCATCACTTAATCGTTGGACTCAAGGACAATCTTTCCGTGTTCTTTTTCAAATTTGGCAATATGCCTTTTCATAAGAACTTCCAATTCCCTGTTGGCTGAACGCGCGTTGTATTCTGCAACGTAGCGGAACTTTTTAAGCGTCTCTTCTTCCACCCTGATTGTAAACTTGGATATTTTTAATATCATGATACCATCTCCTTACGTAAACTTATACAATTTAATTATACTGCAAAATAATTGCGGACTTGATATTGACGGCTATATAATGGCACATTATAATAAGAGTATATTCACTTAAAAAATTATTATTTATGGGGGAGGAGAAGAACGGATTAGGAACTGTTAATAAATTCCTAAATAATGATTATGAACAAAATATATTGTGGGAAAGGAAAGGGTTATGATGGATACGTATGAAAATGAAGAAGAACTGGAATATGGCAATTACGACATAGAATATATTTCGGATGAGGAACGCGAAAAGTGCAGAAAGGTTGTAAGCGCCTATGAGGAAGAGTTCGAAAAAATGGATATGCTGGTGTTGGAAGCCGGAAAGTACGGATTTTACAAATTATTGTTCAGCATCTTTCCAATCGATGTTGTCAATGCCTCACTCTTTACAAGTGCAAAGGAACTGTTTGATGACCTGTGGATAGAATGGATGAAGGAACAGCTGATTACGCTGCTGAAGGATACTCCGATGATTGAGCTAAGCTACGATGAAATGTTTGAAAGCCTGTCAAAAGATACACAAAGAGAGCTTATGGCAAAGCGGGACTATTTTGCCCAAAAAGCGGATATTTTTTAACCTTCTGCGTGTAAAATCCCCCACTTTTAAAAGTGGGGGATTTTATTTACTTTAGGACTTTATTGGTTTCAATTATCATGTCTTCCACGTCCTTGGCAAGCTGTTCGAGTTCTTCCATTGATTTCTTGATGCTCTGGCTGTTGGCTGAGGTGGTCTGTACACTTTCTATTGCTCCAGTCGTTGCTGTCAGGAGATTTTTTACTGTGGTGTCAAAATTCTGGATGATGTGGTTAATGTTTTCGATTGCGTTACGTACTTCCTCGTCACTCTCTTTGGCGTTTCCGACAGATGCCTTGGAATTGTCAGAAAGCTCCCGGATGCTTGAAGCCACGACTGCAAAACCGCGTCCTGCCTCGCCTGCCCTTGCGGCCTCGATTGCGGCGTTCAGGGAGAGGAGATTAATTTTTCCAGCTATTTTTTCGACATTCTGTGTCATTTCGTTGTATTTTGTAATGCTCTGGTTGATTGCCTCCATCGCCTGCGTGATATTCTGGTTCATCCGGTTGAGTTCTTCCATGCGCATGGATACGTTTGTCATTTCCTGGGAGCTCTTTCCGCTTTCCTCCTGTATCTGTCCGGTTTCTTGTTTCACGGCCTCAATGTTTTCAAAGAGATCACGGAATACGCGCATCAGTTCATTGTTCATGGTTAGAACTTTTTCATTGACTTCATTGACGCGGTGGCGCTCTTCCTTGATTGATTTCATCATAAATTCATGGCAGTTTTCAGGTGTGTTTAGACCGCGCGCAATTGCTATAGCCATTTCGCGGCAAGAGCGGTAGCCACAGGAATGACAGTCAAATTTTTTCTCCTGCTCAGTATGTTTGCCCATAAGCACAAAGGCATTGTTAATTTCCCGATCTGATATTCCGGATTTGTCAACCGTATAGTGTTTGTATGTACGCACATAGTCCTCTAAGTTGAGTGTCCTGTCAAACTCGGCAAACTGCTGGTCCACGCCTTTTTTGGTCGTGTTTGTCCTGCGCACCTTTTTTGCATACTGCTCTACGTCGTGCATGATGTTGTTCATGGCAAAGCGTTCATAATGGACACCTGTCGCAGGACCGCCATTGCATCCGTCGCCGCAGTTTAACACGTCGAACAGGTCGGGCTTTTCCTGCTCTTTTAGCCCACTGTATGTTTCCATATCATGGTAAAGTGAATCTGTTCCTTCTGATGTGATGACGTTCAGATCCGGTGCATGGGTCAGGATATTGCTCATCAGACCGCCCGGTTTGGGGTATATTGCACCCTCCAGTCCCTGTTTGCCGTCAAATTCAAACTCACTGTATATTTTTACTTCGGGAAGCCGGACACCGTTTTCGTCAAAGTAGCGTTTCAGGTGTTCCATTGTCACATTGTAATCCACGAGTCCTGTCTCGCGGAACTCCTCAATTTTAGCGATACAGGGAGAAATTGCCGCGATTTTTCCACGGTAGCCGAGCACCTTTTTCATATATACCGCAAGGCAGAGCATGGGGCTGTGTATCGGGGACAGGTTGGAAAAAAGTTCGGGCTTGTGTCGCTGCACATAGTTTACAACTGCCGCACAGGGCTGTGAAATCAGTTTTTTGCCTGGATTTTTTTCCAGGTAGCGTAAATGCGCCCAGGTACAGATATCCGCGCCGAAGCTTACGTCATATATTTTTTTGGCGCCGTGGTCACTCAGCCATTGCAGGGCATGGCGCCAGTTTCCGTCAAACGCGATTTTGATGGAGGGCGCTGCAATGAGGGCAATCTCCTGCCCGCGCTTTAGGTCTTCAAGGAATCGTGGCGTATCATCAATATACGACCTTGCGCCATGCGAACACGCCCTGATACACGCGCCGCATTTTATGCATTTTTCGTCGTCTATTGTAATTTTTAATCTGCCTTCCTCGTCCATACGAGCAACATTTGCGTCTCCGACAGGGCATGCGCGCACGCAGGCATTACATCCCACACACTTGTCAATATCCACATTGATAATACTCATGATTTTACCTTAGTGTACTGATACACTATCCTTTCGTGAAAATAATGTAAAACTTGTAGTTTATGACTGTAAATTTATGCAAAAAATATATAATTATATTATAAAATGCTCTGCTGCATGTGTCAATATGTGGAAAATTATTGCTGTTGGCAGGATATAGTCGGCGTTATGGTTCATTCTGTTCCGGCAATGAATAAAAATTCGTTATTTGTGGGTTTTCTTTATGGATACAAGCCAGATTAGCACACACCCGGCGGCATAACACAGAATGTCCTTGACATCAAATGACGTGCCGATTATGGTTCGCAGAAACACATTGTCCTGTACGCCAAGAAGCTCCACGATGTTAAAATACTGTAAGATTTCCACACCGGCAGCAAACAGGAAAACATATAGCGGGAGCAAGCGCACAGATTCCGGAATCCAGATCCTGACAAAGGCGTAGATGACAACCACAACAAGCACATCCCCGATATAGGGTCTGACAAACTGGTCATGGACAAACAGTGCAATCAGCACCTCCACGGCTAACAGAATAATTGTTAAAATGATGTAGTAGATTCGTTTTTCCATTTTCATACCTCTTGTGTGTAATTTAAAACTTATAATAACGAAAACCGGGAGGAAAGTCAATGGTAGGATGGAGTACCAGGCGTGTTTGAAAAACCATTCCTGTCACCTGCACGCCTCACTTTGGCAGGGTGGGCAGTAACAGGTAAATAAATATCAGACAAACATGTTTCATTGGCACTTGCGTTTGGGCGCGGGGTGGCATATAATATATATTGGAGCAAGAGTGGGGACGTTCCGGCTCTTGTTTTTCGTTTATACAGATGATGAGGGCGAATAGGGCGGGACAGCCCTGATGGGAATTTACAAGGAGATGATGCGATGCATATACAGATTCAATGCTGCGGTATTGTTTTGATGCTGGTACTATTTTATTTTTATGTGCGTCAGAAGCGGATATCGTTATATACTCAGAAGGCTTTTTGGAGCGTATTCTGGACGACATTCGTCTGCGTGGTTTTTGATGTGCTTTCAATTATTGTGATTCAGCACCGCCATGAGGTGTCTGAGCCGTTTGCAAAATTTATTGCGAAGACGTACCTGGTCACACTGCTTGCGGTAGCCATCAGTGCGCTGGAATATATGTATGTTGATATCTATGTAAATATGGATGTGTACAGGAAGCAGATGAAAAAATACTGGGTGCTGGCTCTTCTTGGCGCCATTGGGACGTATGCCGTTCCGCTTCACTATAATTATTCTGCGGATGGGACGGAGGTGCTGTATACATATGGACCGAGCGTTTATGTGACATACGGTGTATCGCTGATATTTTTTGTTAGGGTGTTTTACCTGATGTATAAGGAAAAGGCGAAGATTAATCCCAGACGAAGGGAGGCGGTGTGCATCTGGCTGGTGCTGTGGATAGGTGCGTCACAGATACAGTTTATGTACACGAACCTTTTGATTGTGGGTTATGCCGGCGCGATTGGAATCATGGTGCTTTATCTGAAGCTGGAAAATCCGGAAACAAACCTCGACAGGAAAACAGGATTGTTTAACAGTAATGCGCTCTATCAATATGCAAAGGAATTTTATGCAAAGGACGAAGATTTTTCGCTTCTCGTAATTGTTTTTGCAAGCCGTGCATATAAGAACATACGGCTGGACAGGCGTGCGGCGATTAAGATGCAGATTATAGAATATCTTATGAAAATACCAGATTCAATTACGTTCAAAAATGCGGAGGATGAATATTTTGTCGTGTTTACCAACATGGGAGTCGCGGAAAAGCGTGTCAGGGAGATTCGCGAACGCTTTCAGGAAAGCTGGGACGAGGACAAGGAGGGTGTTGTCCTGCCCCGCTGGCTGTATCTGCCGCATGCCAATGTCGTGGACAAGGCAGGGAATCTGCTGTATCTTGTCCGCTATGTCAGACAGGAGGAAAAGGAGTTCTCCGAGACGAATTTCTTCAATGTGGGGCAGGAGATTGTGGATAAGATGCGCAATGAACGCGAGATGGAACGGCTTATTCTGGAAGCGCTTGAGCACGACCGCGTGGAAGTGTTTTACCAGCCGATTTTTTCAACGGCAGAACACCGCATTACCTCGGCGGAAGCGCTTGTGCGAATCCGCGACAATGAGGGGAAAATTGTGCCGCCCGGGATGTTTATAGAAATTGCCGAGGAGACAGGACTGATTATGAAGCTCGGGCGAGTTGTGTTTGAGAAGGTCTGCTGCTTTATAAAAAACCATCCATTGGAGCATTATGGAATGCAGTACATAGAGATTAATCTATCTGTAGTACAATGCGCGTATGAGCATCTGGCGCAGGATTATATCACGATAATGGAGCAATATGGTATAGACTCAAAATACATTAACCTTGAAATTACAGAATCAGCTTCCACAAGTGCGAAAATGACACTGATTAAAAACATGGAGGAGCTGATGGGATATGGAGTCAAATTTTCCCTTGATGATTTCGGTACAGGACAGTCCAACCTGAACTATATTGTGGACATGCCAGTGGACATTGTCAAGTTTGACAGAACCATGATAAACTCCTATTTTGAAAACGGAAAGGCAAAGTATGTCATGGAAGCGGCAATCCATATGATTCATGGGATGAACCTGGAAATTGTGTCGGAGGGAATTGAGACAAAGGAACAGTTCCAGACAATGGAGGATTTGGGAATCAGTCATATTCAGGGGTATTATTTTTCAAAGCCTCTGCCGGAGGATGAGTTTATTGAATTTCTTGAAAAAAAGTTAGGTGCGTAAAGCCCTGACTTTTTTTATGCGCAGCCCTACGCAGAGGAAGTATGCCGCAGAAGTGGCGAATGGGGAAGATAAATCGTTCCCTTCTTGATTTTTGGGTGGGATTTTTTTGGGAGATGGGGTATCTAATATATAGGAAGAAACAGAAGGACGCTTTTGGAGTAAGCCAAAACTGTGCGCACAGGAGGAATGCCTTTATGAAGGGCAAAGAAATTGAAAATCTGGTGAAAAAGGCGAAACGGAAAAATTCCGATGCTTTTACCGAGCTTATGCAGCTTTTCCTCAAGGATATGTATAAGATTGCACTGGCGATTTTGATGAATGACGAGGATGCAGCGGATGGGGTTCAGGATACGATACTTGCCTGCTGGGAAAAAATTGATACCTTGAAAAATCCCCAGTATTTTAAGACATGGATGACGCGGATATTGATTAATAATTGTAACAGCATCAGGAAAAAAACAGGAAGCCGGGTATTTTGCGAGGAATATGAGGAACCGGCAGTATATGATGAGTACAATTTGGAGTTAAAGGAGGCATTGTCGACATTGGACGAGAAATACCGTATTGTCATGACGTTATTTTACAGTGAGGGATACCATATCGAGGAAATTGCGGACATATTAAAAGTACCGAAAAGTACAGTGCAGACACGTCTTCAAAGGGCAAGGGAAAAGCTGGCAAGGGATTACTATGGAATCCGGAAAGGAGCGCAAGGCTTATGATGAGGGAAAATATTTTTTTGGAGGATATTGAAATTCCGGAGATTGTCCAGGAAAAAGCAGACATCGCCTTTTCTGACGTCAAAATGGAAGGAATGTGCAGGGAAAATATGAAAAAAGAAAATCGGGCAATAAAAAGGAAACGAATGGGAAGTGTGGCTGCTGCTGCGGCATGTGCGGCAGTTGTCGTTACGGCAGGATTTTTTGCAGGGTCAGGACGTTCACAGAATGAGCATGCAGATATTGCCGGAAACGATTATGAAAAGGATGACGAAATCGCTGCAGCCACGCAGGGAGAGGAACAAAGCAACCTCTTTGACATGTTTGACAAGATGTTTACACTGAAAGTAAAAGCGGCCGAAGCACAGAACGAAGATGTGCAGGAAATTGCGCTTGAACAAGGGCATCCTGTTCCGCTGATTTCCGGTGACAGTACAGAGTCATGGGTGCTTGGAGGTGATGATGACAAGGGGGTGGTGGATTACTGTTTTAGTATGCCGCTTACCTGTGAAGGGGATAATATTGAAAGTGTTACCTACAGCATCAACAATGGCGCGTTCCAGATATTGCAGCCGGAAAATGGGGAGAGCATTGTCATTGGAGGACAGCTTTATGACGGAGAATTAAACACCGGAAGTATCGGAGGCAATTATTCTGATCTGGAAGGTGATGACCAGCCATGGCTATATGAAACTGTCCTTTATAAGTCGTTTACGCTTGACTATGATAAACAGACAGATGAATCCACATGGATTAATGTCTGTAATGTGCGCCTTCTTGATGCGCAAACCTACAATTTGATATGGGGTGACGGCAGAAGCATTCAGGACATAAATACAGGGCTGCAAAAAATGCTTGATAACACGATAATAACCTGTACCGTCAACTATGAAGACGGTACATCCGAGTCTGTCGGCATTAAAGTAGACAGCTGCCTGATACCAAATTTGCCTGCTGAAGGCGAAGAGTGGAAACCGGGCACAAGCTCTGAAACGACCTGTTTTACGTTTGAGCTGCAATAATAATGACGAACCCTTGAAAAGTAGCCATCATTTATTTATAATATTGAAAATACAAAGATGGAAGGGAGCTGCCTGCCATGTACAGGGTTGCAGTCTGTGATGACAATAATGCCGATGCCGATTATACGGCAAAACTGATAGAAAAATGGGCGGCTAGCCATAATGCTGCCGTGGATATAGAACTGTTTCCTTCGGCGGAGGCATTTTTGTTCCGGTATGCGGAGGACAGGGCGTTTGACATGCTGTTTCTTGACATTGAGATGCAGAAAATGAGCGGCATGGAGCTGGCGGAAAAAATAAGGGAGAGCAACCAGTATGTGCAGATTGTGTTTATCACAGGATACATGGAGTACATTTCCGAGGGCTATGATGTGGAAGCGCTGCATTATCTTCTGAAACCAGTGACAGGTGATAAGCTTGGTGTGGTGCTGGACCGCGCCGTGCAGCGTGTAAGGGGCAGGGAAAATGCACTGTGCCTGCAGACTACAGATGGCAGTGTCCGTATTCAGGCAGGAGAAATCCGCTATATCGAGGTGCGGAGAAATTATGTGACGATTCATGGTGCGGAAATGTATACTGCGAAAAAGACACTTGCAGAGCTGGAGAAGAGCCTGGATAAGCGTTTTTTCCGCACGGGGCGGTCGTTTATCGTGAACCTGAGTTATGTCAGGAAAATAACAAGGACGCAGGTAATCCTAAAAGATGGGACACAAGTTCCGCTGTCGAGGGGGCTGTATGATGACATGAACCGCGCGATGATTCGTTATTTTTAAGCGCTGTATAATCAAAAAGCGCTATGGCAAGATAGTTTTATTATTTATCTCAATTCATAAAATATTGTTGACCCTTACGGAACGTCATCCATTTATAGTAGGCTTAGGAGCTGTTGGAAAAGGAGTAAATTTTCCAGCAGCTTTTTTGGTGGAAGGAGTCACGGCCTTGGGGTGCAATGGAAGCACTGTTGTCAACAAATGATATTGCTTTTACCTTGTTTGTATGATATATTTAATATAGTTCTAAATAGAAATATTCTAAATAGATTAATATTTAAATATGATGCATATATTATGGAGGTGATTTGTTGTAAACGAAGGGCTTAATACACTGACAAAGGAACGATTCAAAATAAGCAAACATGAGAGGGGGATTTTTGATGAAATCAAGGCAGCAGCTGATGACATTTATTGAAAAACAGAAAACGGCGTTTATAGCGTCCGTGGACGAGGAGGGGTTTCCGACAATCAAGGCAATGTTTGCACCCGGCAAAATTGAGGGCGACAGCTTTTATTTTTCGACCAATACATCCTCCATGCGTGCACAGCAGTACATGAAAAACCCGAAAGCGAGCATTTATTTTTATAATAAAGGGCGCTTTAAGTATGAAGGCGTCATGCTTGTGGGAACAATGGAGGTATTGCAGGATGCGGAAATTAAGCAGGAATTATGGCATCCGGGCGACACGATGTACTATAGCGGCGGCGTAACAGACCCTGATTACTGCGTGCTGAAATTTACGGCAGTAAAAGGGCGACATTACTGTGCGCTGAAAAATTCAAGCTTTGCGATGGTGGACTTGGAATAGGCATTAAGGAACTGTTCAATAATTACTCATGACAATTACTTGTCACAAGTAGTTTTTTGAACAGTTCCTAACTTTTGTGACCGTTCAGCTTGTTAATTCTTTCTGTTTCCCATATAATAAAACTTAGAAAACATTTGCGGAGGAATTTTATGGGAGTATATTTCAATCCGAAAAACAAAAATTTTTTGAAGTCAATTCGCTCTGAAATATATGTGGATAAAACGGGGCTGATATCATATACCAATAGGTGTCTGAATACGAGAGATGCGTATATCTGTGTGAGCAGACCGCGCCGTTTTGGAAAATCAATGGCGCTTGAGATGCTTGCGGCATACTATAGCTGTGGCTGCGATTCGAGGGAGCTGTTTGCAGGGTTTCAGATAGAAAGCGATGAAACATTTGCGGAGCATTTAAATAAGTATGATGTCATTTACCTGAATATGCAGCAGTTTCTAATCAAGTCAAAAAAACAGGAAGTAACAGATTATCTGGAACAGGTGGTTATTGCCGATATCCGTAAGGTATATGGGGAATATTTTTCGGAACAGGAGACAAGCCTTGCCTCTGTGCTCGAACAGATTTATGCGGAAACAGACAGGGAGTTTATCTTTTTGGTTGACGAGTGGGACTGTGTGATGCGTGAGCGGCAGGAGTCGGAGGTCATGCAGAAGGAATACCTTGATTTTTTAAGAGTCCTTTTAAAAGACCAGCCCTATGTCGCACTTGCGTACATGACAGGAATCTTGCCTGTAAAAAAATATGGTCTTCATTCCGCGCTCAACATGTTTACAGAATTTTCAATGACAGACCAGAGGTGTTTGGAGGAATATACCGGATTTACGGAGGACGAGGTTAAAGAACTGTGCAGTCGTTTTGATATGGACTTTGAGGAGACAGGCAGCTGGTATGACGGATACATGTTCACGAGATTTCAGCACATCTATAATCCGAAATCCGTGGTGGAGGCAATGAAATGCCATAAGCTGTCAAGCTACTGGACGACCACGGAAGTTTATGATGCGCTGAAAATTTATATAGACATGGATTTTGACGGACTCCGCTCCGACATCGTGCATATGCTGGGCGGTGGGCGCGTCAGAATCAATACAGGCAGCTTTCGTAATGACATGAAAAATTTTGAGATAAAGGATGATGTGCTGACGCTGTTGGTTCATCTTGGTTATCTTGGATATGATTCTGAGAAAGAAGAGGTATTTATCCCGAACAAGGAAATCATCCGTGAGTTTGAGAATGCAATGCGTGTCGGCGGCTGGCAGGAAGTCATGCGCGTGCTGAAAGCATCGGATAAACTTCTTGAGGATACGATTAATAGTAATGCACAGAATGTTGCTGATGCACTTGACAGGGCACATACGGAAGTGGCATCCATGCTTGCCTATAATGATGAAAATTCATTGGCGTGTGCCATAGGGCTTGCTTATTACAGCGCCCGGAAAGACTACGTCCTGATACGCGAGTTTCCGTCAGGAAAAGGCTTTGCAGACATTGTGTTTCTGCCGTTGCCGCATACAGGTAAGCCTGCGATTATTGTCGAATTAAAATACGACAAGTCAGCCGAAACGGCAATTCAGCAGATTAAGAACAGACAATACACACAGGTGCTGGAACGCTACAGCGGCGAAATCGTACTTGTCGGGGTGGACTATGACAAAGATAAGGCGGATAAGCCGCACAGCTGTGTGATAGAGCGGTGTAAGGTCTTATAAATAGTTAAGGCTTTACATCTTTTTCATTGATAGTACAATTTATAATAAGGAGGATCTAGAAATGTTACAGACAGGAACCAAAGCGCCGGATTTTTCACTTCCGGACCAGAATGGACAAATACACACATTGGAGGAATACAGGGGCAAAAAGGTAGTCCTGTATTTTTACCCAAAGGATAACACGCCGGGGTGCACCGCACAGGCATGTGGTTTTGGGGAACTGTACCCGCAGTTTCAGGAAAAAGGGGCAGTCGTGCTGGGCGTCAGCAAGGACAGCGTGGCATCACACAAGAAATTCGAGGAAAAATTCAGCCTTCCGTTCACGCTGCTCTCCGACCCGGAGCTTTCCTGCATACAGGCATATGACGTGTGGCAGGAAAAGAAGAATTATGGCAAAGTCAGCATGGGCGTGGTGCGGACAACCTATCTGATAGATGAGGAGGGCATGATTGTCAAGGCGTTTGGCAAAGTAAAAGCAGCCCAGAATCCGGCGCAGATGCTGGAGGAAGTTTTTTAGATATTATTGCCATAAGTGAACAATTCATGTAAAATAAAATAGTGAGTTTTAGATAAATACAGTGCCGCCAAATCAAACAATGCGGTATGCAGAAGGAGTACAGATGAAAAGAACCAGTATTTTCAAACAACTGCTGTTCCCCATGATAGCGATTGTATGCGCATTAGCAGTATGCTTAACAGGAATTGTTGTTTTTATTTTTGCAAAATCCTATGAAAGTGAAATTTATGGAGAGAGTCAGGATAAGTCCCAGCTGGTTTCCGGCGAGATTGCCACATTTTTAAGCGGGGCATACAGCGTTACGCAGGAGCTGGCTTTCAATCCCAGCATCCTGACGATGAAAACAGAGATACAGACACCGATTTTGGAAGACTGCGTAAAGCGCAATTCGTATCTGGAGCTGCTCTACATTCAGGGCAGGGACGGAATGCAGACCGGACGTTCTTCCGGGGAGCTTGCCGACCGTTCCACAAGGTGGTGGTTTACCCAGACAATGGAAGAGCAGAAAGCATTTGTTTCAAAATCCTATTATTCTGTAAATACCGGAATGCCGTGCGCTTCGATATTTTTTCCGATGTACCGGGAGGATGGTCTTATCGGTATCTTTGCGGCGGACTTAAAACTGGATTATCTCCAAAGCATCATTGAGAATTTTTCCGATGTGGAGAATGGGGAATATTCTTTTGTCATTGATGGGGAGGGGGTTGTGGTGGCGCATCCGGACAGCGCACAGATTGAGGAGCTGTACAATTACAAGCTGCTGACCAAGACCGTATCGCAGAAGGATGGGGCAGGGCAGCCTCTGACAGACGAACTGGGTAATATCCTGACGCAGGAGCAGGATATAACGGTTTCGGAGGATTATCAGGAAATCATTTCGGATGTCATGGCTGGAAACAGCGGAAGCCGTAAGATGAGGAATGAGGGAGCGACTTATTTTGTAAGCTATGCGTCAATACCGCTCAAGGGAGAGTCGGATTCATGGTCTGTCATTACGCTTCACAGGGAATCAAAAGCGATGGCGCCGGTGTATCGGGTAATTGCGATTGCAATCGTGGTGGACTTGCTCGTGATTCTTGTTGCGGTCGTGGTAATTGCGCTTCTGGCTCGCAGGCTCACACAGCCGATTATCCTGATTACGGAACTAATCGGGGAGGCTTCCGAGGGAGATTTCACGGTACAGGCGGAGGAGAACAACACCAATGAAATCGGTACCCTTGCAAGGAGCTTTAATAAAATGACTGGAAAAATATCCGCAATCCTTACCAAACTTGCGACAATTACGGGTGAGGTCGTCGAAAGCTCTGACCATTTAAGGCAGATTGAGGAGGAGATGGATGCGACCAGTCAGGCGGTTCGGGAAATTGCGGATGGTACGGATACGCAGAACGCGGATGTGACACAGGTTGTCATGCAGGAGGATGAGCTGGGCGAAAAGTTTGTGCAGCTGCAAAAAAAAGGCGAGCTTCTTCTGGCAGACGCGCAGAATACGATAATTTCCGGGGAAAACGGAATGAAGAGCGTGGCGGAGCTCAAAAGGCAGAACGAAGCGGCGGCAGGGAGAATGGCGGAAGCTTATGCGAAGATTATGACATTGGAGCAGCAGTCCCAAAAAATTTCGGGAATATTGAATACGATTACTGAGATTTCTTCAGAGACAGGCCTGCTTTCATTAAACGCGTCCATCGAGGCAGCACGGGCAGGGGAACATGGAAAGGGCTTTGCAGTCGTGGCGGAATCTATTGGAAAGCTTGCCGCTAATTCATCGTCCGCGGCCACGGATATAGAGGAAATTATTGCGGAGCTGTGCAAGGACATCTCGGAGGCGGTTAAAAATATTGAATTTGTCCGTACAGGGATGGACGAACAGACGAAGGTAGTAGACACTGTGCGGGATACTTTTGCGGATTTCAATGCGCTTGCGGAAAAAACGCGGGAATCTGTCAAAGGCATGGAGCAGTTAATAGAGGAAATGCACGAGTGCGACAGCTCTGTTGTCATTGCGGTGGAACGAATCCGTAATATCTCGGCTCAAACGGCGAATCTGACAGAGAAGGCCGCAGATTATCTGGAGAAACAGCTGGGCGGAATCCGGACTGTGGCAGACCGCATCGACCACTTGTCAACCGTTTCGGAGGAAATGGAGCGGGAGATGACAAAATTTAAGATAATAAAAGGAGTTTGCCATGATAAGGAGGAGCAGATAACATGAATGGTCATAAGTTTTGGTCTTGCCTGCTGCTTGTCAGCTGCATTATGTGCATTGTGACAGGACATGAGATAATCAGGGAAAAAAATTAATATATTTCTCCCCTGATTATTGTGAATTTGATAATTCATAAAATGAAAAGCTCCTGTCATTTTGAAAATGACAGGGGCTTTGTTGTTACAGGTTTTCTTTATAGGCATTTCCCCATGTCTCCATAGCATTCAGTATAGGCCGCATAGATTCGCCTAATTCGCTTAGTGCATACTCAACTCGCGGGGGAACTTCAGGATAAACAGTACGGGTAATAATTCCATCTGCCGCCATTGAGCGGAGACTGTCGGTCAGCACTTTCTGGCTTATCCCCTCTAAATCCTTTTGCAACTCATTAAAACGCCAAGGTCTTTGAAGAAGATTCCTCATAATCAGGAGCTTCCATTTGCTTCCTATAAGCTGAACAGTTGTGGCTACGGGGCAAGTGGGTAACTCGTCTTTTGTTTTCATATAGGCACCTCCATAAATTATACACTCATTTTTGGATGTTACATTACAATTATAGTGTTACATTCCGCAAAAATCAAGTCTGCAATGCATTAACAGAAAATTTATAAATTAATTTCAGCGCATAGAGGCAGCAATGGCGCAAAAGTTACAAAAAAGTAACCTGGGTTATAAAAAAGTGCGTACTTGTAGGAGGGAAAAATATCCGTACAATAGTAAGTACAGAGGGCAGAAACCCGCTGAATACTTAAATGGAGGTCAAAACAATGGCACTTTCTAATCTCTTTGGATGGAACAAGAAAATGGAGGCTGCATCTGCATGTGGTTCTGCATGTGGTTCTGGTGACAAGCCGGAGGAAAAGCCCGCAGCTTGCGGCTCTGCCTGTGGTGCTGGCGATAAGCCTGCTGAAGCTCCTGCTGCCTGCGGTGCGGCTGACAAACCGGAAGAGAAGCCTGCTGCCTGCGGCTCTGCTTGCGGCGCCGGCGACAAATAATTGTTCCGTTCTCTATCCCAAAGCTGTTTCCGGCGGGAAAAGCCGCCGGAAACATATGAAACTTACTCGGAGACGATTTATATAAACAAGACGAAGCGAGGTATACAAAATGAAGCAATATTTTTCTGACGCGAAACAATATTTCGCGTTTCAATGGCACATTACAGACGAGTGCGACCAACGGTGCAGGCACTGTTACATTTTTTCGGGAGATACCTACAAAAAGATAGATTCCATGAATTGGCAGCAAATGCAGGACACTTTTTATAATTCTCTTGATTTTTGCGAGGTTTATAAGCGTTTGCCCTATTTCTATATTACGGGCGGCGATCCGATCCTGCACCCTGATTTTTGGAGGCTTCTGGGACTGCTTCACGAGCACAGCGTACCTTTTACCATTCTCGGAAATCCATTCCACTTAAACGACCAGGTCTGCCGTAAACTGAAAGCATACGGCTGTGAGAAATATCAGCTGTCAATCGATGGTCTGTGTGAGACACACGACTGGTTTCGGAAACCCGGCTCTTACGACTGCACTCTTGAAAAAATCGGCTGCATCAACCGTGCCGGAATTCGCAGCGTTGTTATGACGACAGTTTCCAAAACAAACCGTATGGACATCCCCGGCATTATCGATGAAGTTGTGAAAGCGGGCGTCAATGTATTTGCTTTTTCCCGATATGTTCCAAGTGGCGGCGACTTAGACGCGAGTATGACCCCGCAGGAGTATCGCGATCTGCTTGCAATATGTGATAAAAAATTCAAGGAATATGAAGCGGAAGGCTGTGATACATACTTTAACAAAAAGGATCACCTCTGGACGCTGTATGAATATGAAACGGGAGCGTTCAAAATTCCGGAGGCGGCAGAGGATGGCATGATATACGGCGGCTGCAACTGCGGAAACTGCCATATTACCATTCTTCCCACAGGTGAAGTTTACGCCTGCCGTCGGGTAGCTGACAGCCGCGTGGGTAATATTTTTACAGACCGCCTTGCTGATATATGGGTAACCAATATGGAGTGCTATCGGGAATACACGAAATTCAGCAAATGCGCAAAATGTAAGCTGCTTGCATTTTGCCGGGGCTGCCCCGCAGTCGCAAAAGGAACGAATGGAGATTTTTACGCCGCCGATCCGCAGTGCTGGGTAGATGAGAACAGCGATTTGTTCAGAAAGTGAGGATACCCTATGA
The DNA here is from genome assembly GCA_002490665.1 of Lachnospiraceae bacterium UBA7205. Taxonomy (GTDB): domain Bacteria; phylum Bacillota; class Clostridia; order Lachnospirales; family Lachnospiraceae; genus COE1. The sequence continues at coordinate 141,192 of DKUL01000001.1, read as the reverse complement.
ATACGACAATGAAAGCGGTTTTTCTTGATAAACCGACAGAAGCCGAGAATGTTGTATTTTGCGAGATTCCGATTCCCGAAGTAAAGTCCGGCTGGGTACTCGTAAAAATAAAAGCATTCGGAATGAATCACTCCGAACAGATTTTGCGATTGGATGAAATCAGAGCCGATTATATCAGGAAACCGATTATCCCCGGTATTGAGTGCGTCGGAGAAATTGCGAATCCCTCAGACAGCGATTTTACAGCCGGACAAAAGGTAGTCGCCCTTATGGGCGGTATGGGACGCAGCTTTCACGGAAGCTATGCAGAATATGCACTCTTGCCGGTTCACCATGTATTTGCTGTGGAATCCGAACTTTCGTGGACGGAAATGGCAGCAATCCCCGAAACCTACTTTACGGCATGGGGTTCGCTATTTGAATGTCTTTGCCTGAAACCAGGCGATACATTATTGATTCGTGGCGCTACCTGTGCGTTAGGCTACGCAGCAATTCAGATTGCGAAAGCGACTGGCTGTACTGTCGTTGCAACGACGCATAAGGAAAGCAAGCTGCCTTTGCTTACGCAGGCTGATAACGCAGTTCTTGATATGGGAAAGCTGTCTGATACACTGAATGGCGTAACAAAAGCGTTGGAGCTGGTCGGTCCCAAAACCCTGCCTGACACACTTTGCTGTGTGGAAAAAGGCGGGATTGTCTGCAATACGGGTATTTTAGGCGGCGTATACACGCTGAACGGCTTTGATCCGATTAAGGATATTCCGAACGGAGTATACCTCACCGGCTTTTTTTCCAACTATCCGACCGAAAAAACAATGCGGGATATTTTTGGATTTTTAGATGAACACAGCCTGAAGCCCATTATCGGAGCAAACTTTGCGTTTGAACAGATTCGGGACGCCTGTATGGCTCTTGACAGCGGAAGCGTGAACGGAAAAATCGTTGTCACCCTTTGACAACAGTATGGAACAAAAAACACATTTTATAGTAATAATTCAGGGAGGATGGTATATATGGACGCAAAAACCTGTATGGAAAAATTGAAGCTTGTCGGTGTTTTATCCTTTGCAACGGTTGACAGCGAGGGCAATCCGCAAATCCGCTGTATCAGCGCAATTCATTTTGACAGCGACAGCTTTTATTTCTTCACGGCAAGAGGAAAAAACTTTTGCAAAGAGCTTCTTGAGAGCGGAAAGGTGCAGATACTCGCCTATACCCGTTTCAAGGAAATGATACGGCTGTCAGCAAAGGCGCAGCCTGTGCCTGAATCGGAGCAGGAAGAAAAAATCAACACGATTTTTGCAGAACAGCCCTATCTCTCAAATGTTTATCCGGACGATACCCGAAAAATAGGGATTGTTTTCGAGATAAAAAACGCAGAGATAGAATATTTCAACCTTGGCGTAAAGCCTATTTTTCGGGAAAGCTATACGCTTGGAGCAGGAACGCTTTCCGAGAAAGGATATGTCATTACTGGAAACTGTATTGGGTGCGGGAAATGTCAGCGTGGCTGTCCGCAGCACTGTATTACGCAGGGGAAGCCTTATTATATCCAGCAGGAACATTGCCTGCACTGCGGAAACTGTTATGAAAACTGCCCTGTTAATGCAGTTTGGAAACGAGGCGGCAAATGAATCAAACGGAAAAAAGAATTTTCTTAATCAAAGCATTGCTCGCAGAGCAGCCGGAATATGCGAATATGCAAATTCCGGCGAACGCTGATGAGCAAAAAAGGCTCCTGCGCTCGCTTTTTAACATCCGTATGCCGGAACCTGTATCCGGGGAATTTCTGCAAATACAGGACGAGTATTTGCAGGAGGAAACCGCACGGAAAGGGATAACGCTGCTGGAGGAGCTATCGCCTGAAAGGGATCATCTCTATCTTTGGCAGGGGGATATTACGACGCTTCAATGTGACGCTATTGTCAATGCCGCAAACGCACAGCTTCTCGGCTGCTTCTGTCCCTGTCACGGGTGCATTGACAATGCCATTCATACCTTTTCAGGCGTTCAGCTGCGGGCAGCTTGTGCGGATATTATGAAGGAACAGCGGCATGAAGAAGAAACTGGACAGGCAAAGATTACACCGGCATTTAATCTGCCATGTAAATTTGTTTTGCACACGGTTGGCCCGATTGTTCAGGGCAGGCTGACGGAAAATGACAAGGAGCTGCTTGCTTCCTGTTATCGCTCCTGCCTTACGCTTGCGGAACAAAATTCTATAAAGAGTATTGCCTTCTGCTGCATATCCACAGGCGAATTTCACTTTCCAAATGATAAGGCGGCGGAGATTGCAATACAGACAGTTAAAGAATATAAAAGGCAGACAAAAAGTGAAATAGAGGTGATATTCAATGTTTTCAAAGATTTGGACTACGGAATCTACAAAAAGCTGCTCTGGACAAATTAGCCGTCTGCAAGGAGCGATTGATTCTGCCGATGCAATTGTAATCGGCGCAGGTGCAGGGCTTTCTACTTCCGCGGGCTTTGTCTATACTGGGGAGAGATTTCGGAAGTATTTTTCGGATTTTGAAGAAAAATATGGTTTTCACGATATGTATTCAGGCGGCTTTTATCCTTACGAAACACTTGAGGAGTATTGGGCATATTGGAGCCGCTATATCTATGTCAATCGTTATATGGATGCACCAAAACCGCTATATCAGGAACTTTTGGGGCTTGTAAAAGGGAAAGATTATTTTGTTATTACAACGAATGTGGATCACTGCTTTCAAAAGGCTGGTTTTGATAAAAAATGTTTGTTCTACACGCAGGGAGACTACGGACTGTTTCAATGCAGCGTTCCCTGTCATATAGATACCTACGAAAATGAAAAAATAATACGGCGTATGGTAGATGAACAAAGGGATATGAAAATTCCCACGGAGCTGATTCCGAAATGCCCAAAATGTGGGAAGCCGCTGACGATGAATCTGCGTTCCGACGATAAATTTGTGGAGGACAAGGGCTGGCATCTGGCAGCGGAGCAGTACGAGAATTTTCTGCGGACACGGAAAAATATGCGGATTTTGTTTTTGGAGCTTGGAGTCGGCCATAACACACCGGCGATTATTAAATATCCGTTCTGGCAAATGACCGCAAAAAATTCACAGGCTGTCTATGCCTGTGTCAATTATGGAGAAGCAGTGTGTCCGAAAGAAATTGAGCAGCAGTCAATTTGTATCGATGGGGATATCGGGGAGGTACTTAAGTGCTTATAAGGCAATCAACTGGAACGGAGTGATTTGTAGTATATTGATTTCGTCATTCAAATTTGCTACAATACAACTACGGAAAAATGCAACATTTTGCAAAATTTCGAAGTAAGGAGAGAAAATGGAAATTATTCAATATCATCCTAATAGGAATATATAATACGAGGGGAACTTTAAGAGGTGTCGGATACTTGGTATAAATAAGGGGGTAAGAATGTCTTTTTTGGAAAAAATGATAGACAGGCGAATTGCACAATACCAGAGCGAACTTCTGACCACCCACTATGCGGAGGTGGAGAATATGTACCGCCAGATGCGGGGGTGGCGCCACGATTACCGCAACCACATACAGGTGCTGAAAAGTTATGCGGACATGGGACTGCTGGATGATATCAGGCGCTATCTGGACGAGCTGGATTCGGATCTGAATACAGTGGATATGGTGTTAAAGACAGGCAATCAGATGACCGATGTTATCCTGAACAGCAAAATCTCACTGGCAAAGTCAAAGGATATTTCGGTGACTGCCGATGCGCATGTACCGGTCGCGCTCTCGATTTCGGAAATTGACCTATGCATTATTATCGGAAATTTGTTTGACAATGCCATCGAAGCGAACCTTGCGCTTCCCAGGGAAGAACGGATGATACGCGTCTATATGGATATGAAAAATACACAGCTTTACATGTCCTTTACAAACCGGACTGCGGGAAAGAAGCGGCAGAAGGAAAACGGACGCTTCCTGACAACAAAAGGGCGTGGTCACGGCTATGGGCTTGTCCGGATTGACACCATTGTCGCGCGCTATCAGGGTTATATCAGCCGCAACAGCGAGGATGGCGCGTTTACGACAGAGATATTGCTGCCGCAGTAGATTTTCCGGTGGGGGAGAAAAGTATGATGAACTGACAGATTACCTGATGCAGGCTATCAAGAACCTTACGGCAAGTGGAGCTGACTTACTTGTCCGATTTTGAGAAAGTTCCCCATAAGGAGAATATTATCCCTGTAATTTCAAATCCGATTCCTGCTATTATTTTTTTCATGTTAATTCTCCAATAATTCCCCGCATTCTGTTTTACCAGTATCAATAACGCCAAAATTATATTGAACAATTGACTGGAGCACAATGGCATATGAAATTTTACGCAGATTTTACATAAACCATCTTTTGGATTTTACATAGATTGGATACCATTTGTCTATAAGAACATTCTTTAGGGAGGATTATAGTCAGATGGATTTTTTTGGATTGCTGACAATGATTGGCGGGCTGGCATTATTTTTATATGGAATGAAAACGATGGGAGACGCCCTTGCCAGGATGGCGGGAGGCAGGCTGGAGCAGGTACTGGAGCGAATGACGAATAATCCTGTGAAGGCTGTCCTGTTGGGGGCAGGTGTGACGGCGGTGATTCAGTCTTCTTCCGCCACAACGGTTATGGTAGTGGGGTTTGTCAATTCCGGTATTATGAAGCTGTCACAGGCAGTTGGCGTCATTATGGGCGCAAATATCGGCACTACAGTTACATCGTGGATTCTGAGCCTTTCCGGTATCGAAAGCGGGAATTTCTTCGTAAAGCTTCTGAAACCCTCGTCTTTTTCCCCGGTACTGGCACTCGTCGGTGTGATACTGGTGATGTTTGTCAAAAATACAAAAAAGAATGATGTGGGAACGATTCTGATTGGGTTTGCAGTGCTGATGTTTGGAATGGAAACTATGAGTGGCGCTGTAAAGCCACTTGCCAATGTACCGGAATTTACCTCGCTTTTTACAGCATTCGAAAACCCTTTTTTGGGTATGATCGTCGGAGCGGTTTTAACTGCAGTCATCCAGAGTTCTTCCGCTTCTGTCGGTATCCTGCAGGCGATGTGTGCCACCGGGAGCGTAACGGTGGGAGCTGCGCTTCCGGTAATCATGGGGCAGAATATCGGAACCTGCGTCACGGCACTGCTTTCTGGTGTCGGGGCAAGCAGGAATGCAAGAAGGGCATCTTTGGTACATCTTTATTTTAACCTGATAGGTACACTTGTATTTATGACAGCATTTTATGCCTTGAATCATTTTGTACAGTTTGCTTTTTTGTCGGATACGGCAAATGGTGCAGTCATTGCAGTTATACATAGTGTGTTTAATATTGTCGCAACAGTCGTGCTGCTTCCTGCCTCCAGAATATTGGTAAAACTCGCGTATTTTACCATCCCGCAGTCAGAGGATGAAACACTGGAAACGTCTGGAAGAACATTGGACGAAAGATTTCTGGAAAAGCCTGCGTTCGCGGTGGCACAATGTAAAAATGCGGTGTGTGATATGGCACAGCTTATCCTGAAGGCAATGAATTTATGTGTATTCGTACAGGAAAAATATGATGAAAATGCTGTGCAGGCAATCATGGAAATTGAGCAGGAGGTAGACGCCAGGGAGGATGAGCTGTTGTCCTATCTGACAATACTTTCCACAAAGCCGCTCTCTGAACAGGACAGTAAAACCATCAACCAGTTTGGCAGATGTATTACGGATTTTGAAAGGATATCCGATTATACAAAGGGCATTGCATTCGCACAAAAGAAACTGCATAAAAGTAAAGAAAAATTTTCAAAGAATGCGACTGCCGAAGCAAAGCTGATCTATGCGGCAGCTCTGGAGATTGTGGAATGCACAGTTTCCGGTTTTATACATGGGGACAAAGAGATGGCGTTCCGCATTGATCCGCTTGCCGATGTGATTTGCCAGCTAAAAAAAGATATCCGAAAGAACCATAACAAGCGGCTGGAAAAGGGGAAATGCTCGGTGGAGCTTGGCATGGCGCTTACAGATATGGTCACTTCTCTGGAGCGCATTGCGAGGCATTGCTCCAACATAGCGGAGGAGCAGATGGCATCCGAAACAGACCAGCATGCCTTGCATCAATATGCACGGGATGTCAAGGAGAGGAACGAGCTGTATAAGGAACTGCTTGAAGGATATACGGAAAAATATTTGTTAGAAAAAGCTTGAGGAAATAAAAATTATCAGTATAATTGTTTCGTGTGTGATTGAAGAAATTTCAGGAAAAGGAAGCTTACGATTATGTCATTAATCTATATTTTGGAAGATGATAAAAATATTCAGGAGATAGAACGTTATGCCATAAAGGGGAACGGATATGATGTATGTGCGTTTGATGACGCACAAGCTTTTGACAGGGGAATGCAGGAAAGGAAGCCGGATTTACTGCTTCTCGATGTCATGCTGCCTGGGGAGGACGGACTTTCTGTACTTAAAAGGATTCGTTCAAATAAGGACACGAAAGAACTGCCTGTCATACTTGTGACAGCGAAAGATTCAGAAATCGATACTGTCAGGGGACTTGACTTGGGAGCGGATGATTACCTTACAAAACCATTCGGCGTGATGGAGCTTGTGTCACGCATCAAGGCGATTCTGCGGCGTACCAGACCGTCGAGCGATGACGTGGTCTTAAGATATAAAAATATATATTTGGATCAGGACAGACGGATCTGCCTTGTGGATGGGAAAAATGTGGAGCTGACATACAAGGAATACGAGCTGCTCCGGCTGTTTCTTTCCAATCTGGGGATTGTGCTGACAAGGGAAGTCATCATGGAAACGGTATGGGGGACGGATTTTGCCGGAGAGAGCAGGACCATTGACATGCATATCAAGACACTCCGCAAAAAGCTGGGCGAAGCGGGCAGCCTGGTCATTACTGTGAGGAATGTGGGGTATAAACTGGAATGAGGCAGAAAATAAACAGACGGTTTATCGGTATCGCACTTTTTTCCGTTGTGATTACCACGATTGTCATGACGGCGGTGTTCTATTCACAGTTAAAAAAACAGGTTTTTTCGGATTTGGCGGTTGTGGCAAATCTACTGACGGATGAAGACCCCTGCGAGCGGAAAATAGATAATTTAAGAATCACACTGATAGATGCGGACGGTAAGGTTTTGTTTGATTCCACGGTAGATGGGCAGTCGCTTGCCAACCATCTGGACAGACCGGAAATTGCGGAGGCAGTTTCTTCCGGAACCGGTATGGGAATCAGAAAGTCGGATACCCTGTCGGAGAGCGTGTTTTATTATGCAAAAAAACTGGATAATGGGCAGATACTCAGAGTAGGCAGGGAGGCGCACAGCGTTGTGGCTGTGCTATTGTCTGCCCTGCCGATGGTGCTGCCAACGGTGCTGCTCCTTGCTGCCATCTGCCTGATGGTGTCGCACTACCTTACCTCTGCCATTGTGAAGCCGATTGATGAGATGGCAGGGGACATGGAACATATTGATGAGGGGAAAAGTTATCCGGAGCTGATTCCGTTTACAAGAAAAATCCGCCTGCAGCATGAGGAAATCCTGTCTGCCGCAAATATGAGGCAGGAATTTACCGCCAATGTAAGTCACGAACTGAAAACACCCCTTGCGGCGATATCGGGCTACGCGGAGCTGATGGAAGCAGGGATTGTAGATGAAAAAGAGACGAAGCGCTTTTTGGGAGAAATCCGTAAAAGTGCGGCAAGACTGCTTACGCTGATCAATGACATTATCAAGCTCTCGCAGTTGGATGCCGGAAATGCAAAAGATATCCTTGACGTGGTAAATGTGGCAGAAATTACAAAAGAAAGTGTAGAAATGCTTTCATTCGGGGCAGCGAAAAATGGCATTGATGTAACGTATGAGGGCGCTGACAGGGCGGATGTCCATATCGGAAAGGAGCTTGCACAGGAACTAACCTACAATCTGATTGAAAACGCCATCCGGTATAATAAACCAGACGGCAGGGTGACGGTAAAAGTGCAAAAAGAGGGAACGCAGATTATCTTTTCGGTGGAGGATACTGGTATCGGTATTCCGCCGGAGCATCAGGAGCGGATTTTTGAACGTTTTTACCGGGTGGATAAAAGCCGGTCGAAGGAGCTTGGAGGCACGGGGCTTGGGCTTGCAATTGTAAAGCATATCTGTAACCTGACAGATGCGGATGTGAACCTGATGAGTAAGCCGGGAGTCGGAACGAAGGTAGTTATTGTCTGGGGCAGGGGTAATGCCGAAATGGATGTTAAAAATGGAGGTTGAAACATGGAGATGGTATTACAGATATTTTTATTGACAGCAGGGTTTATGATGCTGATCAAGGGCGCGGATTTTTTTGTGGATGGTTCGTCAGGAATTGCTTCGAGGTTCGGGATTCCGCAGCTTGTGGTCGGGCTTACCATTGTCGCGATGGGAACAAGCGCCCCCGAGGCCGCGGTAAGCATCTCGGCGGCGCTTAAAGGGAATGCGGGCATCACCATTGGAAACGTGGCGGGAAGCAATATTTTGAATATTCTTGTCATTTTAGGCATGACGGCATTTTTGACAAAAAAGGTAGTTCCTGTTGCAGCTTCGACTATAAAATATGAAATGCCCTTTATGATTGTCATAATGTTAATCCTTCTCTGGATGGGATATGCGGGAAATGAAATTTCAAGACTGGAAGGAGCCGGATTGTGGGTTATTTTTCTGATGTATCTCTTTTATCTTTTAAAGATGGCAAAAAAGAGCGCTGACAAGAGTTCAGGGGACGATGCGGGAGAACCTTCGGGAGGGGAAGCGGATAAAAAGGCAAAAAGTATGGCAACGCTGCTTTTGTTCACGGTTGCTGGACTTGCGCTTATTGTCATCGGCAGCAGCGTCACTGTGGACGCAGCGACAGCGATAGCAAGGATTATCGGTCTGAGCGAGCGGTTTATAGGGCTTACGATTGTGGCGCTGGGAACATCCCTGCCGGAATTGTTTACATCTGTTTCAGCGGCGAGAAAAGGGAGTGCGGATATTGCAATCGGAAATATTGTGGGAAGCAATATTTTCAATGTCCTTTTTGTGGTAGGAACATCTGCGCTGATTATCCCGGTAGTTTTCGAGGGTAAATTTATAGTGGATTTCATTGTGGCAGCGGCAGCGGGCGTGCTGCTGTGGGTCTTCTCTTTCAGCGGAAAAAGCCTGAACCGTGTGGAAGGCGGTCTGCTGCTGCTTGGATATCTGGGATATTTTATTTACTTACTGTGAATTTCATTTCGTCCCCTATGGATGCATTTCGTCCCCGGATTGCATATAGGGGACATTTTTATGTTATTTTTTTCGTGGATGATTTATACTTTCATATAACGAGAGGAAGGATGTGAAAAATTGTTATGAAAGGAAAGGGAAAAAGAAAATACACAACGGTGGGCAACACGCTGTTTATGCTGCAAAATGCGGCGAAGCGTGTTCCTGTTGTCATCGTGCTGACAGTGCTGCAGGCAGTTTTTGCGGTGGCGGTATCTGTCCTTGAGCTGTATGTGGCGCCATATATTCTGAAAAGTCTGGAAGTGCACAGTGCGCTATCGGAGCTGCTTGGCACAATCCTGTTTTTTACAATAGGGATAACCACGGCCAGCGCCCTTGCGGCATATGTGGACAAGAACCTGTTGTTTGGCAGGATACAGCTGCGTCTGGAAATCATGAACATGGTGCGCGATAAGGCGGCCACATGTTCCTATCCCTTGCGGGAGAAAAAGGAGTTTTCCAGCCTGCTTGCAAAGGCGACGGAGGTATTGAGCGACAATGGGCGTGCATCCGAGGCAATCTGGAATACCTTGGCGGAATTGTTGCAAAATGTGACAGGTTTTGTGATTTACTTTGTGCTGCTGAAAAATATGGATGCCGTCGTGCTTGGTGTGACGGTGCTGACGGCGGCACTGGGATATCTGATGAATTACAGGATAAACAGATGGGATTACCGCCACCGCAGGGAGGGGGAGGAACTAGCATCGAAAATTCTTTACATTCAGGACAGGGCGCTGGACAGGTATCTGGCGAAGGATATCCGCATTTTCGGAATGCAGGAGTGGCTGCGTGGGCTTTATGGAAAGTACATGCGGCTGTATCAGGCTTTTTATGGAAAAAGGGAAATGCGCTATTTTGCAGCGGATTTGACAGATTTGGCGCTGACAGTGCTGCGCAACGCAGTCGCGTATGGCTATCTGCTGCATATGGCATTGGGGGGACGGATAGGCGCCGCAGAATTTCTGTTGTATTTTACGGCAGTGGGCGGATTTACCAAATGGCTGACAGGAATTATGGAAAACGTTACCATGCTGTACAGGCAGGGGATGGAACTCGATTCTGTCAGGGAGGTTCTGGATTATCAGGAGCTGTTTCGGATGGAAGGCGGAGAGCCGGTTGAGACGGATGAAAATGGAGGATACACAATTGTGCTTCAAGATGTGAGCTTCCGAATGTTCTCCCATTTGAACCTGACCGTACACGCCGGTGAAAAACTGGCTGTGGTTGGCTTAAACGGGGCGGGAAAAACAACACTGGTAAAGCTTATCTGCGGCTTTTATGACCCTGATGAGGGGGAGGTGCTGCTCAATGGGAAAAATATCAAAACCTTTAACCGGCGCGAATACTATAAGCTGATTGCAGGCGTGTTTCAGAATTTTTCCGTCATTCCTGCCAGCATTGCCGCCAATGTGGCGCAGGACGCGGCGGATTATGACATGGACAGGGTGTCGGCATGCATTGACAGGGCGGGGCTGAAAAAGAAGATAGAGACACTTCCGCGGCAGTATGACACGCTGCTTGGAAGGGATGTGCATGAGGACGCGGTGGAGCTTTCGGGTGGGGAATTACAGCGGCTGATGCTTGCAAGGCTTTTATATAAGGACAGTCCGATTATGGTACTTGACGAGCCGACAGCGGCGCTCGACCCGATAGCGGAGAATGACATTTATCAGAGATACCATGAGCTGACCAGGGGAAAAAGTGCGATATTTGTTTCCCACCGGCTCGCGTCTACCCGCTTCTGCGACCGGATTCTGCTTGTTGAAAACGGAAAAATAGCGGAGGAAGGAACCCATGATGCACTGCTTCAAAAGGGAAAGCGTTACGCGGAGCTCTTTGCACTGCAAAGCAAATATTATCAGACAGAGGTTCATTTTTAAGTCGGAAAGGAGTTTTGGCATATGAATGAAGAGCATGAAACAATGTCGTGGAAGGAGAAAATACGGCTGAACAAGAGGGCGCTTGCCCTGTGGTATCGGGAATACCCTGCCCTGCTTGCGACGACGGCTGTATATGCTGCTGTCAATGCAGCGCTTCCATATATTACAATTTATTTTTCGGCGCAGATTTTAAATGAGCTGGCGGGGGAACGCCAGAAAGAGCTTCTTGTGCGCAGAATTGTGCTGTTATTGGTGCTGGAAGCCGTGGTACTGCTGGTGAAAGCGGCATTTTACAGATGGAACAACAGCATCTCCAATGAGGTGTGCAGGTATTTATATGACCACAGGCGGTATTTGGACAAGATGCTTTCCATGGATTTTTGCACTGCGGAAGACCCTGCGGTGCACGAGCAGTTAAATGCAATACGCCAGACCGCGCAGTGGGGTTCATGGGGAATGGAAAAGGCATATATGAATTTCAGGCAGTTTGTGGAGGCAGGATTTCAGATGGTGGGGGGAATTGCGCTTTCGGTGACGCTTTTTACGCTTCCGGTCCGTGCGGATGCAGGGGCGCTGACAGTTCTGAATAGTCCGCTGTGCATTGCGATAATCGCGGCGCTGATGGCTGGCGTGGCAGTGCTTTCCCCTTATATGGAAAATATAGGTACAAGGTGCTGGGTGGCATGTGACGAGGAAATGAGGCTTAGCAACCGTTTTTTCCGTTTCCGTATGAATTTAATGACGGATAACAAATGTGCACTGGATATAAGGATGTATCGTCAGGATATCCTGGTCAGCCAGATAGATGACGTGAATAGCGGATTTGCGACAAATTCAAGGATTGCCGGGTATGCGAGGGGGCGAATGGGGCTTGCGGGCGCGGCGTCGGCAGCGCTGTCCCGCCTGTTTATCGGGATTGTCTATCTCTTTGTGTGCCTCAAGGCATGGGGCGGGGCTTTTGGCGTCGGTTCTGTCACGCAGTATATCGGTGCGCTTACCGCTCTGGCGGGTGGATTTTCAAAGCTTCTGGAAATTGTGGGAAATGCGGGAATCAATGCAGGCTACCTGAAACACACCTTTGACTTTCTGGATATCCCCAATCCGATGTATCAGGGTTCCCTTACGGTAGAAAAGCGTTCCGATAAAAAATACGAGGTGGAGTTTCGCGATGTCAGTTTTCGTTATCCCAACACGGACAAGGATGTGCTGAAAAATATTTCCCTAAGGTTTCAGGTGGGCAGACGGCTGGCACTGGTAGGACAAAATGGCTCCGGCAAGACGACTTTCATCAAGCTCCTGTGCCGGCTGTATGACCCGACAGAGGGGGAGATTCTGTTAAACGGCATTGATATCCGCAAATATAATTATCTGGAATATATGCAGATTTTCTCTGTAGTATTTCAGGATTTCCGGCTGCTTGCGTTTCCGGTGGGACAGAATCTTGCGGCGGCGGCAGCTTATGATTTGATACTGGCGGAAAGCAGCTGCCGCAAGGCGGGCGTGTGGGAGCGCGTCGCCAAAATGCGGGATGGACTGGATACCTTTTTATATAAGGATATGGACGAGGAGGGTGTGCTGGTTTCCGGAGGCGAGGAACAGAAGCTTGCCATAGCGCGTGCGCTCTACCGTGACAGTGCGTTTCTCATACTCGACGAACCGACAGCGGCGCTTGACCCGATAGCGGAATATGAGATTTACACGAAATTAAATGAAATTGTGGGGGACAGGACGGCAATTTACATCAGCCACCGCCTTGCCTCCTGCCGGTTCTGTGATGAAATCATTGTGTTTCATGAGGGCAGGATGGTACAGCAGGGAAGCCATGAAACGCTGCTTATGCAGTGCGGCGGGAAATATAGTGAGCTGTGGAATGCGCAGGCACAGTATTACACAGAAGGATGATGTGGTGCGCTATAAATAAGAATACTGATATACATGTATACGATTCTATTGACAGATGGGGAATTTGTGTTATATATTAATGAATGGAATAAAATGATATACGAAAGTATTTTTTCATATGGGACAGGGTGCGGTTCCATATGGAAATGATGGAGGTTATGAAAATGAAAGCGTACAAGGATTTAAGCAAGGAAGAACTGCGTGCACTTCAGACGGAACTTCAGGCACAATATGAGAAATTAAAGGAATCAAATATCAAGCTTGATATGTCCCGCGGAAAGCCGGGAACAGACCAGCTGGATTTATCAGTTGGTATGCTCGATGTACTGTCAAGCAAGTCTGTATTTAAAGGCGAGGATAAGGTGGACCTTAGGAACTATGGGGCATTTGACGGCATCAAGGAGGCAAAGGAGCTTTTTGCGGAGCTTATGGAGTGTCCTGCTGACCATGTGATGGTATTTGGAAATTCCAGCTTAAATATCATGTATGACTTGGTTTGCAGGGCTATGATTCATGGTATCGGTGGAAACACGCCATGGTGTAAGCTGGATAAGGTAAAGTTCCTGTGCCCTGTTCCCGGATACGACAGGCATTTTGCCATCACGGAGAGCTTTGGCATTGAGATGGTGAATATTCCGATGGATGAGAACGGACCGGACATGGACCTGGTTGAAAAATATGTCAACAATGATCCTGCCGTAAAGGGCATCTGGAATGTGCCGAAGTACACCAATCCTGCCGGTGTTGTGTATTCTGACGAGGTAGTCAGGCGGTTTGCGAACTTAAAGCCTGCGGCGCCTGATTTTAGAATTTACTGGGATAATGCGTATGCGTTCCACCATGTCTATGTGGACAACAAGGTGGAAATGCTCAACATTGTGACCGAGTGCGAGAAAGCGGGCAATCCGGATATGTACTATGAGGTGTGCTCGACATCCAAGGTCACATTCCCCGGAGCGGGCGTGGGAGCGCTGATTACTTCCCCGGCAAATCTTGCAGAGGTGAAAAAGACGGTGAGCATTCAGACAATCGGATTTGACAAGATGAACCAGATGCGCCATGTGTTGTATTTTAAGAATGCAGCGGGCATCCATGCGCATATGGAGAAACATGCGGCAATCTTAAAGCCCAAGTTTGAGGCGGTTCTGGGCTGCCTTGAGAAGGAGCTTGGCGGACTGGAAATCGGAAGCTGGATAAAGCCCCTTGGCGGATATTTTATCGCATTTGACACACTTGAGGGCTGCGCAAAGCGCGTGGTGGCTTTATGCAAGGAGGCTGGCGTGGTGATGACCCCGGCGGGCTCAACCTTCCCATATATGAAAGACCCTGCCGATACAAGCATCCGCATTGCCCCGACACTCCCGACACCGGACGAACTGAAACAGGCATGTGAAGTATTCGTGCTCTGCGTGAAGCTGGCATCCGTGGAGAAATATCTGGCAGCATAAGAATAATATATAAAACCTGAAATCCCCAAAGCAATCAGATGGTGTTGACTTGGGGATTTTTTATGCACACGGGCATCCAGATGAAATATGTCAGCAGGCTGACGGATGCCCGGCGCGGCGAGTAGGGGAAGATGAATATTCTCTACTTGATTGCATGTGTAACAGGCATATAGATAGATTGTGTTATTATTGTTGCGAAAAGGTTATACTATGGCGTATAATGATGTTATAAATATCAACATATCGTTGACATACATATGCCATTTTGTTAAAATATCTAATGTACATTTTTAGGGAGGATTGTCATGAAAGAATTTAATGTAGAGAAGTTTTGCAAGGATTTAACTGCTTTACGAGGAAGAGAGACACAGAATACATTTGCAGAAAAACTGGGAATCAACAGATCTACACTGTCTTTATTGGAAAATGGCAGGCAAATGCCGACAATTGATATTCTTAGCCGTTTTTGTGATTTGGCTGAAAAAAATACAGATGAATACTTTGTGGAATCAACAAGCGATGCATTAGTATACCTTATGGGCAGCCTTGATGAATCTGATAAAGTAAAAATTGAGGAAATGGCTGAACGTATTCGCATCAAAGAAAAATATGAATTGCTAGCGAAGAGAGGTACTTATGTCGTCGATTGACCATAATGAATTGTTTGAACAATATTATCAGAATAAATATGATTTTAACACAGCTTCTCTTTCTCAGGATGAGATTGCAGATATAAAAAAGCTGGTAAGGGAAAAAAGGGTGGATTATGCCCTGGCACCAATGGGAACGGGTGTTTTCAGCTGGATTCTTAAGCAGAATAACAATATCCGCTTTGAATTAGTAGATTTTGACTCAGAAAAAATTGATGGAATGCTGTATATTCCGACAACTGGAAAAGAACGTGCATATATCATCCTTAATGCAAATAAGCCGTTGATTAACCAGATATTTACTGCGGCACATGAATTTTATCATTATGTAAAGGATTATAAGAAATTTAAGGAGACACCATATATTTGTGATTTTAGTATGCTGAAGAATGTAAACGAAATGCGTGCATGTAGATTTGCGGCAGAGATTTTATTACCAGAGGAAGCATTGCTGCATGAAGTGCAGGATTATTGCCGCACGCTAAACATTACAAGCCTGAAAAAGATGGATTTTAATCTTTCTGCCGCACTAATTATCTTTCTCACAGTAAGATACCAGATGCCATTAAAGGCTGTAATTTATCGGCTTGCAGAAGAGCATTATATTGATAATGTGGATAAGTATATAGAAAATTATGAATTTATCAAAAAAGTTTTGCAGGAGATAGCAATTTTGGGAAAACGTGTAGATGAGCTGTATAATACTGAAAATAACTATGTTCTTCCGTATAGCTCAACATATCAGGATATGGAGAGGGCATTTTTGACAGGAAACGCTTTGAAAGAGGATATACTGGAGGACGCTAAAAAGCTCAAACTGGATATGAATCTTATTAATGACTTTTTTGCTGAGGATATTGAGGCAGAGGATGATGACGATGATGACGAGCTGTTTGCCATCATTAATGCAAGGCGGTGGTAAATATTTATGATAACGCCATTGAAGAAAACTGCCCTGCATGATTTATTGAATAAGCCAATTCTTTTTGATGCCAATATTTTTATGGTAGGTATATCAGAAAGGGGATCGGATAAGAACTGTTCCTTTGAGAATATGGAACGACTGTATATCAAGCCTTTATTCGAGAGCTTTACAGATATTTATATCCATAATGAAGTATATAAGGAATTGGATGATGATGCAAGGGCATTTGTGGATACATATAAAGGTAAGAATGTGGTAATTGTAGATGAGGACGGACTTTATGGCGCTGATCCGAAATATACGACAATTTTTAATAACATAGCGAGGCATGAACTGGTAAAATATGTGCGTGGCTGTTCAAAGGATCGCGGGGAAGTGTATAGTCTGGCATATGCCGCATATCACAATATAAATTATTTTTGTTCAAAGGAAATTATGGTTGATAACGTTGCACATGAGCTGGAAGACCTGAAAAATGTTGACATTATAACTTTTGACATTATTTTGCTTTCTGCATATATTTATTATGCCAGACAATTTGATAATTCTAACAGTAGAGCGTTAAAGTCTGTTTATAAAAAATACTGTGTTGATGTGATAAAAAGACATGGGCTGCCATCGACACTTGGAGAATATATTAAAGCCTGTCAGGAATATTTATGAATTTAAGAAAGGTATCCTGCTTACAAACTTGTAAGCAGGATACCTTTTATGCACATGGGCATCCAGATGAAATATGTCAGCAAGCTGACGGACGCCCAGCGCACGAGTAGGGAAAGTCTTCCCAACTCGATTGTGGAGCGCCATGAAGAGGAAATATGCCACTTGGCGGCGAATGGGGCGCGCGGCGAGTAGTGGAGAAGGACATTCTCCTGCTCAATTTGTATGGGAAATTGCAGTGGCGTAAGCTTTAAGTATATGTATTGAAATAAACAGTATAAAACAGTTGACAACAGTTAGGAGCTGTTATATACTGTTTATATAAAAGCAAGGTTCCTTGTTTTGAAAGATGTTCATGAACAAAAGTATGATACCTCGCGCACGAGATAAAATGGGTGCGTTGCGGGACAATTCATAAAGAAAAGGAAGTTGATAGGAATATGAATCTGATAATTAACCATTCCTCCATGCAGCCTGTCTATGAGCAGATTGTCAGTCAGATTAAGGATAAAATCATACATGGCGAACTGATAGAGGAGACCATGCTTCCGTCTGTCAGGACGCTGGCAAAAGAAATCAAGGTCAGCGCGCTGACTGTCAAAAAGGCATATGACCAGCTTGAGGCAGAGGGCTTCGTCGTGACAGTGCATGGCAAGGGAAGCTACGTGGCATGTGCCAGTCAGGCACAGATGCTGGAGGAAAAGAAAAAGGAAGTGGAAACGGAATTTGAAAAGACGATTCGCAAAGCGCGCAGCTGTGGCATGGAGGACGGCGAAATCAGGGAGCTGTTTGAGATTGTGCTCGAGGATACATAGCAGTGTGATTGGCAGGATTTTTTCATTAAATTTTTTTAGGAAAGGAAGTTAGATATATGATTCGGATGGATAATGTTTTGAAGCAATACGATAATTTCCGGCTGGAATGTTCCATGCAGGTGCCTGTGGGGCAGGTGACAGGATTAATCGGCAGAAACGGCGCCGGAAAAAGTACTGCATTTAAGGCAATTCTGGGACTGATACATACAGACGGCGGGACGGTGGAGGTGTTTGGCAAAGATGTGGCGGAGCTTACGCAGGCAGACAGGGAGAAGATTGGCGTCGTGCTCTCGGATTCAGGATTATGCAGCTGGTTTACCATCAGGGATTTCATACCGGTGCTGGATACCATGTACGCGGATTTTTCCAGGGAAATATTTATGGCGGAGTGTGAGCGGCTGGAGCTTCCGCTCAAAAAGAAAATCAAGGATTTTTCCACCGGTATGAAGCGCAAACTGCAAATTCTTGTCGCGCTCTCGCATGATGCAAAGCTCCTGATTCTGGATGAACCGACTGCGGGACTGGATGTCGTGGCAAGGGATGAGCTGCTGGGACTTCTGCGCGAATATGCAGAAAACGGCGACCGGAGCATCGTGATAAGCTCCCACATTTCCAGCGATTTGGAAGGCATCTGCGATGATGTCTACATGATTGACAATGGGAAAATCGTACTGCATGAAGATACGGACGTATTATTGAACGAGTATGGGTTGCTGAAGGTGACGGACGCGCAGTATGAAAAACTGGATAAGTCATATCTGCTGGAAACGAAAAAGGAAAGCTTTGGGTATAGCTGCCTGACAAACCAGAGGCAGTTTTATCAGGATAATTATTCGTCGGTTGTGATAGAGAAAGGCAGCATTGATGAAGTGATTACCATGCTGGCGAAACGTAGATTAGGGGGTAAGGTTGATGAGTAAATCAGTGAAAGGTTTAGTATTAAAGGACATCAAATTGATAATATCACAGATGAAATTACTCTTTGTCTTAATGGTTGTTTGGGCAATATTTCTGGCAGGCAGCATGAGGATGACTTTTTTTGTGGGGTATGTTGCAATATTGTGCTCTTTTCTGACACTGAGCACCGTTAACTTTGACGAGGCGGAGAATGGATTTGCGTATCTGTTTACATTGCCAATATCAAGAAAGGATTATGTTTTTGAAAAGTATTTATTTGGATTTTTGCTGACGACAGTACCATATGTAGTGATAGCGGCGCTCTCGTGGGCTGCCCTTGTAATCTGGCAGGCTGCGGAAGCGAATCTGGTAGAATATATCGTAAGCATATCCTTATCGCTTCCGGCGGCATATTTTCTTTTGGTGTTGGAAATTCCGCTTCAGATTAAATTTGGTCAGCAAAAGAGCAGGATACTGACAGTCGTGATGGTAGGATGTATGTCGGCCTGCTTAGGAGTAATTGCTATGCTCAGTGAACTTCTAGGGTCAGCCGTGGAGACAGTCAGCAGCTTCATGGGACTTGGCGCGGGTATGCTTGCGCTGATTACAGCTGGCATTATCGCGGTACTGTTCGTTCTCTCCTATAAAATATCGTGCAAAATAATAGAGAAGAAGGAGTTCTGACAGCTTACAGCAGGCATTCCAGCTGCCGGTCATATGGCTCCTGTGCAACATGGTGCTGGTCATACACCTGTGCGTCGACACAGCCCATGGCTTTGTAAAATGCCTGCGTTTCTATGGCAGAGTGGGAGGAGATATACAGCTTTTTGGCGCCCTTTTTCCTGGCCCAGTCTTTGGCAGTGTGAAACAGCGTTTTTCCGATTCCTTTCCCGCGCATATCCTCGGACACATGAATGGACGAAAGGTCAAGGTAACCCTGCGCGCCGCCAAATAATGTAGACTCTACGGATACAAAGCCTTTCAATGTACATGCGCCGCTTCTGCGGCATACATCCTCTGTATGGGGCTGTGCACAAAAAGAGCCGTACACAAGCCCCCCTGTGCGGAGGGTGTTTTTTAGGCAGTCAATTAAAAACTGATAGTCACTTTCCGACCAGTCGTCAACAAATGGAGCGTCCTGAACTACCCACGCTCCGTTTTCTTTTCGCAGGCATTTTTCCACATTCTGGTGGCGGACAAAATCGCGAAACAGTTCGCGGCAGATTTCATCAGCCTGAAGGGTTCTGTAAAAAATTCCGTGCGCAATATACTGTTCTGACAGTTTCATGACATCCTCCACTATCCGGATATTTTGCAGGACAGTGCAATGATTGGCACAAAGTTCAAGGGAATGGTTGGTATTGTCTATGATATGGAGCGGCAGGCGCCACTGCCTGCATTTTTCTTCAATGACAGCCGTTTCAGCCCAAGGGTCGCTTGTGCCATGAAACACAATCCCCGCCTGTGGCGCAAAGTCAAATGTCTGTGCCAGTGGGGTATAGTAAATATTCCGGCACGCAATTTTGTGGTTTTGGGCATATGCCGCCGCGACAGCAGTTCCGATACTTTTTGAGATAAACAAAATGTCATCATATTCGCTCCACTGGATGTTTTCCAAATAGGCTTCTGCCTGTGCATAGGCATCCGGAAACGCTTCCGCGATGTTTTTCGGAAGGCTGCTGTATGCCACGCGGACAGATTCATACTGGTAATGGCTGCAGATTTTTCCGGCATAATATAACAATGGTTTATCATAATTGTAACCGATACCCGAAAATAATATGGCAATTTTCATTGTAATTCTCCTTTTTTGCGAACAATTCAGTAGCTTGAGTTTTGACCACTAAAGCATTTTTAAACATGTTTTAGTATAACGATAATACGAAATAAGAGAGTTGTCAATGTAACAGTTCAGGACTTTGCATTTACTGCAAAGTCCGTGAAAAAATCTGAAAAATTCTATTGACTGCCCCCTTGGGGAATGGTTTATTATAGTTTTATAAAATTTTTTTGCGCATTTAGGATGCAGGACATAAGAATGTCTGCTGAGTAGACAAAAATTGTACTGGGGGGTGCGAAAAAGATGCTGATAAACGAAGTATGCCAGACATGTTCACTGACCAAAAAGGCAGTGGAATATTATATTAAGCAGGGTTTGGTGACACCCATGCAGCAGGAAAACGGATATCGTGACTTTCCCGACAGTGAGGTTGCGCGGTTAAAAAAGATATCCGTTTTGAGGAATCTGGGCGTGCCGGTTTCTGATATACGCGAAATCCTGTCCGTTCAGGAAAACATAAATCCGGTGCAAAATAGTGGAGCATGTGAAAATAAATTCACACAAAATAAGACGCTCAATAATATCTTGAACCAGAGGCATAGGGAGATAACGCTGATGCAGGAAAAACAGCAGCTGCTCGCGGAGCTTGCAAGAAATCAGGACTGGGAAGGGATACAGGACAGGCTGTGGCAGCTTCAAAAGAAGCAGACAGTTCTGGAACGCCTGCGAAACGCTTTTCCCAGTTATTATGGGGACTTTATCTGCGTACATTTTGCGCCATATCTTTGTGAGCCCGTCCAGACACAGGAACAGCAGGAAGCATATGACACAATTGTCACTTTTTTGGATAATACACAGTTTGTTATACCGAATGATTTGCGCGAATTTTTGGATGCGATGTCAGCAGAGTTTTCAGAAGCTGATTATGAGAAAATGTCATCCGGCATGCGCGGCGCGGTCAGTCATATAGAACAGTATTTGGACATAAATGATGAGACAATACGACAGTGTATGGAATACATGCAGACAGAGGAATATCGGGCAACGCCGGCGTACCGCATGAAGGAGGTGCTGCGGCAGTTTAACAGGGAGAGCGGGTATGACGATATTTTTATTCCTGCAATGTGCCGCCTGAGCCAGTCATATCGGGAATACCACGAGTCCCTGCAAATAGCAGACAGAAAATTCTTGGAAAGATATCCGGAGTGGAAAGGGAGCGATTATTATGAATGAAAATAAAATATTTAAATCGCCGTTGCGTCCCGTTGTCATGATGGTGATAGGGTTGCAGTATGTGCTGCAAGATATAATGCTATCCGTATTGACGGGAATATGCCTGTATATTGCCGCGGTATGTGTGGAACGCCTTTGGAATAATAAGCAGCTGTAAGGTAATGTGTATAATGCATGCATGGAAGTATGCTGCTGAGGCGGCGTGTGGGGTATGCGCAAAGTGAGGCGGGGACATATCGCTACACGATTAGGAGAATTTTATGACACAGTTACCATTTATTAAAGAAATCGAATGGTGTAATGAACATATAAGTGATATAGCAAATACTGCAAATGTCCTTTACCAAAAATATATCTCAGGAGAGAATTTTTCTGCCAGAAAGCAGTGCTTGGATTTAAAAAGAATGGAATTAGAGTGTAGTAAGTATAATGACAGGATACAAAAACTGAAAATGAAAGAGGAGGACACCCATGAAAAATCTGATAAGACTGACTGATTTACAGTCCAATGATGTATATGAGATATTTGCGATTGCAGATGAAATCAGCGGCGGGAAATATAGTGGTTTTCTTGATGGAAAGTGCGTCATTGCGTTTTTCCCTGATTCAAGCATCAGAACGCGGGTAACTTTTGAAAAAGGGATATATCAGCTGGGAGGTCAGTCCATATTATTTCCAAGTGGTGCGCTGGATAAAAAGGAAGATTTAAGGGATGTGTGCGGTTATTTAAATCAATGGGCGGACATGGTTATTATCCGCCACAAGGAGATACAGTTCATTGAAACGTTCGCCAAATACGCAAAGGTTCCGGTGATTAATGCAATGACGAACGCAAATCATCCCTGTGAAATTTTAGCGGATATGTATTCGCTGTCAAAAATCAGGGATGACTTTATCCGTGATAAATATTTGTTTTGCGGGAAAAAGGGCAATATCGGTCTGACTTGGAAAGAGGCATCCCAAATAATGGGATTTGAGTTATCACAATGCTGCGCTTCTGGCTATGAAATGGAAAATGTGAAGGCATATCATAATATAAAAGAAGCAATCAGAGGAAAAGATATTGTATGTACAGATTCCCTCTCCGCGGAAGAAGTGGAGGACTTTAAGGAATGTCAGGTAACGAAAGAAGCAATGGATATGGCTAACGGGCGTGCGCTGCTGAATCCATGTCCTCCATTTTACCGTGGCGAGGAAGTCGCGGATGATGTAATACAGTCGGAATATTTCGCAGGGTATGAATTTAAAAAGAACCTGTGCGTGATTCAGCAAGCCATTATGATATGGTGCATGATATAGCCCGCGGCCTTGTTTTATTTTAAAGGCATATAAGTGTCTAGGTATTCGAGTATCTTTCGCATGTAATCCCGATATACTTTATTGTCATTTTGCAGTCCGTGACCCGAATGTTCACATAAATAATAATCATGGGGAACATGGTTATCCTCAAGCGCCTTCAGAAGCCTTTGCGAGCCCTCATAGGGCTGAACCTTGTCATATTTTCCATATGCCAGAAGGGTCGGAACACTATTTTCATTTACCCAGAGCAGGGCGGAAATATCCCTTATTTCATCATCGTATTCCGGCGTGCCAAATTCCGCTTTCAGCTCCCTGCCTGCCATGGCGCTAAACATCACCCTTGCGGCAGTATCGCTCTCCGCACTTCCGATATCGAAACCATAACATTTCCAGTCTTCAGGATAAAACGAGGACGGACCGGCTGCCCCGAAGACCATTTTAACAGGTACAGGTGAAGTTTCCGCATCACGATAAGCATACAGCAGGGCGAGACAGCAGCCCGCCGAACCGCCTGAAACTGCCATTTTGTCAATGGGATATCCCAGCTTTTCCGCTTCTGCAATCACATAGGGGATGCTTTCCCTGATTTCCACGGACTGGGAGTACACGCTTGCATCAGGATGCGCTTCGCTCACCAGCGTATAGTTAACACCCGCGGTAACATAGCCCTTGGAACAGAGCCATTCCAGCATTTCGGCATCGCCTGACTTATCACCGCTTGTAAAACCGCCGGCATGGAGGTATACAATCAGACCATAACCGCTTCTCGAACCATCGGCTGGCACATAGAGGTCAAAGGTATTTGCCTCGCCCTTGCCGTAAGCAATATCCGTATATACTTTGCCAACCGAGTCGTTCCAGTCAGCCTTAAATTCCCCGCCCAATGGGTCATGCTTCACTTTGAAGGCAATAGACCCCGCAAAGGCGGCAGCAAATGCAAAAACATAGATAGATCCCCATAGAGCCCTGTCTTTTCGTTTTAAGTTATTCTGTTTTTTCATGCCCTGTCTTTTCGTAAATATCATAAGAAGTTTCCTCCAAACAAAGTGCCACCCAGCAATAAATTTAGAAATGCCCGAAAGGCAAGCCGTCCCAAAACTGCCGCGATGACAATGACAACCAATAAAATAAAAATTCTTTTTTGCGTAAGCGTCATATAAAACCTCCGTAGTTCCTTGATTAAAAAAATGAAATATGCTATCCTTTTATAAACATTTTTAATGCTGATACAATTGTATCAGCAATTTATGAAAAGTCAACAGGAGGAGAAAAAATGAGACAAAACAGGGAAACTGTTTCACCGATGAGCAATGAGGGGAGAAACAGATATGTGACGGAGCATATTACAAAATCACTCCTGACATTATTGGAGGACAAAGCGATGGAGGATATTTCCATCAGTGAATTATGCGGCAGCGCTGGTATCGGAAGGGCTTCTTTTTACCGCAACTATGATAGTAAGGAAGATATCCTGCGGGCGTATGTCAATCAATTATTCAACGGGTGGAGAAGGGAATGGGAGCAGAATCATAACCTTCCGCTCAGCGCTGCGATTGGTATGGTGTTTGAACATTTTGAACGCAACAGTGCCTTTTATCGCCTTTTAAATAAACGCCAGCTTGTCTATCTGTTAAAAGACGTCATTCTGGACATGATGGAATTTAAGCCGGATTTGCCAAAAGGGGAAGCGTATGCGAAAGCATTTGCCGCGTATAGCCTGTATGGCTGGATAGAGGTGTGGTTTCAAAGGGGAATGAAGGAATCCGCAGAAGAGATGAAACAGCTGTTTCAAAATCAGGGGTTGTAAATAAACTGGCATCAGAATATGCAGAAATTATTTCGTTCATATTCTGATGCCTGAACAGACGTGATTTACTATAAAAGTCTTAAGTTTACAAACAAGAGCACGCACTTGCTGCGGACTCCGTACACGCGCCCAAATGCGTTTTTTGCATTTTGTGAATATTTTCCTACAATTCCTTAGAGACTGAACGGCAGCGCTTACTGCGTCCTGACGTCATGATGGCGTATATGCCATACCATCAGCAGATAAAACAAAATGATGAAAAATAAGGAATAGCTGACAAATTGCGTCATATCCATTTTCAAATCGGGATTGTTAGCGCGCATTCCCATACTCATGAGGGAGTAGGGGAGCAAATAATAATGGTCTTTTGCAGTGACTGCAAGCCCTGCAAATCCGCCGACAAGCGCCATGCCGATTGGGATGGCGAAGCTCCGGATTACAAGGGAGAGAAAGCACTGCGCCGCGCACACGGCAATGCCGCCAAGGACGCCGCACGCAAGCCATTCCAGCAGCTCGGCGGGTACCGGCTCCGTAAAGCCTGCGTACAGACCGCATATGATGTATAGAAGGCAGAGCCATGCCAGGGTAAGGAATGTGATGCCGGAGCACACCATGACTTTTCCCAAAACAAGCCGCCACACAGGCGTATTGACCAGTACCATGTTCCAGTTTGTCCCATTGTGTTCCAGCCGCCAGAGATAGCTTGCATAAACACCCACAAGCGGCGGCATGAAAAAGTAGCAGAAAAACAGGGCGTGCTGTGTCCAGAGGGAATGCCAGGTGCTTTTCAGGATGTCAAGGTTATTTAAGTAGTTGCCTGTCCCAATCACCGCGGAAATCAGCGGCAGGACGATAAAGGCAAGCCAAATCGGCGTGCGCTTGATTTTCAGAAGCTCCACGGGCAGACACGGAATCTTTATGGGTTTGTGGGATAAAGGGGCGCCATCAGCTTCTGGCTGTCTGTGGCGTTTCATGGAAAAATGGTACCCGTCTGTATCCATATGTCTGAAGGCGAGCCAGCCGCCAATCAGCAGGAAGCATAACCAGCCTATGATAAAAAAGGCTACCCCATTGCCCTGTGACATATAGTAAAACCCTTTGATGCTTTCTTCCTTGTTCCAGTCCATGCCCACGAACATGGCTGCCCCATAGTGTCCCCATGGAATAATATTTCGCAGGAGCGGCCACTGCGGGACATACATCAGGAAAAGCCCTGCCATGCTTCCGCAGAGTCCGGTGCACAGGGCGACAGCCTGGTTTTGAAAAATGAGGGATACAAGCATCTGCAATAGATAAAGGTTGTAGGATATCACCAGCGTCTGCATGAAAAACAACCCATAAGCCCATAAATCGGGCATTCCCTTAAAATTGAGTACAAATCCCATGCACAGAAGAATTGCCAGCTCTGCGAGGCAAAAGATAAGGATTGCAGCAAAGCCGTATAAAATTTTTCCGAGGCAAATGTCGGATTTGCGCTGCATGGTCTCAAGCAGCTTCCATGTGTTTCCCTTGTGCTCCATATCGATAATCCGGCTTGCAAAGACTGCGATGCCTGTAGGAATCAGGATGGCGTTCATCAGCGGGGCATTGTACAGCGCCATCATCCATCCAAATCCAAGAAACCGCTCGTCATTCAGGTTATAACCCAGATAGCCGGTTATCAGCAGCAAAAACAAGGCGAGAACAAGCCAGATGCCGCGGCGTTTCGTCTTTTTTAACTCCAAAGAAATTGTTTTTACCAGATAACTCATAGACTATCACCTCCCCCGGTCAGTTTCAGGAAGGCATCCTCGAGACTTTCCCCCTGCGCCTCAAGCGCGCTCATGGTTCCCTGAAAAATAAGACACCCATGATTGATGATTCCTACCATGTCCGCCATCTGCTCCATTTCGCTCAAAAGATGGCTGGACACAATGACCGTCATCTGGCGGAGCACGGGCAGGTTTTTGATGAACTCGCGTATCTCCTGTATTCCCGCGGGGTCAAGCCCGTTGGTCGGCTCGTCAAGTATCAGCACGCGCGGATTGCCAAGAAGTGCCATGGCAATGCCGAGACGCTGCTTCATGCCGAGGGAATACTGCTTGACTTTTTTGTCCTTCTGCTCATATAGACGCACCGTCTGGAGGACATTCGTTATTTCCTTTGCAGGCACTTTTTTCATCTTTGCGATAATCTCAAGATTTTCGAGCCCTGTCAGATGTCCGTAAAAGCTGGGGCTTTCAATCAGGCTTCCGGTATGCTTCAGGATGGAAAGCCTGTTTTGCTCTGACATTTTCTGACCAAAGAACGTGATGGTGCCTTCAGTCGGCTTCAGCAGACCGAGCAGGAGCTTTAAAGTCGTGGTTTTGCCCGCGCCGTTCGGGCCAAGAAAGCCATAGACGCATCCCTCCGGGACGCGCAGGTCGATGTGGTTTACACGTGTCTGACTGCCGACGCCTTTTGTCAGGCTGTCGGTCTCAATGATGTTTGTGTTCATAAAAAAATCCTCCTAATCTAAGTGTCCTTACGGTTTCTTATGATAGGGGGATTTCTTTAAGCAGATATGATGCTTACCTTAAGGGAGCTTTAAATTTCGCATTGGTCATGACAGCAGTTCCGCGATATTGATTGTCAGGTCCTCATAAATGCAGACAGAAATGGTATTTTCAAAAACATACTGGTTCGTTCCGCTGCCGTTTTCAAAATCATAGACAGTGACTGTGCGCGTCATGGGATTCACAATCCAGTATTCGCGGACGCCTGCGGTACGGTATTTGAAAAGCTTGATGTCGTAATCTCGCTGCGGGTCGGAGGGGGAAACGATTTCGATAATCCAGTCGGGTGCGCCGGCACAGCCCTTGTCAGTCAGCTTTTCCGGATTGCAGATGACGCTGATATCCGGCTCGACAATCGTTTTGGAATCATCAAAGAGCTTGACCGCAAAAGGGGCAGGGTAAACCTTGCAGGAGCCCTCTTTGGAACGGATGTAGTTATATATGGTATTATTGATGCCGTTTAATATTTCCTGATGCAGTCTGCTCGGGGCAGCCATATAATAAAATTTTCCGTCAATCAGCTCCGCGCGGGTATCTTCACCCAGCCTGTAGTAGTCGTCCTCAGTGAATGATTTAAATTGTACGTGTGAGATTGCCATAAGCTGTACTTCCTTTCTTGTTTGGGCGTGCCAAGTACCGTCACTATATGATGTCTTTATATTAACATAAAAAGATATTGAAAGAAATAAAATTTCATGCATATTTCTGAGTTGTTTAAAATTACATTAATTCTCATGGATCATCTGCACTTTTTTGGCGGCATCCGTTATAATGATACTGGTGGTCAAAAAGGTATATGAATTCGCGGGAATGGGGGGATTAAAATGACATTGCAGGAGTGCAATATTTTATTGGTGGATGATGAGCCGGAGCTGTTGACATTAGTAGGAAAGCTCCTGAAAAAGGAGGGATACCAGCATATTCATATGGCAGCGGGCTGTGCCGAGGCGATGTGGTATACGCAGGAGAATGATTACCAGCTTGTGCTTCTGGACATCATGCTGCCGGACGGCGATGGATTTACGCTATTTGAACAGATTAAAAAGATAAAAGGCAGCGGGCTCCCGGTTATCTTTCTGTCCGCGCGGGATGAGGATTATGCGCGGCTGAAAGGGCTTGGGCTGGGTGCCGACGATTATATCACAAAGCCTTTTCTGCCGGAGGAACTGCTGCTTCGGGTAAAGGCAGTTTTAAAGCGGACATACCATATTGACGAAAACATGGGGACAGACAGGATAGGAAAGGCAGTGATTGACTGGGATGCAGGGACAGTCAGCGTCGACGGCGAGGATGACACCCTCACGGCAAAGGAATTTGCACTCCTCAAAAAACTGTGCGAAAACCGGGGAAGAATTCTTTCCATCAATGTACTGTGTGACACGCTGTGGCCTGACGGAAGCTATGGGTATGAAAACTCCCTGATGGTGCACATCAGGCATTTGCGGGAAAAACTGGAGGACAATCCGTCAAAGCCGGCACATCTGCTGACTGTCAGGGGATTGGGCTATAAGCTGGTGTAAATGATGAGAAGACTGGAAAATTTTTTTAAGATAGTAATGCTGACAATTATGATGATTGGCATAATGCTGGTTGCGGATATACTGATATTGACGTATTTGTCAATAAAGACGGATGCCGGTTTCTCGGACTTGTCACCAGAATATATTTCCGGACAGATACAAAAAACAGTCCGGGAAAATGGGGAAGTGCAGTACAGTATTTCACTACAGGGGATGGAGCGGATTGACAGCTTTGACGGCTTTGCTTTTCTGATGGACGATGCGGGAGATATCATCTGGAGTTACCAGCTGCCGGAGGATGTCCCGGTACACTATACAGTGAAGGAGATTGTACAGTTTACAAGGTTTTACTTAAATGATTATCCGGTTTATGCACGGATTGTGGACGATGGGATTTTTGTAGTCGGGATGCCGAGAAATACTGTCTGGAAGTATCAGCTGTCGTTTCAGATTCGCACGGTGAATATGCTCTTGACGACGCTTCCGGTTCTTTTTTTAATCAATATTATTGTACTGCTGGTGGGACCGTTTTTGATTATAAGGCGCGATGCACGCAGGCGCGAGATGCAGAGGACTTCGTGGATTGCAGGGGTGTCGCATGATATCAGGACGCCGCTTTCGCTGGTAATTGGTTATGCGGATGAACTGCTGCATTCTGCCCACGGCTGTGCCGAGGTACAGGAACGGGCACAGATGATAGAAAATCAGGCAATCCGTATCAAAACGCTTGTTACAAATCTGAATACCTCCAATAAACTCACATATGGGATGGGCGTCTGGCACCGCGAACAGGTGCTTCTGCCCGCACTGATACGGGAAACGATATGCGACATCGTCAACAGAAACCTTGACGAGAAATATGACATTAGTGTCACTGTCTCGGACAGCCTTGAGCGGTTTTATGTGAAGGGGGATGCGGAGCTGATGAAACGGCTGGTAGAAAACCTGATAAACAATGCCATCAGCCACAACTTAGCCGGATGTGAAATCAGGGTAAGCCTGATGCAGATGGGATGGTGTTTTTTCAAAAGCACGGTGTTGGAAATATCGGATAATGGTTGCGGTGTCAGCAGGGAACAGCTCAAAAAATTTAGGACTTCCACAAAGTCGGATAAGCTGCCGGAGCACGGACTCGGCATCCGGCTCGTGCGGCAGATAGCATCATTCCACCACTGGAAGGTGCGGTTTTTTAACAATGCGGACGGAGGATTTGCGTGCAGGGTATATTTCAATCACGCGCTAATGCAGAAAAGTCAATCGTAAAATCATCATAGATATTTACTTTGATGGCATCATCAAAAGTGTACTGCCGGACATGGATATCTTCCTCAAAGAAATATACAAGGATTGTCTGCTGCTGCGGATTGACAATCCAGTATTCCCGCACACCTGCGTCCATGTACAGGTTCAGCTTTTTTACGTAGTCATGGCTGGAATTACTCGGGGACACAATCTCAATAATCCAGTCAGGGGCGCCGGTGCAGCTATGGAAAACCCCTAAAAGGGCAATTTCTATTAAGACACGTTCCAGGGATGCATGGTATACTGATGTTACTGGAACGAAGTAAACAGCGACATACTGATATAAAAGGAGTGAGGAATGTAGATATGAGTGAAGACAAGGTTGTGCAAAAGGTAGTATCATATATAGAGGAACATATACAGGAGGAGCTTTCGCTGGACAAGATAGCTGCTGCGCTGAATTATTCCAAATTTTATATCGCGCGTACTTTTGCGGAGCAGGCGGGGATAACCATATATAAGTATATTCAGGGAAGGCGTCTGACACTGGCAGCCGAGAAGCTTGCAAGAACCAGGAAACCCATTGTCGAAATAGCCTACGAGGCGCATTACAATTCGCAGCAGGCTTTCACGCTTGCATTTGGCAGGCTGTACCAATGCACACCGCAGACATATCGCAGAAATGGTATTTTTTACCCGAAGCAGCCCAAAATGCTGCACATCGGTACTGTGCTGCGTATTAATGTAAAAGGAGGCATGATGGCGGCATGAGTCTGATTCCATATGTAATAGAACAGACCAGCAGGGGGGAGCGGAGCTACGATATATTTTCGCGCCTGCTGTCGGACCGGATAATCTTTCTGGGTGAGGAAGTGAGCGATGCCTCCGCAAGTCTGGTTGTGGCGCAGCTGCTCCATCTGGAAGGGGAAGACCCCGATAAGGACATCCAGCTGTATATCAACAGTCCGGGCGGCTCGGTCACGGCGGGATTTGCAATCTATGATACCATGCAGTATATCAAATGCGACGTATCGACAATCTGCGTCGGGCTTGCGGCAAGCTTTGGCGCGTTCCTGCTTGCAGGCGGGGCGAAAGGAAAACGCTTTGCGCTGTCCAACGCGGAAATTATGATACACCAGCCGGCAATTCACGGAAACGGGGTTCAGGGTCAGGCGACAGACATCAAGATTATGTCCGACCACATGCAGAAAAGCAAGCTGCGGCTGAACAGGATTCTCGCTGAGAACACAGGGAAGTCCGTTGAGGAAATCGCGCTTGCGACAGAGCGCGACAATTATCTGTCCGCTGAGGAAGCACTGCAATTTGGGTTGATTGACAAGGTGATTGCGCAGAGAGACTGACGGACAGCCCTTAAAGGGGCTGTCCGCATTCCAAAACAATTACCTCACAGCTTTCCAGCCTTAGCATATGGCTGGATGTATCTGTTTCCTCTGCACCCATATTGGATAAAAGGATATGGCAAATATCGTGTGCCAGCGTCAGCTCGACTGCCTCCCTGCCAAAGTTTGCAGCGACCAATACCTTTTTGTCGGCAGTGGTGCGGTAGTATGCCATTACGGTTTCTGTATGCTCAAATGCCGGGGAAAATGTACCGTATGTAAAGACTTCTTTGTACGCGGGCGACTTGCGCAATGCCACAAGCCTTTGATAATAATGTAGTACGGAAGCTTCATCCTTTTCCTGGCGTTCCACGTTGATTTCCTTATAATTGCCGTTTACCTTCAGCCAGGGCGTGCCTGTCGTGAATCCGGCGTTTTTCTGGCTGTTCCACTGCATGGGTGTCCTTGCATTGTCCCGGCTCATTCTGCTACAGACTGTCAGGGCTTCCGCGTCGGAGAGCCCGGCGTCCCTGGCAATGTGGTACTGGTCCTTCGTGCTGATGTCATCGTATTCCTCGATACTGTTCCACACCGCGTTCTGCATGCCGATTTCCTGCCCCTGGTAGATAAATGGTATGCCGCGCAGCAGGATGTTCACTGTGCCGAGCATTTTCGTTCCGGCGGGTGTCCTTGCGTATTCCGGGAGAAAGCGGGACACGCCCCTTGGCTCGTCATGGTTTTCGATAATGTTTGCTTCCATTCCATATTTTTGGATGTCAAGCTGTGCATGGATAATTGTGTCCCGCCACTTCTGAAAGCTGACGGCCGGGGCATCATACCACCCATGTTCTCCGTCGCTCAGACAGTGGGCGCTGAAGTCAAATATGGTGGAGAAGTGTCCGTTCTCCTCGATAAAGTCTGCCAGTTCACCGTCTTTCATATTAAATACTTCGGCGACAGTAAATGCGTTATGCTTCTGGAATGTATTCTGTTTCAAGTCTTCTAAAAATTCCCCCACGCCCTCGGCGCTTTCGACCATTTTCCAGCACCCGGCAAGACCGTCCGGACCATCCGGTTCGAAGTCAGGAAAGTCAAGATTTTTCTTAATGTTGATAATGGCATCAATGCGGAATCCAGTCAGTCCTTTTTCCAGCCACCAGTTTATCATCTGGTAAAGCTCCTGCCTCAGTCTGGGATTTTCCCAGTTTAGGTCAGGCTGTTCTTTTGCAAACATATGAAAATAATATTTGTCCGTGCCTGCCACCGGTTCCCAGCAGCTGCCGCCAAAATAAGAACGGTAGTTGCTCGGCGGATTCCCACTCTTTCCCTGACGGAAATAAAAGTAATCCGCATATTCGCCGTCCGGCTCTGCCAATGCTTTCTGGAACCATTCATGTTTGTCGGAACAGTGGTTGATGACCAAATCCATAATGATATACATATCCCGCTTTTTTGCCTCTGCCAGCAGCTCGTCAAACTCTTCCATGGTTCCAAATTCTTCGGCAATGGCATAGTAATCTGAAATGTCATATCCCTGGTCTACGAATGGGGATTTGTAGATGGGAGAGAGCCAGATAATGTCTATCCCGAGCGCTTTCAGATAATCCAGTTTGGAAAGAATGCCCCGCAGGTCTCCGATACCGTCCCCATTGGTATCCAGAAAGCTTTTGGGATAAATTTGATATGCCACCTTGTCATGCCACCAGTTTTTATTCATGTGAAATGTCCTCCGTAAATTGATATATTGACGGTCGAAAAGTTACTGTGCACACAGGGTTTAGCATTTACTGCTAATTATGGCTTTTCAAGCCACGTGAGAAAACATACAGCTTTCAAGTAAAAATCCATTTGCGAAGCAAATTTTGCATGGATTTTTACTCGTCACTGGAACGGAGTGGACAGTAACGTCGAAAAGGCTGACCGCCCGGTATAAATTAATTGCGCTATTTTGCCAGATGTAGTATACTGCTATTATAAAGGGAATTTTTTTATTAATCTTGTAAAATTTTTTCTTTTTTTGACACAAAACTGCGGATTTTGCTGCCGCGCGGCAGGATTTAATGAGAGGTATTTTATGAAGAAACACTATTTTCCTTCCATGGAACAAAAGGAAAACGCAAAACATGGAGAAGCCTTTTTTCCAGTCCAGAAGTATATGACGCGGCTTGCCAGTGATTATCCGTCCGTCACAATCCATTGGCACGAGGAGGCGGAGCTCACGCTGATTACGGGAGGAAGCTGTATTTATCAGATTGATTTTGTGGAATATGAGGTGAAGGAGGGGGACATTTTGTTTGTCCCGCCGCTTCTTCTGCATTCCATAACACGCGGTGCGGGGGAGGAGGCGGAGACGTATTCCGAGACGTATGTGTTTCACATGAATTTTCTTGGCGGAAATTCCACAGACATCTGCTCGACGCGCTATCTTACGCCAATTATGAACCAGGAGTTTTCCCTGCCATGCCTGATAACGCCGGAGCATCCTGCCTATGCCTCCCTGCGGAAAATTTTTGGTCAGATTACGTCACTGTATGATAAAGCTGTCACCGGCTATGAGCTTGCACTGAAATCCCTTTTTTTACAGGTTGTTTTTCTGCTCTTACAGTACCGGGGCGGAAATGCTTCCCCGGGCGCAAGGGTTTCATCTGACAAGCTAAAACAGGTGCTTGACTATATCGAACTGCACTATGCAGAGCCGATTTCCGTGTCGGACCTGGCGAAGCTATGCTATTTTAGTGACTATCATTTTATGCGCTTTTTTAAAAAGCACATGAGTATGACCTGTGTGGAATATATTAATAACCTCCGGCTGGAAAAGTCGGTGGAGCTGTTCGAGAAAGGAAATACGTCCATTCTGGATGTCTCGCTTTCCGTAGGGTTTCGCAACCTGTCCTATTTTCACAGGGCATTTAAGAAAAAATACCATGTGACGCCGCATTCCTTTATCAAGGAATTAAGTTGAAACCTATACTGACTATGTGGTATGATGAAACGGTAAGAAAATGATAAGAGCGATTCAACTGGCAGTTCTGAAAGGGCTGGCGATAAACGAGAGAAAATAAAGGAGGAATGTTATATGGATAAGAAAGCAATGTACAATTTGACTTACGGACTGTTTATCCTGACTGCAAAGGAGGGTGACAAGGACAACGGCTGTATTGTCAACACCGTGTCACAGGTTACGACGGAGCCAAACCGTATCGTGGTGGCAGTGAACAAGAAAAATTACACGCATGACATGATTGTGCGGACAGGTGTATTTAATGTGTCGATTCTGACGGAAAAATCCAAGTTTGACACTTACAAACACTGGGGTTTCCAGAGTGGTGCGGATGTCGACAAGACAGAGACAGTTATTTATCAGCGTGCCGAAAACGGAGTCATTTACATCGCGGAGGAGACCAACGCATTTTTGTCCGCAAAGGTTGTCTCATCCATAGACCTTGGCACACACACCCTCTTCCTCGCGGACGTGACAGACGGCGCCGTATTGTCGGAGGACAGCTCCGTGACATACAGCTATTACCAGAAAAACATCAAGACAGCGCCCGCGGCAGCAGAGAAGAAAAAGGGATTTATCTGTACAGTGTGCGGTTACATCTATGAGGGAGATGTCCTCCCGGACGATTTTGTATGTCCATGGTGCAAGCATCCGGCATCGGACTTCAAACGGATTGAATAAAAATGGACGAAGAATCATTTTCCATACCAAAGCCCCATGAAACAGTACAGAGTCTATTTCATGGGGCTTTGGCATATGAAAGGAGTATAGGCTTTTCAAGACTTATAAGAATGGAGAATAAGATGAAAATAGCAGATATGCACTGCGACACGATTTCCGAGATATGGGAGAGCAAAAAGACCGATAGTCCGCAGCAGCTCTCTCGTAATAATCTACATATGGATATCCAGAGGATGCGGCAGGCGGGGTATCTGCTTCAGAACTTTGCCATGTATGTTGACCTGAAAAAGGGGATTGACCCATTCCTTTATGTGCAGGAATTAATGGATGTATTTTATGATGAGATGGAGAAGAATAAAAGTGACATATGTGTCATAAAAACGCATGGCGAAATTCTTGAAAATGAGAAGGACGGAAAGATGTCTGCCCTGATGACAATAGAGGAAGGGGGATGCTGTAAGGGACAGATTGCGCATCTTGAGAAACTGTATCAGCTGGGGGCACGGATGATGACGCTGACATGGAATTACCCGAATGAGCTTGCGTCGCCCAACCTGTTTCTGGAAGAAACGCCGGCTGGCACAGAAAAAGGATTTCCGCTGTTTGACGGTTCTAAGGGGCTGACTGAAAAAGGTTTTCTTTTTATAGAGCGGATGCAGGAGCTGGGGATGATTGTCGATGTGTCACACCTGTCCGACAGGGGGTTCTGGGATATTGTAAGGAACACCAAAAAGCCCTTTGTCGCGAGCCATTCCAACGCGCGTGCCCTGTGCGGCCATGCCAGAAACCTGACGGATGATATGATAAGGGCAATAGCGGACAGG
Source organism: Lachnospiraceae bacterium UBA7205 (assembly GCA_002490665.1). GTDB lineage: Bacteria > Bacillota > Clostridia > Lachnospirales > Lachnospiraceae > COE1. The sequence continues at coordinate 105,458 of DKUL01000001.1, read as the reverse complement.
GGCGGCGTCATTGGACTAAACTATTACGGATGCTTTTTAAATGAAACGAATGACAGCCATTCTACTGTGTCACGGATGGCGGCGCATGCACGGCACATGATTAACGTGGGCGGACACGAGTGCCTTGGGCTTGGCTCTGATTTCGATGGCATTGGCGGTGAGCTAGACATACAGGACTGTTCCCAGGTACATAAGCTTGCGGAGGAGCTTGAGCGGCAGCATTTTTCACAAGAAGTAATTGACGACATCCTGTACCGCAACGTGATGCGGGTCTATAGGGAGCTATTGTGAGAATAGGCTGCTGCGGCAATCAACAGCATAATTGCCGGAACAATATATTTTCGTGGGTGATGCCATAGGTCGCTCTCGGTTTTCCAGTTTCGAATCGGAAAAAACCATTCCAGCAGTACGGATAAAATTGCACTTTGCAGGGCAAAGAAAACAGCGGTTACAATCATGAAAGCAGTAATACCGTTTTGCCAGCTACAAAGAAAAATGGCATTTGCAGCCATATTGCAGACAAAGATAAACAGGCAGTATGGTATACAAAACGCTTTCTTTTGACCGGGTAAAAAGCGAACTGCCTGCTCCAAATCCGGGTCGCAGGATAGCAGAATGCAGACCGGGGTATTTATGGACAAAATCGCAAAGCCCATCGGAACGACAGCCAGGTTTTCCATTTTTCCCAGAAAGTATGGCAATACGAGAGCCACACACCACATAATAGCAGTATTCATCAGGTAATTTTTATGACAGCCCAGATACCTGAATAGGTACCGCCATACAGCGAAGTGCCTGTGCTGTTTCAAGCGGTAACTTTTTTGCTCTTTCTGGGAACAAAAGATGTATCCGTCTGTTCGCTGTAAGTGTATGGCAGCAAATATGCTGCTGACAATTAAGGGCGGCAGCATCCATGCCGTATTTCCGAATAGCAGAATGCCTGCAACTACTGTAACCGCCCAAGGAATACACACATACCAGTATTTTTTTAAGGAATAGATAGCAGCAGTCATAAGGACTGCATTTATGGTGCAAACTGCACTTCCCCCAATTTCTATGGGCTTCCAGTCGGAAACCGCAAGTAAGACTATAAAAAGTGTTGCTGTCCTTGTAAAAATCGTGTAAGCGCCCAAGGCGGCAATATAGGAGTTAACAAAATTCCGGTTATCAAACGGAAGCATGAGCATATTCTGCATTCTGGCGGCATTCTCTTCCGCACAAAGGGTCTGCCACATCACACCGGCAGTAAGGAAGCTTAACATGAGGTATCGGATAAACGGTGCGATTTGTATTTTCCAGTCCGTGATATGCAGACCCCAGAACACAATCAGACAGACAAAAATGCTGCGCTGTAGTCTTTCATATTTTGCTCCAAACAGATTTTTGGCAAAAGCCTTAAATGTCATTTTCATAACGCAGTGCCTCCCGGATGTCTGCGGCATTCATCTGCCCATGTTCAAATGTCTGCCTGATTTTTCCGTTTTCCAGAACAAATACACGGTCGCAAGTTAGCGTAATACTCTCCAGAATGTGAGAAGAAAACAGGACTGTTCCATGTTCCTTATAACCTGCAATTTTCTGGTACAAATATTCAGTGCTTTGAAAATCCAGTCCGTTGACCGGCTCATCAAGGAAAAGCAACCTTGGCTTTAATGCAAAAGCAGTAATCAGGAATGCCTTTTTCCGGTTGCCTGTCGACAGGTCTTTTAACAAAATATCCGTATAATCCCCAAAATGAAATCCTTGTACCAGCTCTGATATGTCGGGGATATCTTTTTTGTAAGCAGAGAACACATAAGACAGATATTCCCGGAATGTAAAATATGGAAAAGAATGATCCTCTGCAAACACAGTGTAACGACACCTCTTGAATGCCTGTTTCCCTGGGCTTACAGGCTTACCGGAAAGCAGGATGCCCTCAGAGCGAAAGGTAGGGAGCAGACCGGACAGCGTTTTCATAAATGTTGTTTTTCCGGCGCCATTCAGCCCGATTAGCCCTGCTGTTTCCTGTTCGGCTAATTCCAGGGAAAAATCTGCGAGCGCCATTTTTCCTTTCCCATACCATGCATTTAAATTGTTGACGGTCAGAACAGCTGCGCCCATTTCATCTGCCTCCCTTGTAGTCTTTCTTCCATGTTGTGCAGGCAGAATACAGGAATACACCGCCTAAAATGACATAGAGCGCACTCATTTCAAAGTTACCGGACACGCCGCTTATGATGGCTGCTGCCAGCCAAATCAACCCCATGATTCCACGAATCAGTACATGACGCATAATTGTTACCTCCTCCGCATATACTTTGTTTTGCTGTATCTGTATCATAACCGAAAAAAGAACCTTGTGCGGAAGTGTCCGCAATCGGTAGGTTTTTGTCCATAAGGTGTGTTTTTTATTGTAATCCGGATATACATTGATAGGACAGCGTGGCAACAGCCCGGAATATGTTATCTGTGTAAGAAGTCTGTACCATACCGTCGTACTTTTCAGTGGCGGTCTGTGCGCTTTTCAGCCCCCAGCCATGCAAACCATTTTTTTCCTTTGAGGTTATGAAGGCACCGTCCCCGAAAACAGGGGGATTGCAAAAGCTGTTCTCCACTTTTATGACCAGCATTTGGTTGATACGGCGTATTGTAAGATGAACAAACCGTTCCTCTTTTTCCGGTATCTGCTGCGCCGCTTCCAGCGCATTATCCAGGAGATTTCCCAATACGGCACATAAATCGGCGCTTCGCAGATTTGTATGGCGTGGAAATTCAACCTGTGCCTGATACTGTATGCCGCGTTCTTTTGCCGTTATCGCTTTACTGTTGATGATATAATCCACCGTTTCATCGCCCGTCCATACAGTTTCGGTCATTTCCAATACCGGGGCCTGAAGCTCGTCAAGGTACTGCATGGCAGCTTTCAGTTTGGAATGGGAAAGAAGCTGCTGCAAAATTCCAATATGGTTATGAAAATCATGGAATAGTTTTGCGTTGACTGCATAGGCATTGTTCAGCGTCGTGTAGTCGCGTTCCAATAGCTCCGCCTGCTCTGCTTTTAGCCGTGCAAGCTCTTTCTCAGCCTCGTATTGCCGGTTCATGTGAAATATCAAGACGGACATCATGGAAACAACGGCTAAAATTGTCCACATGTCCAGTGTGTCATCCGCAATGGGAAGGATTGTCTGCTGTGACAAGGTGATAACTGCGATAAAGGCGACAACGACAACGACTGACATAAAACGGAACGTATCTTTGCCTGTCATATTGGGCTTTTTACTGATGTACAGTGCGCTGGCTATCAGCAGTGTGTGGAACAGCCAGACGGAAATCTGCCCGCAGGCTGTGCTGTAATCAGGAAATGCGGATAAACGGAATATCACACCGAACCATGCCGCAACAAGAAACTGACACAAAGAAACCGCAATCTCATAGAACACGCTTACAAAAAGGCTCATTCTGGCAGAAGCGCCTTGAAAATGGCTGGCGCAGACGGCAATCCAGAGTATTTCTAAGACCATGCGATAGTAGTCGGGCGACCCTGTTATGGACAATAGCGCTGAAATTACAACAGTGCCGGAAGCGGTTGTTATGATACGGTTCCTGCCTGGCTTTCTGGCAGCAAGCAGCCGATAAATCAGAAACATGCCTGCAATCGTCCGCACACTTGCGGCCATAATGTTTGAAAAGAAAATAAGCCATCCTGTCATATATGCATCCCCCAATAATGGTTAATCTGCTCTTTGACTTCCTGCAAATGAGAGCGGCTTATGGGGAGAAATTCCCCATTTTTTAATACCGCCATGCCGTCTTTAATCTGCATAATCTGTATCATATTTGCGATACATCCCCGGTCAATAAATATAAACTCATCAGCTCCCAGTTCCGAGTAAACCTGCTGCAGACTTTTCCTTACTTTGGATATTCCGCCGGCGGCGGCAATGCTTGCATTTTTTCCATCCCGCTCAATGTAGTAAATATCACGATATGGAATTTTCTCAAGGCGGCTGTTTGTCTGGATAATATAGGTTTTTCCATCCTCGAGCGCAATCAGTTTTATTGCGTCCTGTATGGCAGCAGGAAGGCGTTTTTCCATATCGCTTTTGGGGACATACCGGAAAATGGACAGCTCAAAGGCGTCTATGGCATATTCGATATGGGAAGTAATAAAAATGATTTTCACGTTCGGCAGATAAGGCTTGATTTTCTCCGCAATTTCCATGCCGGTGCTTTCCGGCATTTCGATGTCCAGCAAAATCAAATCAAAGAAGAATCCGTCCTCGGTAATATCGTAAAGCAGATTGTCACTGGATGTATAGGCTTCCACTTTTCCAATGCTGCCGCAGTTTTTCAGGCAATTTTCCGTAATGTCCTTATGGCTTTCCACGGCTGCCTTATCATCATCACAAATTGCTATGTGCAACATAGTCTCACCTCGCTTACATGGGGGTCTGCATGAGCATTATTTCATGGTACTTTGCATCATGCGTCAATGCATTCCGGTTTTTGTAGTCAAAAAGAATGTATGCCGGTGTTTCCAATTTCGCAGGACATTCAGCAGAATGCTCCGTCCAGACGGAATAGGAAAACCGTTCGATATGTGTCATACGTGAAATCTGTACAGCCGTATAGCCGTCATATCCTTTCAGAAATTGCGGAGCCTGTTCCTCACTTTCGTAAAAAAGTCGTACCTTGTCCCGGTCAAGCCTGTTTTCGGACGAGAAGGCAGGCCGGCTTTTCAGGTTTTCGCGCAGATAGAGGTCGAAGGTGAGCAGCTCGGCAAACAGTGCGCGCCTGTCTGGGGCGACAGTACAGGCAAAATCGAGCAGCACCTGATAACGGTAGCTCCTTGCGGGCGTGCTGGTAAAAAATCCGTTTGTGCGGTAGTATCCGGCGAGGGCTTCATACATGCGGAATGGCGAGGCAAAGTGCTGTGCCAGCACAGGGAGCGTGTGCGTAAACTGGCTGGAATTATAGTAAAGTTCCACCATTTCCTCAATTCCCTTTAATTTTATCAGGTCGTCATAGCCAAGCCACCTGGTATACAGCACTTCATAAGGGGGTCTTGCACTATATACAATGCCATATTCGTCGGCGCGCTGCTCCATGGGGGAACCCTTCAGCACCTTTAGGAAGCCAAGCTGCAGCTGGTCAGGCATCATTGCATACACTGTGTCGAAGGAATCCGCGAAGCTGTCATAATCCTCATAGGGAAGCCCGGCAATCAGGTCAAGGTGCTGGTGGATATTTCGGAAGCTGCGGATGGCAGCTACTGTATTGCGAAGCGCGCAGATATCCATGTGGCGGTTGATGGACTTTAATGTTTTTTCGTTTGTGGACTGCACGCCGATTTCAAGCTGGATAAGTCCCGGCCGCATGCCGCGCATCACTGCAAGCTGCTCGTCTGTCAACAGGTCTGCCGCGATTTCAAAGTGAAAATTTGTGACACCATTGTCATTTTCTGCCAGATAGTTCCAGATGGCAAGCGCGTGTTTTGGATTGCAGTTAAAGGTGCGGTCGATAAATTTTACCTGTGGTACCTTATTGTCGAGAAAATATTGTAATTCCGATTTTACAATGTCGATATCGCGCAGGCGCACTTTTTTGTCAATGGAGGAGAGGCAGTAGGCGCACTGGAAGGGACAGCCGCGCTGCGATTCATAGTAGAGGATGCGGTTCTGGAATGCAGCGGGGACTTGGCTGGCGCTGCATTCTGGGAGGCTTTGGACTGCGCTGGCAGAATCCGGGGCATCTGCGGCAGGGCAGGGCGCGGGCGGGCTGTACAGAAAGGGCAGGCGGTTGATATCTAAGAGTCCGCGCTCCCCGGTAAATCCTTTTTTATAGACAATTCCCTTGATATCTGAAATAGGCTTTTCGTTCTCCCAGTAACAGCGCAGCAATTCCAGCAATGTCTCCTCGCCCTCGCCGACCATGATGCCGTCAAGCTGGGGGAAATCGTGTATCAGCCTGACGGCATGAAAAGAAACCTCCGGACCGCCGAGCCAGAGCGCGGTATCCGGCAGAAGCTTTGGAAGCTCTGCCAGCAGCTCCTGGACAACTGTCCAGTTCCAGATATAGCACGAAAAGGCTGCCAGCTGTGGTCTCTGGAGATAGATGTCGGCAAGTATGGCGCCCACAGGCTGGTTGATGGTGTATTCGGCAATCTCAAGGGAACAGCCTGCGGGGCGGTCAGGGTAATATTTGTCCGCGTATGCTTTCAGACTGTAGACTGCCGGATTGGAGTGGATGTATTTGGCATTGATTCCGATTAACAGGACTTTGCTGGCTTTGGGCTGGTTCATATGAAAGGCTCCTTTGTGGAATGTTATTTTTTAATATGGAATTATTATAACAGAAAGAAATGGAATTTGATACTGTTTTGAGAGGTGACAAGCACACAAGGTTATTGGATTTAAGAAGCTGCTGCGTGTATTAGCAGTGGGTGTGTGCTTGTCTACTATAATGATACTATGGGATATAATATTTTTCTTGACTTGAAATGCTGTAAAAAATTGATGCACTGCGGAATGGCAACAGTTGAGTGAATGTAAGAAATGGAAGATCAGAATATACTGGAAAAAGCAGCCGAAATAATATAAAATAAAAAAGTACTGCATGTGAAAAGAACAGGAGGATGAAATAAGCGATAATGTACAAAATTTTTATTGTCGAGGACGATGAGTTGATAGCGGCGGGCTTAAAGCGCCATCTGGAAAGCTGGGACTATGCGGTGGTGCTTGCGCAGGATCTGGCAAATGTCATGGCGGAGTTTGTGCACGCGGCGCCGCAGCTGGTATTGATGGACATCAAGCTTCCCTTTTACAATGGCTACCACTGGTGCAGCGAGATTCGGAAAGTGTCGAAGGTGCCCGTCATTTTTCTGTCCTCGGCTGCCGACAACATGAATATTGTCATGGCAGTGAACATGGGCGGGGACGATTTTATCGCAAAGCCCTTTGACCTCGATGTCCTGACGGTGAAAATACAGGCGATGCTGCGCAGGACTTATGATTTTGTAAGCCAGAGCGTGGTTCTTGAGCACCGGGGAGCGATGCTGAATCTCACGGAGGCAACGCTTGTGTATGGCAGTGAGAAGCTGGAGCTGACCAAAAATGAGCTGCGTATTTTGCAGGTGCTGATGGAAAACAAGGAAAAGGTCGTGGCGAGGGACACGCTGATGACAAAGCTCTGGGAGAGTGACAGCTATGTGGATGAAAATACGCTGTCGGTAAACGTGAACCGCCTGCGCAGGAAGCTTGAGGGCGTGGGTCTTTCGGATTTTATACAGACAAAAAAAGGAATCGGGTACCGCATAGGATAAGGCATGGAGGTTTGGATGAAAAATTTTAGGGCATATATCAGGGAAAATGCCGGATGGCTCGCAGTGATATTGTTTGTCGCACTGGTGACGACTGCGACGATGCTCCTCAATGGGATACCGGCGCATGAAATCGGATATGGGATGCTTCTGTGTGCCTTTGCCGCCGTCGCAGCGGTCTGTATAGGATATGCCAGACACTGCGAAAGTTTCCGCCAGCTTGACGAGCTGCGCAAAAATATTACTGTTGTGCAAAACGTGATGAAAGCGCCGGAGTATATGTATGAAACGTATTATCAGGACTGCATCCATGCGCTTGTCCGGGAGAAGGACAGGATGCAGAATGCGCTTATCAGCAGGCAGCAGGACATGGCTGCGTATTATTCCATGTGGGTGCATCAGATAAAGACACCAATTGCCGCACTGAAAATGCTGATTGATGAGGAACTCAATACATATCTTGCGGCAGGGGATATGGAATCTTCCACCACGGAAAATGACAATTATGTCACAAATTGCAGGCAGAAACAGAATGAGCTTTTCCGGATAGAGCAGTATGCCGACATGGCATTGCAGTATATACGGCTGGAGGCGGAGACGAATGATTTTGTGTTTGAGAATGTGATGCTTGACGAAGTGATAAAACCATCGATTCACAAATATGCCAGACAGTTTATCCACAAGCAGCTTCGGCTGACATACACGCCGCAGGACATCATGGCAGTGACAGATAAAAAATGGCTGGGCTTTGTGATAGACCAGCTTTTGTCGAACGCCGTCAAATACACAAGGCAGGGCGGTGTCACGATTTGCGTATGCCGCACAGGACAGCCTGGCAGCCACGAAAATACCGGGGATGGGGAAATAACGGCAGGAGGCGTGCGGATTGTGATAGAGGACACAGGAATTGGCATCCGCGCCGAGGACCTTCCGAGGGTCTGTGAGAAAGGCTATACCGGTTACAATGGACACGCTGACAAGTATTCCACAGGGATAGGGCTTTATCTGTGCAAGGCGATACTTGACAAGCTGGGACATTCGTTTTCTATTACATCAGAGCAGGGGAAAGGGACGAAGGTGGAGATTGTGGCAACGGAACGGTAATTATCAATTGAATTTGGTTTTACACTTTGGATGGAATCTGATATGATTAGAATGTAATAAACAATATCGAGTATTTTATAGAAAGAAGTGATTATATGCCAAATAGTGCAGAAATTGTTGAGAGAACAGTATTTGGTTTTCAAAAGATTCAGGCACATATGAAGACCGCGAAAAAAGAAAATGCCATTGAGACATACGAGGGGTTAAAAAAGGACTATTGGTCTTTGAAGGCTGTCTTGACATCGCTGGGTGTAAATCTTACGGATATTGATGAAATTAAGGAATAATTGTATTGTGTCAGGAACTGTCACCCTTACAATAATGTAAGAAATAAAAGGAAAATGTAAGCTTATCCAATGGCTGGCATTTTCCTTTTTTGATATACTGGTAACCAGAAATCAGAAAGGAAGTATTCACAATGCCAATATTACAGGTCAAAAATGTAAGCAAAATCTATACAACCCGTTTCGGGAGTGCCAGGGTGCAGGCGCTCTCGAACATGAATTTCTCCGTGGAACAGGGAGAAAATGTGGCAATTATGGGGGAGTCCGGTTCGGGTAAGACTACACTGTTAAATATTCTCGCATCGCTCGACAGGCCGACAGGCGGCGAGGTACTGCTGAACGGAAAGAATCTGACTGCCATCAAGGAGAAAGAGCTCTCGGCCTTCCGGCGCGACAACCTCGGCTTTGTGTTTCAGGACTTTAACCTGCTGGACAATTTCTCGCTGAAGGACAATATTTTGCTGCCGCTGGTCTTGCAGGGAAAACCTGTTGCGGAGATGGAGCAGCGCCTTGCGCCGATTGCGGGCAGGCTTGGCATCGCGGAGCTGCTGGCAAAATATCCGTATGAGGTTTCGGGCGGGCAGAAGCAGCGGACAGCCGTGGCGCGGGCAATCATCACGAATCCGCAGCTGATTCTCGCGGATGAGCCGACGGGCGCGCTCGACTCCAAGGCGTCCTCTGGTCTGCTCGGTGTGTTCCGCGAGATTAACCGTGACGGACAGACCATCCTCATGGTGACGCACAGTACTAAGGCGGCAAGCTGTGCAGACCGTATCCTGTTCATCAAGGATGGGGAGGTTTTCCACCAGCTGTACCGCGGAAACCTGACAAACGAGCAGCTTTATGCAAAAATATCGGACACGCTTACCGTGCTGACGCAGAAGGCGGACGAGATGGGAAAGGAATTGTTATGAATCGTTTATATTGCAGGCTGGCAGTGACCAACTTGAAAAACAACAGGCAGTTTTATCTGCCGTACATTCTGACTGGAATGGTATCTGCCATGATGTTTTACATTATGCGTGCCATCCAGGGGAGCAGGGGGATAGCGTCAATGCGCGGTGCGGGAACGGTTTCCATCATTTTGACGATGGGGCTGGTGATTGTGGCGCTGTGCGCAGGGATTTTCCTGTTTTACACCAATGGCTTTGTGATGAAACGGCGCAGGAAGGAGCTGGGTGTTTACAATATCCTGGGCATGGAAAAGAAGCACATCGCAAAGGTGATGGCGTGGGAAGCCGTGATATTGTATGCGCTTTCCGTGTGTGGCGGCCTGGTTCTTGGAATTGTGTTTCACAAGCTGGCGGCAATGTTTCTGGTAAAACTGACAGGATTGTCAGAAAGCATTCCGTTTTATGTATCGGGCTGGGGTTTCCTGCAGACGGCTGAGCTGTTTGGCTTGATTTATATTGTCATGCTGCTGTACAATTTTTTGCAGGTAAGCCTTGCCAACCCGATTGCGCTGCTGCACGGAAACAGCGTGGGAGAGCGCGAGCCGAAGGTAAAATGGCTTTCAGCGGCATCCGGCATTGCGTGCATTTTCGCGGGCTATTATCTTGCGGTGACTGTTCACGGCGTCCTTGAGGCAGTCAACATGTTTTTTATGGCGGTTATTCTTGTCATTGCCGGGACGTATCTGCTCTTTTTGTCTGTGAGCATTGCCTTTTTGAAGATGCTGAAAAATAACAAAAAATACTACTACCAGACGGCGCACTTCATAACGGTGTCTGGTATGCTCTACCGCATGAAGCGCAATGCGGTCGGACTTGCGAATATCTGTGTCCTGTCCACAATGGTTCTTGTGATTATCTCGACGACAGTGTGTCTGTATGCAGGCAGTGAGGACTCGCTGAATAATAACTTTCCGGGCGAAATCAATGCCACGTTGTACTTCGATTACGTTCCGGATCAGGCAGACAGGGAGTATTTCATGGATCTGATTGAGGATGCGGCAGGGAAGCAGGAAAGAAAACTGACACGAATGTCAGAATATGCGGACATTGTGACGATAATACACATGGATGGAAATGTGGTGGAACGTTATGACAATACAAATCCTTCCTATAGCTATCTGGAAATGGGAATGCTCTATGTGATGATGCGGACGGATTATGAAAGGTTTACAGGGCACGCTTGCGATCCGATTGTGCCGGGAAGTGTAATGGTAACAGCATCGGGCGGTTTTGATGGGGATGTGATTGAGCTTTTTGGAACACAATATCCGGTTTCGGACAGCATGGATTTTCCGGCGGATTTTCCGGACAAGGAGATACAAGGATTTTTGGGTGATAAACAGGTGGTTTATGTCGTTGTGGAGGATGAACGGGCAATGGAACCGTTTCTGGCGTATGAAGTACAGTACCATCTGGAGATAGATACCGATGGGACACCGGAGGAGAGGAAAGCGTTTGCAGGAGCCGTGCGGGAGGCGCTTGAAGCCGGCAGGAAAAAAACTGCATTTACACAAGGGATGATCACATCAAGAGAAGAACAGCGCGGGGAATACATGGAACTAAACGGCGGCTTTTTGTTCCTGGGGCTGTTCCTGGGGAGCATGTTTCTGATGATTACAGTGCTGATTATTTACTATAAGCAGATTTCAGAGGGGTATGAGGACAGGGAGCGGTTTGCCATCATGACCAAGGTCGGCATGGGGCGCGATGTGGTGAAGGCGGCAATCAATGCGCAGGTGCGGACAGTATTTTTCATGCCAATTATCGTTGCCATCCTTCATCTAGCGATGGCATTTCCGATGCTGAAGGCAATCATGCTTGTGTTCGGCCTGATGAACACGGATTTGTTTGTCGGCTGCCTTGTGGTGACGGCTGCGGTGTTCGCGGTAATTTATTTTCTCGTGTTTCTGCTTACGTCGCGCAGCTATTACCGGATAGTATATCAATAAACTCTTGACAACATAATAAAGAAAAGGTATAGTTATTTCTGTTGAAATACATTTTATCACGCTAGGGGTGCACATCGCTGAGACTTTACCCTCATTACTTGAACCGGACAATACCGGCGTAAGGAAGCAGTATGGGAATAATGATACTTGGAACCATTCAGAACAAATGTTTTGAATGGTTACGATGCTGACCTCCTCGCGCAGACGAAGGAGGATTTTTTTATGTTGTACAATGTAGTAGTAAATGACTGGGGCGAGACGACCTATGTCCCGACGGCGCTTGGAAACGGACTGCTTGCGGCAATGATTGTGATATTGCTTGTGGCTGCGGTGGCATTTGTCAGGCTTCGCATGCAGGCTGAAAAGGCGAAAAATGCAGATGCAAAAAGGGAAAGGACGGACGATGGAGGCGGGAGGCTGACCATCCGGCAGCTGGTGTTCTGTGCAATGGCAATTGCCCTTGGCACGGTGCTCTCAAACATTAAGCTGTTCCACTTTCCGACAGGCGGCTCCATCACGCTGCTGTCCATGCTTGTCGTCTGTCTGCCGGGTTATTTTTTCGGCATCGGCGCAGGGCTGATGACAGGGCTTGCGTATGGTGCCCTGCAGCTTTTGATTGACCCTTATGTCCTATACCCGATGCAGCTTGTGATGGACTACTTTCTTGCGTTTGGCGCGCTCGGGCTGTCGGGGCTTTTCTCAAATGCAAAGAACGGGCTGCTCAAGGGCTATCTTGTGGGCGTGCTGGGGCGCTATGTGTTCACCGTGGCGTCGGGCTGCATATTCTTTGCCTCCTATGCGTGGGAAGGCTGGGGGGTGCTGCCGTACTCGCTGGTGTACAACGGCATCTATATCTTTGCGGAGGCAGGCGTGAGCATTGTGGTCATTGTGCTTGCCCCGGTAAAGTCGGCGATTGGCAGGATTCACCGGCTGGTTTTGGAGTAAGGTAAGGATTTGCGGCTTCCTAATTGTATGGCTAATAGTACATACAATTTATCTGAAAAAAAGCAGGTATTCAGTGCCTGCTTTTTTTGTTATCATAAAAAATGATTCTTATCATCGATAAATGTTTGTGCTACACGACAATGTGATTGTTTGGTATTCCGTAATGGGAACTGGAAAGGAAAAGACAGATGAAATATAATTTAGCAGGAAAATGGCAGTTTGCACTGGATGGGGAAAAAGCTGGGATTGCGCAGGAGTTTTTCAAAAAGACATCGTTTGGCGACACGATTGATCTGCCGACCACGACTGCTGAGGCAAAAAAGGGCGAAAAAGGGACAGAACGGTTTACAGGATACCTGACAGAAACCTATCATTTTGAGGGATATGCGTGGTATTTAAGGGAAATAGAGATTCCGGCAGAAACGGGGCAGGATGGCTGTATAAGGCGTTTCTTTTTCTCCATGGAGCGGACGAGAAAGTCGACCGTGTGGGTTGACGGGACGTGTGCGGGCAGCTTTGACAGCTTTTATGCGGCGCACCGGTATGAGCTGACCGGGCTGCTGACGCCAGGCAGGCATACGCTCGTGGTGATGACGGACAACACAGATTATGTGTCGAATGGCGGGCATATGACTTCGCCGGACACGCAGACAAACTGGAATGGCATTCTGGGAGAAATCTATCTGGAATCGGCTGTGGATATCGCGGTGGAAAAAATGTGGATATATCCGTCGAGAAAAAACAGGTCTGTGGATATCCGGCTGGTGCTTTCCGGCTGCAACACTGTTTCGGATAATGCGTGGTCTGATATCAGCGCGGAGGTCAGCTGCCGGCTGACAAGGCTCCGGACGAAGGAGGGCAGGGATTTTGAGCATTTTGAGCCACTTGGGACGCAGACAGCTGAGACGCGCAGGGAGTGGATTTTGCAGGGAAAGGGACAGGACTTGCCCTACTGCATCGAGACGCTTGAAGTGTTTCCGGAGAAACGATGTGTAATCAGAAAGGATGACTCCTGTACTGGCGTGGAGGTCTGTTACGAATTTGAGAAACCGGTGAAAGAGTGGGATGAGTATAATCCGTATGTATATGAGCTGACTGTGAAAATCCTGCGCGGCGGCAAGCTGCTCTGTGAGCAGACTAGTCATTTTGGCTTCCGTGATTTTACACACAGGGAGCTTACGTTATATTGCAATGACAGGGAAATTTTTCTGCGCGGCACGCATGACGGCATGATTTTTCCGCTGACGGGATATGCGCCGATGGATCTGGATTCGTGGCTCCATGTCTATGGAATGAGCAGGGAATATGGACTGAACCATTACAGGTACCATACCTGCTGTCCGCCGAAGGCGGCGTTTCTGGCAGCGGCGTATCTTGGCATTTATGTGCAGGCGGAGCTTGCGTTCTGGGGTTCCATTTATGATGCGGGGGATGAGAATTATAATGGGGCGCAGCAGGATTTTCTGTTAAAGGAGGGGATTCGTGCCCTTGATGCGTTTGGCGACCTGCCGTCCTTTTTCGGGCTGAGTATGGGGAATGAGCTTTGGGGAAGCAAGGAGGAAATCAACAGGATGATGGGTGTGCTCAAGGCACATGATAACCGGCATCTCTACACGCAGGGCAGCAACAATCACCAGTTTGTGCCATCGGTGCTGCCAAATGATGACTTTTTCAGCGGTGTGCGCTTTTCAAAATACCGTCTGTTCCGCGGCTCTTATGCGATGTGTGACGCACCGCTCGGGTTTGTGCAGACAAAACGGCCGGGCGCGTACTGGAATTATGATGAGATGATATCGCCAAAGGAGATCAAAAAGGATGCGGCATCCAAGGGGGGCACGATTCAGATTCAGTATGGAACAGGCATCAAGGAAGTGGAAGTCGGGGAAGGCGAGGAGGAAGTCATCCCACATGTTCCGGTAGTGTCACATGAGATTGGGCAGTATGAGTTTACGCCGGATTTTCACGAGATAGCGCTTTATACAGGCGTGCTGCAGCCGGAGAACATGAAAATTTTTCAGGAGCGCATGGAGGAAAAAGGACTGCTTTCCTATGCGGACGACTTTTTTTGCGCGTCGGGAAAGCTTGCCGCGGCATGCTACAAGCTTGAACTGGAGGCGGCTTTGCGCAGCGCGAACCTGAGCGGCTTCCAGCTCCTTGACATCAAGGACTTTTCTGGTCAGGGGACGGCTCTGGTGGGAATCCTGAATGCTTTTAACAGAAATAAAGGTGCAATTACAAGAGAGGACTGGCGGATGTTCTGCTCGGACGCAGTGCTTCTGCCAACGCTTGACTGTTTTGTGATGAAAGCCGGTGACAGCGTGGACAGCGAGGTGAAGCTCCGCTATTACCGTCCGGAGGGGCTTACGAATGTAACGGTTCAGGCAGCATGGCGGCTGAAGAAACAGGCAGGGGCGCAGGAGGACGCAGGGCTTTGTGGGACTGTTGTGCAGTCCATGTCGTGTAGGGACGTTTCGGGAAGGGGACTCTTTACACTGGGAACGCTGCGGCTAAAGGTGCCGGAATGTGAGAAGAATGCGGAATATATCCTGCGCTTTACGCTGACGGCAGACAATGCAGGGGACATTGTGAACGAATATGATATATTTATATATGAAAAAAGTACAGTGAAAGCGCAGGATACGAATCAGGGATTAGAAGGCAGTGGCGTAGATTACAAATATGATAATGTATGTATTACAAATGATAATAAGACTGCGCTGGATGCATGGCAGAAGGGGAAAGCGGTCGCGCTGTTTGTCAGGGAAAACAGCATGCTTCCAGACTGTACGCTGAAGGGCGAGTACTGTACGGATTTCTGGTGTTATCCGATGTTCCGCTCCATATCAGAGGGGGCAGGAAAGCCGGTTCCGGTTGGGACAATGGGGTTATTGATTGATTCAGCGCACCCGGCTCTACATGGGTTTGCGTGTGAGACATACACAACGCCGCAGTGGTATGAGATTGTCATGCATTCCAGACCGATGATACTGGACAATATGGCAGAGACAAAGGACATCAAGCCGATTGTGCGCATGATGGACAATTTTGAGCGCAACCATAACCTGGGGCTTATCTATGAGATAAAGCGCGCGTGCGGGAAAATGCTTGTGTGCCATGCGGATTTGCTGACCCTGAAGGATGAGTATCCGGAGGTGGCATGCCTGTACAGAAGCCTTGTGGAATATGTGTGCTCGGGGGCGTTTTTAGGGCGTGTTTGAAAAATCATTCCCGCCATCTGCACGCCCCATTTTGCGTGATATTTGCGCCAAATTCAGGTTACATAGCCCGCTATGCGCCCCTCATTTGGCACAAATCTCCCACAAACTGTGACGCACATCTGACGGAAAGCATTTTTCAAACACGCCCTGGCTATATATCCGAACCGCGTGCCTGTATGCGGTATTCCGACGGCGTGACGCCAGTATATCGTTTAAACTGCCGCATGAAGTGCAGGTCTGTCTCATAGCCGCAGAAGAGACTCAGCTGGCAGATGCCCATATTCGTGGTCGCGAGGTAGAACTTGGCGAGCGCGATTCGTGCCAGGATGATATCATGCTGGCAGGAGCATCCGAAAAAGCGCTTGTACAGGTGCTGAAAATGGGAGCAGCTCAGGCATAATGTGCCTGCCAGCCGGTTCACTGACCAGTCAGCAGAGGGGGCATTGTAGATCTGGGTACGGATTTGGGCAAATTCGCGGTGGTATTTTTGCGTGGCGGAAGGGACAGCTGAGGATTCGGCTGTCTTTTTCAATTCATCGTCGAGTGCGTACAGGAAAATATGCATGAGCCGGTCTACGATGGCCTCGCGGTAAAGTCCGTCCAGGTGAAATTCATCGGAAATCATTTTGGCGTAGTCGGACAGCCTGTGAAAATCGCGTGGGTGCAGGATGTCACAATAAGGAAAGGAAAATGAATCCAAAAGCATCCGGTCGTCGTCAAACAGGTCAAAATGAATCCAGTCATCATTGTAACCGGCAGCATCGCAGCCATAATGAATCGGCATATTGGGCGGGAATAAAAGTATCGAGTTTGGCCCGACAGGGCGTTTTTGTCCGTCAATATACACCCATGCATGCTGTTTGACAAGCAGAAAAAGATAGTTGTTAAGCCCTGTGGGATGCAGGATGTCGCAGGGCTTCTTATGGTGGCTGTCATGCCCGCAGTGAAAAACCTTTATCATATCATTCCTCCGTCCGCAGTAATTCTTGTGTAAAAAGCAGAAAAAATCAGCTGATTACAGTATAGGTCATTGCCTGCGGGGTGTCAAATCTTATATGATAGGAATATGGGGATGCTCCCCGCTGGATTGGAGGTAAGGTATGGAGAATAAGAAACAGGAGTGGGTCACGGATGCGATTGTAAGAATCAGGGAAAAAATCGGCTGGGTGAGTGAAAAGAATAAGGACAGGATTCCTTACACGACGGATGAAAACGGCAGCTATGACGACCGCAGTGACAGCACGAAAAACTGGAATGCAGATGACGGGCTTAACTGGTGGACAAATGGGTTCTGGGGAGGCATCATGTGGCTTTTGTACCAGGACACAAGGCAGGAGCGCTATATTGCCATCGCGCGGGATTGCGAGAAAAAGCTGGAACAGACCTTTTCGGATTTCTATGGGCTGCATCATGATGTGGGATTCATGTTTGTGCCGACAGCAGTGGCAGATTACAAAATAACAGGAAACGAGGCGGCAAAAAAAGCGGCGCTGCACGCGGCGAATCTGCTGGCAGGGCGTTTGAATCCGCAGGGCAATTACATACGGGCATGGAATGACCTGCCTGGTCAGGATACCAGGGGATGGGCAATTATTGACTGCCTGTTTAACATATCGCTGCTCTACTGGGCGTCAAAGGAGACGGATGACCCGAGATACCGTCATGCTGCGATGCGCCATGCGGACAGTGTCATGACGCATTTTATCCGAGAAGACGGCTCGTCCATCCATATCGGGGAATTTGACCCTGAGACAGGTGCATTTGTAAAGAGCCATGGCGGACAGGGGTATGGAGAAGGTTCTGCGTGGACAAGGGGACAGGGCTGGGCGCTGTACGGTTTTGTCAACAGTTATACGAACAGCGGGAAGCAGGAATATCTGGACACTGCAAAAAGGGTGGCGCATTACTGTATCGCAAACATTCCGGAGGACGGGATTATTCCGATTGATTTTCGGCAGCCTGCGCAGCCGGCACTGGAAGATTCCTGCGGCGCGTGTGTGATTGCCGGGGGACTGATTGAGCTGGCAAAGTATGTGCCGGACATTGAGAAAGCGGTTTATCTGCGTCCTGCGGAAAAAATATTAAAGGCAATTACGGACACAAGGGCTGACTGGAGCCGTGACTGCGACGCGATTGTGCAGAACTGCTCGGCGGCATACCATGACGGCAGACACCATTTTACGATGGTATATGCGGATTACTTTTATATAGAAGCGATGTACAAACTGGATGGCATGGAATTTTTAATGTGGTAGAGAACTATTCATAAATAGACTTTTTGAATCGTTAGGTACTGCCCCGGTGTATGGTGAGGAGGGGAACGAAGTGCGGGTAGGGATAGATATTGGCGGCATGTCGGTAAAGATTGGTCTGGTGGATAAGCAGGGCATTGCCGCAAAAAGTGTGATAAAAACAGCCAGCGCCAGCCAGACGCCTTATGAGCTGATTGAACAGATGGCAGACGCCGTGTCATTGCTTTTGCGTGAAAACAGTGTAGAGCCGGAATCGTGCGAGGGGATTGGAATTGCCTGTCCGGGAACGGTGGATGCCCAGAGCGGCATTGTGGCGTACTCCAATAATCTGGGCTGGGAAAATGTTGCGATACTGGAAGCGATGCGGGAGCGGATGGCATCCTCAACGCCAATGGCGCTTGCAAATGATGCCGACGCTGCCGCGCTTGGAGAAGTATTATGCGGTGCGGCGAAGGGAAAAGACAGTGCTGTGCTGCTTACGCTCGGAACCGGCGTGGGCGGCGGAGTCATTATGAACCGGAAAATTTTTTCCGGCTTTTTAAGGGGCGGCTGCGAGCTGGGACATATGGCGATTGAGCGCAATGGCAGGCGGTGTACCTGCGGGCGGCGCGGATGCCTTGAAATGTACGCGTCGGCAACGGCGCTGATGGAACATGCACGCGCAGTGGCGGCGGAGCATCCGCAGTCGCTGCTGTGCACACTTAGCGGCGGAAGGATACCGGACATTGACGGAAAGGTGATATTTGAGGCGCGGAAAAGAAACGATGCGTTGGCAGGGCTTGTTGTGGATGAATACCTGGAAAACCTGAGTATCGGCATCGTAAACATTGTCAATATTTTCAGACCGGAGATTGTGATTCTCGGGGGCGGCGTTTCGGCGCAAAAGGAATATCTGACTAGGGAGCTGCAAAGACGTGTGGAAGGGAAGTGCTTTGGCGGTACGCATGGGCAGATATCGCCGATTGTCACATCGGAGCTTGGAAATGATGCCGGAATCATCGGGGCGGCATATCTCATGTAAAGGAGAAGAAAATGGATTTATGTTTTAAAATACTGGATGCAGCAATGAACACAAAGGCAGTAAGCAAAGGGGTGGATGAGGTCAGTCTGGTCTACAGCCAGGAATATGAGCCGGGTGACAGGATTATCCTTGAGACTTCGGGGGAAGAGACATTTGTATGGCTCCAGATGGATGATGCGCTCGGCAGGGCATTGGTTTACATTACGGGAAATGTGGAATATATCATTCCGTTCGGGGAGAAACGCGTCAACTTATCGCCAAAGGCATTTTACGGCGGCAGACATCTTCTGCACGCGCGTCTTGCAAAGGATTATGATGTCGAAGGCTACCGGAATCTTGCCATAAACGTATATGACCAGCACCAGATAAAGGACTGCTATCCGCATGCCGCGGCAAATGTGGAGACAAGGGGAGAGACCGTGTTTGCCGCCCAGAATGCAATTGATGGTGTTGTGGTAAATACCTGTCATGGAGAGTGGCCGTATCAGTCATGGGGCATTGACCGGAAGGAGGATGCGCGGATAAGGATAGAGTTTGGAAGGACGGTGGAGATTGACCGGATTGTACTCTACACAAGGGCAGATTTTCCGCATGACAACTGGTGGCGCAGCGTGCATTTTGATTTTTCGGACGAGAGCGGGCTGGAGATGCAGATGGAAAAGAGTATGCTTCCGCATGAGATAACGTTTCCGCCCAGACGCGTGCGCTGGGTGGAGATGAACCATATGGTAAAGTCCGATGATCCATCTCCGTTTCCTGCGCTGACACAGATCGAAGTGTATGGGCGGGAAGTTTTATAACCTTCCGTTCTGTCCGTCTGCTTCGGATTTCCCCAAAAGATAAAGGAATGCGATTGCCGGAATACGTAAAATCGGTACAATGGTATCATGCCTTACGAAGCCAAAATCATCTAACCGCTTCGTAATCAAAAAGGCACTGGTTACTTTGGAATTTTCATCCTGACATAATTCGACAATCGCATCTGTGGCGGGGATATGAGTGTTGTTGCGGTACTTTACTTCACATAGGATTTTCTGGCGGGGAAGTTCGATTACCACATCGACCTCTTTCTGGTTATCTTTTGCTTTCCGGAAATATCCGAGCTGTGCCGTACTGCCCTGATAAAAAGATACAATATGCTTATAAACAGCTGTTTCTACGATTTTACCAAGTTCTTTCTCGTCTGACAGGACATCATCAATCATCAGCACTGCATTACGGATTGCAGCGTCAGCAATAAAGATTTTTGGTTTTCCCTTTAATGCCCCTTTTCTGCCAACATTCATGGGTTTGGACAAATAAATAAGGTTGGACATCTCCAAAGCTTCAATGTAATTGGCGATTGTTGTGACGGATACATTTTCCAGCTCCTTGGAAGCTGTGGCTGCATTGAAAATTTCAGTTGCATTCATGCACAGATATAGAAATAATTTTTCCATTAACAGGGGATTGCGAATATTGAACAAAGTCAGTACATCGCGTTTGATTACTTTGTCTACTACATCTTCACGCAGCATTCGCTGTGCGTAAATATCATCGTCGGATAATACAAGCTCCGGAAAACCGCCAATTGTCAGGTAGCGGTTAAAGTGATTTTGCAGGGGGGCAAAACGGTTTATGAAATCGCCAAGAGCTGCCGGCTCTATTTTTATAAGCTCAGAAAGTTTCAGGCTTTCCGGCAATTCTGGCTCATCCAGCGCAAGCAGCTTACAATATTCATAAAACGACATGGTGGGAATTTTCAAAATGCTCCATCTGCCTGTTCCACTGTCTGCCGACCCTTTTTCCAAAATCGGGCTGGCAGAACCTGTCGCAATCAGGCGAATGTCCCTGCGGCTGTCGTAGATGACTTTTATCCAGAGCTCCCAGTCACTGGTGTACTGTATTTCATCAAAAAAGAGATAGCGCACACCATTGATGGGATACAAAACGTCGTAGATGGACAAAACCTTTTCCACATCGACAAGTTTCAGGATAGGGTTATCGAAGGTTGCGTATAAAATGTTTTTGGGCGGAATGCCCTCGCTTATCAGGTGGTCAATAATCTGATAAAGAATCGTTGTTTTTCCCACACGCCTTACGCCGGAAAGGACAGCGAAACGACGGATGCTGTTATGCTTTAGTATTTTAAGTGCTTCATAATAAGCCAGACGTTTTTGTGGTTTGACATTCTCCTTGATGGCGGAAGGGATTCTCCACCATGGATTGTATTGATGTAATACTTTGATAATCTGCTCATCACTTACTATAGACATATATTTCCTCCGTAATTATATTATTTTGAAGTAAAATACAAAGTACAATATAATATTTATATCGACTGTTATATAAGTATATTATAATAATAGTCAAAAGGAATTGCAATCTTAATTTCCCTAAAAATTACGTCGTTTCATCTAAAAAAACCGTCTTTTCTTTCCAATTCTGAAAGATAAAATAAAATATAACTTACTTTGCAAAAAGTGCAAAGTATTGTGCAAATATTACAAAAGAAATGGAGGGAATGACAGTGAAAAAGGGAAAGCGATTGTTAAGCCTGCTGTGCTGTTTCGCGCTGACAGCTTCGATGACGCTTGATGTGAGCGCAGCCGAGGGGTTACGTCTGGCGCTGTCCGAGAACAGGACGCAGATGGTGGAAGACGGAAACAGTGAGATGTATGAGCGTACTGAGCCTGTGAGCGAGTCAGAGCAGGCGGAGGGCGAAGCGGACAAAAAAGAGGACGCGGAAAGCGGCGAAGAAGAAATCAAAAAAGAGAACAAGGAAGAAAGCAATGAAAGTGAAGCCGACACGGAAACCGGCACCAAAACACAGGAGCCTGTAAGCGAAACCGAGTCAGAGGGTGACAATGGTGACAAGGCGTCAGAAAGTGAAGAGGAGACCCCGGTCGAGACTGAAACAGACATCAGTATGATAGAGAGTACGGAGTTGGAGGGGACGGAATCCGAAAGTGGGACAGAAGGCGAAACAGAGGAGGAGACGCAGGAGGAAGAGAGCCGCAATCCCAATGAGGAGAACACAGACAGGGTATCGGTAAATTATATTTTTGATGATGCGTTTGTGTCCAATTTTAATGGTGCGGATAAAACAAATTATAAGGATAATCCGGCTTTGATAGTCGGCAAAGGCAGGCATATCTATATCCGGTTTGATTTGTCGGAAATCAGTGCGGACGCAGAGAAAATTGTGTTTCAGGGTGTAAAGAAAAAACTGGATTCTGCCAATAAAATGGTCGTGACCGAGTGCAGCGAGTATTTACGTCAGGATGACAGCAATGACACGGCAGATATGTGGACGACAGATAACATTACATATGAGAACAGACCGCGTGATACCGAGAATACGATTTACAGTGAACTGGACTGGTCAACTGGCAATCTGGAGCTTGACCTGACGAAGTTCATAAAGGAAAAAAAGCAGGCAAACGCTGAAACCGCCTGTATCCATATTACGACAACAACGGTGGATGATGGCACGACTGGAGCCGCAGAACTATACTCGTCACGCGACACGTCATCGCGAGGACCAAAACTTGTCGTATACATGGCAAAGGTATCCGAGAACAATATCTTCGATTCCGCATACGTTTCAAATCAGTCAGGAAAGGCAGATACTAATTTCAAGGATGCGACAAAGCTGACATTTGGTAAATACAGGCATGTCTATCTGCGGTTTGACCTGGCAAATATCGAGGAAAACTCCAACAAAATCATATTCCGCGGAATATATATGGGAAGCGCAGGGCTGTCCAATACAATTGTCGTAAAGGAAAGCAGCCAGTTCTTGCGTCAGGATGATACAAGCGACAGCGCGGAGGAGTGGACGACAGACAATATTACCTATAATAACAGACCGTTGGACAAAAATAATGTGCTCTACGATGCATTGGAGTGGAGCTCTGGCAATGTGGAACTGGATTTAACCGATTTTATCAAAGAAAAGAAACAGGAGGGTGCCGATACAGCGTGCATCCATATCACGACGGCAAATCCCGACAGTGACAGTGACACGGCAGTGGATATCGGGGCGCTGCAAATACGGATAAATCCAAGAAGCCTGGACTGGTTGTGAAGACATCAGTCAACAATATTTTTGATGATGCATATGTGGATTCCGCAAACGGTGCAAAGAATAACGCAACTTCAAGTACACTGATTTTCGGAAAAAGCAGGCATGTCTACCTGCGGTTTGACTTGTCCGGGATTGCACCCGATGCCGACAAAATCATATTCAGCGGCACTTATGCAAAAGGCTCACAGAAGCCGGTTGTCGTAACTGCGTGCAGCGAATTTTTGCGGGCGGATGACAGCACGGACGGAAAGGAAGAGTGGACGACGGGCAATGTCACATGGAACAACCGTCCGTTAGATGTAGGCGATCCCCTCTATGAGGAGCTGGCGTGGTCAGACCCCAGCAGGCTGGAAATCGACCTGACCACATTCATAAAAAGCAGGATGGAAAAAGGCGATAAAACAGCGTGCATCCATTTTACGACAACGACGGTGGATGACACTGCCATCAGTGCCGTGGAAGTCAATTCTACCCGAAACGATTCGGGCAAGCCGAAGCTGGTCGTTTCCTCCCCAAGTGACGAGAAGCCGGAAGGTCTGGAGCGGGAAACAACAGTTGGCGATTACTATGACAACGGATATATTATCCAGAGGGTCGTCCGGATCAAAACAAGTGACAATAAATACCTGAAGGTAAGCGGGGACGGAATAGTCGCGCTCTCCGAGACTGCCGAAGCCGCAAGCCTGTTCGGACTACATGTTTATCAGTATGACAAATTTGAAAAGGAAAGCTACGGCGCGACAAAGACAACCTATGCCTTTGAGAATCTCGCGGATGGAAAATTCCTGACAATCCAGAATTACTTTGCAGAAAACGACATTAGTAAACCCTATTGGAATAAGGAGAGCAGTGGAAAATTTATTATCAAGGCGGCAGCGCCGGACGTAAACTGGAACGAGCGCTTTGATATGCAGTATTATCCGGATTCCAAATACTATACGATTGCAAGCCACTTGGAGGCGTACCGTGACAGTTCTGGTGCAGTCAGTCCGGTATATGTAGAAGATAATACCTTAAAATGCGGAAAAAGTGACGATGAATTTCAGTTCTATCTGGAAGAAATACAGGGACAGGATAAACTCAAGGTATTGCAGGAGGTGGATGGGACATCCGTCAGATTGTTCTGGAAGCCAGTCAATCAGGATATAACGCCGGAGAATTATACAATCGAAGGGCATACGGTTTCTTATGAGGCAGAGAATGATGTGCTGTATGCCGAAATTGGAAACCTTGCACTCGGGCTGCACGGCTTTACGGTAAAACACGGCAGTCAGGAAGAAAACGTAAAAGTACGGATATTCAGCCACCTTGCGCTTGCGCACAGCGAGGCGCAGCTTGACGCAATGAAAGAGCATGTTGCGAAAAAGGAGGAGCCGTGGTATTCCGATTACCAGCGATTAATCCACCAGGTTCCCTACAATATGTCCAACACTTCTTTTGCAGTGACTGCATATGAAGCTGTCGGCAGGGGAGACCCGGCAGGACATGGAAACATTGCGGCATATGAGCGCGCCTCAAACGCGGCATACTTCAATGCCTTGCAGTGGGTAATAACAGGCGAGGATGCGTATGCGGCAAAGGGCGTGGAAATTCTGAACGCATGGTCAGGATTAAAAATACTGGACGGCAGGGACAGGATTTTAGGCGCTTCCATCAGCACGTACCGCATGAACAATGCGGCAGAAATCTTAAAATACTATCATGGCGGTTACAGCGGCTACACGGATGAAGATTTCGGGAAATATCAGGATATGATGCTCAATGTCATTTATCCCGTAATACAGGATCTGGGTCTGCCGATGATTGCAAACGGAAACTGGGATACGGCGGCAATGTCGGGAATGGTATCCATCGGTGCAGTCTGTGAGAATACTGAGATTTTTGAGCGGGCTCTCTATCTGTACCAGGATATCCATACAAACGGTTCCGTCGCGGTTTATGTGAGTGAGTGGGGGCAGTCCGTGGAGAGCTTCCGTGACCAGGCGCATGCGCAGTTTGGCATCAGCCTGCTCGCCGATGTGTGCGTGGTTGCAGAAAAGCAGAAGGTTGACTTGTGGGGCTTATACGACAACCGTCTTGCAAAGGCATTTAACTGGGCGGCACAGTATAATTTGTACAACACAGAAAATCTTAGAATGGAGCCTCTGACAGATGTTTTCGGACGAAACAGATGGGACTCCATTGACAAAGAAAAAATTAACCGCGGCGAGCTTCGTTCCGTATATGAGCTTCCACTGGCACATTATTCCAAGATAGAAGGCGTCGATGTGACGTGGATGGAGCAGGCGGCGGAGGCAATGCGACCGCAGGGATTTGTAAACAATGACCACCTGAATTTTGGCACGCTGACCACATACAACGGTGCACCCACAAAGGCGGCAGAGCCGTATTTCCAGCTGCGGACGCGTCTGGAGCCATGGTATCAGCGGACATGGAATGATGTCAAAAAATATGGCGAGGTACAGGATAATATACCGGAGACGCTCAATTCTTATTTTACAGTGGACGAGTCCGGCACTGTGACCGCTTCGGCTAAGAAGGCAGATGCACCATACTTTCAGCTGGAAGCACAGACAGATGGCAGTTATGCAGTCCGCTGTGTCAGGACAAACAGATATCTGTCCGTTAAGGAAGATGCATATAATGACGGAAATGTCATAAAAGCCGATGCCGCCACAGTTGGCGAAAGCGAAAAATTTATATTAAAGGGAACAGGCCTTAGCTTCTACTATTTGGAAGCAAAAGCATATGAAAACAGGATACTGAACGTCCATGTAGAAAACGGCGACGACCCGCATAATGCGGTTCTGACACTCTATTTGGGCACAAGGATAACAACGGAAAGTGATACGGTGTCCAACAACGAGCGTTTTATTCTGGTCTATAACACGGCGGATGTCGCATTAAAGGATGTGCCGTCAGTTGACACCAGTGCATTGGAGGACTATCTCAATGGGCTGGCAGGGGTAAATAATGACGATCATCAATATACCGACGAGAGCTGGCAGACATATGCAGGGCAGCTGGAAGCGGCAAAGACATGTCTGGAGGCGGCAAAGGATAAAAAGGTTTCACAGACAGAGGTGGACGACGCGTTAAAGGCACTGACGGATGCATATGAAAGCCTGGTTCCAAACAAAACCGAGGGAGACGTGCTATCCGCGCCGGTGGCAAACATTCCGTCAGGCGAGGTTCCGGCAGGCACAGAGATTACATTGAGCTGTGAAACAGAAGGGGCGTCTATCTATTACACGACGGATGAAAGTGAACCATCGGTCAAGGACGAACTGCTTTATAAGAGTCCGATTCTGGTAAATGAGCCTGTGACCATCAAGGCGATGGCAGTCAAGGACGGTTATCAGAATAGCGCGGTTGCCACATATGCCTATACAATATCACAGACAGACCCGGATAAATTTGTCTATGCGCCGACCGCGGATGTGCCGTCAGGCAAGGTGGACAAGGGGACAAAGGTTACACTGGCCTGTGCGACGGAGGGCGCATCCATCTACTATACGACAGACAAGAGCGAACCGACGGCAGCAGGCGCAACGTTATATGAAAGTCCGATTATTGTGAACGAGCCTGTGACCATTAAGGCAGTGGCAGTAAAAGGAGAGAACACGAGCGCAGTCAGCACGTTTGTGTATGACGTCAGCCAGGGCGGGGATGACAAGCCGGTGCAGGTGAGTGCGCCGACAGCGGATATAGCGTCCGGTACGGAATTGCTTCTGAAAGGAACGCGTATTACACTGACTTGTGAAACAGAAGGAGCCGCTATCTATTATACGACAGACGGTAACGAGCCGGCAGTCAGGGATGAACTGCTTTACAAAAATCCGGTTCCGGTCAGTCGGAACATGACCATCAAGGCGATGGCAGTCAAGGAGGGGGTAAGCAGCGCCGTTGCGTCATTTACCTATACGGTCAGCATGGGTCTGCGGATAACAGTGGACGGAAAGCCATATGGCTGTGCGGCGGACAGCACGATTGTGACAGATGCCATATACACCTATACCGGAAGCGCAATCATGCCAGAAATTACAGTCGTGAACAATGGCGAGCGGCTTACAGACGGATTGGATTATACCGTGAAGTATGCCAATAACATCAAGGTTCCGGCGGCAAATGCAAAAAATACGCAGCAGCCCAGGATTACCATAACCGGCAAGAACAACCTGAAAGGAAACGCAGTCCTTTATTTCGGGATTCAGCCAAAGAGTATTGCTGCATCGGAGGATGGGATATCGGCTTCTGAGCCGCTGGTCATTGTCGAAAACAGCAAGGCTGCGCCAGTATTGTATTATAACGGTCAGATGTTAAAGGCAAACAAGGACTTTACGATGAGTGATGCCGACCGGAATAAAAAGTGGACATCCGGTGACAACGATAAAGAGGTAACACTTACTGGCAAGGGAAATTATACAGGGGAACGAAAAATTAAAGTTGCCGTTGTGGCGAAAAATACCCTGCAAAAGTTCACCGTGAAACTGGACGACAGCATGGGCAGCATTGTGTATGACGGAAAGGCACATGAGCCACTGTTTTCCGTTTCCGATACAAAGAGCAGACAACAGGTCAGCACAGACAATTATTATGTCGTCATGGACAGTGACAAAATCAGTGCGGGAACGAAGAAGTTTACCGTTGTGGGAACCGGCGTGTATACAGGATGCCGCATTACGAAGTCCTATAAGATTAAGCCCTGCACGGATATCAGCGGCCTTACGATTGACAACAGCGCAGTGCAGTCAAAGTCATATGCATATACACGGCTGGGCACCATACTGGAAGAAGGCGACCTTATTGTTACCGTAAACGGCGCGGCGCTGGCGGAGGGGAAAGACTATAAGATTACCTATAGCGGCAATAAGAAGGTGACGGACAAGGCAAAGTACGCCATAACCTTCCTTGGCAATTACAAGGGCATGAAAAATGCCACCAACCAGAAAGGAATGTTCCGCATTGTCCCGGCTGACTTAAGCCAGCAGAATTATCAGGCAGAAGCGCTGGACAAGGTATACACAAAGCCGGCAATCTATAAGACGAGCCTTTATGTGACCGTCAACGATGTCCTGCTGAAAGCCTCCGATTATACAGTGACATACATGCTTTCTGACGGAACTGAGATGAAAGGGCAAAATAAGCTCGACCTTAGTAAGGTGGATGGCACTGTGACTGTGCAGATACAGGGAAAAGGCAATTACAGCGGCACAATAGAAACCTCCTACAAAGTGGTTCGCGGCGACAATCTGTATGACCTTGCCAAGGCGAAGGTGACTGTAGTGGATAAGGATGGCAAGAAACTTAAGAATGTACAGTTTGACGGAAATGCGCAGACAGTTTCCCTTAAAATAGAAGTGAAGGACGGTAAGAAATACAGGGAAATTACGCCCGAGGAATATCAAGTGCTGGCACCGCACATTATTTATGTCAATAATGTATATAAAGGAAAAGCATCCGTCATAATTAATGGGGATCAAGGGACGTTTGCAGGCGGAAAGGCTGTGACATTCAGCATTGTTTCCAAAAATATTACGACCAGGAAATAAAAACGATATATCTTAAAAAAACGTATATGAAACTAAAAAATGTATATTTTTTAAGATTTTAAATCTTGCTATAGTATAGTTACAAGGTAAAACACCGGAATTTTCGGAAAACCTTAAATGCGAAATAAGGGAAGGAGAAAAAATATGAAAAAGAAACTGGTATCAGGAATGATGGCTGTTGCAATGATGACGACCCTGTTGTCAGGATGCGGAAACAGCAAAACGGACAGCACAGGGGATGCGCCTGCGGCAGACACAAGTGCACAGAAGACAGAAAGCCAGCCGGCAGCTGAGGCTCCGGCAGCAAATGAAAGCACGGCTGAGGCAGACGCAGCGGATGCAATCGTGACAGAGCCGACGGAGCTTACGTTCATCTTCGCGGACGGTGATGACGGCGCAAAGCAGTCCATGAACACGATAGTGGACAAGTTCAATGACACGTATGAAAATATTACAGTGACCATAGAACCCGGAAACGGCGGCGCTTACAGTGAGTTTATCAAGACGAAGGACAGCGTGGGGGAATTTCCGGACGTGATGGAGATGCGGGATACCGCAGTGTATGTGCGTGCAGGAAAGCTTGCGCCGCTGCCGGATGACATCGTGAGCCTGTTCAAGACGACAACGGCATTTGACGGTGTGACCTACACGGCGCCGCTAGCAGGCGAGAACACCAACGGAATCATTTACAACAAGACATACTTTGACGAGAAGGGCTTCGAGGAGCCAAAGACATATGACGAGTTTCTCACACTGTGCCAGGGCATCCAGGATGCAGGCGATATGTCGCCGCTGGTAGTGGGCGGTCAGGACATCTGGCATATGGGATTCTGGTTCTATAAGGCATACAATGACCAGGTGCTGAGCCAGGACGAGGATTTTATCAAGCACTGCTATGAGGGCACAAAGACCTTTACCGATGATTCCATTAAAAATACGTTCACCGAGCTTCAGGATATTTTGCAGTATGCACAGGACGGATGGGTATCCACACCGGACGCGCAGATTACGACATTCCTTGTAAATGACATGGCAGCAATGATGTATTCCGGCACGCACATGTTCTCACAGATTGAGCAGGCAGACCCGGACTTTGAGATGGGATGGTTTGCAGTTCCAAGTCCGGACGGCAAGACAAGGCTTGTAGGCGGCGGTGGCGCCAGCGGACTTGCAATCTCCGCAGAGGCAGCGCAGGATCCGAACAAGAAAGCGGCAGCAGAAGCGTTTATCAAGTTCTTCTATGCACCGGAAAACTACTGCGTATACTGCCAGACATTAAGTGCAATTCCGTCAACAGTGGCAGAGCCGCAATTAGACGTTTCGTCTGTTTTCCAGGAAGTCATTGACGCGACGGCTTCGGCAGACAAGCTGTCACCGATGTGGAACACAATGACTGGCGACAATGAGCTTCCGCCTGACTTCAGGAACTTTACCTACAAGACACTGATTGAGGTACTGCAGGGCACAAGGGATATTGATTCTGCCTGTGAGGAGCTGGTAAAGACGTGGAATGTCGGCATGGAAAGCTTTAATCCTGTCACAGGAGTTGGCATCGAATAATTTTACATGGAAATGGGATACATCCAGGCGGCATTTTGCCGCCGGAGTGTATCCGGTTTAGAAAACATTTCCTGACATACCCTGAGGAGAAAGGAGGACAATATGAAACAAAAAAAAGGACTGGACAAGGTTACAATTGCATTTATTGCGCCTGCGTTTATTTTTTTTACCCTTTTTATCATCGTACCAACGATTTCCAGTGTATATTACAGCTTTACTTCATGGGATGGCATCAGCCCGAACGTGAAATTTATCGGACTGGCAAACTATAAGGAAATCTTTACCAGCGCGCGTTTTGGGAACGCCCTGAAAAATACGGTGATTCTCACCGTGTTCATATCCATCTGTGAGAATGTCATGGCGCTTGTACTGGCATTAATCGTGGATAATGTCAGGTGGGGGAAAAATGCATTCAGGAGCGCATTTTACCTGCCGGTACTGGTGAGCGGCATTGTTTCCGGTTTTATCTGGAAGATTATGTACAACTATAATTTTGGTACATTCAATACGATTCTGAAAAATATCGGCCTTGAGGATGCGCGGCAGGACTGGCTTGGCAATACATCGCTGACACTGATTATGATTGGCCTGGTACTGATTTGGAAGGGCGCGGGATATTACATGATTATTTACCTGGCATCCCTCCAGAGCGTTTCCACAGATTTGCTTGAGGCGGCACAGATTGACGGCGCGACAGCGATACAGCGCTTCCGCCATATCACGATTCCCATGATATCAGGCGCTTTCACAATTAACTTTACGCTGTCCTTAATCAACGGCTTAAAGGTATTTGACCAGATTAACGTCATGACGGACGGAGGTCCCGGGTTTACATCGGAGACACTGGTATACTTATTGTATAAGGTAGGCTTCAATGAAGGACGTCAGGGCTTTGGAACCGCAGTGGGCATCATGCTGCTGTTCATTATTATCATACTCAATACGTTACAGCAGAAATTCTTGAGGAGCAGGGAGGTGCAGATGTAATGGAAAGAGCAAAGAAACGTTTGAGACCCAGCCATGTTGTTTTGTTTGTCTGCACGATACTGCTTGCCGTCTTGTTCATTTACCCAATCTTTTTTGCACTGATGTCCGCCTTTAAGAGCAACGGTGATATCCTGAAAGACCCGGTTGCCCTGCCGTCATCGCTGTACCTTCAGAATTTTAAGGACTTGTTTGAGCAGTCGGATTTCCTGACGGCGATTATCCATTCCGTTTTTCTGACAGTCGTGTCAGAATTATTGATTATCTGTATCGTGCCGCTTGCCGCGTATGCGATTGAGCGCAGGAAGAGCAGGCTGACGGGATTTATCTATACATACTTTCTTGCCGGAATGATGATACCGTTCCATCTGTACATGTTTCCCTTGTTTAAGGAAATGAAAATATTCCATATTTTCGGAACCATGGCAGGACCCATCGTGTGCTATATTTCCGGTTCGATTGCCTTTGGCACGCTGCTCTATGGCAGCTTCCTGAAGGGCATTCCCTTAGAGATTGAGGAGGCGGCACAGATTGACGGGTGCACACCGTTCCAGACATTCTGGAAGGTAACCTTTCCACTGCTTGGGCCTTGTACCGCATCCATGGTTATCCTGAACGGACTCAATATCTGGAATGATTACCTGATGCCGTACCTGGCACTGCCAAGCGGAAAGGCAAAGACGATAACGGTGGAAATTGCGGCATTTGTGGGACAGTACTCGGCAAGATGGGACATTGTCTTTGCGGGAACGGTCATTTCGATTGTGCCGGCGCTTGCAATATTCTGCATGTTCCAGAAGTATTTCGTAAAAGGAATTACGGCAGGGGCTGCCAAAGGCTAAAACATTGAGAAACACACTCTAAGGCTGCAAAAAAACGCAGCCTATGTGTTTTTTAATGCATTTGGATGATATGCCATGGAAAATATGCCGCGCGGTAAAATTTGGCAGTACCGTGCGGCAGGGAATTTTGGTATGATAGTAACAATACAAAAAGTGGAAAGGAAAACACTTTATGAGAAGGAAATGGCAGGAACTGGGATTGTACCATAAATTTTCCCTGACAATCATTCTTGTGGGATTGATTCCCATGCTGCTGCTCACGACATACATCTCCCGCTCCATGATACAGGATTACCGCAAGGCACTGGAAATCCAGTACGAGCAGGCGACGGAATATGTGGCAAACAGCATCGAGAGCATGCTGGAGTCCTATAACAGCGTATCGAAAATGCCTTATTATTATAACATGTCTTCCTATGGGAGTACCTACACCTCCTATATGTCCTTTGATAATTTCCGGAAGATCGTCTATGGGGAGATTTATTCGGAGGAAACGATGCAGCAGCGCCGCCGGTCTGACATGGAGAATTTTTTACAGTATCTTGGAAATCTGGACAGTTCCATTATCTGCCTGCATTTTATCGCGGAAGACCTGACCGGGGAAAAACTGGATTTCCACAAGGCAATGGATGGAACGTATTTTAATAATGAACCTTTGTTTGAACAGCTTGTCGGTTATTCCGCGCTTGACCGCGGCAGCAACAAGCTGATTCTGATACCGCCGCACGACAGCACATATAAAAATGGGATTGACCGCAAGGTGTTCAGCATTGCGCGTAATTATTATGACCTTCGGGGAAATGTCGGAAATACGCCGTATGTGGGCACGCTTTTTTTCGACATTGACACCAGGCGGTTCGACAAAATTTTTATGGATGTGCAGTATCAGAATGATGAGCTGTTTTATGTGACGGATATGGACGGAAACTGCTTTTACAGCAATGTAAAGGACAAGGCAGGGTGCAATGTGAAGGAATTTACGGACGGCGAAAAGGATTTTGTGATTAGCAAGGAGATTGGGGATCTTGGGCTGAAAGTGACGGTGGTCATGGACATCGAGAAAGCGTTTGCAAAAATCCGGCATACGCAGAGAATCATTTACATCATCATCGCGGCATCAATTTGCGCACTCCTTGGCGGCTCGGCATTTTTTTCAAGAAGGCTGACAAAGCCCCTTCACGAGATTATGGCGCAGATGGAACAGGTCGGGACAGGCAATTTCGACATTGTGCTTCCGGTGCGCTCCAATGACGAGATTGGCATCCTTGCAGGGCGGTTTAACCAGATGAGCGAGGCGCTCAAGCAGTATATTAACCAGTCCTATGTGGCACAGATACGGCAGAATGAAGCCGAGCTGACTGCGTTAAAATCTCAGATTTACCCGCATTTTCTGTACAACACGCTGGAAGTTATCCGGATGACGGCGCTTGATGATTCGGAGAAAAGGGTGCCGGAAATGATTGAGGCGTTATCGGAACAGATTCATTACCTGATTGGCCCGATGCAGGATATGGTGCCGCTGGAAAAGGAAATAGAGATTGTGCGCAAGTATGTCTATCTGCTGAACTGCCGGATATCGGGCAAAATCCAGCTCAACATGAATGTACAGTCCGTGAGCAGCATGATTGTTCCGAAACTGATTTTGCAGCCGGTTGTCGAGAATGCGTACGTGCATGGCATAAAGCCCAAAAAAGGCTCGGGATGTATTATGATTGAGGCATATGTGGAGGAGAATGCGCTTCACATCAACGTGATGGACAATGGTGTGGGCATGGACGAGCAGGCGGTCGGCAGACTCTATGGCATTATGAATGGGACGAATCCGGGAATCAAGAGTGCATATAACTGGCAGAGCATCGGGCTGAAAAACGTAAATGACAGGATAAAGTACCTGTATGGCGAGACGTATGGCATAGAAATTACAAGCACGGTGGGAATCGGCACGAATGTGCATATTATGATACCGGTGGATGGACAGGATGGAGGGCAGGGCTATGGAAATAAGGATGAAAATGATACTGGCGGATGACGAGGTCGTAATCACGAAGGGAATACAGAAACTGGTCGACTGGAATGCCCTGGGAATTACGATTATCGGTGTCTATGAGGATGGGAAAAGCGCATTTGAGGCAATTGTAAGGAACCAGCCGGAGCTGGCGCTTCTGGATATTTCCATGCCTGGAATGACAGGGATAGACATTATCCGGGAATGCGCGGCGCTGAAGCTGGACACACAGTTTATCTTTATCAGCGGATTCCAGGATTTCGAGTATGCAAAGAGTGCGATTAAGTACGGTGCGGTGGATTACCTCCTGAAACCGATTATCCTTGAGGAGCTGATACATGCCGTCGAACAGTGCATTACCAATATCACGGGAATCAGAAAAGAACCAGAGCGGCTCTTTATGGAGAACCGCAATGAGTTTACCAAACTTGTCGAAGTGGAAAATACCTGTTATGTGCCGGTTCTTGCGGATATCGTTTATCCTGCGTCCATGGGTGCACAGATGAAAAAACTGGTTCAGTTTTCGTTTTACAGTTTTGTGGATGAATATATAGGACGACTTGGCGCCGGAATTACATTTAACCGCGCTGAAAAACTGGTCATTGTGTGGAAGGGGATGGAGCGGGAACAGTGCTTTGAAGAAGTTCAAAAATTACAGAAAGCGCTTGAGGAAAACATTCGGCAAAAATCGATGTTTATAGTGGGACAGCTTGTAGACCGTATGAGTGACATTCCGAATGCATATGAAAAGTGCGCCGCCATGTCCGGATACTTTTTCTTTGCGGACTGGATTCCGCAGACAATACTGGATGTTTCCGGCGAGGTTTATGGGAACAAGGTTCAGATGGAGCGGTTCCAGGATGTCAGGGACGAGATGGTCAATGCGCTTGTTGACGGCAGCACCGGCGTGTTTGACAAATGTTTTTCGCTTTTTGCCACACTTGTCTGCAAGATTGCCGATGGGAAACGGGAGGATGCCTGCTTTTATTACTGTACGGCAGTAAGAATGGCGGCGGAGAGACTGACCGTGCTAGGCGTTGACGCAGGATACGCAAATGACATGAAAAAACTTCTGGAAATGGGAAGGGCGGCAGAAAGCTACACACAGCTGGCAGAAGTGTACCATGACATTCTGCTGCAGTTTCGGGAAAAGCTTCAGAACATGGCATCCAACAGTGAGAAACAAAATTATCTCAAGGCGAAGGCTTATATTGAGGCGCATTATGCGGAGAACCTCACATTAAATATCCTTGCGGAGGAAATACACATGAATCCGTATTATTTTAGTGCGTTTTTTAAAAAGAACGCCGGCATCAATTTTAAGGATTATGTGTGTGCCATAAGGCTGGAGCACGCAATTCCCCTTCTTGTCTCGAGTGACAAAAAGACATATGAAATTGCAGTCGAGGTAGGCTTTACAGATGCCAGGACATTTACGGAGGCATTCCAGAAGCATTTTCAGGAGACACCGAGCGCATATAGAAAGCGAATCGGTAGTTCGGACAGGAATTAGCCAGTATAAGTCCTGTCACTCTTGTGCCGACTGTTCATCCTCGTCATCAAGACCGTATTCAGCAAGGAGCAGCTGCTGATATTCCCAATCAGCTACCGCCCGCTTTAAGTCCTCAATTCGATTTTGCTCCAGAAGAATCGAGTTGAGGGTGTTGATTGCATTTGCCATTTTTTCGCGTCCGCGCCGCTCGCCAATGGAGATGCCGCGTTTTTCGCCAATGGCAATTCCCCTGTTTTCAATTCTGTCCAATACCTCGCTCATTTTGACACCCTCCTTTTTTCCTTCACGCTGTAGCTCGTGCAGTACGTTTTCATATCTGTCGTCCCTCTCAAGTGCCTGCATCAGTTTCAGAAATTCATCGACATGTTTGATTTCCTGTGCACTTGGCATATAATCTATATTTTGGCGTTTGTTGATAAAGTATTCGGCAATAATGCGGAAATCGCTGTGGAATTTGTCAAGCTGGTCGTCTAGAAACGCAACTTCCACAAGATTAATCTTATAGTCATTTACAAACGGTTTTAGCCTTTTTGGAATTTCCATGCATTCATATAAGCTCTTTGGCTGGTTCCAATGTTTGGTGCCAAAATACAGAACAATGGTGATGACAGGGTATTTTGGTTTCGGCCATTCGCGCTTTGTCAGCTGTCCACGGTAGGAAGCGCCGTCATACCCGATTATCCGTATTGGGGCATATGGTTCCGTGTCCGTCTGGTGTTCCAGTCCGTATAGTGCAAAACAAATTTTGTGCGGAATCCAACGTTTGGATATATCTCGTTCCTGTTCATGGATTTTGTTGTTGAATTTGTACTGGCTTTTGTCCTTGACATTCTGTAGTTCATTTTCCGAGACGACCTGTTCCCCATCAAAAAGCACACCATTTATAATATCAGCAAACACGTCGTTATAATCAGCGAGTTGTTTTTCCGTAATATCTTTAGCACCCATAAAGAACTCCTATTAATGATATAGTAACACAACTTATATTAGCCCGCTATAAAAATTTTAAGAGCAAATGTATGTTCTTACATTATAATAGCAAACAATAGTTCGCATGTCAAGACATAAATAGAATATTTGTTCACTGTCATAAAAGGAAAAATAATCCAACAGCTTCTTATTGTATAAACCGTACCTGTCGTGTATACTGTAAGCAAAGCCAGTTGGGTCTGGTACTGAGTAGCATGTACAGACAGAAGACAAAAATGGAGGATTACAATGCGCAGAAGATTGATGCTTGTGGCATTTATATATATATTGGCGTTCGGGCTGTTTATAGGGACATCCTACGCGGCAGAACAGCCGGAAACGGTCGGTGAGACCCGCCAACAGGAAACCAAAACAGAAAGCGTGGCAGGGACAGAAGAGCCTGATGCGGAGCCGGAGACCATTGTGGGAACAGATACAGAAGCCTCATCAGAGCGACAGACAGAAAAACAGACGGAGCCGACAGATGAAGATGCAGAAAAAGAACCAGTGGCACAAATCCGTACAGAGCCGGAAACGGATATCGTGGAAGTGGCAGACAATGGCGGGGAGGAGACGGAAGCGTTCGAGGAGGGCGCCCCGGATTTTCTGTATCAGGCAGGCGGATTCCGGGTTTTGGACGAGGAGACAGATGCCGCAAGCGGGATTTGCCTGTTTTCGACAGGAGACATGGACGAACTTGCGGACAAAATGTACAAGGCGCTGAAAGGCAGGGAGACATCCATTGCAGTCAAGGATTACGGATTTTACTGGGACAGCACAGAAGACAGGAAGCAGCTGCTGAACCTGTATTATGCGGTTATCAACGACCACCCTGACTTATATTTTGCAAGGACAGGCTATGGCGTCTCATACAACACAAAGACAAAACTCATCTCGAAGATAACACCAAACTATTTTGTCAACGTGGATGACAGTGCATTTCAGGCGGGCGTACAGAAAGCGAAGGCAGCAGTAATGCCGGGAATGGATGACTTGCAGAAGGCAATTGCCATCCATGACTACCTTGTGCTGAACTGCGAGTATGACAAGGAACGGCTGAGTAACAAGACGATACCGCAGGAATCCTATGGGGCATACGGCGCGCTGGCAAACAGGATAGCAGTCTGCCAGGGGTATGCGCTGGCGTACAAATACCTGATGAACGAATATGGAATCGAATGCTATATCGTGACAAGCGACAAAATGAACCATGCGTGGAATATTGTAAAAATAGATGGCGCACTATACCAGGTAGATACGACATGGGACGACCCCACATGGGACAGGTTTGGTCTGGTGTCGCATGCCAATATGTTTCTCTCCGATACGACATTCGGAAAAAACCACCATGACTGGTATGTGACAAAAGGCAGTGGTATTATTGACCTGAAGGCGGAGGGTACAAAGTATGACAGTGCATTCTGGCGGGATGTCAAATCGCCGCTGGTGTATGATGCCGGTGGAACAAAAAAGTATTACTATGTCTCGGCAGACAAAAAATTACAGAGCCGCG
The DNA here is from genome assembly GCA_002490665.1 of Lachnospiraceae bacterium UBA7205. Classification (GTDB taxonomy): domain Bacteria; phylum Bacillota; class Clostridia; order Lachnospirales; family Lachnospiraceae; genus COE1. The sequence goes on along the minus strand of DKUL01000001.1, from coordinate 67,425 downwards.
CGTGCAGTGCACAGGAAACAGACGCGGACGGCACCACGCTGATAACTCTTGACACTTCCAGTTCGGGACTTGCGCTCGACGGCACAAGGCTCTACTATAATACCAGTAAAAGCATTGCCTATATTGATATCACTGACAGCGCCTATGCGGAGCATGAGCAGTTTTCCCTGAAGGATGAAGATACGAATCAAATATTTGGATTTGTCAAAAGCGACGACAAAATACGATATGTGAAAAGGACAGGAGAGTCTCCCTCCGGTAAAAGTACGATTTATATCCTTAACAAGACGGAGGAGGGCGCCAGTGAGACGGAATCCGGCGTCTACACAGTCACATTTAAAGATGATTTCGGCACGGTTTTTGACGTTCAGAAAATCAGTGAGGGCGGCTACGCCGTTCCGCCAGACAAGAAAATGACGCCACAGCCAGGCTACCAGCTGTCGTCGTGGAAAGGAAATTACTCCAATGTACAAAAGGATGAGACGGTCACCGCAATTTATAAAAAATATACATATACCATCAAGTATGAGCTGAACGGCGGCAAAAACAGCTCCGCAAATCCGGCAAAGTATGATGTCGAGACACCGGATATCATTCTGTCAGACCCGCTAAAAAAAGAATATTATGATTTTGCAGGATGGTACGAGGAACCGGAGTTTGGGACAAAGGTAACCGCCATCAAAAAAGGAAGCATTGGGAACCGCACGCTGTATGCGAAATGGGAGCCCATAAAATATGCGGTAACCTATGAACTGGACGGCGGGAAAAACAACGCGGGCAATAAGACAGAATACGATGTGGAAACGGATACCTTTCCGCTTGCGAGTCCGACGAAAAAAGGCTATGCATTTGAAGGCTGGTATGCGGAACCGGAATTTGTGACGAAGGTAGCCGTCATCGAAAAAGGAAGCACTGGTGACCGAACCATATACGCAAAGTGGCAGATACTGGAATACAATTTGGAATATGAGCTAAATGGCGGGAAGAACAGTCCGAACAATCCCCTGCAATACAATGTCGAGACCGACACAATTCGTCTGGAAGCGCCGTCGCATGAGGATGCACACTATGAATTTGACGGCTGGTACGCGGACAGCGGTTTTACCCGCCCGATTTCTTCCATCACAAAAGGCAGCGTGGGGAATCGCAGGCTGTATGCAAAGTGGACAAAATACTATCGCGTGCGTTTTTTTGACAGCACAGGGAAGCTGATTACAGAGACAAAGACAGCGGAGGGGAAGGATGCCACGCCACCCGAGGCAGCCAGTAAGGATGGGTATATGTTTGTGAAGTGGGATAAGGATTACAGAAATGTCCAGGATGACATGGACATTACCGCAGTCTACGAACCAATACAATATACCATTACCTATGTTTTGGGAGGAGGAACCAACTCTTCGAAAAATCCGTCTGCCTATACAATCGAGACAGAGGATGTTAAGCTTGCATCACCGAAGCATAAAAACAAGGAACTAGCCTTTGCCGGATGGTATCAGGACAAGGGCTGTAAGGAACGCGTTACTTCTATATATAAGGGGAGCACCGGCGACATTACGCTGTATGCGAAATGGAGGAAAGTGCAGCAGGAAGAAAACGCGGGCGGATCGCACAAGGACGGATCATCCGCGGCGAGCCAGCCAGCCTCGCCAGAAAGCAAAGCCAGCGAAGCAGCCAGCAGCGCTGAAATTCCAGCTCAGGAAGCCGTGGCGGAAAGCGAAACGCTGACAAGGGCAGACATGGACAGCGCGCCGGCAGTGACAGTCATCACCTCGCTTGATGACTCGAAAAGCAATGCTTCGCCGTCTGCGGCTGAAATGGGTGACGCTGCACTGACAGATATGGGGGAAAGCGGAGATGGCAAAACAGAGATGGAAACTGCCCCGGAACCTGAAACGGTGGCGGATGAAGGGCAGCAGGAAGCCTCGGCGATACCAGGCAGCGATTCCGGCGAAGCCAATACGGAAACGCCTGACAACATACAGGAAAGCGGGACGCATTCGTGGATTTTTCTCACGGTGTCCCTCACAATGACAGCTGCCGCAGGGGGCGCTGTCGGGATTTATGCATGGAGAAAGAAAAGGATAGGACACAGTAATGATACAGATACAATTACCTGAAAAAGTGCAGTTTATCATATCGCGGCTGGAACAGGCAGGCTATGAGGCATATGCCGTGGGCGGGTGCGTCAGGGATTCACTCCTTGGCAGGCAGCCGCATGACTGGGATGTGACGACCTCGGCAAAGCCGATGCAGGTGAAGGAAGTTTTCCGGCACACGATTGACACCGGAATCCAGCATGGCACGGTGACGGTGATGCTTGACCATGAGGGATTCGAGGTGACGACGTACCGCATTGACGGTGAATATGAAGACAGCCGGCATCCAAAGGAAGTCACGTTCACGGTCAATCTGGTGGAGGATTTAAAACGCAGGGACTTTACCATCAACGCCATGGCATACAATGACAGGAGCGGCATTGTGGACGCGTTTGGCGGCGTGGCGGATTTGGAAAATGGCATTATCCGGTGTGTCGGCGAGGCAGCAGAGCGGTTTGGCGAGGATGCACTGCGCATTCTGCGGGCAGTACGGTTTTCGGCGCAGCTCGGCTTTACGATAGCAGATGGGACAAAGGCGGCAGCCAAAGCGCTTGCCCCCAACCTGAACCATATCAGCGCGGAGCGCATACAGGCAGAGCTTGTGAAACTGCTGGTGTCAGCGCACCCCGATTATATGCGGGATGCATATGCGCTTGGCATCACCAAGGCTGTGCTCCCCGAGCTGGACGATGCGTTTGCCACGCAACAGAACCACCCGCACCATATGTACAACGTGGGCGAACACCTGATGCAGTGCCTGCTCCACACAAGGGCTGACAAAAGCCTGCGGCTTGCCGCCCTGCTGCATGATATCGGAAAACCACAGACCAGAACCACGGACGCGGACGGCACTGACCATTTTCATGGTCACGTTGAGGTGAGTGAGCGCATGGCAGCCGCCATTCTTAGACGGCTCAAATTTGACAATGACACCATCGCGAAAGTCCAGAAATATGTGAAATACCACGACTACAACGCAGAGCCGAGTGCAAAGGCAGTGCGGCGCGCCATCAACAAAATCGGCGCGGAATATTTCCCACAGGTACTCGAGCTGCGGCGCGCAGACACCCTCGCGCAGAGTGCATACCAGCAGACAGAAAAGCTCGAACGGATTGACGCAATTGCGCAGCTCTACCGTGAGATTATGGAGCAACAGCAGTGCGTATCCCTCAAAACACTGGAAATCACTGGAAACGACCTGATTGCATTGGGCGTGCCAAAAGGAAAAAGGATAGGTGCGATACTGGCAGAGCTCCTTGATGACGTACTGCAAAATCCGGAAAACAATACACATGATTACCTGATGGAGGAGGCAAAAAAGCTGATATAGCGCTACGAACAAACGGAATCCTTTCCGAAGTCATACAAGTTATTCTCTCCCACGGCAGCTTACGCCCTCGAAAAAGCAGCTTACCGCATAACAATTGCGGAGGCTGTTTTTTTTGGTTATTATGGACGCGTGCACATAAGGATATATTGGAAAAGTATTGTTTTAGTAAAGGAAAGGAAAAGAAGATGAATCCAGTGATTAAAGTGGAGGGGCTAAAGAAATATTTTGGGGACGTGAAGGCAGTGGATGATATCAGTTTTCAGGTGGAAAAGGGAGAACTGTTTGGATTTTTGGGGGTTAACGGCGCGGGCAAGTCCACAACCATTAACATGCTCTGCACGCTCTATCTGCCGACCGCGGGAAAAGCGGAAATCTGCGGATTTCCAGTCGGGGAAAAGGATGAGGAAATCAGGAAACGGATTGGAGTGGTCTATCAGAATAACTGTCTCGACGATAAGCTGACAGTGTCGGAGAACCTGTTTGTCAGGGGCGTATTATACGAAAAAGACTATAAAAAGCTCCGTGCAAATATCAAAAAAATATGCAGTATCCTTAGCCTGGATGATGTGTACAACAGAAAGTTTGCGAAGCTTTCGGGCGGGCAGAAAAGGCGGTGCGAGATTGCAAGGGCGCTGGTGAACGCGCCGGAAATCATGTTTTTAGACGAGCCGACGACAGGGCTTGACCCGGCTGCGAGAAAAAACGTGTGGGAGTCATTGGAAAAGCTGCGCCGTGAGGAAAACATGACAATCTTTCTGACCACGCACTATATGGAGGAAGCCGCAAGGGCATCCCATATTGCCATTATGGATGCAGGAAATTTAAAAGAGTACGGAACCCCGTTTTCCTTGAAAGAGACGTATGCAAAGGATAAACTTCTGCTTTATTCCTCATCGCCGGAATTGCCAAAACGGCTGGAGGACATGAAAATCGAATACAAAAAAAAGAACGAACATTTTGTGATACATGTCCCGGAAAGCAGGGCGGCGCTGCCTGTTCTGGACAGTGTGCGGGAACTGATTGACGGGTTTGAAATGGTACAGGGTTCCATGGATGATGTATTTTTAAATGTGACAGGAAAAAAATTGGGGGAATAATGATGAGGGAAACGTATTATTTAATGAAGAGAAATATGCTGATTTATATCAGGGATTATGTGTCGGTCTTTTTTTCCATGCTGTCAATGCTGATTGTACTGGCGCTGATGGTAATATTTTTGGGAGATATGAACAGTGAAAACGTGGTGAATGCACTTGCACAATTGGGCGGTGTCCGGGATACCGCCGCGGATGAGAAAAATGCGTCATACCTGATACAGATGTGGACACTTGCAGGGATTCTGGAGGTCAATGCGGTAACGATTACGCTGACTGTGATTGGCACGATGGTGCAGGATGAGGCAAAAAACAGGCTGGCAAGTTTTTATATGGCGCCGGTCAGACGGGTTAAGATAGCCCTCGGATATATTTTTTCCGCGTGGATTGTCGGGACAGGGATGTGCGCGCTGACACTGATAGTGGGAGAAATATATATGGCGCTGTGCGGCCATCCGCTGCTTGGCGCTATGGAATGGCTGAAATTATTCGGGATGATTGCGCTCAATACGCTTACGTATGCCTCGCTCTCGTATCTGCTGGCGCTGTTTATCCATAGCGAGAGCGCATGGAGCAGCATCATGACCATTGTAGGGACACTGGTCGGTTTCCTGGGTGCCATTTATCTGCCTGTCTCGATGCTGCCGGACAGTGTCACCAAAGTGTTAAAATGTCTGCCCATACTGCATGGCGCGGCTATGATGCGCACCGTCTGCACGGATAATGCCATTGCAAAAACATTTGAAGGACTGCCTGAAACCGCGGCAGATATGTTTCGTGAGCAGATGGGCGTGTCCGTTTTTGTAAAAAATAAAGAAATATCATTGCAGTCCCAGCTGTTTTTTATGGTAATATATATGATAGCAGCCCTGATTGTGTCCGTGTGGATTAGCAGGGGACGGAAACTGAAAGACCGTTAAGTGGAGGACTTTTATGAAAATTACGATTACGGAGCCGGCAGATGGGGAGGAAGAGGAAATTATTGTCCGATGCCGTCATATGGATAAACGCTTGTTGAAATTGATTTATGCCTTCAAGGCGGGGCAGGAGAAGATAACGGCATTGAAGGATGGAACCTATTTTCAGATTGCGCCGGAAGAGATTTATTATTTTGAGGCAGTGGACAACAAGGTCTTTTTGTATCTGGAAAAAGAGGTTTATGAGACGAAGTTAAGGCTGTATGAACTGGAAGACACGTTTCAGGGGACAGACTTCTTCCGCGCGTCCAAATCCTGCATTATCAATCTGGCAAAGGTTAAGGGGCTGAGTCCGGCATTTAACGGAAGGTTTGAGGCGCTGATGAGAAATGGGGAGAAAATCATTATTTCGCGGCAGTACGTCCCGGTATTGAAACAAAAGCTCGGCTTATGAGAGGGGTGACTGTGAAAAATGAATTTTTCACATAACGAACAAAGTTCGTATTGCAAATATTGTGCTTGCGCCCAAATTCGCAGGTGCATCAAGAATGGAGGGATATATTTGAGACGGTTAAAGGATATGTTTTATGTGTTTGTATGTGTGACTACCTGCGTGCTTTTTGTGACTGCCGTGTACGTTACAATATTTTTTCAGAAGGCAGTATTCGGCGTGGAGATTTTATGGCAGATTTTAGGGGTTTCCTTCCTGTGCAGCATAGCCAATATTTTTTATCCGCAGCGGGAGGTCAGCAAGAAAACAATGATGTTTTTGCACATTGGTCATTACATTCTGACGAATGTGATTGTTTTAGGGTGCGGCTTCTGGTTTGAATGGTTTTATGCAGATAATCTGCCAATGGTGCTGGCAATGCTGTTTGCGATTGCGGTTATTTTTGTGATTGTGTCTGTAGCCGCGTGGAAGAAAGGCAGGCAGCAGGCTGCGCTTATGAACGAACGGCTGCGGCTGTACCAGCAGGACGAGGAAACGTAAATAAAAAGTAAAAAATAAAATGAAAAAATGCTTGACTCTGACATTGTGTTATAGTTTATGATAAATCTATTCCCGGGAATATGAAAGGACAAGAAAACAATGATGACAGTAAATGAGGTAAGCAAACTGACAGGCGTGAGCGTCCGGTCACTGCACCACTATGATGCTATCGGACTGCTGAAGCCTGCAAGGGTGACGGAAGCGGGGTACCGCCTGTATGGTGAAAACGAGCTGGCACGCCTGCAGAACATACTGCTGTTCCGTGAGCTGCAATTTCCGCTAAAACAGATTCGGACAATTCTTGACAGTCCGGACTTTGACCAGAAGGAAGCGCTCGCACAGCAGATTCAGCTGCTGGAATTACAGCTTGCGCATACACAGGAGCTTATCTCGTTTGCGCGTAAGCTACAGGAAAAAGGAGTGAAGGGAATGGATTTTAAAGCATTTGACAAAGAGGAAATCAAACAGTATGAGGAGGAAGTCCGCAAGCGTTGGGGCAACACCAAGGCATATGAGGAATATCAGCAGAACGCGAAAGACCGGACAGAGGCAGAGCATGCCCAAATCAGCAGTCAGCTGATGGAGCTGTTTGCCGAAATCGGAAAACTGCGTCATGGTGCGCCCTCGGATCAGGCAGTGCAGGATCAGGTTGCCGGCATACAGGCATTTATCACAGAGCACTATTACCAGTGCACCGATGAAATACTGCGCGGACTGGGGGAAATGTATGTGTGTGATGAGCGCATGAAACGCAATATTGACAAGGCTGGCGGGGATGGCACCGCGGCGTTTGTCAGTGAGGCGATTGCGGCGTATGTTGCCGGACGCAGCAGGAAATAACATAAAACCTGAAAAGGTTGACTATTTTTAGAAAAATGGTATGATATTATTAATGGCGAATAATAGTTCGAATGAGTTCGTATACAAATGGCTATGTGGAAACGCATAGCCATTTCATTACAACCGGCGTTTGTGTGGAGGGGTACAATGAAATTAAAGAATATTTTGATTGTCGTGAAAGACATTAAAAAATCAAAACAGTTTTATCATGATCTGTTCGGTCTTGACATGGTGCTTGACAATGATGGCAATATGATTTTAACAGAAGGCCTTGTGCTCCAGGACGAGAAAATCTGGAAGGAATTTCTGGGAAAAGAAATCATTCCCAAAAGCAATTCCTGTGAACTATATTTTGAAGAAAACGATATAGAAACGTTTATCGAAAAACTGGAAAAGTCATATCCTTCAATCCAATATGTGAACCGGCTTATGACGCATAGCTGGGGTCAGAAGGTAATCCGTTTTTATGATTTGGACGGAAACCTGATTGAAGTAGGGACGCCAATGTAAGGAACTGTAGGAAAATAACTGACGCATCTTGACTTGTCTACAATTCCTATTATAATACAATCCCCCTATATATTTCGGATTTGGAGGTAAATAATGATCACAACAAGAATTAAAGATGTTGATATGGTATTTGAAACAGCGCCTTCCGTTTTTTCACCTAATTCGGTTGATGCTGGCACATTAGCCATGTTATCTGTTATCGACTTTCTGCCATATGACAAAGTACTGGACTTGGGTTGCGGGTATGGTGTTGTAGGTGTGCTTGCAGGTAAATTGATTGGTGAAGAAAATGTTATAATGTGTGACGTTTCCGAACAGGCAATAGAATATGCAACAATAAATATACGATTGAATGACGTGCCGGATATTGAAATTAGATTAAGTGACGGATACAAAAACATAGAAGAAAAAGATTTTACACTGATATTGTCTAATCCGCCATATCATGCGGATTTTTCCGTCCCAAAACATTTTATTGAAACCGGATTTAAAAAATTAGCAGCGGGCGGTAAGCTGGTTATGGTTACAAAAAGGCTTGACTGGTATAAAAATAAGCTGACTTCTGTTTTTGGCGGTGCTAAGGTTCATGAAATAAATGGATATTATGTTTTTGTTGCAGAAAAAAGGAATCAAGTCCTAAAAAAGAAAGAGAAAGCGACAAATAATTTATCAAAAAAATTGCAACGCAAACAACAACGCTGTAAGGTTGGACGAAAAAAATAAATCACAATATGGGTTTCAGGATTTTTCCTTTCGATAATCCAGTAATGTACAGTTCCGCCCTGTGCCGAAATTGTTTTATGCTGTATTTTGTTCATACCTCCTACGTATAAACCTTAAGTCATGGCAGATTTTATCTGTCATGAGTATACAAAAATGAAATGCAATAGGCAGCATAAGCAAAGCTTATCAAAGTATTTCGAATTAAAGGAGTGTATGCAATGCCTTTTACAGAATGGCGAGAACATACATCTCAAAACATACTAATCAAATTTGGAGGAAAATTAAAAATGTTTTTATACCACTATTATGATGCTTCCATGAAACCATTCCAAAATTTATCAGATGTTTCTATAGAAGAAGCCAGAAAAATAATAAAGGATATTGCTTCAGAAAAGCCTGATACCCAGTGCGCCAAAAGAACAGCCGGGTATATGGAGTTAAGACATCATTATGAAGATATCCTAAGATGCGAATTTATCAAAAAAGGTGGTAATATACAAAGACAATCACCGCATTACATGGTGGTTGAACATAGCCCATGGCTGGCTTCCTGGTTTGAAAACAGTGCATTCATTAAAATTGATATAAATAAATTTGATAAAAGTACCATCTCTTTCACATATGGAGATTCCCACCCGACCTTCAGCCAAAAAGTAAATGATGGTAAGGAATATCGTAAAAAACTCTATACATATGATGAAATATTAGGAATTATAGTGAAATATGGGTATCCACAGGATTGGAACAATGATGGGAAATATGGACCGGAACGTTATATAGAAGCTCATATTTGGAGTGATGACGTGATAAAAGAATATGTGTAATGCCTGCATATAAGAATGATGTAAGGAGAATGGGTATGTATGAATACAAAATAAAAGAATATACACCAAATGCCGGAAAAAAGAAGGAATACTGGGACACAGCAATCGGATTGCAGGATGTTGATGGGTTAAAACCATCCCGCTACCTATATGAATTGTCCGAACAGCATATCAATGGAGAACTCCCCCTACAGACGGTCAGCGAAAAGTTAATTGAATATTATAAAGGCGCGTCCGGCAAAGAACGGACAGAGACAATGGAATGCGACCTTGTTTCTGAACGGATTGTTGAATTGTTGTCAGATGGGACAATCTCCCTGGCACCTGTGGCGTTAAAGTCCATCCATCGGTACTTGTTTGAAGGAATATATGATTTTGCCGGACAGTTCAGGCAATACAACATAACAAAAGAGGAACCGGTTTTGCATGGGGACAGCGTAAAGTATGCAAATTATTTTGAAATACAGGACATACTGGAATATGATTTTAACATTGAAAAGCAGCAACGGTATTCAAGGATGGACCAAGCCCGGATAATCAGGCGATTGTGCGATTTTTCATCATCTATATGGCAGGTGCATCCGTTTGGGGAAGGGAATACAAGGACAACAGCCGTATTTATGGAATTATATTTAAATAGTATTGGCTTTCAAGTGAACAATGACATGTTTAAGGACTATTCCAAATACTATAGGAACGCACTGGTACGGTCAAATTATGCAAATTATGCGAAAGGAATCGATGTGGATTTTTGTTACCTGGAAAAGTTTTATGACAATCTGCTGTTTGGCTCGCAGTATGACCTGAACAATGATGAGATGATACTGGGGAAGAACTAATGGTTACCACCCGAAGCCATAATTATATAACGAAATCAAAGTGAAAGTATTTATTGACAGAGAGTTTCTTGAACCGCTAAACCTTATAGGCGTGCACCCCAATGATAACACAGCTACATTGTGGTTAAATACAGATGATTGAATCAGCATCATTTATTTTCCTACAGTTCCTAAATTTTCACAAAATAAAAAGTAATAAACCCACCCCCGTCCACATAGGATAGATTAAAGCATCTGTGTGGAGGGGGATTTTTTGTGAATGACAAGGCAGTGAATGTTCTGGAGCAGTATGATATGGCAATCAACCGTACCTTTAAGGGACGTGGCACGATAATCTGCGATACGGATAAGGGGATGCGCGTACTCAAGGAATACAAGGGTAAGACAGAAAAGTTGGATCTGCTGTATCAGCTGCAAAGCAGGCTGGGCGACAATCTGAGGACAGATATCCTCGTTAGGAATAAGGAGGGTGCACTGTATGTGAGGGATATCGACAACAGTGTTTACATATTGGAGGAGCAGGTCGAGGGAAAGGAATGCAGCTATAAAAGCGAGGATGACATTGTGAAGGCATGCGGCGCCATGGCAAGGCTGCACCTGAAATTTATGACACCTGTGTCACATGTGGGTGCGGAGGAGAGCAGCACGGCATACGCAATGCCTGTTTTCTTTTATGCGGATGAGATGGAACGCCATACGACAGAGTGCAAACGTGTCAAAAATTACCTGCGCAGGCTGCACACCAAAACCGACTTTGAGCGGGTGCTGCTAAGGGAATATGACTATTTCCTCGACAGGGCAATGGATGTGACAAGGCGCGCAAAGGAGGAGTCGCGGGCTGAGTATGAGGCGTATGTGAACAGCAACGGGCTTTACTGCCATGGCGACTACCAGTATCACAATGTGCTGTTTGGAAAAGGCAGCGGCGGCTCCTATGTCGGCATCATCAACATGGAACATTTTGCCCATGATGTGGGCGCAAGGGATTTCTACCTTCTTTTCCGCAAAATTTCCGAGAAATGCGACTGGTCAATGGAGATGGCAAAGAGCATGCTTGATGCCTACCAGAACAGGCGCGTTTTTCCGCCGATTGAGTGGCGCAGCCTGTGCCTTAGGCTGGAATACCCTGAGAAATTCTGGAAAATCATCAACTACTATTACAATTCGAGAAAGTCGTGGATGCCAAACCGCAACTATGATAAGCTCGAGGGCCTGATTCGGCAGGAGAAAAACAAGGAAAAACTGTTAAACCGTTTTTTCTGACCATAAAAAGAAAGGGCTTGTATAAGGAAGAAAAAGAAGATATAATATCGTTATGGTAAACTAGAAACAATAAACAGACCGGGGAAATGAGAGGAAAGGATGCAGGTTTTTCAGAGGATGAGAATAGCCCTTGCCCAGACTGCCATCATCTGGGAGGATAAGGAGCAGAATTTCAAAAAAGCAGAGGAACAGATAAAGGATGCCGTAAACCATAATACGGAAGCGATATTTTTTCCGGAGATGAGTTTTACGGGTTTTTCCATGAATACGGATGCCACAAAGGAAAGCGGGGACGGGACGGTCAGGCGCATGCAGTCCATTGCGGGGCAGTACCGGATGGCGGCTGGCTTCGGCTGGGTCAGGGACTGCGGCGGGAAGTGCGAGAACCATTATACCGTTGTTGACCGCTCGGGAAAAATTATTTCGGACTATGTAAAGCTTCATCCGTTTTCGTATTCGGGGGAGCATTTGCAGTTTCGGGGCGGTGACACGCTTTCTTATTTTTCACTCAACGGGATAGCGTGCAGCACATTTATATGCTATGACCTGCGTTTCCCGGAGATTTTTCAGGCTGCCTCGAAGAGGGCACATGTCATTGTCGTGCCGGCGAACTGGCCTGCAAAGCGCAGCGGACACTGGCGGACGCTCCTTCGGGCGCGCGCGGTTGAAAACCAGGTTTATATATTGGCGGTCAACTGTACAGGGGATATCGGGGGAATCCGTTATGCGGGTGACAGCTGCGTGATTGATCCGGATGGCGCTGTCCGGTCTGTTCTGCATGACGGCGAAGGAATGCTGTACTTCGAACTGACGGATGATGTCGGTGAAATCCGCAGGGAATTTCCGGTGAAGCGTGACAGGCGCGAGGAACTATACAAAAGCTTGGAGTGAAAGGGTTAGGAGATTACATTGAAAAACAGAGGATTGAGGGGAAGGAACATGATTGGATGTGCGGCAGCTGTCATGCTGTCCGCACTTCTGTTCGCGGGATGCGCACAGGGAACCGGCTCGTTTACCGCGTTACTGACGAACCAGCCGGATGCTGCAGATGTGCAGGACACCGTACAGGAACCGGTCAACGTGATGAAGCAGAAGGGGATATATGACTCCGAAGACGCGGCAGTAGTTGTCAAAAAGGATGCCGAGTCAGGGACGGTGCAGTTCCAGAACATCATGTCGTCGCGCCGCTATACCCTGAATTATGACGGTGCCACGACAATCTATGACAAGAACGACCAGGCGCTGTCCATGGAACAGCTCAAGGAGGGGAGTGTGGTCACGGTTCGTTTTTACAAGCCGAATAAGTCGCTTGCGTATGTGAAGGAAAATCCGGACTGCATCAGCTACAACAATGTCCGCGGCTATGACATGGATCTGCGCAGCGGTACCATCACGGTGGGAAGTACTGTTTACAACATCAGCAGCCATGTCGTGGTGGTGTCGGACGGCAGGGAGACGGACATGATGGAGGTCAACCAGATGGATGAAATCAGCGTCTGGGGATATAAAAACATGATATACGGAATTCATGTCGAAAAGGGGCATGGGTATCTCAGGCTGCAGAACGAGGATTACTTTGTAAATGGCTGGATTGACGTGGGTGACAGGGTAATCAGGAAGGTGGCGGACGACATGCTGCTTGTCGTTCCCGAGGGGACGCACACGGTCACCGTAAGCCACAAGGGCAGCAGTGCGACGCAGGAAATCACATTTGCCAGGAATGAGGAGATGGCATGGGATCTGGGCGACGTGGAAATCACGGTGGTTCAGAAAGGGACTGTCATCTTCACGCTCACGCCTGCCACGGCAAAGGTGTCCATAGACGGCAGGGCGGTTGACGTGTCAAAGCCGGTGGAGATTGAGTACGGTCTGCACCAGATGCGTATTACGGCGGACGGATATGACACAGTGGCACAGTATATCAGGGTCGCAGAGCCGTCTGCAAATATATCCGTCGAGATGGAGAAAAGCGAAGAAGAGAAAAGTGAGGAAGCAGGGGACAAGTCCTCGGACAAAAAGGATGAAAAAGACAAGGATGATGATGTGGAGGAAGAAGAGGAGACTACTGTAAAGAAGTATCAGTCGAAGCATTTGGATGAAGAAGAGGACGTGGAGGAGGAAAAGTCCTCCGAAAAGGACAATGCAGACGATGAGGAGGATGAGGACAAGGAGAAGAAATCTTCCGTGGCATCCTCCACGGACAAATATAAAGTGTATATTGACGCGCCTGACGGGGTGGAGGCTTATCTTGACGGCAGTTATGTGGGCGTAACGCCTGTCAGCTTCAACAAGGTTCCGGGCAGCTATGTGGTGACGCTTCGGAAGTCCGGATATCAGCCAAGGAGCTATACCCTGCAGATTGATGACGAGAAAAAGGACGTGAATTATTCGTTTACAGACCTTGTCAAGCTTGAAGAATAATGAAAAAATCTGGCAAAAGTGCCAAAAGCTTTAAAAATAAGCAAAATTTAGGCTTTTTTCCTTGACAAACATTGTCTTTTCGCCTATAAATAGATATAGGCGTCGAAACGGCGTGATGCTTCGAGACAATAGGGCATTTCGGGTAATGGAAGCTATTGTACTCATTTATCTACTGAAAACAAGAGGAGGAGTTCACAATGAACAAAACAGAATTAGTTGCTGCTATGGCTGAGCAGGCAGACATGACAAAGAAGGATGCAGAGAAGGCGCTCACAGCTTTCACTGAGGTTGTTGCTAAGGAATTAAAGAAAGGCGAGAAGATTCAGCTGGTTGGATTTGGTACATTTGAGGTTTCCGAGAGAGCTGCAAGAGAGGGCAGAAATCCCCAGACTGGCGAGACGATGAAGATTGCAGCATCCAAGTCGCCGAAGTTCAAGCCGGGCAAGGCATTAAAGGATGAGGTAAACAGATAATTGTTCCCTGTGACAACCGATGAGTATTCATCGGTTGTTTGCGTTTGGGGGCATTTCCCTGTCCGGGTAAGAAGGACGGGAAGGGAATGGAGGATTGATTATTATGAGACTGGACAAGTATTTAAAGGTATCGCGCATCATCAAGAGGCGCACGGTGGCAAACGAGGCATGTGACGCAGGGCGCGTGCTTGTCAATGACAAGCCTGCGAAGGCATCCACAAACGTCAAGGCGGGGGATATCCTTACCATTCAGTTTGGCAATAAGGACGTCCGCGTGGAAATCCTTGATGTGCAGGAGACGGTCAAAAAAGACGACGCAAAAGAACTTTTCAGATATATTTAGAATATCCGTGCCCCTTTTCCCATACTATGTAATGTGTACGTTTTGATATGGGGAAAGGGGCGTCTTTTATGACAGGCAGCGTGGAAAACAGGAATGCAAATAACAGTGCAGGCATCGGAAAACACCGATTCAGCATGGAACAGCGCCGGGATTGTAAGATAACGGGGGTAGTGGAGGTACATTCCTTCGATGAAAACAACATATTGATGGAGACCGTGGACGGGATGCTTTCCATTAAGGGAAATAACCTGCATGTGAGCCGGCTGAACCTGGAAAAGGGAGAGGCGGACGTGGACGGCAGGGTGGATGCATTTACCTACTCCGAAAAAAGTACACTGGCAAAAAAAGGAGAGGGGCTGCTTACACGCCTGTTTGGTTAATGAGTGCAGATATAATCAGAGAGTGGAATTTTTGGCTGGCGTCCGTTCTGACAGGTGCAGGCATGGCATTCCTATACGATATTTTCAGGCTGTTCCGACGTTTGATAAGACATGGCAGGCTTGCTGTTGACCTTGAGGATATCCTTTACTGGGCAGTCTGCTTTGGCATCAGCTTTGCACTTTTGTACTATGGAAATAATGGTGTGATACGTTTTGCGGCAGTGCTTGGCGCGGCAGTCGGTATGCTTGTCTATGTCGCGACACTGGGGCGTTTTTTTGTCCGGTTCAGCTATGTTGTCATCGACAAAACAATAGGCAGCTTCTTCCGCATGATAGGGAAGGCCATGCAAAAGCTGAAAAAAATGTTTCGTCCGGTGAAAAAAGCCGTTGTAAAATTGCATGATAAAAAAGTTCTTTTTTATCAAAAATGCAGATTGACGTGCAAGACATTTCAGCATAATATTATAATGTGCCGCCAAAAGAAGGCACAGGGAAGAAAGGGGGAAACGAGACATGGCAAAGCGAAAAAAGAAAAAGGCAAAACGAAGAAGAACGCCGGAGTTCCTCCGCACCAGAAATGAAAACCGCCTTGGCATGACTGTTGCCGTGATTGCCATTATGATTATGACCGGCGTTGTCGGCGTCAACTCGATTTCCCTGACGCAGAAGGAACAGCAGTACGCGGCGAGGGAGCGTGAGCTTATGGAGCTGATAGAGGCAGAGACGGCAAGGGCTGAGGAGCTTGAGGCGTTTGCCACCTATACCAAGACAAAGAAATACGCCGAGGAAGTTGCCAAGGATAAGCTTGGGCTGGTATATGAAAATGAGATTATCTTCCAGGAGGCTGATTAGGAACTGATTCGTATATGCACCGCTATTGGACCTGGGGACTGCCCCTTATCCTGTGGCGGTTCTTTTTTCATGCACAGCCCCATGCAGGGGAAGATATCGATTATTGTCAATAAAAAATCGGAAAACAGTGCACAAGTTTGACAAAAAATGATGGGACACCCTTTTATACTATAATGAAAGCAGCATAATACATTTAGGGGAGGTCTAAGATGATGTTAAAGGTCAGGGCACCAAAAATTGGAATATTCGGCGCCTCAAAAGAGGCGGAAAATAAATCGGGCATTGTAGAGGGTTATCTGTTTAACGGTTATAGCAAGAGAAAGCTGTACTGCCTGGCAGAGACGTATGAGGAGCTGGCAAAGCTCTACCGCGGGATTCCGGATGAGGCCGGCATCTGCGACGACAGAAAGGACATGCTTTACCAGAAGCAGCTTCAGGAGACCAAGGAGGTGTTCGCAAACCACCTGGACGAGATATCAGGCGCTTTTGCGGACGTGGCGGACACGGTTGTGCATGTCAGCCTGCCCATGGAGCATAAGAGAAAGGCACTGATGCAGTATCTGCGCAGACAGGGAATTGTGGTGCGCGAGATGATATTTATAGAGGGCGGCATGGCAGGCGGCTACGGAAGCATGATGGATGGCAATCCCGGAAACAGGATTAGCATCGAGGCGCGGGTCATAGGCAGGCATACGGTGTCCGCAAGCGTGCTCGGGGACTATCTGTCTGCTTTTTACAACAGGAAGCTGGTAGTGTCGGGTGAGAGTGCGCAGGTGATTGAGCGCGGATTCAACACATTTATATATGAAGACGAGCCGCGGTATACCGTGATTAGCGCGATATCACGGGCAGTCAGGGAGGATGAAAAAATTTCAGGTGACAATTTCTCGATGGAGGAATATAATCAGAGTCAGGTCGTTGTGATGATAGCGGACGGCATGGGGAGCGGTGCGCAGGCGTGCAAGGACAGTCAGGCAGTCATCGAGTTTATGGAGCGTTTTCTGGAAGCAGGATTTCAGAAAGAAAAGGCATTTGCGATGGTGAACAGCGCCATTGCCTCACAGAATGCGGGCGCTAACCTCACGACGCTGGATGTCTGCGCCGTCAACCTGCTGACAGGCGATGCCGAGTTTATCAAGGCAGGCGCCGCGCCAAGCTATGTCAAGCGCGGAAACCGTGTGGACGAGGTGGCGGCGGACACGCTTCCGCTCGGCAGCATGGAGGAGCTTAGCCCCATGACACAGGTTTTGAAGCTTGCCGACACGGACATGCTGATTATGGTGTCGGACGGTATTTCGGATGCGATAGACACGGAATCGGCAGGCAGGCTCAGGGAACTGATTGCCAAGACGAATATAGCAAATCCAAAGGAGATGTCGGACTATATTCTCCAGTGCGCAATCAACTGCCAGGGCGGACGCATCAGGGACGACATGACAGTGCTGGCGTGTATGATGAAAAAACGCATGGATTTTTGAAAGTGTACAAGGGGGCCACAAATGATAAACAGGGTGATACGGTATATCAGGGAGTACCATATGATTGACGAGGGGGACTGCGTCGTGGCGGGGGTATCCGGCGGCGCTGATTCCGTATGTCTTTTTATCATGCTCCTGGAAATCAGCAAAGTGATTCCCATGGAAATCAGGGTGGTGCACGTCAACCACCTGATACGGTCAGACGCCGCGGCGGACGCCATGTACGTGGAACAGCTCTGCCGCGCAAACGGCATTGCGTTCACGCTCGTCGAGGAAGATGTGGAAGCGCTGGCAGGAACACTCCGCCTTTCCACTGAGGAGGCAGGGCGCAACGTGCGGTATGCGGCGTTTTACAGGGAACTTGGTGACAGGAAGGGCAGGATTGCCATTGCACACAACAAAAATGACAGCTGTGAGACATTCCTGTTTCATCTGTTCCGCGGAACCGCGCTCAAGGGTCTGACAGGAATCCCGCCTGTGCGGGACAAGGTCATCCGGCCGCTGCTCTGCCTTGAGCGAAGTGAAATCGAGGCATTTTTGCAGGGGAGAGGGATAAGATATTGTATAGACAGCACGAATTTGGAGGATAATTATTCAAGGAACATCATACGCCACCACATACTGGCGGCAGCGGTGAAGGAAATCAGCCCGGCAGCCATAAACCACATCAGCAATGCATGCGGGCGGGTAAGTGAGGCATATGATTTGATAGAGGACATCACAAGGCAGGGATATCATGCCTGTGTGCGTGTCACTACAGAGAATGGAAATATAACAAAATATCACATTGACAGGGAACCGTTTTTCCTGCTCCATGCCACGATACAGGGATATGTGGTCATGGAGGTTCTGTCAGACGCGGCAGGCGGCAGAAGGAACCTGGAGGCAGTCCATGTCGGACAGGTGTGCGGGCTTATGAACAGGCAGTGTGGAAAGGAGGTCATGCTTCCATATAATCTGTGCGCAAAGCGTGATTATATGGGGGTCTGTATCTACAGGGCGACAGAAAAGCTGCCGCAGGAGACTGCCTTACACGAAGTTATGGTGCCGCAGGAGATGGTGACGGCGCCTGGAACAGGTGAGCGGATAGAAATTATACTCAACTCACACCAAAAAATCAGTGCTACATTTGTGACAAACACCGATATTGGTGCGGACATGCAAAATATTCCACAAAATAAGTATACGAAATGGATAGATTATGATAAAATAAAAGATAGTATTGTCATAAGAACCCGCAGACAGGGCGATTATCTGACAGTAAATGCAATGAATCAGCGCAAAACCCTGAAAAAGTATTTTATTGATCATAAAATACCGCAGGAAGAGCGGGGACGTACCTGGCTTGTGGCTGATGGCAGCCATGTGGTCTGGGTTGTGGGACAGCGGATCAGCAGCCACTACAAAATCAGTGAAAATACTACAAGGATATTATGTCTTACATTTGAGGATGAAGAGCAGCAGGCGGGGGAATGCGCGGGACACTAAGGAGGAACAAAAATGGCTGAAAAAATCAGGGTCTTGTTGACGGAGGACGAGGTGGATGCCCGAATCAAACAGATAGGCGACGAGATAAGCCGCGACTATGAAGGCAGGCAGGTTCACCTTGTATGCGTGCTCAAGGGCGGCAGCTTTTTTATGTGTGAGCTTGCAAAGCGCATTACCGTACCGGTATCGCTGGATTTCATGTCCGTCTCAAGCTATGGCGGCAGTACGAAGTCGAGCGGGATTGTCAAGATTGTCAAGGACTTGGATGAACCGCTTCATGACAAGGACGTTATCGTGGTGGAAGATATTGTGGATTCCGGGCGCACGCTGAGCTATCTGCTTGAGCTTCTGGGACAGCGCGGGCCAAGGAGCATGAAGCTCTGTACGCTGCTGGATAAACCTGACAGGCGTGTGGTAGACGTAAAGGTGGACTATAAGGGCTTTGAGATACCGGATGCGTTTGTCGTGGGTTACGGTCTTGATTATGACCAGCGGTACCGGAATCTGCCGTATATCGGTGTGGTTGAACTGGAATAGGGAAATTTTCCGGCATGACAGGGGATAAGGAACAGATCCTAATGATATAGATTAGTGAGGAGACAGAAATTGGGAAAAGGTGCAAAAGGAATTAATTTAACGTTTATATTTATATTGATTTTGGTGCTGGTATTGATATGGGCAAGTACCAACAGCGGCAGCAGCGGTTCCTACACAAAGGGTCAGTTTGTGAAAGAGATGGAGGAGGGGCAGGTTGTCGATGTGGAGATACATCCCAATGCCCAGGTGCCTACAGGTATGCTGCGCATTACGCTGAAGGACAATCAGCAGAGAAGCCTTTATGTATCTGATGTTGTTGAAATACAGGAGCTTGTAAAAAGCTACAATATTGACCCGATTGTGAAGGATGTGCCGCAGGAAAACTGGTTTATCACAGAGCTGCTTCCGCTGCTGATGCTGCTAGTCGTCGTCGTGTTTATGTTCAGCATGATGAATGCGCAGAATTCCGGAAACAGCGGCGGAAAAATGATGAATTTCGGGAAGAGCAGGGCGCGCCTGATGACCGGGGGTGAGGTGACCCTTAAGGATGTGGCAGGGCTTCGCGAGGAGAAGGAGGATCTGGAGGAGATTGTCGATTTCTTAAAAGACCCGTCCAAGTACACCAAGGTCGGGGCGCGGATTCCGAAGGGCGTTCTTTTGGAGGGGGCGCCGGGTACTGGTAAGACGCTGCTTGCAAAGGCGGTTGCGGGAGAGGCGAATGTGCCGTTTTTCTCCATCTCAGGCTCTGACTTCGTGGAGATGTTTGTCGGGGTCGGCGCATCAAGGGTGCGTGACCTTTTTGCGGAGGCGAAAAAGAGCGCGCCGTGTATCGTGTTTATCGATGAGATTGACGCGGTGGCGAGACGCCGCGGAACCGGCATGGGCGGCGGCCATGACGAGCGCGAGCAGACATTGAACCAGATGCTTGTCGAGATGGATGGTTTTGGCACAAACGAGGGCATTATCGTGATGGCAGCCACGAACCGTGTCGATATCCTTGACCCGGCAATTCTGCGTCCGGGGCGCTTTGACAGGAAGATAACCGTTTCCCCGCCGGATGTGGGCGGGCGTGAGGAAATCCTCAATGTCCATGCGAGGAACAAGCCGCTGTCCGAGGACGTGGACCTGAAACAGGTTGCACAGACCACGGCAGGGTTTACCGGCGCGGACCTTGAAAACCTCCTGAATGAATCCGCAATCCATGCGGCAAAGGAGAACAGGGCATTCATCCAGCAGGAGGACATCAAGAAGTCATTTATCAAGGTTGGCATCGGCGCGGAGAAAAAGAGCCGCATTATATCGGACAAGGAAAAGAAAATCACCGCATACCATGAGGCAGGCCATGCGATACTGTTCCATGTGCTTCCGGATGTCGGACCCGTCTACACGGTGTCCATTATCCCGACAGGGCTTGGCGCAGCCGGCTACACCATGCCGCTTCCGGAGCGGGATGAGATGTTCAACACCAAGGGCAGGATGCTGCAGGATATCATGGTTTCGCTTGGGGGACGTATCGCCGAGGAAATCATTTTTGATGATGTGACCACGGGAGCCTCGAGTGACATCAAGAAAGCGACCAAGGTCGCGCGGGCGATGGTCACAAAATACGGATTTTCCGACAACATCGGCGTGATTAACTATGACGAGGAGGACAGCGAGGTCTTTATCGGACGCGACCTTGCGCACCCGAGGAGCCATTCCGAGACCGTTGCGGGTCAGATTGACATTGAAGTGAAAGCGATTGTGGATGACTGCTACAGGAAGGCAAAGGGGATTATCCACGAGCATGAAAAGATACTCCATGCCTGCGCGGAGCTTCTTCTGGAAAAGGAGAAAATTGGCAGGGAGGAATTTGAGGCACTATTTGAGGCGTAAAACAAAAGCTGCAGTGAAATGGGAAAATAGGGAATCAATGAAAGAGACAGCAAAAGAACAGCTGTCTCTTTTTTTGTCCAAATGTTAAATGACATATCGTCACAATTGTCCAATAATTAGCTTTAATAAAGTAATAAGTGTATAACGACATAAAAGTATTATTGTGCATATCACACAAATATACGAAAGGAAGTTTGTCTGATTGTCTAAAATGCATAAGATAATCAATTATAGGTTATTTTTGTCAATAAAATAAAGTGCAAAAGTTCATAAATAGTTTATAATTAAGTTACTTAACAAACACTAAAAAGTTACTTAATAAATAGCTATAATCAAAAGTAAAATATTTTAAAATTTACTTTACGATTGCTAAAAAAAGTTAAAAAGGTATTGTGAAAATATGGAAAGAAAGAGATTAACGGCATTGCTGCTGGCAGCAGCAGTCGCGTCGCAGGCAGCGGGATGCCAAAACGTATCTTCAGGGCAGCCCGGCAGGGATGAGAACCAAAATGAAGGGAAACCCACCATTGAAGTTGTGGGTACCTATGAGGCGGAAGCCGCACAGCTAAGCGGCAAAGTGAAGGCTTCTGAAGCCTCGGAACCGGGGTATGTATCGGGATTTGAGAATGATGATGACAGCTGTACCTTTCAGGTTGCCGTTGAGACGGAAGGCTTTTATGACCTTCATTTTATCAGCGCGGCAGAGGGCGGATACAAGGAAAACTATGTCCTTGTCGATGGGAACAGCGCGGGCACGATAGCGACGGAGTCCGAGACGTTTGCAGATTCCGTGATTTCAAGGGTTTACCTGACACCGGGCGCGCACGACATTGCGGTGTCGAAATACTGGGGGTGGATTAAGCTGGATAAACTGGTGGTGCAGACTTCGGAACCGATTGACGAGCGCATTTATCAGGTGTCGGCAGAGCTTGTCAACAAGAATGCGACCGACGAGGCAAAGCGCCTGATGCGTTACCTTGCGGATATTTACGGAAAAAATGTCCTGTCCGGCCAGTACTGCGACCAGGGGCAGTTTGGCAAGGAGATGGCTGTCATCAAGAAAGCCACGGGAAAATATCCGGCGGTGCTCGGACTTGACTTTATTGAGTACTCTCCCTCGCGCGCGGCAAACGGCAGTGAAAGCCATGCGACGGAGCATGCCATCCAGTTCTGGGAAAACGGCGGCATCGTCACTTTCTGCTGGCACTGGAATGTGCCTGAAAAGTATCTGGAGGATATCTGGTGGAAAGGCTTTAACACGGAATCTGTCAGCATTGACCTCGAAAAGATTATGAACGGTCAGGATGAGGAGGGCTACAACCTCCTGATGGCGGATATAGATGCAATCGCGGCGCAGCTTCTGGTATTGCAGGAGGCAGGGGTTCCGGTGCTGTGGCGGCCGCTCCATGAGGCATCAGGCGGCTGGTTCTGGTGGGGCGCAAGCGGCCCGGAGGCATATAAAAAGCTATACATATTATTGTATGATAAACTGACCAACGAGTATGGCGTGAATAATCTGATATGGATATGGAACGGTCAGGACAAGGAATGGTACCCGGGTGATGAATATGTGGACATAATCGGGGAAGACATTTATCCGGGAGAACAGGTTTACGGCTCACAGGTCAACAAGTATCTTGAGGCGGTGCAGTACACACCAGACACAAAAATGACAGTATTGTCAGAAAATGGCTGCGTGCCGGATCCGGAGCTTCTGGTGCGGGACGGCGCCATGTGGGGATTTTTCTGTACCTGGGGCGGGGAGTTTGTCGCAAAGGATGCATCCATTTATGCCCTGAGTGAGCAGTACACCGAGAAGGCAATGCTCCAGAAGGCATATGACAGCGAGCTTGTCATCACGCTCGACGAGCTGCCGGATTTAAAGACATATCCAATAGATTGAGAGAGGGAAGCCATGAAAGGTCTTTTATCATTTGAAGGTCCCGTGATACAGTTTTTTCACAAGACAGGGGAGGTTATCATTGCAACGATGCTGTTTCTCCTGTTCTGCGTGCCAGTCGTAACGGCGGGGGCTTCTGCTACTTCTTTGTACTATTCCATTATCAAGAGCGTCCGCAGGGAGCGCGGGTATGTCACATCAGAGTTTATGCGTTCCCTGAAGCGGACACTGGGAAAAGGAGTCATCCTGACGGTGGGGATGCTTATCTGGTTTGGCGTCCTGATACTTGGACGGATGCACTCAGGCGGGCACATGGCGCTGGCGTACAGTGCGCTGATTGCCGTAAGTGTCTGTGTTTCGGTATACATTTTTCCGGTTTTATCACGTTTTGACATGAAGCTTGCAGGGATTATCAAGCTGTCCTTTGTGATGAGCATACGCTACATTTACTACACGATACCGATTATCGCAGGGACGGTTCTGCTTGCATGGCTTCAGTACTTTTATCTGCCAATGCCCTGTATCTTATTGCTTCCGGGGGCATGGTGCTATGCGGTCACATTTATGATGGAGAGAGCGCTGCTGGGTTATATGCCGGCAAAAGAGGAAGCAGAAAAAAATGACCAGGGTGGTGTGACAGACACCTGGTACTATGAATAAGGAGGGCGAAAAAATGAGAGGTTCCAGACAGCTGAAAAAATGCATGGCAGTTCTTTTGGCGGTCGCAGTGGGAGTGACAGGAATTACAGCGCTTCCGCAGGCGCGTATGGAAGCGGACGCAATGACGGATAAGACAATGGATGAGTATGATGAGATTGTAAGTACTTATTCTGTTGATTCTTCCGTTCCGGATTACAAGTCGTATGTAAAAAACTATGACGCTGTTTATCCGGACTCACGCATCGAGGTCGAAGCGGGTGCGTATGTGCGGTATGAGGAGGAAAATGCGGCAGCAGAGCCGCAGGTGTTCTCTGATTATGAGGGGATGTCAGGGGACAGTGTGCTGACAAGCGAGAAGGCAATGATTGAGTATGAAGTCAATGTTGCGCAGGAAGGGTTTTACAACCTTGCGCTGGACTATTTCCCGGTGGAGGGAAAAAGCTCGGACATTGAGCGCAGCATTTTTGTGGATGGGGCTCTTCCGTACGGTGAAATGGCGCTTCTGACCTTCCACAGGATATGGAAATATGACCTTCCACAGTCAGCAGATGAAAACGGTTCGGTGACGTATGCGTGGGAAAAGGATAATCAGGGGAATGACTGCAAGCCAGGAATGGTGGAGGCGCCGGAGTGGATGACAAGCTATTGTTACGACAGTGACGGCTATGTGACATCTCCCCTTTCCCTGTATCTGACAAAGGGAACACACACGATATCCATCTTGTCCTTAAAGGAGCCGATGCTGATTCGGAAGCTGACTTTTGAAAATGCAGCGTCCACAAAAAGCTATGCGGAGGTAAAGGCAGAACAGGATAAAAACGGTGCAAAGGCAACGACAGGACAGCTGATAACCATTCAGGGCGAGGATGCGACAAAGTCCTCATCCCAGATGCTCTATCCGCAGCAGGACCAGTCCTCCCCGGCAGTGTTTCCATCCAGCCACAAGGAGCTTCTGAACAACACGGTTGGCGGCAATTCGTGGAGACTGGTAGGGCAGTGGATAGAGTGGGATTTCGATGCTGCACAGACCGGGTATTACAATATTTCACTCTACGACTGCCAGAATTTCGTGCGCGGCGTCTACGTGTCGCGCAGGATTATGATTGACGGAAAAGTTCCGTTTTCGGAGCTTGAGGATTATGGATTTACATATGGGCAGAGCTGGCGTGAGGACGTGATTGGCGACGGACAGGGAAATCCGTACTCCTTTTATCTGGAGCAGGGGCACCACACGATTCGCATGGAGGTGGTGCTCGGCGACTTCTCAAGCATTATCAGCGAGGTTGAGGACTGTGTGAAACAGCTCAATAACATCTACAGAAAGGTTATCAAGGTTACAGGCGTATCACCGGACACATACCGCGATTATCAGATAGAAGCGACACTTCCGGAGCTGCACAATGAGCTTGTTGCGGTGCGCGACCAGCTGGATGCATCCATCACATCCCTGCGGGCGCTGACAGGGAAGAAATCCGATAAGGAGACGGTGCTGCTCACAATGCGCGACCAGCTCGATGACCTGATAGCGGACGCGGAATATTTTGTGCGCGTTATCGGTGCATACAAGATTAATGTCCGCGCGTGCGGAAACTGGATTACAAGCGTTATTGCGCAGCCGCTTGCGGTAGACAGAATCAACATTTACTCTGCGGATGTCAATGTGAAATACGAGAATACATCATTCTGGTCAAAGCTGATTTATGAAGTGAAACGCCTTATATTTTCCTTTATCATTGACTACAACCAGATTGGAAACGTGGCGGAGGAAGGAACGGATGCACCGACGATTACGCTCTGGATTGGTTCCGGGCGTGACCAGGCAAATGTCATCAAGGCGATGATTGACGAGACATTTACCAGCAATTATGGCGTCAATGTCAATGTACAGCTCGTCGATATGTCCACGCTGCTGCGCGCGGAGCTTGCAGGGGAGGGACCTGACGTTGCGATTCAGGTGGCAAATACGACCGGCATTGCCGGGCAGGTGCTCAACACGGGAAATGACACGCCTGTCAATTACGGCATCCGGAACGCAGTGCTTGATTTGACACAGTTTGATGATTTGGATGCGGTTTCAAAGCGATTCTCGGAGGCATCCCTGATACCGTTCCAGTTTGACGGTGCGACATATGCCTTGCCGGAGACAACGACATTCCCCGTGATGTTTTACCGGAGGGACATTCTGGCGGAGCTTGGCATGGACGTTCCCGAGACATGGGATGATGTAAAGGTTGCCATGACCGTGCTGGCAAAGAACCAGATGGAGTTTGGCATGCTGCCGAGCGAGCAGACCTTTGCGATGCTGCTGTATCAGAACGGCGGGGAATACTATACGGAAAACGGTGACCGTTCGGCGCTGGATTCCGATGTGGCGGTCAACGTGTTTAAGGATTACTGTGAATTTTATACCGATTATAAGCTTGACAAGGAGACGAGTGTGGAGGAGCGCTTCCGTACCGGGGAGTGCCCGATTATCATAGCGGATTACACGATTTATAACAACCTTGTCGTATCTGCGCCCGACATTGCGGGACTCTGGGATTTTGTGCCGGTGCCTGGCACCGTGAAGGAGGATGGCACCGTGGACAGGAGCACAGGGTGTACGGGGCTTGCCAGCATTATCATGGCAAACACCGCTTACCCGCAGGAGTGCTGGGAGTTCTTAAAGTGGTGGACATCCGCGGATGTGCAGACGCAGTATGGGCGCGAGATGGAGAGCCTAATGGGTTCCGCCGCGCGTGTTCCGACTGCGAATCTGGAAGCGTTTGAGAACATGCCATGGCCGGTCGATGATTTCAGGGCACTGGAGGAGGCGTTCGTCTGGGTGAAGGGCATCCCGCAGGTTCCGGGCGGCTACTACTCATGGCGAAATGTCAACAATGCGTTCTATACCGTGACGACGGAGACAAACACGGCGTCGCCGCGGGAGGAACTGATGGATAAGGTAATATACATTAATGCAGAGATTGATTACAAGCGGCAGGAGTTACATCTCCCGCTTGCCGTAAATTAGGAAAGGAGGGGTTGGTTTATGGATGCACAGATTTCCAAAGAGGCATATGAGATTGCCGCAAAACAAAAGAAGCTGGGATATCAGATTAAGCGCAATAAGGCCTCCTACCTGATGCTTGCACCGTATTTTATTCTGTTCTTCCTGTTTACGGTGCTTCCGGTGGTCATTTCCATCGGCTTAAGTTTCACGTATTTCAACATGCTCGAGGCGCCGACCTTTGTCGGGTGGAAGAATTACATCAAGCTGTTTCTCGAGGATGACATTTTTCTGATTTCACTGAAGAACACACTGATATTTGCAGTGATTACGGGACCGGTCAGCTACATCCTGTGCCTGCTGTTCGCATGGATTATCAATGAGTTTAAGGGGAAAGTCAGGGCGTTTCTGACACTGATTTTCTACGCGCCGAGTATCTGCGGGAATGCGTACATGGTGTGGAACCTGATTCTGACCGGTGACCGGTACGGATACTTAAATGGTATTCTGTTAAAATTTGGTTTTATAGACGAGGCGATTCTCTGGATGAAGACAGAGAAGTATGTGCTTCCCGTGCTGATTGTGGTTCAGCTGTGGCTGTCGCTTGGTACCGGATTCCTTTCCTTTATCGCAGGACTCCAGACTGTTGACAAGAGCTTATATGAGGCGGCGGCGCTCGACGGAATCAAGAACCGCTGGCAGGAGCTCTGGTATGTGACACTGCCATCCATGAAACCGCAGCTGATGTTCGGCGCGGTCATGCAGATTACACAGTCCTTTGCGGTGGCGGACATTTCCATACAGCTTGCGGGCAACCCGTCCGTGAACTATGCCGGCGCGACAGTCGTGACGCATCTGCTCGACTATGGTTCCACGCGGTTTGAGATGGGGTATGCGTCCGCGATTGCGACCGTGCTGTTTTTGCTGATGATTGGGACAAATAAGCTTGTGCAGAGAATTCTAAGGAGGGTTGGGGAATAATGGCTGATACAAAAAAGAAGTTAAGAAATCCATTCCGGAAAAGACCAAAAGAAAAACGGCTCAACCGCTCCGTGGCAGGAAACGGAATCCTGTTTTTCCTGATGGCAGTGTGCGGGGTATTCATGGCGCTTCCGCTGGTAATGATTATCAACAACTCCCTCAAGCCGCTGGATGAAATCTTCCAGTTCCCGCCAAAGATTTTTGTGCGGAACCCGACGCTGGAGAATTTCTCGGATTTGTTCGTGCTGATGAACAACTCATGGGTGCCGTTTTCCAGATACATACTCAACACAATCATTATCACGGGGCTTGGCATGGTAGGGCATGTCATCTGTGCCTCCCTTGCGGCGTACCCGCTGGCAAAGCACCATTTTCCGGGCAAGGGCATCCTGTTTAGCATGGTTGTGCTGTCAATGATGTTTTCGTGGACGGTCACACAGATTCCGCAGTACATCATCATCAGCTGGCTTGGCATTAACAACACCTATGCGGCGCTGATTCTTCCGGCATTTTCATTCGGCATGGGGCTTTACCTGATGAAACAGTTCATGGAGCAGCTGCCGGATTCCCTGATGGAGTCGGCAAGGCTTGACGGGGCGAGCGAGTGGAAAATTTTCTGGTCCATTGTGATGCCGAACGTAAAACCTGCATGGCTGACGCTGGCAATTTTCCAGTTCCAGCAGATGTGGGGAAATACGGGCGGACTGTTCCTTAGAAACGAGGAATTGAAGCCATTGCAGTATGCTTTGCAGCAGATTACGGCAGGCGGCACGGCGAGAGCCGGGGCAGCGGCGGCGGTAACGTTTATTGTCGCGGCAGTGCCGATTATCTTCTTCCTGATCTGCCAGAGCAATGTATTGGAGACAATGACAACCTCAGGCATGAAGGATTAGTGGGGGATGAAAATGAAGAAAATAAAAAGATTTGCGGCACTTTTGATGGCAGCGGCAGTCATGACGCTCGGCGTTGGTGAGTGCGTGCATGCAGAGGAGCTGCCGTATGATACGTATACATACACCTACTGGGAGGATATCGCGATTACGCCGGCGGCATATGTGCCCAATGGAAGCGCCAGCGGACTTTCGGTGGGGACGACGGATTTTGCGGAACCGCAGGATTTATGCGTGGCGCCGGACGGGCTGGTCTATGTGGCGGACACGAAAAATAACAGAATTGTCGTGCTTGGCGCGGACATGACAACGCTTGTGCGCGTGATTGACGGCTTTGACAGGGACGGAAATGCGGACACTTTCAATGCGCCATACGGCGTGTGCGTGTCGGAGAATAACCAGCTCTATGTGGCGGATTCCAACAATAAGCGCATTGTCGTGCTGACGCCGGAGGGGGAATTTTTGAAGATTATTGACAATCCTCAGTCGGAAATCCTTGAGGAAGGCTTTGACTTCGTGCCGCTCAAGGTGACGGTCGACTATGCGGACCGCGTGTATGTGATTGCGAAAAACGCCTTTGAGGGAATCCTTGTGTTTGAGAGCACAGGTGATTTTACGGGATATTTCGGCACGATTGATGTCAAGATTACCCTCTGGGAAAAATTCTGGCGACGTCTTGCCAGCAAGGAGGAGCGCTCGAAGCAGCTTCTGTTCATACCGACAGAATTTACAGGAATCGATATTGACAGCGACGGCTTTGTGTATGCGTCCAACATTGACTCGGAGGGCGTACAGGGTGTGCGCCGCCTGAACCCGAGGGGCGAGGACGTGATTCAGAAGGGTGAAAATGAAAACCTGGGCGGCGACCTGATTGTGGGAATGTTCGGGACATATGCGGGACCTTCCGAATTTACGGACGTGGTCTACCGCGGGCGCGGCATCTACTCCCTGCTTGACAGGAAGCGCGGACGGATTTTTACATATGACAAGGAGGGCAACCTTCTCTATATCTTTGGCGGCCTTGGCAGCCAGGAGGGAACGTTCAACACACCAGTCGCAATCGAGGCGGTCGGCGACATGATTATCGTGCTGGACGCGTACAGCGGGACGATTCTCAAGTTCAGCGAGACGGAATACGGCGCGCTCATCAACGACGCGGTCGGGCTGCGCTATGACGGCGACGAGACGGAGGCGATTGCCAAGTGGCAGGGCGTCCTGAAGCTCAATGAGAACAACGAGCTTGCAAACAGCGGTATCGGCAAGGCATACCTGACGGCAGGCGACAACAAGACTGCTATGAAATACTTAAAGCTTGCGATGAACAGAAAATACTATTCCATCGCATGGAGACGTTACAGGAATGAGCTGATGGCGAAGAGCATCGGGCCTGCGTTTACGGTGATTGGCATTGTCATCATCCTCGTGCTGTTATACAAAAAAGTCATAAAAAATAAGCTGGCAAAACGGAAAGGAGGGCTTGCAGGATGAACGAATTATTCTCAAAGGAAAAGTGGAAATATGCATTTTACACCGTGAGCCATCCGATGGATGCCTACTATGAAATCAGGCACCGCGGACGTGGCAGCGTGCCCGTGGCAATCGTGCTTGTGGTATTGTTTTCGCTTAGTTTTTCAATCAACCGCATCTCGGCAAGCTTTATTGTAAATGACCTCAATCCGCTTGCCGTCAATGCACTGACAGAGCTGTTTTCCGTCCTGCTGATGTATCTGCTGTTCTGCGTGGGCAACTGGTCAATCACCTGCCTGATGGAGGGCGAGGGGCGGCTTAAGGATATTGCGATTGCGGCGGGATATGCCCTGACGCCGATGATTGTGTGCTTCAATGTGGGCACACTGTTCAGCCAGTACGTGACACTGGATGAAGGCGGATTTTACTATATGATTATTGCGTTTGGCGTGGCATACAGCCTGATTATGGCGCTGATGGGCATCATGCAGGTGCACAACTACACGCTGGGCAAGACACTGGTTACGATTTTCCTGACGTTTATCGCCATGCTGATTATCATCTTCGTGGTATTGCTGTTTGTCGACCTGATTACACAGGTGTACAGTTTCTTCTACAGCATTTACCAGGAGCTGATATTCAGGATATAAGAAAGGCAGGTTTGATATGGCAAAGAGTAAGAAAATTATAATAGCTGCCGTAACCCTGATACTGGCGGTGGCGGTTATCTTCTTTGCACGCTGGCTGATTCGTTATTATTTTTACAATGATTATCGGGAATACCTTTCTTCCTATGAGTACGAGGAGGGAACCGAATTTCAGGCATTGCAGGACGGCGGCGGGGAAGTTGCAGGGATGGCGCTTGCGGCGGAAAATGACATATTGAAGCTTTACGCGGATACAGAGACTGCGGAAGTGGCAGTCGTGGACAAGAGAAACGGGCAGATTACCTACTCGAACCCGATGGATGCGGATGATGACGCGATTGCCAGCACCACCAACAAAAATTACCTCAAGTCACAGCTGATACTGGATTACTTCAATACCTCACGGACGGAGGGGACGTTCGACTCGTTCAGCTACTGTACCTCGCGGGGGCAGCTGGAAACGGAGTCAATTCCGGACGGTGTCCGTTTTATCTACACACTGGGGGATTTGGAGAGCGCGACTGGCATCGTGCCGCAGTATATCAGCAGGGCGACACTGGACAGGGTGCTTGCGGCGCTGGATGAAGACGGCGTCAAGTTTGTGGAGAAGAAGTATGTGGAGAGCACGGTCGGGGAGGACTATCTCGAATTACTCTCCAGTGCGATGAAAGGTGCATCACAGATTCGGAAGCTGAACAAATATTTTGAGCAGGCGGGATTTACCAATGAGGACTACATTGCGGAGATGGAAAATTCAGGTGTCGAGGGGGCAGTTCCGATTTCGTTTGTCGTACCGCTTGAATACAGGCTCAACGGGGATGCTGTCGATGTCTCCATTCCGATGCGTGCGGTGCAGGAAAACGGCGGTGGAAGCATCTTCCGGATTCAGCTTTTGCGGTATTTCGGTGCGGCAGGAACGGATGAAAACGGCTATATGCTGGTGCCCAACGGATCCGGATCCCTTATCCGGTTTAACAATGGAAAGACCACGGCGGAAAATTATTCCGAGTATGTGTACGGCATCGACAAGCTTGCGGCAGAGTACACTGTACGCGAGAACACGGAGGATGTGAAGCTTGCGCTGTATGGGATGTTCCGGGAACACAGCAGTATTTTTGCAACGATTGAGGACGGCGCTTCTTTTGCCAATATCAGTGCGGGCGTTGCGGGCAAAATCCATAACTACAATTATGTATACCCATCCTTTGTGCTGCGTGGAAATGATAAGCTTTCCATGTTTGGCACGACCGGGAACGAGGCGGACATTCCCATTGTGGAGAAAGAGTTTTATGACGCAAACCTGACGGTAAAATATACCATGCTCACGGAGGAGAACGCGGGTTACGCGGGCGCGGCAAATTACTATAGGGAGCGCCTTGCCAATGAGGGAGTACTCAAGGCGAAGGAAGACACAGCGGGCGATATCAAGTTTTACTATGATGTGCTTGGCGGTGTCATGATGAACAAGTTTTTCCTCGGGACACGGTATCAGGGGATGTACGCCATGACAACG
This sequence comes from Lachnospiraceae bacterium UBA7205, assembly GCA_002490665.1. GTDB lineage: Bacteria > Bacillota > Clostridia > Lachnospirales > Lachnospiraceae > COE1. Next base: position 35,104 of record DKUL01000001.1, on the reverse strand, counting down.
TTTGACCAGGCGGCGGATATTTCCGCTGACCTTGCGGCAAATGGTGTCTCCAACCAGGTGATGAACTTTCAGGGATGGATGAACCGCGGATATTACCATGATGTTGTGGATAAGATTCGGATTCCGCGCGCGCTTGGCGGAAAAGGGGATTTGAAGAAGCTCAACGAGACCGTCGCGTCAAACGGCGGAACGCTGTACGCGGATGTGGCGTTCCAGAAGGTTACGGAAATCAGCAAACGCTACTCGGAGGGGAATGAGACCTCGCGTTACTATGGCGGCGGATACATCGCGAGCTTCGGGCTTGTCAATCCGGCGACACTCCGGCAGACCTCGGGACTTGGCTGGGTGGAAAATATATACTACCTGATTTCGCCCAAATTCCTTGTGCGGTATGTCGACCGGTTTACATCGAAAATCGGCAAGTATGATGTGGATGGCATTTCGCTGAGAGACCTTGGGAATATGCTGCATTCAGATAAAAAGCGGACGAACATCATTGACCGCGAGGAGGCGCTTGATGTCGTGACGGCATCGCTTGCACAGATTGAGGCTGTCGGGAAAAAGGTCATGGTCAATGACGGAAATGATTATGCGTTTGCCTATGCGGATGACATTATCAATGTACCGCTTTCTGACAATGATTACTATATTGTCGACGAGACGGTTCCGTTCTATGAGATGCTGATTCACGGTTACATTGATTACGCTGGTGCAGTCATTAACCTGAGTGATACGTTTGACAGGAGCGACATTGTGCTGGGGCTTATTGAGACAGGGGCATCACCGCATTTCATGTTCACACACCAGTCGTCAAGCGCGATTAAGGACACGGGGCTGAACCGTTTTTACTCGACAGGCTATGACAACTGGAAGGATGACGCAGTGGGCATTTACAACGCGGTCAATGACGCGCTCAAACCAGTGGGCAGTGCACACATCATAAACCATGAAATACTGGAAAATGACATCCGTGTCATTACTTATGACAATGGTGTCAGGATATATATTAACAGAAGTACTTCAGACCGGAACGTTGACGGTGTGGAGGTACCTGCAAAGAGCTATCAGTTAGGAGGAGATAAGAATGAATAGGAAAAAGAAAAAAATGTCTCTTTCCGCAAAGAGGAGCCGCACAGGGTTTTTGTTTATCCTTCCATGGCTGATTGGGTTTATATGGTTCTACGCCAGAAGCCTGTTTATGTCGGTACAGTTTTCCCTCTCGGACCTGTCGGTCAGCCCGGGAGGCGGCTACACGCTGGATTTTGTGGGGCTTGACAACTTTCTCTATGCGTTTCGGGCGCACGCGACATACAAGCAGGTGCTGACGACCTCGGTTGGGAACATGCTGATCGATGTGCCGCTGATTACCTTTTTCAGCCTGTTTATGGCGATACTGCTGAACCGCAAGTTCCGGGGAAGGACGCTTGTGCGGGCAATCTTCTTCCTGCCGGTTATCCTTAACTCCGAGGCGATTGTGGATGCGATGGATCTGGCGAGGAACATGATGAGCGGCGGGCTTTCCAGCGCAAGTGCGGAGATGGCGCAGGCATCGTCGGGCGGCATGGGCATTGCCTATTATATGGAAATGTTTGGTTCGCTGGGTATTCCGGAATTCCTGATTGTGTACCTTATGGGGGCAGTGACGCGCGTCAGCGACATCATCAATGCTTCCGGCGTGCAGATTATCATTTTTATTGCGGCATTGCAGTCGGTGCCCGGCTCGATGTATGAGGTGGCAAAGATTGAAGGCGCGACAACATATGAGACATTCTGGAAGGTTACCTTTCCGATGGTGATGCCGCACATTATCACAAATATTGTGTATACCGTCGTGGACAGCTTTACCCAGTCCGATGTCGTGGAGCTTGCCTACAACACGGCATTTACGGAGAGCAACTATGGACTCAGTTCCGTATTCAGTTTATGTTCGACCGCGATTACGTGCCTCATACTGGTAATCGTGTGCGGCGCAATACAGAAGCGGACATTCTATTATAATTAGGAAAGGAGAAGGATGGAATATGGCAACTATCAAAAGCATCATTCAGGATGTCAGGGACGACAAGCAGTTTGCAAATGACAGAATGCGCTGGGCATCCAACATCAAGGGATTTATCCTGTTTTTGTTCCGCCTGGTCATCATTGTCGGGATATGCTATGTCATTTTGGGACCTGTCATCGGCATTATCAGCAGCTCGTTCTTCTCCGATGCGGACAGCTACAATCCCATGGTGTACATGATACCGCAGGAACCGACGCTGTACCGGTACGAGCTTGCGTCGAAGTACCTGGATTACGCCAAGACAATGGTCAGCTCCCTGCTGTACGCGGCGTCGCTGATGGCGATACAGGTGTTTATCTGCTCCATGGTAGGCTATGGCTTTGCGCGGTACCAGTTCCCGGGGAAAAATATCCTGTTTGCGTGTGTGGTCATCATGATTGTCATTCCGACCAACACGATTATGCTGCCGCTGTACATGACATTCGCCAAGTTTGACGTGTTTGGCATTATCAAGATGATAAAGGGGTCGGCGGTAAACCTGCTGTCGTCACCGGTTCCGATGTACATTATGACCATATTTGGATGCGGTCTCCGCTCCGGTCTGTATATCTATATTTTTAACCAGTTTTTCCGCGGTCTCCCGAAGGAGATTGAGGAGGCGGCATTTGTGGACGGTGCGGGCACGCTGTATACCTATTTCCGCATCATGCTTGTCAATGCGCTGCCGTCGGCGGTTACCGTGGCAATTTTCTCGATGGTATGGCAGTACAATGACACATTCTATGCGAAACTGTTCCTGGTTAGTGACAGCATCGTCATAAGCAAGCGGATTTCCACGATTACGGCGACGATTTCGACGCTCGAAAAAATTCTCGACCCGGCGATACTGCAGCTGTTCCTCGATGCGGGCATCGTGCTTGTCATGATACCGATTGTCATTATCTATGTGCTGCTCCAGAAGCAGTTTATCGAGGGCGTTGAGCGCAGCGGTATTGTCGGATAGCAGAAAATGGTACCAAATTATAGTAAACGACAAAAATATTTGCCGTTTACTATAATTGATGCACACGACCGCATAAGGAATTTATCCGCATTGCGGCATGCGGTCGGCGCAAGTAAACGCAAATATAATTTGCGTTTACTATAAAATTACATATATCATAAAGGAGGATGAAAAAGTTGAAGGCAAAGAAATTACTGACTTTATCTTTGACGGCGGCCATGGCAATGAGCATGGCTGCCTGCGGGGGAAAGGATGCAGGCACTTCTGCGGAACCTTCCAACGCAAACGTACAGACGGCTGACACGGAGGCGGCTGCACAGGAAAGCACGCCGGAGGCAGAGACAGCACCGGCGGAGGATGCGCAGGCAGCGGCGGCTCCTGCCGGGGAAGTGAGCATTGACTTTGAGGATGGCGTCTATGGATTTGCAGGCGTTGACAAGAGCGTCAATCCCGCGGGGGATGACGCGACGCTCTCGGTGGCAGATTTTGCAGGCTCCAAGGCACTGAAGGTTGAGACAAACGGAAAGGCGCCTTATGTGGGCTTCCAGGTGGATGCACTTCTGGGCGACAAGGCAGCCGATGTCCGGACAGTTGAGATGTCGCTTGGCATTGAAAACCCTGACGGCAAGTTCAATGCCGTATCCGGAAAAATTTATGCGTTTCTCGGTGCAGACAAGGAGCGCAAGGACGGGGACTGGTCTGTATATCTGGAGACAGCAAATCCAAAGACTGCGGTCTATGAGCTTCCCGACGGCATGGCTTTCGGGGAAGGAAACTACATGGTGCTGTCCCTTGAGACGGACAATGGCAAGGATGCGGGAGAAACCCCTGCGGTTTTGTATATTGACAACATTGCGTTCAAGGATGCATCGGGAAATGTCATTGCGGCAGACACTTCGGCAGAGTTTGTGTCAACCGCTACAGGGGACGACCGTTCGAACCTTGCAGGCATCACGGGGGCAGTGGATTTTGAAGGATTTGCGACAAAGGGAGACGGCTGGGCGCAGAGCGGCTTTGCCATGACGGATGATATCATCGCGGCACTCGTTCCGGGTTCGGTTGTCGAGATTTCCTTTACAAGTGAAAATGGGGACATGTGGATTGTCATGAATGAGGCGGAGGCAGGCTGGATGCGAGTCGGCGACGGTACAAACGGAACGTCTTCTGTCAATGATTCCAAGACAACGGCACAGATTCCGTTCGAGATGCTTGCCGAGTACTGCGGCGAGGATGTATCCAAGTGGGGTTCCACCATGCAGTGCGAGGCGTCCGGCACGTGGGAGGTATTTAGCGTGAAGGTCGGACAGGCGGCAAAGAGCTACAATCTTTCTGATGCGGTGGAGTTTGAAGGCTTTACGGCAAAGGGAGACGGCTGGGCTCAGGACGGCAAGGACATGACAGAGGATATTATTGCGGCGCTTGTCCCGGGTTCGGTTGTCGAGGTAACCTACACAAGTGAGAACGGTGACATGTGGCTTGTCATTCCAGACGCAGAGGCAGGCTGGATGCGGGTCGGCGACGGCACAAACGGTCAGGCGGTGACAGACGGCAGCAAGGCGTATATTCCGTTTGAGATGATTGCGGAGTACTGCGGTGAGGATGTCTCCAAGTGGGGGGCAAGGATGCAGTGCGAGGCGTCCGGCGCCTGGGAAGTTTTCAGTGTGAAGGTTGGCATGGATTCAGATTCAGAATAGGAGGTTGGAATGATGATGAAGAAAAATATCAAAAAATTAATGGCACTTGGGCTGAGTGTTTCCATGATAGCGGGGCTGACAGCGTGTGGCGGCGGCTCTGGCGACAGTGCACAGACACCGGCGGCAAATACAGACAGCGAGGCGCAGGCGCCTGCGGCGGATGCCGCGGGTGATGACACGGCAAAGGCAGATGAAAAGGCGGATGCCGCCGCGCCGTCCTCACAGGGGCACAGGGTGATTAAGGTTGGCTGCTGGTACCCGCATTACTATGACAGCACGCACACAGGCATTGACGACAATCCGACCTATGATGACCCCGATGAGGCACAGATGCAGTTTGACAACCTGAAGGCGGTTGAGGAAAAGTATGATGTCGAGATTGAGTTTGTCAACCTGACATTTAATGGTGTCAAGGAGTCCATCAATACATCCATCCTTGCAGGGCAGCCGGACTGCGATATTTACGAAGTTGATTTGCAGTTTGGTATTCCGGCGGCGCTCAACGGCTTTGCCACGAATCTTGAGGAAGTGCTGCCCGCAGATGCGGATGTGGTAAGCGACCATGAAATTTTCTCAAAGGTTGACCTTGGGACGGGCGACGGCACATATCTGTTCCGCTCCGTGACCGCGTCCTCACAGCTTGAGGACACTTATATGCTTGCGTACAACAAGCAGATGCTTGACGAGGCAGGCCTTGAGGATCCCAATGCGCTCTACGAAAAAGGCGAGTGGACATGGGATAAGTGGAGGGAGTACATGCTTGCGCTGACACAGGACACGGACGGCGACGGCGTGACAGACGTATATGGCTATGGCGGTGTGTGGACTGTCCTGTTTTCCAACCTGCTGATGAGCAACGGCACAGGCGTTGCCATGGGGCCTACAGAGTCATTCTCAAGCCCGGCGACTGCGGAGGTGCTTGATTATATCTATAATATGTACAATGTCGACCACATTGCAAGACCGTGGAATGAGGAGGACTGGGATTCCAACCAGAATGCCTACATGGACGGAAAGGTTGCATTCTTTATCGACGCGGCGTGGATTTCCGATGCAAACAAGGATTCTGAGCTGAGCTTTGAGGTGGCATGGTGTCCATGGCCAATTGGACCGAGCGGAAACCAGGACACGAACTTCCTCAAGAGTGCCGCGAAGGGCAATGCATGGATGATACCGGCAGGCGTAAACGACCCGGAATTTGTCTACAATGTATTTGAGGACTGGGCAAACTGGTATCAGGGTGACACGGATTTGCGTGACGGCAATCTCACATGGTGGGAGGACTCGGCAATCACGGAAGAAAACTATGCAGTTATGGAATACATGGGTACAAGAGGCGGCGTTGATGTGTGGGAAGCATTAGGGCTTGAGTGGGAATTCCCGAAACTTCTGTCAGGGGAGATGACAGCGGCACAGTTCCAGGAGACATATAAGCAGAGCGTGCAGGATGCGCTTGACGGATTTTACCAATAGGGAACGCATACATATGAAAACCGCAGGGGACTGACAGCATGGAGGATAGTGAAATGGCAAAAGACGTTACGATGCGTGATATTGCAAAAGAGCTGGGGGTTAGCACGGTAACGGTTTCCAAGGCGCTCAACAACAAGGAGGGTGTGGGAAATCTGCTCCGTGTATCCATACGAAAAAAAGCGGAGGAGATGGGTTACAAATTTACGCTTGCAAACAAGGCGCTGCGCCGAGATACGAGCAAGACTGTAGGCGTGCTTGTCGATGCGCTCTACATTGTCATAAATGAAAGGAAAAATACCTCTCCATTTTATCTGCGCATGTATCAGAATGTCGTACTGGCACTTGCCGAATATAGCTATTCTGCCATTCTTGAAGTCATTACGGACGAGATGATTGACAGGCAGAAGCTCCCCAAGGTTCTCTCGGACAACAAGATTGACAGTCTGATTGTGATGGGACCGATACGCGGAAATTATGCGGGGCTGCTTGGGAATATCGGCATGCCCGTGGTGCATCTTGACTTTTATGACGAGGACGGGAAGACACCGTGTGTTGTGACCGATAATACCTACGGTGTATATAAGCTGACAAAATACCTCATTGAGAAAGGGCACCGAAGGATTGCATTTGTCGGTTCCATCGATGCGACGCCGAGCATTCTGGACAGGTACCTTGGCTATTACCGCGCGCTTCTTGCCAGCCACATCGTACCGCGGGAGGAGTACTTGATTCCGGACAGGGGCGAGGACGGACTGTTTATCGAGTTTGCGCTTCCGGACAGGGAGCGTATGCCGACTGCGTTTGTCTGCAACTGCGACGATGCAGGCTATGTGCTGATGGAGCGGCTCCGGCAGGAAGGGTACCGCATACCGGAGGATATCTCTGTGGTGGGATTTGACAATTATACTTTTTTAAATTTTGCATTTCCGAGACTTACGACAATTGAAGTGGATGTCGTGGACATGGCTGGCAAGGCAGTTGACCTGCTTGTCAGCATGATGCGCGGCGAGGACAGGACAGGAAGCCGGATTGTGGTCAGTGGCAGGTTCATACCGGGCAGCTCGGTGGCGGAAAGACAGATATAAGAGGGAACTTTAAGTTCCCTCTTCGTTTTACGTGAATGAACTGCGTGTCGGGAGGAGGAGGTATAAACATGTTTCGGGGAAAAAGGATTCTTTTTGGAATGATGGCGGTGTGCCTGCTGGCGGTTTTTGCGGGATGCAGGCACACGGAAGAAACGATACCCGGCTTGGTACAGGAGGGCGCTTCGGCGGTTACGGAACCGGAGGTGTCCGTCAGTGGGCGCGAGGAGGAATCCGCCTTGGACGAAGCCGGAACGGAGCAGAAAAATGAAAATAAAAACAAGGACATGGAGGATATGGACGCAATGGACATTGTGAAGGATATGAGAATTGGCTGGAATATCGGAAACACGCTTGACTCGACGAGGACGGATCTTGCGCGGACGGAGCAGCCTTATAAATTTGAGACGGCATGGGGCAATCCAAAGGTGACGCAGGAGCTGATTGACGCGGTGCTTGACGCAGGATTCAATGTAATCCGGGTTCCGGTTTCATGGACGAACCACATTGGGCCTGCGCCGGACTACACGATTACGCAAAGCTGGATGGAGCGCGTGAAGGAGGTTGTCGACTATGCGTATGGCAAAGGCGCCTATGTGATTGTCAATGTGCATCACGAGGACTGGAATTATCCGTATCACGATAACCTTGAGCGCGCGTCAGCCGAGATGGAAGCCGTGTGGGCGCAGATTGCGGAGGTGTTTCAGGACTATGATGAACACCTGATTTTTGAGGGACAGAACGAGCCGAGAAAGATTGGCACACCGCTTGAGTGGAATGGCGGCGACGCGGAAGGCTGGGAGGTAGTCAACCAGACAAACAAGGTGTTTATCAATACCGTGCGCGCATCAGGCGGCTCCAATCCATACCGGATGCTGATGATACCGGGTTATGGCGCAAACTGCACCGTGGGCATCAGGCATGTCGAAGTGCCTGGAAATGACAATCGTGTCATAATTTCCGTCCACGCGTATGAGCCGTATGATTTTGCGCTGAAACCCGATGGGAGAAGTGCGTGGAACCATGACACCACGGCGATTGACAATCTGATGAATGACCTGAAGACACTTTTTGTCGACAAGGGAATCCCTGTGATTATCGGCGAATTTGGCGCGATGAACAGGGAAAACGAGCCTGAGCGCTCCCAGTGGGCGGCATACTATGTGGGAGCGGCAAAAAAAATCGGCGTGCCATGTATCTGGTGGGACAACGGTCTTTTTGAAGGAGACGGCGAGCGTTTCGGGCTCTTTGACAGGAACACATATGCCTGTACATACCCGGAACTGCTCGATGCGCTCATGCAGGGAACAAAAAATTAAAATGAATAAAAATTTCCTTTTTTCCAATACTATTGATGTTAAAAGAAACGAGTTTTTATTGGAAACGGAGGATTCATATGATTTTAACGGAAAAAGAGACAGCAGCAGTAAAAGATTTGCAGCAGCAGGAAAAGACCTGTATCGAGAAATACCAGCGCTACTCATGTGAGGCGAAGGATACTGTCCTGAAGGATTTATTCAAGACGCTGCAGGACAAGGAGCAGCATCATTTCGACTCGCTGCAGCAGGTTCTTGGCGGCAAGGTACCCTCCTGCGACTGCAATGATTCCGACGGCAGGAATTACAAGCCGACGGCAACATATGATAAGATGAGCGATTCGGCAGACAAAAAGTGCGACAATTTCCTGGCAACGGACTGTATCGTATCAGAGAAGCTTGCTTCCTCTGAGTACAATACGGATGTATTCTGCTTTAAGGATTCCGACATGAGAAAGCTTCTTGCAGACATTCAGATTGAGGAGCAGAACCACGCGGAGATGCTGTTCAAGTATAAGACAGTCAACGGAATGGCATAAATAAATATTTTTTGAAAGGCATGGCGCAGGCTGTGCCTTTCTTTTTATGCACACGGGCGCATAAGGAAATTAGTTGCTGACGCAACATGCGCCCGGCGCGGCGAGTAGGGAAAGTCTTCCCTACTCGATTGCACATGGGCAAAGGTCATTCCCCTACTCGATTGCGCAGCCCCATGCAAAGTGTGCAAAATTAATAAAACAGGATTAAAATATATTCAATTTTACCAAAAATTTCATTTTACCTAAATTTTTATTTCAAAAAAATCAGAACTGTAATATAATATAGTCACCAAATAAGCGAAAGTAAACAAAATTGCACAAAAAAATCAATTGTTTATAGGCTAAAATAGATAAATATGTATTGAAAGCATTCTATTTAGAATAATTATAGTATTAAGAAAGTGAAGGAAGGGAATTTCATGAGGGTTAAGGCATTATCAATTTTACTTTGCAGCTGTCTTTTGGCAGGAAGCATACCGCATGTCAGTCTTGGCGCGGAGGAGTCGGCAGCCATGGCGTTTATACAGGAAGATGCAGATGGCATCATGGCGCAGAGTGAAGGTGTCAGTCTGCAAAGTGAAGGGGACGCGCAGGAGGAAGTCCAGGAGGAACCTGAGCCAGAACCCGAACCGGAGCCTGAACCTGAACCAGAGCCCGAACCAGAGCCTGAACCGTCACCAGAGCCGCCATCCAGTGAACCGTCCTCAGCGCCGGAAGAATCATCGTCCAGCGAGGAGTCATCATCGAGTGAGGAAACTTCATCGATTGTCGAATCGTCGTCACAGGAAGAGACATCCACAACAGAGACACCGACGACAGAAACACCGACAACAGAGGAATCATCATCGAGTGAGGAGAGTTCTTCAACGGAGGAATCGTCATCGAGTGAGGAGAGCTCATCGACAGAGGAATCGTCATCGGGAGAGGGAAGCTCGACGACAGAGGAGTCATCGACAGAGGAGTCGTCATCAAGTGAGGAATCATCCAAGCTGAATTTCGTAGAGGTAGAAACGACGGAGGAGGAAACCACCGAGACAGAAACGGAAACGGAGACAGAAACCGAAACAGAAACCGAGACGGAGACCGCCGAGGAGGAAACGCTTCCGGAAAACACGTCGGAACTGAAATACGCATCTGCCGAGGAAATCTCGCTCAAGGCAGATGCAGGCAAATGGTATCGCTTTACTGCACCCGAATCAGGGTATTATAACTTTTTTGTGAGTGGCAGCAGTACAAACGATATTTCAATGACGGTGTACGATGCGCGCAAGGAAGGGAAGGCATTGAAAAGCCATACTTTCCGGAATAGCGTGCGCTATTGTGTGATGTACCTGGAAAAAGGCCAGGTTGTATATCCGGCGCTGAAGCTTACGGAAAACGGCCCGGTAGTGGGAAAAAGTGTCCAGTTTGGCGTAAAACGAGTAAAAATTGCCTCCGTGACATCGACGGATGGCGGTTATGTGGCAAGTACAGGCAGCTTTGCGGCGGCTCTTGGATGGAAAGCTGCAAGCAGGACGCTGTCCATGGACATGACGTTGTCCGCAAAAAACGGTAAAAGCCTCAAAAACAGTTATATCTGGCAGATAAAGTATGGGAACAGTGAGGCGGGATACCAGTATGCTGAACAGCAGATAGCGCCTGATGCGAAGTCTGAGAAAAATATCAGCGCACTTGATGCGGGTGTGGAATACAGCTTTACCATGTATCTGCTTGACGCGGAAACGTATGCGCTCGAGGCAGTGCTGGTGCCGGATGGCAGTGCGATTAAAATGCAGACTGGCAGCTCGCGGGAAAACATTATTTTCCGGGGGAAAAGCGCAGGCTATGACAGCATATCCCTTGAATTTGAGGCGGTCGAGCCGATTGCAAAATACAGCTATGGCGCATTGGCGGCGTATGAGGACGAGATAACCGTCCAGAAATATATCACAGGAGTCTCGAATATCACGGTGTCCGGGCTTGAACCGGCAACAACATATTATTTTGAATTTTATAACAGCAGCGGAGTCGTGTTTGGATATACAACCGTTGACACCAGGGAGTATCCGGCTAAGGTAAGCTACAGCGCCAAGGCATCCGGCTCGGACAGCATTTTGCTGCGGGCAAACATTTCCTCGTTTGATGGGAAAATCCCAGAGTATTTCAACCTGTGCTATGAGGTTGCCGACGAAGCTGGAAAGACGATTGCATCCGGTATGGAAAAGGCACCGACAAAGGGAAGTGAGCGGTGGACGATTGAGACGCAGGCAGCGGATTTGGAGCATAGCACGCCGTACAGTGTTACCATGTGGATTAACGAACCCGGCTATACAGCCCATTTTAAGGAAAAGGTGCTTGATGCAAAGACCGGGCAGGCGCCGTTCCCGGAGGAGGCACTGACGGCAGATATCCGGCAGAACGTCAAAAACCCGACAAGGGCGGATTATACAGTCCGGATAGTGGATTATACGGAAGAAGCAGCCGGAAAATTAAAATACCGTATGAAAAATTCACTCGGTGATTACGAGGTAAAAGTATTCAATATAAGAAATGGTGAGACAAGGGGTTCGGTAACCAACCTGCAGGAAGGCGCCGAATACGAGTATGAAGTCAGGGTTGCCGGCGTGGTGAAGCGCGGAACGTTCCAGATGGGCGAGGCGCGCATCCATCCCGAAATGACGGATGACACTGCTGCATACGATTCTGTTCTCTCATACCGGCTGAGGACATCGGAGCTGGCACCAGGTGCGGCTTACAGTGTCAAGCTGTATTATTTTAATGATGAGACAAAGCTTTATGCCGAGGCTGCCAGCAGGATTGCGCTGGATGCGGAGGGAGATTATGCTGTGTCCGTGCAGGCAGCGGATTACTTTGCGCTTTCGCCGCAGACCCAGTATGGACTGAAGTGGGAGCTCTATGCGGGGACAGCGCTGGTCAATACGCAGTACCAGCTTATCAACACGACGGAGTCCAAGGTGAATGTCGAGCTGACTGCCAGCATGGCAGATTATGTGACCTACAATGTCAGTCTCGATGGAAGAACCGAAAATATCAAAAGGGACATCACCCTGTTTTCGTATATATGTGAGGAAGACGGGGAGTACAGAAAAGAGGGCGCAAGCTTTAATTTGTATGCGTCGAAGTCGTACAAGACAGGCGGACGGACGCTGACAGGTCTTGTCGATGACAGGAGCTACACGGTTTCTTTCTGTGATATCAAGGGAAAAGAGTACGGAAGCTACACGTTTACATTTGAGGCGAAGATAGACGGCGTGCGCGTGAGCGTTGGAAACCAGATGGCGGGTGCCCATAACCTCACAATACAGACACAGGTGGAAGGCGAGGTGGCGCCGGAATCATACCTGATACTGTTCTTCAAGGAAAAAGACCAGGAGGACTGGGACATCAGGAGCGTGCCGCTCGAAGCCGGTCAGACAGAGTGTAATTTTGAGCTTACAAGCTACCTTGGCGATGATGTCAACGCGGATACCATATATGAATATGTATCGGGCATCAGCAAGGAGAAGTATCCGCCGGTGACGGCGACACTTGAGGGCGTGTGCTCCGGGGAGCTGCTGACGCAGACGGACGGCAGGAATCTCACGAATGTAAGTGCGGGAAGCGGGTATTCCTATATTTCAATCAAGGCGATGCTCACCAACAACCCGATTAACACCAGCTCATATATCTATGTATTTTACAGGGAAAAGGGGCAGGAAGAATGGATAAAGGGCAAAAAGAGCTTTATCATCAGCAACACAACGGGCGGCATGCTGACCTTTATCAATGACCTCAGGCCGGGAACCGAATATGAGTACACAGTTGCGGTCACCGATATCGGCTATGATGCATCACTGAGCGATATTGAGGAGGACAGACAGGTCGCGGGCACGGTCACGACAAAGAGTGACGAGTTTGCCCTGGATATTACAGAGTCGGAAGATGCGTTTGTCCTGAAGGCGGACACCAGCGCGCAGGCAAAGAACTTAAAGGCAGTCCTGACGCTTGGTGACGGGCAGACAAAGGAAGTCATGCTTCCCAAGAGCAGGAATTACAGCAATACCGTATCCTTTGAAGACCTGCCTGGCGAAAAGGGGCATACGGTGGCTAAGGCGGAATTAAAGGTGATGGAGACCATTACGGGAAATTGCAGCTATGTTACGGTTGCATCATTTGAGCCTGCAAACGAGCTTGCCATGAATCGGCATACTGGCGGTCAAAAAGACTGACCGTCCAGTACAACTTGTTTACGGCATACATAAAAACGACAGAATTACAGATGATAGTCACAAGAAAGAAAAATGGGTGATTTTATGGATTTTTTGGCAAGAAGTGACTATCAGAGGGTTGTATTGTATGTTTTGACGTCAGTGGCAGTTTTGCTGGCAATAAAGTATCTTCTCCCTTATTTTCTCCCGCTCCTGGTTGCGCTGCTGATTGTGGTACCATTGCAGCGGTTCTGCCGGGGGCGGAAGAACACGGGACAGAAAGGGTTTATGGCAGGGGGAATCCTGTTTGCCATTATTCTGATTGTGGCGCTGATTATTGTGGGACTCGGGACATTCCTGCTCAGCAAGGCAAAAATGTTTGTCCGCGACGCTGATTTCTGGACGGACAGCGTATCCCAGATGATAACAAGCCTGAGTGCGGGGATTGAGGATTTTTTCCAGATACAGGAAGGAATTGTGGAACAGTGGATATCGGAACGGCTGACAGAGCTTGGCGGATGCATTGCGAAGTCGGGCGACGGACTGCTCTCCGGCAGCCTGCGCTATCTGTCGGTAGCGGGACGCATTGGCACTTTCGTGGTGGTAAGCTTTATTTGCGTTGTGCTGTTTGCAAGGGAAATAGAAGGCTGGCAGCAGGGGCTTCTGAACCTGGCAGCGATTGAGCCGGCAATTGACCATATTCTGTCAATCATCCTGCGCATTGGAAAAAAACTTGGGAACATGGTAAAAACATATCTGAAAACCCAGACTATTATTTTGATATGTATCAGTGTCACGGCAATGATTGGGCTGTACCTTGGCGGCACGTCAGAGGCATGGTTCTATGGCGCCCTCGCCGGATTCATGGATTTCCTTCCATTTATCGGGACAGGCATCGTGCTGATACCCATCGGGGTCGTGAGTTTTTTGAAGGGCAGGATAGGAAGCGGCGTGATTATCCTGCTGACATATCTTGCCTGTGTGATGATCAGGGAATTTCTGGAACCGCGGCTGCTGGGAAACGGGCTGAAATTCTCGCCGGTCGCCATCCTGATATCCGTGTATGCCGGGGTCATTTATTATGGGCTGGGCGGTGTCATACTCGGACCGGTCACGCTCCTCATACTGGTGGAGCTGGGGCGGGAAATTTTTATGTCGCGTCATGGATAAATCAGAGCATTTTCAGGGCATCCTCAATCTGGGGTGCCCTTCTTTCATATACGGCGATGATCTTTGCGATTTCATGGATGCCGATTTGCTTTTTGTGTTCCGCGTAAAGGGCAAGGAACAGGCGCAGCATGGCAGTCTTGGCAACACCGAAAACAAGGTGCTTCGAGAAGCTGTAGTCTTCAAATATGTCTAGAAAGCTGGTAAACAGATAGTATTCATAGTACCGGTTCAGGAGGTTGTCCAGATGCGGTACTTTTTGCTTTAGGTTTTCTGTCAGGTCGTGCAGCTTCTGGTCTGCGCAAGCAGGATTTCGTCTGCCGAACATGCCAAACCTGCGGATATATTTCTGGCAGAGTCTGTATAAAAATGGGGACAGGGTTCTGAGGCTTGGGTGGTAGAAGCCATTGAAAAACAGCTTGTTCATCCGCTCGATGCCAATGACATAACAGTCCGGAGACTGGTAAGTCCGGGGGCTGGGGAGCGGTTTCCCGCCAAGGCAGGCATTCTGCGCATCGCGTCCATAATCCAGAATTGCCATGCTGTCAAAACGCATTCCGTCTCTGACAAGCGCCGCAAGCTCTTCCCGCGCATACAGCAGATAATCCAGAAACGCCCTGTCGTCGTTTGTCGTGTTGACTTCATATCCGGCGCTGCCCTCGCACACGGTAAAGTCAAAGGCTTTTTCCCCGGCGGCGGATACCAGAAAAAGCCTTGCTGCTTCCGGACAGGCAAGGTAAAGTGTTTCCTCACAGAAAAAATCAAGATTATACAGCTGTCTTGGAAACTGTATGCATACGGCTGGCATGTAGTCCGTGCCGTGTTTTTTCTGGATTCCGCACAGGTGGTCGATTCCCCAGAACGGACAGCCGTGGAATGTGCTGCGGAAAGCGACAAGGTCTTCTTTCTTTTCAATGGAGCACCGCAGCAGTGTGCCAAAGAGCCCTTTTTCGGTCAGGTATTTCAGGTACATGTCACGCTCGATGGGAACCTTCCATCCGCGGCAGCAGCTTGCAGGGCATTGGGCGCCAGTGCATTCAAACTCATTTAAAATGGATATCCGCTTAATCTGCATGTTTTCTTCCTTACTTTTTATAATATCATTAAAAATTTTATAGGAATATGAAATAATGTGCAAGCAGGAAATAAAAATTGTTGATTTTGCACGAATTTTTAGGTATAATTCTATTATGCATTGTTGAATATTTGTAATAGATATCTATCTGTTTTTTGGACAACAATGCAGCTATAGAATGGGAAATAGGAGTAATTACGTTACAATGCGCTATATGAAGATGAATGATGCCAGACCAGGCATGCGCCTTGCATACAATATGTATGACGCTGATGGACATACGCTGATATGCAGTGGAAGCATTTTGTCGGCGTTCTATATCAAAAGGCTCGGAGAGTATGGATTTGACGGCGTGTATATCAATGACGAGCTGTCAGAGGACATTCAAATAGAGCCGATAATCACCCCGGAGCTGCGCACGGAGGGCTTGTTTAATGTGCGCAACAGTGACGTTGACGGCTGCAAGGGTGTCGCGAAAAAAATAGTGGACCAGATACTGGACAAAGGATCGCTGACCCTTGACCTGACTGACCTCAGATGCTTTGACGGATATACATATGCCCATTCGGTCAATGTGGCAGTTATCGCATGCATCATCGGATTCGGGCTGAAAATGAACGCGGAGTCGCTGGAACAGCTTGTGATGGCAGGTCTGCTTCACGACATGGGAAAGCTTGTCATTCCGCCGGAGATTCTCAACAAACCGGGAAAGCTGACCAACGAGGAATACGAAATAATGAAACAGCACTCGCAGAATTCCTATGAGATTATAAAGGAGCGGTGGGATATTTCGGCGCAGGTAAAAGCAGCGGTACTCTACCACCATGAAAATGTGGACGGCAGCGGATATCCTGACGGCATCGAGGGCGATGGCATGACTATTTTTACAAAGATTCTGCATGTGGCAGATGTCTATGACGCACTTGTGTCAAAACGCCCATACAAAAATCCGTACTCGCCGTACGAGGCTTGTGAGTTTATGATGGGGGCAGGCGGCATTATGTTTGACCCGAAGGTGGTCGAGGTGCTTTTGCTGTATGTGCCTTTTTACCCAAAGGGGACACAGGTCAGGCTCTCGGACGGCAGGGAAGGAATCATCGTGGAGAATGCAGGAACCCGGAATTTAAGACCGCTTCTGCGGCTTTTGGACGGCACCATGATTGACATGCAGCAGCAGAAAAATTATAATCTTACGATTTTACACGGCTCGAACGAGATCGTTATGGATCCATGCGTGGAGGAGGCCGAGCGCCGCAAGATGCTGACCCCTTTTAAAAAATTCCGCGTAATGATAATTGACGATATGCTCATCAACCTTCAGTCGTTCCGGGGGTTTTTGCAGAACGCGTACGATCTCAGCCTTCTGACTTCAATGGGGCAGGCACTCCTGCACCTGAAGCGTCAGACAGAGCCGGATTTGATTATTCTGGACATGGACATGCCGGACATGAACGGATTGGACGCGCTTGCGAAGATACGGGGAATCATAGGTGATACCACGCCGGTATTGTTTGTCATTGACAATTATGACAAGAGTGTCATTTCACGGTGCAGAAAGGCAGGGGCGGCAGGTTACATTGTCCGGCCATACAAGCCTGCATTTGTGAAATCCGAAATGAAACGTATTCTATGCGGAAGAAAAATTGGTAAAACTATTGACTTTGCCTACGAAAAAAAATATAATAAATAAGTTGTTTTTATACATACGAGCAGGGGAAACAATTCCCCTGCTCGATTGTTCACATGGATATGGAAAGGAAACATATGGAAACGTTAAAATTTAATGAACTGAATCTAAGCCCTGAAATTCTCCGGGGAGTAAAGGAAATGGGCTTTGAGGAGGCATCTCCCATACAGAGTAAGGCAATCCCCATTGCCATGACTGGGGCAGACATTATTGGCCAGGCGCAGACTGGTACAGGAAAGACGGCAGCATTCGGCATTCCGGTGCTGGAAAAAGCAAAGAAGGAAATCAAGCACCCGCAGACGCTGATTCTCTGCCCGACAAGGGAGCTTGCGGTACAGGCGGCGGAGGAAATACGCAAGCTTGCAAAGTATATGCACGGAATCAAGGTCCTTCCGATTTATGGCGGACAGGACATCAGCAAACAGATTCGTGCACTGAAGGGGACGCAGATTATCATAGGAACGCCGGGGCGTGTGATGGATCATCTGCGCCGCAAGACCATCCGTTGCGACTATGTCGATACGATTGTCCTCGACGAGGCGGACGAGATGCTCAATATGGGATTCCGTGAGGATATCGAGACGGTTTTGCAGTACATACCAAACGAGGAGCGGCAGACGATTCTTTTCTCCGCAACCATGCCGCAGCCGATTCTGGATATCACAAGAAATTACCAGAAACCCGATGCGAAGCTGATAAAGGTGGTCAAGAAGGAGCTTACCGTTCCCAAAATTGAACAATACTATCTCGATGTAAAGCGCAAGGATAAGGTCGAGGTACTCTGCCGCCTGCTCGATTACTATGAGCCGAAGCTTTCCCTTGTGTTCTGCAACACGAAAAAGATGGTGGATGACCTGACGGAGGTTTTAAAAGGCAGGGGATATTTTGCGGAAGGGCTTCACGGCGACATGAGCCAGGCACAGCGCGACCGCGTCATGAAAAGTTTCCGCGGCGGCAAGACCGATATCCTGATTGCGACGGATGTCGCGGCACGCGGGATTGATGTGGATGATGTGGAGGCGGTGTTTAACTATGACATTCCGCAGGATGACGAGTACTATGTGCACCGCATCGGACGTACAGGGCGTGCGGGGCGCATGGGGCGTTCCTTCACTTTTGTAAAGGGGAAGGAGGTCTACAAGCTAAAGGACATCATGCGCTACTGCAAGACCAAGATATATGCGATGCCCGTGCCGTCACTCAATGATGTGAACCAGATTAAGATAGAGAAGGTCATGGACAGAATCGGGAATATCATTGAGGAGGAGGATCTGACTTCGATGATTAACACCATTGAGAAGCAGATTAACGAGTCTGATTACACGGCGATGGACATTGCCGCGGCGTTCCTGAAGATGTACATGGGACAGTTAAACGAGGGAAGCGCAGCCAATGCGGAGTATGCGTTTGACAATACCGGTGCGGAGGAAGAAGGGATGGTGCGCCTGTTTATCAACATCGGGAAGGCGCAGAAGGTGAAGCCGAAGGATATTCTGGGCGCCATCGCAGGAGAGGCGAACATTCCCGGAAACCTTGTCGGAGCGATAGACCTATATGACAAGTACACCTTTGTGGAGGTGCCGAAAGAAAATGCGGCGGATGTGCTTGCGGCGATGAAAAATGTAAAGATTAAAGGAAAGACCATCAACATTGAGCCGGCAAACGCGAAATAAATAGTATCTGAAAATCGGGCATGGACAACTGCGTCACTGTCCGTTTTTTGCATTGGATTGCCAATCGTGTACATCGTGATTAAATCCATTACGGAGGACACCAGCTCCAGATTAAAAGTGAGAAGATCCTTGTCTGATAGGTATCAATGCATGAGAAGGCGATGTACGCGCTGAAATACACGATGGCGATGGTCAAGGCGATGGGAATGGAGCTGGTGGCAGAGGGCGTGGAAAACGAGGATCATATCCGGCTTTTGACGGAGCTTGGGTGCGACTTCTTTCAGGGATATTATTATTCCAGACCGGTGAATGGGGAACTGTTTCTGGAAAGAATACAGCAGTAATGAGCTTGAAAAACGAGCAGGGTGAATCCTGCTCGTTTTTCAGGTATCCCATGCAGCGGAAAGATAAATCGTTCCTACTCGATTCCGGACTGCATTTTACGAAGCTCCTTGATAGAGGTTTCGTTTAGATAATGCGTAATTTGTGAAAAATCAGCGTCTGTCAGCGCACCACCTTTCTGGATGTAATCGGTCAGGCATTCCTGAATTTGATTTTCGTCCAGATAGGGAAGGCTTTCCGCGAATGTATCATAAAAGGTTTCGGGAGGAAGCTGCCTGAACAGCCTGACCTTGTACTGTTTGTCCATGTAGGGCAGTATGATGGAGGCTGATTCGGCGTCGGGCGGCGACTGATATCCGTCCTCGATTGCTTCTACAAGGTATTTAGCGGAGAGTTCCCTGTCAGAGTACATGAAGAAATAATGGAAATCATCGGCAGTAAACACAGCGCGCGAAATTAACAGTGAATGGAAAATTTCGCTTATGTCGTTCCGGCTGCCGGGCAGTATGGATAGATTCCTTACCGCCTTGTCTTTGTCAATTGGCGCCCCTGTTTTTAAGGAATCCATGATCTGTGCCGTCTCTTCCTCGCTCGCGGAATAATACACTTTGTCAAGACCGGATTTTTTCAGACCGTCTATGTCAATTGCAAGCTTTTTGACCTTTGCGTCCTGTCCTGCTATTTTTATTGCATTTCTGCCTTTTTTCAGGGTGATGGTTTGCTTCGATTCGGCTCCGGATTCATTTATTGCCGTGACGCTTCCGTCCGGTGCAATGTGTACAAGCTTAAATTTTCCTTCAAAAATATCAAAGGCTGAAGTGATGTCTATCTCAACATCCTGGCTGGCATATGCGATAACAATGGAGAGGGATCCATGTAGTATCATTCCGGACGCGTCAATATGTTTTCCATATGCAGGATCCCAATCGTCATAGAGCCAGGCACTCCAGTTTTCGGGGTAATCATCTCCTGCAATCAGCGAGTCGTTGTCATAGATTTTCCGTCCGGCATCGGAGGGGATGACAGTTTTCCCCCAATCGGTTAACATGTCGCCTGCTTCGTCAGGGAATGGTATCTGTGTGAGCAGACCATTATTTTCATCTGAGGCATCACTGCCGGGTTGCCCTTTTGGCGTGTTTCTGTCATTTATGCTAATCCTGATGCCGCTGCATGCGGAGAGCGAAAGTACAATCACAAGAGTGCATACAGAGAGTACAGGCTGGAAGCGTGTTCTTTTTTTGTGGTTTCGAATGCTGTCAAGCCGCTTTTTCAAGTCCTTTTTATTTTCCAGCAGGGTTGTGGTAAAGGCAGTGCTTTTACTGCCGATGCTGTGCGCCGCGGTGTCCAGGAGGATATTGCCGTACATCTGTCTTCCGGCGTCCGTCAGACGGAGAAGGACAGCTTCGTCACAGGAGAGCTCACAGCAGCAGTTTATCTGCCTGCCGAACCAACGCAGCAGCGGATTAAACCAGTGGATGCAGAGCAGAACCTGATATACCCATTTGTACAGAAGGTCTTTTCTTGCCACGTGAATCAGCTCGTGGTGCAGTATCAGCTGGATTTGAGTCATGTCCTGACTGTTACTTCCTGTCTCACGTGAATCATCGCAGACAACATTTTTCGGAAACACAATGACCGGATTCCGTAATCCGATGGTGAGGGGGACGGAAACGGTGGTACTCTCATAAAGAACAGGTGGTTTATGTATGCCAAGCTTTGTGCAGAAAGTGTTTTCCATGTAGGTTATACTGCGGTTCGTTATGTGCACGCGCTCTTTCCTGATAGCGGATTGAAAACGGTGATAGCTCCATAGCTTCATAAAAAGGGCGGCGATTGTGCCGAAAAGCCATAAATATGCGGCGGCTGTCAGGAGGCCTGTGACAGAGAAAACGGAGCTGTACTGCTTGCCTGTGATGCTATGGCACTTGCTCTTATCCTGCCTTGTGCTGTCTGTGATGGGCGTGTCTGCGTCAAATTTTTGGGAAGTGTCCGGCATTGTTCCGGAGTAGGCAGGAGCAGCTATGTCTGGATTTTTGGAAATGTCCGACATTGTTCCGGAGTAGGCGATTGTGTCTGGTTCTTTGGAAATGTCCGACATAATTTCGACAGAGGCAGTTGCTGTTGTGTCTCCTAAAATGTCCTTGATTGTTTCGGTAGAGGCAGCAGGCTGCGACTGTCCAATAGTTGCACGGAGATTCAGCATGTGCAGGAAATCTGTTTCAAGGCACAGCGGAACCGCCAGACGCACAACGACAAGCAGCCAGATATAATAGTTCCATTTTGGGGAAAAATACTTTTCAGTAAAAGGGCGGATGGCTGTAAGAACCAGACCAATCAAGGCGGCGGTCAGCGACATGGACAGCACGCCCATAAAAAGCTGTGTTATGATGAAATTACTCATAGTGGATTTCCTCCTTTTGAAACAGTACGTTAAAGTTTTCGGTTGAAATAATCGCGCAGCTCCTCGATGTCCTTTTTGGTCAGGGTGTCACTGTCAACCAGTGCGGCGGCAAGGTTTTTGGGACTGCCCTTAAAAAATTTGTCGATAAAGCTTTTGGTTTCTGCCCGCACATACTCCTCGCGCGCAATGCAGGGGCTGTAATAATATACCTCTTGTTTTTCCTGGGAAACGGCGCCCTTTTTGACAAGCCGCTGTATCAGTGTGAGGACGGTGGTGCGCTCCCATTTTTTGTGTTCGTTTAAGGCATTGCGGATGTCCGCCGCGTTCAGGGGACTTTCTGCCGCCCACAGAACCTCAAGTATTTCCAGTTCAGAATCCGATACCATTATTTTTTTATCCATATGAAATCTCCCTCTGCTTCGTAAAATTATGCGTGGTCTGTACATTTTTTCTGTACATGCACAGCATTATTTCTTTCAGTGCTGCTGACTACTTGTGTAGTCAATATAAGTTTACAGCTGTAGACATAAATTGTCAAGAGGATAATTTGGACTATGAAAAAAATTTTTTTTGATGTATACTCGAAGTAATATATTATTTTATAAAATCTATAACCAATGGTTATTAAAAAAACGGGGTGTATCGGCTGGCGCCTGTTTTTGACAACGGATTGTCTCTTTTGTTTTCCTGTTATAGTGATGGCACGGAAATGGAGCAGTTTGACCGATTAAAGGATGGTCCCGTCAATAATTTTGTAGGGAGTATGTCGCTTTCTGAAAATTTAAGGCTGGTTCCGAAGGAGATGCTGGATTTTGTAAAAACAGCCGATATTGGCGGAAATGTGCTGCTCGGGGGACTGCAAGGACTGATGCAGTCGTCCGAAAAAGCAGTTCCGCATCAATACTGGGACTGTGTTGTGGAAATGATTCAGGAAAGAAGGGATAACATTGCGAAGTTTTTTGATCAAGGAGAACGGATGTGATTCGTCGGAGAAAGAGTGCGCGGTTTTGTCTTATGATGAGGAAAAAGATGTGTACCATGTCTCGATTCCGGCATCTGTCAATCCGGATAATTTGCCGGCGATTCTGGGAATTTTAGCCAGAAAGGGAATCCGGGAAATCGAGGACAGATGGGCAAGGCAGTTTGTTAAGGAGCGCGTCGTTCCGCCCGACCGGCAGAACATCGGAATGATACTGCGGGACGCCGGATTGGGGTATTATAGTGAATTTGCGCTGCTAGTGTACACATCCGGACGCTGTGCAATGGATGAGTTTTTTATTGAGGAAATCGGAGTTTTGGGTGAAAAGAGAAGTATAAATGAAAAATCAGGATGGGATATAACAGAAGCTTAAAGCAAGTTTTGCATTTATTATTTGCGAAATGTACATTGCTGTTGTAAAATGGAAATGACAAAGTAAAGAATTGATAATTAATAGAAACATGAGATGTATTGAAATAATATAAATATCAATTTTTTACTTTGTTATTTTTATATATTCAAATATTAATATTAAATTTTTACAAGAGATTGACAGATTCTTCCAAAAGGTGTATCATGTTAACAGAGTATTAAAGGAGCACACACGGAGGAAGAAATGGAACTATATGAAATTACCATTCGCATTTACATAATAAAAGATGTTCCCGTCCCGCTGATATATGGTGTGATGGCAAATTACATTGACAGCTATCTGGCTGGGGACAAGCATTTTTATGACTTTCATCAAGAAACAAAAACAAAGGCATACTGTTTTGACTTACCCATAAAAATTGAAAAGGGGATGAAGGTCTATAAGGGAGACCAGGTATATCAATTCAGAATACGGACTTTGGACAAGGAACTGCTGTCCTATCTGATGGATGGAATAGCTGACCATAAAACGGATACGGTCAAGGGGCTTATGAGGACAGTACGGCAAATTCCAGAGAGACCAATTGCATCAGTTTACTCGCTTACGCCGGTTATCTTAAAAAGTTCAGGCGGGGGAGGCTACTGGCGTGACAGGGTATCACTTGAGGGATTTGAACAGGAGCTGACATCAGGGCTGATTCATCAATATGAGGTCTATATGGGCGAAAAGGTAAAAGAAAATTTAACCCTTTATGACCAGATAGAGCTCAAAAACAAATGTGCAATAGGGGTTTCCTATAAAGGCATTACCCTGTTGGGCGATAAGATAGCAATGCAGATATCGGATGATGTGGAGGCGCAGAAAGTAATGCGTTTTGCGCTGGCTAATGGGGCGGGAACAATGAGCCCCCGCGGAATGGGCTTCCTTGGCTTCCGGTTTTTATAAGCATGGGATTGTGGTAAGAAATGGAGGGATTGTGTGTTATATGATGCGATAGATGTTTTTGAAAAAATGCTGCTTTCCGAAGCCGGCCACGTGCAAATGGGAGGGACGGATGAGACCTGTACCATGTTGGAACGCAGGATGAAACTGCTTGTGGACAACTATATTCCCAAGGATGGTACTTACATCCTGATTAATATGGACAGGGGATTTTCCAGTAAATACATTTTGGAAATCATGTATGACAAGAAGAGCGGGGAGCTACATGGCAAGAATGACGAGTGGTACAACTATATAAGATATCTGGATTACAACAGCAAGCTGATAGAGATGAATAAGCCTGTCGACACAAAAAAAGTGATTCATTCCAACAATATGTATTCTTTTTTTGTAAAGAAAGACAGCATAAAGGAAAAGAAACTGACAGATAGCGTTGCTGACGGCTATTACAATACGCTCTCTGCACCGGAAATGAAATATACAAAACCGAATGCAAAGAAGCTGTACCGTCAGGCAGTGGCAGAGCTTGGGGAACCTGACTGTGAGACGGTTGAAAAAATACGCGGATGGATACGGGAATGGCTGGCAAACCCGGCAGTCCTGCCTGCCGATTTGTCAGGAAAAAATTATCTCAAGTTATTTTTTGTATATGATGATGTGAAAAAAACCAAGGAGCTGTATGAAAAGGAAAACAAACGGTATGTCATCCCCAACATTTACAATAACAATGACTACAATGTGACAAACGGCAGTGCAATTCTGGGGATGCCGAGCAACAATCTGGGTCTCAATGCAAAGAAACCATTTCTTGAGAGCAAGACCAGGAAAACACCGGCGCCATATCTGATAAATATGGATGCGGTCATCCTTCAGGGACAGTTTTTTGACTTCCTGTGGGGACATGCATGTAAGGGAAATGTAAATGTGTATGTTGACTTCGAAAAAGAGACTATAAAGGCTGTTCCGGATAAGGCAAAGGAGCTTCCGGATGTCACCGATGGATTGTATCTTCGGATTAAAAAGGGAAAAGAAGTCGAGATTTTGGACAGTGATGTTGTAATGGATGTGTCACCTAATCTGGCAAGGACGTTTCATTTTAAGCAAATAGTGAAAGGCGGCGGGGATGAGAATTGGTATGGGGCTTATGAAGAAACGTCGCAGCTTGGAGCGCTGATTGATGAAGTTTTTTTTGACAGATATCTTGGATACCATTACTTTACGGATCCGATGGATTTGCCGCCGATGGATGGGGGACTGAAACATATTATGCTTACGTACCGCAGCAGGCTGTTTGCCTGGCTGTACAGAACACCTCGGTGCCACATGGAGGATGTCATACAGGAGATGGCGGTAAAACTGATAAAAAATAATATTGCAGGCGGACATCTGTACCGCGCCGGAACGCAGTTGAATCTGATGCTTTCGCTGGAGGATTATTTGAATGGCAATCATGAAAAGGAGGAGCGCATGGGAAAAATACAGGAGTCGTTTCAGGAACATATTGACATGCTGAAAGAGGATTGGGAGTTTTCCGACAATGAGTATTACTATGCGGTTGGTCAGATGGTGGGGTACTTTTTGTCCCTGTCCAAGGCGGCAAAGAAACCGTTGTCGATTGCAAACCAGTTCCTCAACGCAGAAAGTGACGAACAGATAAAGGAGAAGCTGGGGCAGATGTTTATCCGATACAATTATGCAATTGATGCAGAACGAGGAACACGGGCAAAAAATGTCATCAGCCATATCATGACCTATAATCCTTCCTGCGAAAAGGTCATGCAGAGGGAGCTGATTGCCGGGCTGACTGCAAACAGCGCTTTTTATGTACGTGGACGCGGAAAGGAAATGGACGGCTAAGGCTGCCTGCGCAGGGCGTCCATGAAAAGAAAAATAGGAGGAGATACGAGATGATGAATCAGAGAGTGTATGGTGTTATGGGGATTTCTTCGGTTATGGCAAACTGGAATGCCGATTTTAGTGGATATCCCAAAACTACGTCAAAAGGCGATATATTTGGAAGTGACAAGGCTTTTAAGTACCCCATGAAAAAAATGTGGAATGAAAATGGGGACAAGGTAATCTATATCAAGTCCGTGACAACAATAGAAGATAAAAAAGGGAGTGTCAGCCTGGTGCCCCGGACGCTGATGGAGCGTTATATCCAGCTGTTTCATACAGAGGATGTCAGGGATGTCAGGAATGTTTTGTCAAACTTATTCAGTGCAGTTGATGTCAAAAATTTTGGGGCAACTTTTGCGGAGAAGGGATGTAATATCTCAATAACAGGTGCGGTACAGTTCGGACAGGGCTTTAATAAATATAAGGAAAGTATGCCACAGGAGCAGCAAATCCTTTCTCCTTTCAGGGATGCAACTGCATCGCAAAAGAGCAAGGATGGTGAGGAGGCAAGGAATTCCTCGCTCGGCACAAAGATCGTGAGTGACGAAGCACATTATTTTTATCCGTTTTCCATAAACCCAAAGGTATATCAGGAATATGTGGAACTGGGAGTGACACAGGGATATACGGAAGAAGACTATCGGAAATTTAAACAGACAGCGCTGTGTGCGGCAACTTCCTTTGCAACAAACGCAAAAGCCGGATGCGAAAATGAATTCGGACTGTTTGTTGAGACACAGGAGGATGTGTACCTTCCCAGCCTGGCAGAAAGTATTGTGTTTGAACACCATAAGGCAGATAAAAATGTGATTCGGGTCATGTGCGGCAGTCTGCTGCGTGAATTTGGCGCAAAAATACGGAACGTGGAGATTTATTACAATCCGTACACGACAATGATAGAGACTGACATTCCGGCGGTAAAAATGTACCACATTTTTACAAGCAAGGAACTGTAAAATCTGATATTTACGCGCCCGCCCGCATTTATGGGACGGCGGCAAGAGGATGACTATGGATATTTTAAAGTTTACATTGTCGGGAAAACAGGCAATGTTCAAGAAACCGGATGTGAATGCCATCCATTATTATACATATGGTCAGATACATAAGCCTGCGTTAATCGGATTGCTTGGTGCTGTTTTGGGGTATGGAGGATACAGCCAGATGAAAGCGTCAGACGTATACCCGCAATACTATCAAAACCTGAAAGGACTACAAATCAGCATATCGCCCAATGCCGACAGGGGATATTTTCCGAAAAGGATAACCAGCTATAATAATTCGGTCGGGTATGCCTCCCGCGAGCAGGGGGGGAACCTGATTGTAAAGGAGCAGTGGCTCGAGGAGCCTTCCTGGGATATTTTTGTCCTGCTGGATTGTGACGAGGCAAAGAGGCTGGCAGACTGTATGCTGGAAAAAAGGTGTAGTTATATTCCCTATCTCGGAAAAAATGACCATCCGGCGGACATTGCCCATGTGATGGCGGATGAGGGAAGGAGCATTGCAAATCCTGATTCCCTGGACTGTCTTTTCCCCAAAAGTAAGGCAGTAATTGATGCCGATGCCAATTTGTTTGGCGGGGCTGAGAATCCGTTTAAATATGAGGAGGCGCTGCCTATACGGCTTGACGCGGACACAAATCAGTATGTGCTGGAAAAATTTGTATTTACCAATATGACGCTGGGGGCAATTGAGAAACCTGTCTGGGAGATAGGCGGAAAACAAATCATGTTCTACTAAGGAGGCTAGAATGGAGCTTGCAACAGTACTGAATTTCACCCATCCTGTCTATGCGCACACGGATTCGAAGGTGTATGCTCAAAGAGAGACGCTGCAGGAACATACCAGCCGGTGCCAGAAATACTTTGCACGGCTGCTGGATAAGGAGCGGATGCGCGATGCTTTTGACAAACTGGAGCCTGTGCTGACAGGAGATGGCGGACGGCAATATGCAGACTGGTTCTGGCAGGCATTGAGCGGCATGATTACATTTCATGATGCGGGAAAAATAAATCCGGTATTTCAGCAGAAAGCCATGAAAAACAAAGCATTTTCTGAAATTAAAATACCAGATTTATGTGAACAGAATCATTCTGCCCTGTCGGCGTATTTTTACCTGGACTGTTATATGGCAGAGCTGGAACGGATGCTCAAGAATGTGCAGATGGATACCCAAAAGAAATTATTTTTGTATGAAATTGTCTGCATCAATGCATATCTGATTATGAAGCATCACTCGGACCTGGACAGCTTCCGCACGTTTTGCTTTGCACTGCGTGATGGCGGAAAATTAAACAATATGGACACGCAGGTCAGGCAAAACCAATACAGGCAGATATATAACGGAAAATTTTCGAATCTGCCTGTCTCAAAATATGTGCGGATTCTGCAAAGCGTGAAGGAGACGGAGGAACGAAGTTTTGCAAAATATGCATATGCAAGACTGGCATTTTCGCTGCTGACGGCATGTGACTATTATGCGACAAATGAATATGTGACAGGAACGCAGATAACATACTTTGGTTCTGTCAGAGAACGGAAAGACATGGCGGCGGCATTTGAAAAGACAAGCCGTATGCAGGCAA
The DNA here is from genome assembly GCA_002490665.1 of Lachnospiraceae bacterium UBA7205. Taxonomy (GTDB): domain Bacteria; phylum Bacillota; class Clostridia; order Lachnospirales; family Lachnospiraceae; genus COE1. The sequence continues at coordinate 6,685 of DKUL01000001.1, read as the reverse complement.
TCAGAAAATTTAATCCGGAAAGTGCAGTGGATGACGGCAAGGATATTAACTATTTGAGAAATATGCTTTTTTATGAGGCAGAACGAAATCTCGAAGCGGGTGATGATGAGGACATCTTTTTCCTGGAGGCTCCAACCGGGTGCGGAAAAAGCAATGTCGGGTTTCACTGTAGCTTTCGGCTTGCAGAGAAAGGGATGGGCAAGATTTTTTACGTCTATCCGTTTAACAATCTTGTGGAGCAGAATAAAGCCAGTATGGAGGAAATGTTTTGCGGGCAGAAGATTCTTGAAAAGACGGCTGTCGTCAATTCCATCACACCAATCAAACGCGATGCGTGTATTTCGCGTAACAAGGAAGAATTTGAGGATAACTGGGGGGAATGCGACTGGAGCAAGTCACTGCTGGACAGACAGTTTCTGAACTACCCAATTATTCTGACGACACATGTAAGCCTTTTTCAGACGATGTTTGATACACACAGGGAAGCACTCTTTGGCTTCCACCAGCTGGTGGGAAGTGTTATTGTGCTGGATGAAATTCAGAGCTACAAGAATGCAATCTGGGCGGAGATGATGACATTTCTCCAATATTTTTGCAGATTTCTCAACTGCAAGGTACTCATTATGTCTGCCACACTTCCCAATATGACTGTACTGACTGGAAAGCGCGAACGGGTAAATCAGCTTATCCGTAACAGGGATTTTTATTTTCAGGATGACAGATTCCAAAACAGGGTTGTTATTTCCTATGAATTGCTAAAGGACAAAGCGTTTGACGAGGAGGCGCTCTTTGAACATGTAAAGAATCAGGCACAAAACCGCCAAAAAATACTGATAGAGTTTATTCAAAAGGAGATGGCATACCGATTTTATGACAAGCTGGCATCAGATGAGGAGCTTGATGCCGTCATTGACCGCATGACAGGCGATGATAACACGGTTGACCGGGAAAAAATCTTACGGCGCATTCGGACAGAAAAATTTGACCGCGGTTATATTTTGGTTGCAACGCAGGTCATTGAAGCGGGTGTGGACATTGACATGGATATCGGATACAAGGATATCAGCACGCTGGACAGTGAGGAACAATTCATGGGAAGAATCAACAGGAACGCGCGTAGGAAAGGTAAGGTGTATTTTTTTGATATTTATCCAGCCAGGCGCATCTATGGTGATTCGGACTATAGAATCAGCGAAGAACTGACTCTGCGAAATGAAGATATGCAGCGGGTTCTAAACGATAAAAAGTTTTCTGAATATTATGGCAGGGTGATGGGCATTATCAGGAAAAATAGAAACCAGGCATCGGATTCTGATGGGATGAAAGCATTTGCAGATGAAGTCGGGCTGCTGGATTTTCCAAAAATAAATGGGAGGATGCAGCTCATTGACGAGGATAACTGGCGCATGTCTGTGTTTTTGGCAAGGTCGATTGTTTTGGCGAATGGGGAAACGGTAGATGGGAGGGCGCTGTGGCAGCAATATAAGGAAATACTGACGCACCCGCCTGAAGATTATGCACAGTTTCGTGTACTGTTGTCTGAAATCAGAAGCAAACTCAATCTTTTCATTTACCAGATCAAAAAGAGTTCGGATATAACATATTCCGACAGGGTAGGTGAGCTCTATTACATTGAGGACGGCGAGGCGTTTTTCGCCGATGGTCGATTGGACAAGGCGAAGCTTGAGAACAAGGGAGGGCTTTTTATTGAGATATAAGAGTTTGCCGCAACACTTTTGGATGGAGGGGAAAGATGCGTGTCAACGGAACGTTAATGAATTATTATTTCCACTGCAAAAGGCAGTGCTATCTGCACGGAAACCGCTTAAACCTCGAAGATAATAGTGAGCTTGTGCAGATAGGGCGAGTGATACATGAGGTGAAAGCGCAGGAAAATGAGTCGGCTGAAATTGCGATTGACAATATCAGGCTGGACAGGCTCACGGCAGAATATCTGACAGAAATAAAAAAATCGGATGCAGATGTCGAGGCTGCAAAGTGGCAGTTATACTATTATTTAAAAGTCTTAAAGGATAAGGGACTGGTAAGAAAAGGAAAGCTTGTGTTTGAGGAAAAGAACAAGACGGAGAAGACGGTCATGGTTCTTGAACTGGGCATTGCAGAGGAAACGGAGCTGGGGCAGATAATATTGCAGATAGAGGAATTGCTGTCATCCGAAACAGTACCAGAAGCGGTGCAAAAACCAGGATGTAAGAAATGTTCCTACTATGAATACTGTTTTATCTAAAGGGAGGGATCATGGGAAGTACAAGATATATTATGTCACGTGGAGAGCTGACAAGAAAGGACAATTCGCTGTGCTTTCGGAAAGATGGGAAAAATGTGTACATACCAATTGAAAATACAAAAGAAATATATTGCCTGAATGAGGTAAGCGTCAATACAAAGCTGCTGGATTTTCTGTCATCCAATCATGTAGTAATACATTTCTTTAATTATTATGGCTCATACAGTGGGACATATTACCCAAGAGACCAGTATTGCAGCGGTAAATTGCTGATAAGACAGGTGAAGGCGTTTGAAAATCAGAGAACGGACATTGCGAAAGCCATTGTACATGGAATTGGTGATAATATTTATGAAATCCTTTACCATTATTATAAGCACGATAAAAAAGAGGTTAAACCGACGGTTGACTGGATTCGGAAAGAATTTCACAAGTGCGTGGATTCCGCACAGACAATAGCAGAAGTAATGTCGGCTGAAGGTGAAGCCTGGGCAAGGTTTTATTCTAATTTTAAATACTTCCTCCCCGAAGATTTTGTAATGAACAAAAGAGTGAAGCGCCCGCCCGATAACCCGATTAACGCGCTGATTTCTTTTGGAAATACACTTCTATACACGAAAACCGTTTCTACTATTTACAGAACGCATCTGGACCAGCGAATCAGCTTTTTGCACGAACCATCCGAGGGACGCTTTTCGCTGAGTCTGGATATGTGCGAGGTTTTTAAGCCTGTGATTGTTTACCGGACTATTTTTGACTTGGTGAATAACAAAAGACTGCAGGTGGAGAAGCACTTTGAAAAGAAAGTAAATTACTGTATCCTGAATGAGGATGGGCGTAAAATATTTATTGAGGCATTTGAACAAAGACTTGAGACGGTTTTTTACCATGAACGACTGAAACGAAAAATTACATACAGAACGGCAGTGAAACTGGATTGTTACAAGCTTATAAAATTTATTTTGGAAGGAAAGGAATTTGTCCCATTCTCAATCAAGACAAATATGTAGGAATAAATGGAGAAGAACAAGAAAAAAATAAATTATAATTATGCGTTTGTTTTTTATGATGTCAACGAAAAAAGAGTCCAGAAAGTCTTTAAGGTATGCAAAAAATATCTTTCCCATTTTCAGTTCTCGGTATTCCGTGGCGACACGACACCATCAAAGCTGATTGCGCTGGAAAATGACTTGAAAAAAGTAATCAATGCGGATGAAGATTTCGTATGTATCATTAAACTGATGAACGACAACGTGTTTGGCGAATCCCTATTAGGGAAGCGTGACAAATCAACAGGTGAGGATTTAATCATCTGATTTTACCAGGCGAAACATCAGCAGTTATCACGAAAAGCATGGTGAATATGCGAAGGAATGGGATTTTCCTGCACAAAAAGGCATACATGCAAATCGCCTGGTAAAAAAACGGTAAAAAAGGGACATTTCCTGATGTTTATGGTATAATGGGAAAGGCGAAAGTGCCAGATGGCCTTGGATTAATAGAAACATGAGATGTATTGAAACTTGCAAGATTTTAGGAACAGATAAAGCTTGGGAAGATTAATAGAAACATGAGATGTATTGAAACATAGAAATATGGACAGGTTCAAGGTTGGAAAACATTGATTAATAGAAACATGAGATGTATTGAAACAATAGAACACTTGGACGAAAAAATTGAACAGTTAGATTAATAGAAACATGAGATGTATTGAAACGCAATACAGTGACAGTCCGCGATATAATTGAATCAGATTAATAGAAACATGAGATGTATTGAAACAGGACAAAAAACATGATTTATAACATAGCAAGGTCGATTAATAGAAACATGAGATGTATTGAAACGATTAAAGAGTCCGTTATTTGTACTTGGGAAACCGATTAATAGAAACATGAGATGTATTGAAACGCCTGGATGGCATGCGCCATGGCAGCAGGGCAAAAAGATTAATAGAAACATGAGATGTATTGAAACTTGCTTCTTTCTGCAACTGCTGCCACCTCTCTTTCGATTAATAGAAACATGAGATGTATTGAAACCCGTCAAGCCCTCTTTGATTTCCTGCGGTTGATAGATTAATAGAAACATGAGATGTATTGAAACGTGGGACACCGTACAATCTGGAACGGGCAAGCTGCTGATTAATAGAAACATGAGATGTATTGAAACTCAGACATTTTTTATCTCCTTTTTTATACTCGGCTTGATTAATAGAAACATGAGATGTATTGAAACCCCTGCGGGTCTTCCTTATCCCTGCGCTGCCCGCATGATTAATAGAAACATGAGATGTATTGAAACGTAAGGGGGGCGGTGATAGTCCCGGTGGCGAACCGATTAATAGAAACATGAGATGTATTGAAACAAATCAGCGTGAGCAGTCTGAAAAACTGCTTTAAAGGATTAATAGAAACATGAGATGTATTGAAACACACGGTGTCGGATGCCGTTGCATACTCCGTTGCCGATTAATAGAAACATGAGATGTATTGAAACCCTGCCCGCCCCCGGTTCTGTTTCGTGAGCTTGCAAAGATTAATAGAAACATGAGATGTATTGAAACTAGGCACCAACATGACCGACATGGTGGGACTGACGATTAATAGAAACATGAGATGTATTGAAACCCTGACCAAATCCTCCCATTTTTCACCCAGAAGTTCGATTAATAGAAACATGAGATGTATTGAAACACCAACTTCTTAATTGCTTTAAAAACAAAAATCGGAGATTAATAGAAACATGAGATGTATTGAAACATGAAAAAGAATACAAGGCAAAACCGTTTGATTTGATTAATAGAAACATGAGATGTATTGAAACTTGACCGAGGTTCAGAACGTTGTCGATACCACGTGATTAATAGAAACATGAGATGTATTGAAACTTCCGTTTGACAGGTGCCTGGAGGTGACCGCGCTCTGGATTAATAGAAACATGAGATGTATTGAAACTTTACATATTTTGCGGATTCCAAGAACGTGAGTAAGATTAATAGAAACATGAGATGTATTGAAACTGTATGACTGGCAGGACAGCGGCGTTGGGGATAATGATTAATAGAAACATGAGATGTATTGAAACTGTGTCGTTATCCTCCTAACATGGTTTTTAACAGGATTAATAGAAACATGAGATGTATTGAAACTCAGAAAGGAGCAGCAGGAAAATGTACATTGATTCGATTAATAGAAACATGAGATGTATTGAAACTACATCAGCTTTTGCCATGCGTGAACGAAAAGGGGGATTAATAGAAACATGAGATGTATTGAAACCCACATAATCATGAATGGCGGCATGGACCGTGACGGATTAATAGAAACATGAGATGTATTGAAACCTGTTGTACTCCAGGTTAAAGACCGCCGGCTTGCCAAGATTAATAGAAACATGAGATGTATTGAAACTACTGATTGTGATGGTGCAGGGCAAGCCGTCCTGGATTAATAGAAACATGAGATGTATTGAAACCAAAATACATAACAAAGGAAAGCGAAGTGTTTTTGATTAATAGAAACATGAGATGTATTGAAACGTGAGTTGCTTGCGTGTGGTGATAAACGTGTGGAATGATTAATAGAAACATGAGATGTATTGAAACACCATTGTTAACCTCCTTGTAATCTTCACAGGCTGGGATTAATAGAAACATGAGATGTATTGAAACTTGGGACGTTCTTCTATTGTCTTTGCTCCAAGCTTAGGATTAATAGAAACATGAGATGTATTGAAACTTTTAAAAGGTCTGCCCCAAAGACAGACCTTTTAAGATTAATAGAAACATGAGATGTATTGAAACGTTTTATTGCAGGATTCTGACGAATTCATGACTCGATTAATAGAAACATGAGATGTATTGAAACCCACATACTTTTCTAACTGCTTTCCAAGCTTTTCAGGATTAATAGAAACATGAGATGTATTGAAACAGAGGAATCATGGACGGCGTTTTCGGAGAGGGAACGATTAATAGAAACATGAGATGTATTGAAACATGGATTGGATAATCATAGGAGCAGAAACAGGCAGAGATTAATAGAAACATGAGATGTATTGAAACGACAAAAAGTTTAAGGTACAGGTTACAGGGGAGCTGATTAATAGAAACATGAGATGTATTGAAACCTTACGGCTACGGCACCACAATATTTTTTACACAAGATTAATAGAAACATGAGATGTATTGAAACTCAAAATAACCGTCAGACATAAACAGAAAATCGCCTGATTAATAGAAACATGAGATGTATTGAAACTGTGAGCGTTGGAGATTACATCATTCAGGACGTAAACGATTAATAGAAACATGAGATGTATTGAAACGTGTATACAGTTTGGGTTGTGGGCAATGCTAACGCAGATTAATAGAAACATGAGATGTATTGAAACAGAGCCCTGTGGAAAAAGATATAGCCTCTCGGATTCATAAGA